>NZ_UGTA01000001.1:1200000-1800000 GCF_900454895.1 Phocoenobacter uteri | reverse complement strand
GCGACATCAAAATATTGTTTTGGAAAACGTTTAGAAAATTCCACCATTCCAGAGCCTTCACGCATTGCTGGCGTAATACCAATCAATTTTTCATCTTGCTCTGCAATTTCACACAACCAATCTCCAAAAATATCAGAATAGGTTTTGGTGGTTTTTGATTGCGGTAACGTGCCATTTGTTGGATCGAATTTTGGTACGCCGTGAAAACTAATCGGATCTTGCTCAGCGGGTTTATAGCCTTTGCCTTTTTTGGTCATAATATGCAGTAATTGCGGACCTTTACGATTACGCATATTTTTTAAGGTGCTGATTAGCTCGTCAATATCGTGTCCGTCAATTGGTCCAATATAATTAAAACCAAGGGTTTCAAAAATGGTACCGACAGGGGAAATAAAGCCTTTCATATGCTCTTCGGTTTTACGCACAAATTCTTTGATCGGCGGTAAACCTGAGAGAATTTTTTTACTGCTTTCACGGAAAGTCGTGTAAAGCTCGCCTGATAGAATGCGGGCGAGATGATTATTTAACGCTCCAACATTTTCAGAAATCGACATTTCATTATCGTTTAAGATAACTAACATATCATTATGTAATGCCCCTGCATGATTCAGTGCTTCAAACGCCATTCCAGCGGTCATTGCACCATCTCCGATCACACAAATCGTTTTACGCCCTGCATTTTCTTTTTCAGCAGCAATGGCTAAACCTAAGCCTGCACTGATAGAGGTGGAAGAATGTCCAACACTTAACACATCATAAGGACTTTCTTCACGCCACGGAAAAGGGTGTAAACCGTTTTTTTGACGAATGGTGTGCATTCGCTCACGACGACCCGTTAGAATTTTATGGGGGTAGGCTTGATGACCCACGTCCCAAATCAACTGATCAAAAGGGGTATTAAAGATGTAGTGTAACGCAACGGTTAGTTCAACGACACCTAAACCAGAGGCTAAATGTCCACTTGTTTGGCTAACGGATTCAAGAAGATAGCTTCGTAATTCAGTACAAAGTTCAGGAAGTTTGTCTTTTGAAAGTAAACGTAATTCATCAGGCGAATCGATTTGGCTTAAAAGTGGATAATTATTTTGCATAAATAGCAGTCTTCTGGTTTAGCGGTCAAATTTTAATGATTTTTTACAAATTTTATCAAAAATTTGACCGCTTATTTAAGGGTTATTTTTTTAAATCGTCAGTTAAAATAGGCTTAATGCTATTTAATGTTTCTTTTACGATACGTGCATTACCGGCAATGATGTTGCCAGAGGTTAAGTAGTCAGTACCACCAACGAAGTTAGTGACTAATGCACCTGCTTCACGTGCGATTAAATCGCCAGCGGCACAGTCCCAAGGTTTTAAACCAATTTCAAAGTAACCATCAACACGGCTTGCTGCGACATAACATAGGTCTAATGCCGCTGATCCAGTACGACGGAAATCAGCAACGCCTTTTTCCATTAACGCTTCGATCATATTTAAGTGAGCAGGGCAGTGTCTTGGGGTTTTAAAAGGGAAACCTGTTGCTAAAACAGTACCCGCTAAGTCACGTTTGTTATCAACACGTAAACGGAACTCATTTAATTTTGCACCTTCGCCACGTACGCCAGTGAATAATTCATTACGGATAGGATCGTAAACCACACCCACAGTGGTGATGCCATTTTCACGAATTGCGATAGAAACCGCAAAATGGGGGAAACGATGTACAAAATTGGTTGTACCATCTAATGGATCAATTACCCATTGCACATTGCTTTCTTTGCCTGCGATTAACCCTGACTCTTCGCCGATAATTGCGTGATCAGGATAAGATTGATGTACGACTTCAATAATCGCTTGTTCTGCCGCTTTATCGATAGCAGTGACATAGTCGTTCGTACCTTTTTGAGCAACTTCAGTATCTTTCGTTGATTGCTCATAGCCTTTCATAATAATATTTCCTGCTTTTCGTGCTGCACGAATAGCAATGTTTAACATAGGATTCATAATTCCACCAGATAGATTTTAAAGAACATTGTGAGGGTGCATTATAGAGAAAGTTGTCAAAGAAATAAACTGTAATATATTACTTAGTGCATAGGAATAATGATTTAGTTATGCTGCTTAAAATAATTTTATATAAATAAAGGATTATAAAAGTGTTACTCATCTTGTTAATTATGATTAGTTTGTTTTTATAGTATCTGTATTTTAACAAGAGAAACGATGATCGCTCATTTTTTACTACAAGAAATGATGAATGCCCAAGATAATAAAAAGGTCATTCAACGAATGCGGTTATTAGGGGTGAGATTTGATATTAAAGTTGTCACTTTAACACAATCATTACCTTGTTTATATTTATGAATTTCTTCCTTATTTAATTCAACGTTTATCGCCAATATCTTTTCAAGCGTTATTTCTACTTCTATTGTTATATTGGCAAAGCCATTATTTAGTAAAAGGTTATAAAAATTAACATCAAAAAATCCCACAATCTTGAAAAATTGTGGGATTTGCAAATTTTAATAAAAATATAACCGCTTATAAATTTACTTGCATAAAGCGAGTCATATCCGTTTCAGTAAAATTCTGTTTTTCCTGCCCAAACTGAAACCAAGTATAAGGTTTATTATTCGGTGTATGATAAGTTAATCCGTTATCGCTTAAATGCAACCACGTTCCTTCTGGAAGACCTATTACCGATTTGTGTGGATTGCGGATACAAAATTCTTCAATGCGTTCATCACGAGTCTCGCCCATATGATTTTCAATCGTGGCATCAATATAATGGGCGTTGATATGAAATGGCACAAGATTAAGTGATGGGGTAATCGCTGCATCAACAATGCACATATCATTAGTGGTACACATATTTGGCGAGCAAATTACAGAACCTGCACTCCAGCCAACATAAACCGCATTTTGATTTAACACTTTGTCACGAATTGGCTCAATTAAACCATTATCGTGTAAACATTTGTTTAAGTGCCATGTATTGCCACCGCTTACCATAATCGCGTCAGCATCATAAATGGCTTGCACAGGATCGGCAAATTCGTGAATCCCTTTGATTTCTAAGCCGTCTAATTCCGCTAAGGCGTCTTTTACGCTTTGTACGCGTTCATCATAACTCAGACGAATAACAGCATAAGGAATGACCACGACTTTTTTGATTTTTTGTGCTTTGAAACACGGAATAATCGCAGGTAAGGCATATTCAAGTAATACTTTTGAGTTTGGCAATTTTCCGTTACTTAACATAAAAATATTCATTTTGGATCTCCTAGAAAGTCATAATACTCACGAGAGTTGAAATAATGATACCGCCGAGCATTGGGATTGCGGTACGTTTTGCAAGAGCGAATGGCGATACATTCGCGACCCCTGCGATTGCCACCATATTTGGTGCAATTGGCGAGATGTTACGGCTTAATCCTGCCACAAATTGCATTGGGAGTAACATCATTACTGGTGCAATGCCCATTTTAGAGGCTATTTCTGGAACTAAATTTGCAAATGAGAAGAATGCGGCGTTGCCTGATCCCATTAACACAGAGGTAATCATAATAATTAACACCATCACAATGGTCATTGCGATAGCCCCAAAACCTGCGGTTTCCGCACTTTTAATAATAATGTCAATTACGCCAATCGTCGTTAAGCCCTGTGCAAAGGTTTGACCTGCCACAATGAAAGTCACTACGTTTGCAAATTGTTTGCCCATTCCATCAAAGAAAATTTGGATAGAATCGATCACTTTTTTGGCGTTGCCTAATGTGAAATATTCAAAAACTAATGCAATCACAACAGAAACCAGCATTGCGGTGGTTACGTCCATTGTTATGCTACTAATAGTGAGCTTATTAAACATAAAAATAAGCACTAATGGAATGATCGGTAAAATAGCATAAATGGTCGGTGCTTTTTCTAAATCTTGTTGAGTTTTTGCATCAACTCGCACATCTTCAATATTACCAGTATGTTGATAGCCTTCTGCTTTATCAAAATATTTTTGTACCACAATATGTAAAAATGCGATCACAACCAATGACGCCACAGCGACTAATACTTGATAATTAACCACATATTCCACCACATCAATGCCGATCAATTCTGCGGCAAAGTTCACATTCCCCTGTGCTGGTCCCATTTCTACGGCAACCGCAGTCGCAATGGGTGCACAAGCGGTAAGTGGGCTTAATCCTACGCCACGCATTAAGGGATAGAGCGTTACCATTAAAAGCACCCCTAACCCTGAGGCACTGGTAATAAAGATAGATAAAAACTCGCCGACAAAGAAACATAACGCCATAAAGAAATACGGCATATGGCTAACTTTTTCTAGCGGTTTAGTTAATACTCGCACCAATGAGGCAGAGGCACCGATTTCGTGCATATAGAAAGCAAACCCTGCGATTGCCATAATTTTTAAGCCGAGTCCGGCACTTTGAGAAGAGAAGGTAATTTTGATGAAGTGGAAAATATCTAATAAATGCGAGCCTGTGGATTTACTTTCCGGAAGGGGTAACCCTTTTCCCAGTAACATTGAGGCAAGCATTAAAAGGATACCACCAAAAATTAAGATTGCTTGGGCTTTGTAGCCTTTGAGTACAAAGTAAGCAACCACCGAAGTTACTGCTAATGCAATAAGAATTTCTAACATAATAAAGTCTCCATAAGTATAAAAAAATCAATTCTTTTAAATAATATTGAGCTTAAAAATCTGTTGTTATCCTTTTATTGTCCAGCCACCGTCCATTGTTAAAATTGTACCGTGCATATAATCAGCCTGATCACTGGCTAAAAAAAGTGTGAGATTGGCAACTTCTGCTGGTTCAGCCCATCTTTTAATGGGGGTTTCATTTTGAACCCAACGAGCTAATTCTGCCTCTTGGGCAAAATCAGGCTCCGTCATTTTTGTTCTAATTGCACCAGGTGCAATGCCATTGATTCTGATATTTTTGCCTTGATATTCATAGGCTAGCTGTTTTGTAAAACCGATAACCGCGTGTTTGGATACCGTATAAGCAATTCCCCCACCTGCTGTGGTTAGCCCTGCAATAGACGCCATATTGATAATACGTGAAGAAGGGGCTTTTAATAAAAGAGGGATAAATGCTTTTGTGATAAGAAACATAGAACGAACATTAGTGTTAATAACCTTATCCCATAATTCTATATCGGTATTTTCTATATTTTTAAACTCATCTAATATCCCAGCCGTATTGCAAAGTACATCTATTTGAGAAAATTTCTCAGCAACAATCTCAAACAGCTTATCTACTTCTGCTTTTTGAGAAATATCAGCGGTAATTTTAAGGATATTTTGATGTTCTATGGAAATAGGTGCTTTATCTATGACGATAACAAAAGCACCGTGATTTAAAAACGCGACCGCTTGTGCCTTTCCAATACCCGAGCTTGCCCCCGTGATAATCACGGTCGGCGTTTTATTTACACAGTGTTGAACACCAACTTTTATCGTCATTTCACTTCAATCCAATCCGTCGCTAAAATATCGCATACTGTTGGTTGAAACATTGAATAACCTTCGCCTTTTACCGAAATCACAAAATAGGGGGTAAATTTTTGTCCATCGAGGGTTTTGGTATCTTTTAATACAATATATTCCTCTAAACCGCCCCAGCCTTGTCTCACAAATTTCTCGCCCTGTTTTAATCTTGGAAGGATTTCTTCAAATTTCATATTTTTCTCTTTTTGTTACTGTTTAAAATGTTGCTTTATTATGCCACAGGCTTATCAACAATCAATTATTAGATTAAGAGAAAAATCATAGTGTTGTATTTGAATGACAAAAAAGAAGAGAGTAGAATCCAAAAATTAGTTTACTCAGATACTAAAATACAATTACTGACAAAATGAAACCAACAATCCTTATTTACGATTCAGGAATGGGAGGATTAACCATCTATGATGAAATCCGCAAGAAAATTCCAAATGCCTACTATATATATTGTTTTGATAATGCTTATTTTCCTTATTCAGAAAAATCGGAAAGCGAGCTTGTAGCAAGAGCAGAACATATTGTGCAAAAAATTATAAAAAAACACCCGCTTGATCTTGTCGTTGTCGCTTGTAATACCGCAAGTACTGTTGTATTGCCTACATTAAGAAAAAAATTTGATATAGAAGTAGTAGGAACAGTTCCAGCTATAAAACCTGCTGCACAGATCTCACAGACGAAAACAATAGGATTATTAGCAACAAAAGGAACAGTGAATCGTCGTTATGTTCAAGAGCTAATAGATAGCTATGCCAAAGAGTGTGTTGTCGAGAAAATAGGATCTACTACATTAGTAGAATTGGCTGAACAAAAAATGCAAACAAATACGGTCGATAGTGAAAAATTACAAGAAATTATTGCAACGTGGCAATCTAATCCAAAATTAGATACTGTTATTTTAGGTTGTACCCACTTTCCAGTAGTCAAAAAAGAGCTACAACAATTGCTCCCACAGGTAAAAAACTTTATTGATTCAGGAAAAGCGATAGCAAATAGAGTGGAATTCTTATTAAAAACAAAAAAAATAGCTGAAAAATCCTCTTTTGATAACATTGCTTACTGCACCAAAGTCACAAAAAACATAAAAGACCAAGAAAATATAATGATCAAAAATGGATTGAAGCGGTTAGATTTTATCTAATTTTTACAAAAAAACATCGTTTTGAATTAAATTTAATCTCTTGTTCAATTTTTTTAAACTTTTTTGCAAAAAGTGCTTGCGTAGTTTTTTAAAATCCCTATAATACGCCACACACAACGACGCACTGTTGTGAAGAAAGAAAGTTTACTAGGTGCGTCGTTGATTTTTTTGCTCTTTAACAATTTATCAGACAATCTGTGTGGGCACTTGTTGATTTGACTTATTTAAAAAATATTTTGAAATTAAAGTCTTAATAAGTGTCACTGAAAATTTATTTAATAAAAATTCTATGTCAGTTTATTGAGCGATTAAACTTTTAATTGAAGAGTTTGATCATGGCTCAGATTGAACGCTGGCGGCAGGCTTAACACATGCAAGTCGAACGGTAACAGGAAGAAAGCTTGCTTTCTTTGCTGACGAGTGGCGGACGGGTGAGTAATGCTTGGGAATCTGCCTTATGGAGGGGGATAACTACGGGAAACTGTAGCTAATACCGCGTAATATCTTCGGATTAAAGTGTGGGACCTTCGGGCCACATGCCATAAGATGAGCCCAAGTGAGATTAGGTAGTTGGTGAGGTAAAGGCTCACCAAGCTGACGATCTCTAGCTGGTTTGAGAGGATGACCAGCCACACTGGAACTGAGACACGGTCCAGACTCCTACGGGAGGCAGCAGTGGGGAATATTGCACAATGGGCGCAAGCCTGATGCAGCCATGCCGCGTGAATGAAGAAGGCTTTCGGGTTGTAAAGTTCTTTCAGCGATGAGGAAGGTGCTATATCTAATAGGTGTAGCAATTGACGTTAGTCGCAGAAGAAGCACCGGCTAACTCCGTGCCAGCAGCCGCGGTAATACGGAGGGTGCGAGCGTTAATCGGAATAACTGGGCGTAAAGGGCACGCAGGCGGTTGTCTAAGTCAGATGTGAAAGCCCCGAGCTGAACTTGGGAATTGCATTTGAGACTGGGCGACTAGAGTCCTCTAGGGAGGGGTAGAATTCCACGTGTAGCGGTGAAATGCGTAGAGATGTGGAGGAATACCGAAGGCGAAGGCAGCCCCTTGGAGAGAGACTGACGCTGAGGTGCGAAAGCGTGGGTAGCAAACAGGATTAGATACCCTGGTAGTCCACGCTGTAAACGATGTCGATTTGGGGGTTGGGCTTTAAGCTTGGCGCCCGTAGCTAACGTGATAAATCGACCGCCTGGGGAGTACGGCCGCAAGGTTAAAACTCAAATGAATTGACGGGGGCCCGCACAAGCGGTGGAGCATGTGGTTTAATTCGATGCAACGCGAAGAACCTTACCTACTCTTGACATCCATAGAAGAGCTCAGAGATGAGCTTGTGCCTTCGGGAACTATGAGACAGGTGCTGCATGGCTGTCGTCAGCTCGTGTTGTGAAATGTTGGGTTAAGTCCCGCAACGAGCGCAACCCTTATCCTTTGTTGCTAGCAGGTAATGCTGAGAACTCAAAGGAGACTGCCAGTGATAAACTGGAGGAAGGTGGGGACGACGTCAAGTCATCATGGCCCTTACGAGTAGGGCTACACACGTGCTACAATGGCGTATACAGAGGGCGGCGAACCTGCGAGGGTGAGCGAATCTCAGAAAGTACGTCTAAGTCCGGATTGGAGTCTGCAACTCGACTCCATGAAGTCGGAATCGCTAGTAATCGCGAATCAGAATGTCGCGGTGAATACGTTCCCGGGCCTTGTACACACCGCCCGTCACACCATGGGAGTGGGTTGTACCAGAAGTAGATAGCTTAACCTTCGGGAGGGCGTTTACCACGGTATGATTCATGACTGGGGTGAAGTCGTAACAAGGTAACCGTAGGGGAACCTGCGGTTGGATCACCTCCTTACCTGAATAAGCGACAGCGAGTGTTCACACAGATTGTTTGATGAAGTAATAAGAGACAATAAAAGAGATAAGAGTATCTCTAAATGTTGTCCCCATCGTCTAGAGGCCTAGGACATCGCCCTTTCACGGCGGTAACGGGGGTTCGAATCCCCCTGGGGACGCCATTTAAAGATATTTGTTATCTTATTGTTCTTTAAAAAATTGGAAACAAGCTGAAAACTGAAGACTTTCAAGTTTGATGTTTAATTTATTAACTTAAATTGATGAATTGAATATTAAATCTTTATGAAGTCTGAGTAAGAAACTAAAAAATAGTATGTTGAACAAAAGCAACATACGAACTTGAGTTGTTTAATGACAACTTTAGGTGTGAAAGCACTTGAGGTTGTATGGTTAAGTGACTAAGCGTACACGGTGGATGCCTTGGCAATCAGAGGCGATGAAGGACGTGCTAATCTGCGATAAGCTTGGAAGAGTTGATAAGAAACGTGATAATTCCAAGATTTCCGAATGGGGAAACCCAATAGGTGAAGAACCTATTATTAATAACTGAATACATAGGTTATTAAAGCGAACCGGGAGAACTGAAACATCTAAGTACCCCGAGGAAAAGAAATCAACCGAGATTCTGTGAGTAGCGGCGAGCGAAAGCGGAAGAGCCAGTTAGTTTTAGCAGTAGTATTAAGAGAAGAAGTTGGGAAACTTCGCGACACAGGGTGATAGCCCCGTATCTGAAAATACAATTGTGGAACTAAGCTAACGATAAGTAGGGCGGGACACGTGATATCCTGTTTGAAGATGGGGGGACCATCCTCCAAGGCTAAATACTCCTGATTGACCGATAGTGAACTAGTACTGTGAAGGAAAGGTAAAAAGAACCCCTGCGAGGGGAGTGAAATAGAACCTGAAACCGTGTACGTACAAGCAGTAGGAGCAACTTTGTGTTGTGACTGCGTACCTTTTGTATAATGGGTCAGCGACTTATATTTTGTAGCAAGGTTAACCGAATAGGGGAGCCGTAGGGAAACCGAGTCTTAACTGGGCGTTTAGTTGCAAGGTATAGACCCGAAACCCGGTGATCTAGCCATGGGCAGGTTGAAGGTTGGGTAACACTAACTGGAGGACCGAACCGACTAATGTTGAAAAATTAGCGGATGACCTGTGGCTGGGGGTGAAAGGCCAATCAAACCGGGAGATAGCTGGTTCTCCCCGAAATCTATTTAGGTAGAGCCTTGAGCGGACACCTTTGGGGGTAGAGCACTGTTTCGGCTAGGGGGCCATCCCGGCTTACCAACCCGATGCAAACTACGAATACCAAAGAGTGATACTCAGGAGACACACGGCGGGTGCTAACGTTCGTCGTGAAGAGGGAAACAACCCAGACCGCCAGCTAAGGTCCCAAAGTCTATATTAAGTGGGAAACGAAGTGGGAAGGCTTAGACAGCTAGGATGTTGGCTTAGAAGCAGCCACCATTTAAAGAAAGCGTAATAGCTCACTAGTCGAGTCGGCCTGCGCGGAAGATGTAACGGGGCTCAAATATAGCACCGAAGCTGCGGCATCAGAATTTATTCTGTTGGGTAGGGGAGCGTTCTGTAAGCGGATGAAGGTGAATCGAGAGGTTTGCTGGACGTATCAGAAGTGCGAATGCTGACATAAGTAACGATAAAACGAGTGAAAAACTCGTTCGCCGGAAGATCAAGGTTTCCTGTCCAACGTTAATCGGGGCAGGGTGAGTCGACCCCTAAGGCAAGGCTGAAAAGCGTAGTCGATGGGAAACAGGTTAATATTCCTGTACTTGTAATAACTGCGATGTGGGGACGGAGAAGGTTAGGTTATCAGGGTATTGGATTGCCCTGTTTAAGCCGGTAGGTGGGAATTTTAGGCAAATCCGGAATTCTATTAAACACCGAGAAGTGATGACGAGACGCTAAGGCGTTGAAGTAACTGATACCACGCTTCCAGGAAAAGCCACTAAGCTTCAGGTTATTATAAATCGTACTGTAAACCGACACAGGTGATCAGGTAGAGAATACTCAGGCGCTTGAGAGAACTCGGGTGAAGGAACTAGGCAAAATAGCACCGTAACTTCGGGAGAAGGTGCGCCGGCGTAGATTGTAGCCCTTTACGGGTGAAGGTTGAACCGGTCGAAGATACCAGCTGGCTGCAACTGTTTATTAAAAACATAGCACTCTGCAAACACGAAAGTGGACGTATAGGGTGTGATGCCTGCCCGGTGCTGGAAGGTTAATTGATGGTGTAATCGAAAGAGAAGCTCCTGATCGAAGCCCCAGTAAACGGCGGCCGTAACTATAACGGTCCTAAGGTAGCGAAATTCCTTGTCGGGTAAGTTCCGACCTGCACGAATGGCATAATGATGGCCAGGCTGTCTCCACCCGAGACTCAGTGAAATTGAAATCGCCGTGAAGATGCGGTGTACCCGCGGCTAGACGGAAAGACCCCGTGAACCTTTACTATAGCTTGACACTGAACCTTGAATTTTAATGTGTAGGATAGGTGGGAGACTTAGAAGTAGCAACGCCAGTTGTTATGGAGTCGTCCTTGAAATACCACCCTTTAACGTTTGATGTTCTAACGAAGATTACGAAACGTGGTCTCGGACAGTGTCTGGTGGGTAGTTTGACTGGGGCGGTCTCCTCCCAAAGAGTAACGGAGGAGTACGAAGGTTTGCTAATCACGGTCGGACATCGTGAGGTTAGTACAATGGTATAAGCAAGCTTGACTGCGAGACGGACATGTCGAGCAGGTACGAAAGTAGGTCATAGTGATCCGGTGGTTCTGAATGGAAGGGCCATCGCTCAACGGATAAAAGGTACTCCGGGGATAACAGGCTGATACCGCCCAAGAGTTCATATCGACGGCGGTGTTTGGCACCTCGATGTCGGCTCATCACATCCTGGGGCTGAAGTAGGTCCCAAGGGTATGGCTGTTCGCCATTTAAAGTGGTACGCGAGCTGGGTTTAGAACGTCGTGAGACAGTTCGGTCCCTATCTGCCGTGGGCGTTGGAGAATTGAAAGGGGCTGCTCCTAGTACGAGAGGACCGGAGTGGACGCATCACTGGTGTTCCAGTTGTCTCGCCAGAGGCATTGCTGGGTAGCTACATGCGGAAAAGATAAGTGCTGAAAGCATCTAAGCACGAAACTTGCCTTGAGATGAGTTCTCCCTGACTATAAGTCAGTAAGGGTTGTTTGAGACTAAGACGTAGATAGGCAGGGTGTGTAAGCATAGTGATATGTTGAGCTAACCTGTACTAATTGCCCGAGAGGCTTAACCATACAACGCTCAAGTGTTTTTGGAAAGACGAATAAAGAAAGTAGAAGTAGAAGCTTGTTTTTAATTAAAGAATAAAGAAAATTAGAGAAGAATATTGAAAGATTTTCCTGATGGCCATAGTGCAACGGAACCACCTGACTCCATACCGAACTCAGAAGTGAAAAGTTGTAACGCCGATGGTAGTGTGGGGTTTCCCCATGTGAGAGTAGGACACCATCAGGGTTTTATTAAATTAGTTTATTTTTAGTTAAGTAAACTAACTTAATAAAAATTTTCCTAATAGCGATAGTGCAGTAGCCCCACCTGAATCCATACCGAACTCAGAAGTGAAATGCTGTAACGCCGATGGTAGTGCAGGGTTTCCCTGTGTGAGAGTAGGGCACTATTAGGTTTCCATATTTGCGGAGTGGTAGTTCAGCTGGTTAGAATACCTGCCTGTCACGCAGGGGGTCGCGGGTTCGAATCCCGTCCATTCCGCCAATTCTTTTTAGGGGCGTAGTTCAATTGGTAGAGCGTCGGTCTCCAAAACCGAATGCTGGGAGTTCGAGTCTCTCCGCCCCTGCCATATCGTCTTATAATCCCAATTAAATATTAAAATATAGTTAGTGAGTTTTCATTTGATTTGATAAAATATTTTTCATAATTTCACAAAAATTAGAATATTTCTATTTATCCTAGTAAAGTGTAATGATGAATGTCTATATTTACATATATTTTTGATGAATTTAGAGAGTAACAAGCTACTTTTTTGTTAATGTTGCATAGATATAAGCTGTATTATATTTTCTGATAGTTTTAATCTTGTATTATTTATAATAATAAGAGGAGATGCGAGGCTTGTTTTTAATTTAATCGTCAGTTTGCTATTCTAAGTATAATAGAAACGATAAAGGGTGTAATGTAATACACCCTTATAGAATCGCTATGTTAATAATATTAAGGATTACGCTTAAACTTATTGAAATCTGGCAGGCGTTTTTCATTGAAGGCATTACGTCCTTCTTGCCCTTCTTCTGTCATATAGAATAACATTGTGGCATTACCTGCAAGTTCTTGTAAACCGGATTGACCATCACAGTCTGCATTTAATGCTGCTTTTAGGCAACGTAATGCGATTGGGCTGTTACGTAACATTTCACGACACCATTTTACAGTTTCTTTTTCTAATTCACTGTAAGGCACAACAGTATTTACTAGTCCCATCTCTAATGCCTCTTGTGCGTTGTATTGACGGCATAAGAACCAAATTTCACGAGCTTTTTTCTGTCCCACGATACGCGCCATATAGCTTGCACCCCAACCACCGTCAAATGAACCCACTTTTGGTCCTGTTTGACCGAAAATGGCATTTTCAGCAGCAATGGTTAAATCACACATCATATGTAATACGTGTCCACCACCGATAGAGTAACCGGCAACCATTGCCACCACCGGTTTTGGACAAGTACGGATGTCACGTTGGAAATCAAGCACATTTAAGTGATGTACACCACTATCATCTTTATAACCGCCGTAATCGCCACGTACTTTCTGATCACCACCTGAACAGAAGGCTTTTTCACCTTGACCTGTTAATACAATCACACCCACTTTTTCATCAAAACGTGCGTCAGCAAAGGCTTGAATCATCTCTTTTACAGTTTGTGGGCGGAATGCGTTACGTACTTCTGGACGGTTAATGGTGATTTTTGCGATACCGTCGGTTGATTTATGATATAAAATATCGCTATAACCTTCACTATGGTCTTGCCATTCTACGGGTGCATAAAGCACATCATCATTTGGATTTTGCATAATTATTCCTTATTTAGTTTAAAGTTGTCAGATTATAACGGAAATTTCATTTTTTAACGATAGTCAAAATAATTTAAGCGAATAGCTATAAATATAAATATTATCTAATATTACAATATTTTTGTTATATAAAATTCTGCTTGTTGTGTGGTTTTTTGTTTTTGTTTAAAAATAGTTTGCATTTTGTTTGTTTTTATTTAAAATTGTTGATAATTTATTAAAGAATAATCAACTCGGAGACAAATATGTGCGGTTTTGTATTCTCATCTGCAAAAGAGATGAGCGAAACATTTAAGAAAAGTTATGATTCAACCTTCCATCGCGGACCGGATCATCAAAGTATTACAGCGGATGACGGCGGGATTTGGGGATTTCATCGTTTATCTATTATGGATATGACGAATAATGGAAACCAGCCTTTTGTACATAACGATGTAAAATTGATGTGTAATGGTGAAATCTATAATTTTGAATATTTGACCGAGATTTTAAAAGATACCTATAATTTCCATTCACACAGTGATTGCGAAGTGTTAATCCCGCTTTACGAACACGTTGGCATTGATGTCATGATGAAAATGCTTGACGCTGAATTTGCACTTGTAATGTTTGATCGCAAAACAGGCGAAGTTATGGCTGGGCGTGATCCAATGGGAATCCGTCCATTATTTTATGGCTACGACAAAGAAACGGGTGCGATTGCCTTTGCATCAGAAGCAAAAGGCTTAATCTCATTTTGCCGTGATGTGACGCCATTCCCACCTGGGCATTACTATAAAGCGGGCAAATTTGTTTGTTATAACGATATTGCCGATCCAAAAGTGATTATCGATCAAGACGTAGAAACAATTGCCAAAAACTTAAAAGAAAAATTAGAAGCAGCCGTGATCAAACGCTTGCACGCGGATGCACCATTAGGCTTCTTATTAAGTGGTGGTTTAGATTCATCATTAGTGTGTGCGATTGCACAAAAACATTTAGATAAACCAATTCGTACGTTCGCAGTGGGAATGGATACCGATCCGATTGATTTAAAATATGCCAAAGAAGTGGCAGATTATTTAGGTTGTGAGCACACCGAAGTGATTATGACCAAAGAAGATATTTTGGAAGCATTAGAAACCGTTATTTGGCACTTAGAAACGTGGGATATTACCACTGTTCGTGCAAGTATGGGCATGTACTTAATTTGTAAATATATCCGTGAAAACACCGATCTTAAAGTGCTTTTAACGGGTGAAGTAAGTGATGAAATTTTTGGTTATAAATATACCGACTTTGCCCCAACGCCAGCAGAATTCCAAAAAGAATCACAAAAACGTATCCGCGAATTATATATGTATGATGTATTACGTGCAGACCGCTGTTTATCAGCAAACTCAATTGAAGCTCGTGTACCATTTAGCGATATTGATTTTGTGGATTATGCGATGAGTATCAATCCTGAGCGTAAAATGAATAAATACGGCAAAGGTAAATACTTATTGCGTCGTGCATTTGAAGGTTTGGATTATTTACCAGATAGCATTTTATACCGTGAAAAAGCGGCATTTTCTGACGCAGTTGGTCACTCAATGGTTGATCATCTTAAAGATTTTGCTGAAAGTAAATATTCAGATGAAGACTTAGCAAAAGCGAAAGAAACCTATTTACACGGCACACCATTTACCAAAGAAAGCTTGCTTTACCGTGATATTTTTGAAAAATTCTATCCAGGTCAAGCCGAGTGGATCAAAGATTTCTGGATGCCAAACAAAGAGTGGGAAGGTTGTAATGTTGATGATCCTTCTGCTCGTGTACTGAAAAACTATGGTGACAGTGGTAAGTAAGCGGTCATATTTTTATTAAAAATTACAAATAAATAAAATGATAGAATTCTTCGAATGATTCGGAGGATTCTTTTTTTATATCATTTTCTCGGTAAAACCACATTTTTTATTCCAATTTAGTAAAGTATATGCAACAATATGCGCTATCTTTTCTATTCTTTAATGAGAAATAAAAAATGTACACATCAAATCTAAATAACCTTATCTTAAATACCGACAGTTACAAAGCGTCCCATTGGGTGCAATATCCGCCACAAAGTGAATATGTGTCTAGCTATATTGAATCCCGTAAAAGTGATTTTGATGTAGTCTTTTTTGGGCTACAAGCCTTTATTAAAGAGTATTTGAGTAAACCTGTTACGTTACAAGATATTGAAGAGGCGGAAATTGTTTTTACGGCTCACGGCGAGCCTTTTAATAAGCAGGGCTGGTTAAAAATCGTTGAAAAATATCAAGGTTATTTACCGATAAAAATTGAGGCGATACCAGAAGGAAGTATTATTCCAGCAAGTAATGTGGTATGTCAGATTATCAATACTGATCCTGAATTTTATTGGTTACCAAGCTACTTAGAAACGGCATTATTGCGTGCGATTTGGTATCCAAGCACGGTTGCGAGTATCTCTTATTATTGCAAAAAAATCATCAAACAAGCCCTAGAAAAATCAGCGGATAATTTAGCGAGTTTGCCTTTTAAATTACACGATTTTGGGGCGAGAGGGGCGAGTAGTTTGGAAACTGTCGCACTCGGTGGATTAGCCCATTTAGTTAATTTTAGTGGCACGGATAGCGTGAGTGCATTGCTCGCCGCTCGTCGTTGGTATAACGCAACGGAAATGCCCGCATTTTCTATTCCTGCGGCAGAGCATAGCACGATCACCAGTTGGGGGCGTGAAGGCGAGATTGCCGCTTATCAAAATATGCTCAACCAATTTGGTGGTGAAGGAAAAATCTTTGCGGTGGTATCCGACAGCTATAATTTGTGGGACGTAGTCAGCGAAGTGTGGGGCAGTCAGTTTAAAGAGCAAATTATCAAAATGGGGGGAACCTTAGTGGTTCGTCCTGATAGTGGTAAGCCGACCGAAGTGGTGTGCAAAACCCTTGAAATTTTAGAACAAAAATTCGGTTCAACCTTGAATAGCAAGGGCTACAAAGTGTTGCCTGATTGTATTCGTGTGATTCAAGGAGACGGTATCGATCAGGATTCTTTAAAAGAAATTCTTGATGAAATAATGGCAATGGGATTTAGCGCTGAAAATATTACCTTTGGAATGGGGGGCGGATTGTTGCAAAAAGTCAATCGTGATGTGATGAGCTGGGTAATGAAAACCTCTGCAATTCAAGTGGCAGGCGAGTGGCGAGATGTGTATAAAGATCCGATCACCGCTCATAGCAAGCGTTCTAAAAAAGGGCGTTTGGCACTGATCAAACAGGATAATCAATTTAAAACTATTCGTGAAGAAACCTTGCTAGACGCACAACAAAATTTACTGCAAGCGGTTTATCTAAATGGTAAGCTCTTGATTGAGGAAGAATTTACAACAATTAGAAATCGCACCAGTGCGACACTTTAATTTTTGATACAGGAGCTGATGATGAATTATAAAGATAAATCCCTTTGCCGAGTGCGAACCATTACGCTATTTCTCTCATTAACCAAAGACAAAAACCAATGGCAACAAGCGTTACAACAAGCCAAACAAGAATTTGATCTGCTGATTCCAACCATTCAAAATGCAGGCTATGAAATTCAAACTATTCGTATCGTCACCAATGCCTTTGGAGAATATTTAGATACCACGAGTATTGAAAATGCCAAAGCAGATTTAGGTTATCTGAAACAGTTACTCAATCAGTTAAATGACAGTGGATTGCGTATTCGTTTTGCGATTGGTGAGGCAAAAACCGAGCAAGAAATTCAGTTATTACCGGCACTGATTCAAGACTATGGCGATTTGTGCAATGCTTGCGTGAATGTGCCGTTAGATGAAAATGGTGTGTTGGATAATCGCTTGATCGAGCAATCCGCCCAAGCGGTTAAAATGATTGCTGAAACAACAGAACGTGGCGAAGGTAATTTTAATTTTACAGTGAATTTTAATTGCAAACCTTTCATTCCTTATTTCCCTGCGAGCTATCATTCAAGCAACTTGCCGAATAGCTTTGTGGTTGGTTTTGAAACACCTGATTTATTAGTGGCGGTGTTAGAAAATATTCCAAAAAGTGATCACAATAGTTTCTTTAATGATGCCTATATTCAGCTTTCCGAAGCCTTGCAATATCATATTGATCAAGTATTAAATGCCGTCAATTCGGTTACTTTATCGGGTAATTTTGAATTTGCAGGAATAGATAGTTCCGCTGCTCCATCTAAAAACTGCTCATCAATGGCAACGGTTTATGAATGCTTAAATGTCCCTTATTTCGGGGCAGCGGGAACCGTAGAGGCGTCGGCATTACTTACAAGAGTATTCAAATCTATTAAAAACGTGCCATTAGTTGGATTTTCAGGGCTAATGTTGGCTTTAACCGAAGATACAGGGCTAGCCAAAGGCTCTCAATTAGATCAGTTTGATATCCGAGCATTGCTGACATACAGTGCGGTTTGTGGCATTGGTTTGGATACCGTGCCTGTTTCAGGTAATGCAACCGTTGAGCAACTCTCCGCACTAATGCGAGATACTGGCACAATGGCATTTCGTTTGAATAAGCCTCTGACGGTACGCGTTTTCCCTATTCCAAATGCAAAAGCAGGTGAGATGACGGCATTTGAAAGTGATGATTTGTGTAACAGTAGAATTTTAGCCATTCCATAAAATGATAAAAAACAAGCGGTTATATTTGATCAAAAATTTGCAAAAAATCGATCAAATATAACCGCTTGTTGTTGAATGTTATTTCACTTTTTTGGCTAGCATCGTCGCGAATTGTAAGGAAATACGGTTGCCATTTTCATCAACACGGTGTAATTGCCCCACATTTTCATTATATTTAACTAATTCCCAATCTTGATAATAGGCTTTCAATTCGCCTTCTTTAAACGCAAAAGGAAAGAAAGTGCAAGGATAATTTTCCGTATTCATTGCACACACAATTAAATTATAACCATTGAGATTGGTTTGTTGTTGCATATTTTGGATAATAGCAGGAATGCGATCAGGTTGTAAAAACATCATCACAACAGTTGAAACAATAAAGTCGTAATTATCAGTTAATGAGGCTTGATTGATATCATAAACATCTGTTTTTAAAGATAAATTTTCTTGTTCAATAATGCGATGTAAAAAGTTGATACTTTCCACATTTTGATCAACAGAAGTGACATCAAAACCAAGTAAATTCAAATATAGTGAATTACGCCCACGTCCACAGCCTAAATCCAAGACCTTACCTTTTGGCACAAAATTAACAGCATTTAGCACTTCGGAATGGGTTTTGGTTAAACTATATTTCTTTGCATAAAAATCCTCAGTTTTGCAATAAAAAGCTAACTGGCATTCTAAATCATCAGAAACCGCTTCTACTTTATGCCATTGTTGTGGCGGTACAAAATCTGCTTGATTTTCAGGGGATAAAATTACTGATTTTACTTCCTCACCATTTTCCGTTAGTTCATAAAACTTTAATTCGCCCTTTAAAACGGTTAATTTTGCCCAAGTGCCTTCTTTAGTGTTATGTTGTTCTTGAAACATTTTTGGCAATGAATCTTTATTCCAAACAGGCATTATTTTATAGCAGATTAAATCTTGCATAGTCGTTTTCTCTCTTATAAAAATAAAAATTTATGAGGATATTGTATATGAAACGCACTAAAAAACCCAACTATTTTGGTCGGGTATCTGGCGGAGAAATATTTAATTAAATAATATTATTAACACTAAGATAGATAAAACATTGTAGGGACAAGGTATGCCTTGTCCTTTTTTATATTAACTAAATTCAAAAATTGTGAATCATTCTACATTCGTCAAAGCATACTCTGACACTACAAAACCCTTAAAATGATCTATTTAAGATTTTCGTAATTCTTTTAATAAATCAACAAAAAGTGCTTTTTGTTTTGAGGTAAGTTCTTGCCAATGGCGATCGAGTTCATCGCTGTTCCATTCTGATTTTTCCATACAGCCTGAAAAGAAATAGCTGATAGGTGTTTTTAAAAAATTGGCTATTGCGACCAAATGAGAAAGATTTATTTTATTTGCACCTCTTTCATAGCGAGAAAGCTGTGGCTGTGAAATATCAACATACTCTGATAATCGATCAGCAGAATATCCTAGTTCTTTACGTTTCTGCTGTATTTTTTGTCCAATAAGCCTATCAATTTCTGTTGTAGTCATCTTTGCCATTTTAAAGCCATTTTTAAATTTATGCGTATATTGCATATTTTTTGCTATTTTTAATCTTGACAAAAGAACCATAAAGGCATAAATTTAATGAATATTATTCATTTTTTAATTTTTAGGGTCTATATGAAAGTAAAATTTTATTTATTAACAACTATGCTGTTACTTATAGGGTGTAGTAATGAAACTGGTTATAATCGTTCTAGTCTATTAGAAAAAGGAATGTCAAAACAAGAGGTTATTAATATTCTTGGATATCCAGAAGGACGAAAAAGAGAAGGTAATAAAGGAACTCTTGAAGTTTATGATTACAAAGATATTGATGTTTGTTTTAATGAAAAAGGGGAAGTTAAAGAAGTTGATTCTTATGTTTGGTGTTCAGATGATTAATTTGGAGTTAAAAATGAAAAAATATTTAATAATTTTAATAAGTGCTATTATTTTAAGTGGTTGTACTCTCTCGGCTCCAACTAACTATGAAGATATAGCAAAAACATTAACCATTGGTATGACAAAATCAAAAGTTGTTGAACTATTAGGAGAGCCAACATCAAAAAAAATAGATTTAGATGGCTCAGAAGAATATAGATATAGAAGCGAAGGAAACCAAACGGCAAAAGACATAGGCAATATCTTATTAATACCTACACTTCCTCTAGCTGCTATCGGGATTGTTATTCCTGGGTCGATTAAAAGTGAATATTCAGATCTAGATTTAACTTTTGATAAAAATGGTTTTTTAGAAAGATTTAATAGTAATACTAGAGCTTACTAGGGAGCATATAATGAGAACAGCTATCTTTGTTTGTAAAGCAGAAACTCAACTAATTTGTAATGATTTAGGGCAACATAATCTTATTAAGAAAGTATTGTCTGAGAATAATTATGAATTTTTAAAGTATTATACTGAAAAAGTTGATAATGGTATTCGCAATATTTTAGTATTTACTAAATCATTTGAACTATCCGATAAAAATGAGACGTTATTAGCGAATACTGTAAAAAATGATATAAATAAACTTATTCCAAATTTATATTCTGATATAGATACGATTTTAATTAGCTCTGAAGGTAAAATTAAAAGATTATCATAAACTAAAAAACTCGTTAATTTTCTTTCAAAGATTAACGAGTTTTATTTTACTCTAAAACTCCCTAATCAAATTCAAAATCCTTTTATCTGAAATTGGGTAAGGCGTGCCTAGTTGTTGGGCAAATAAACTCACTCTTAATTCTTCAATCATATAGCGAATTTCTAAAATTTCATTAGGAATTGCCTTAGATTTTGGTAATTTTGCAAGCAGTTGCTGGTAGGCATTTTGTACTTGTTCGACACGTAACATTTTGGCACGATCTTGGTTTGGATCGATACCGAGTTTATCTAAGCGTTTTTCAATAGCGGTCAAATATCGGTGTAAATTTGCAAGTCGTTTGTAGCCCATCTCTGTCACAAAATTTGGGTAAATTAAGTGGTTGATTTGAGTTTTAATATCCGACATTGCGAACGCCATTGTGAAATCTAATTTCCCTTTTAAACGCTTGTTTAAATCAAAGGTCAGGGTTAAGATTTTTTCGACTTGTTGAGCGATTTCAACGGTAGTTTCGTTGAGATTTTGGCGTACAAATTCACGTAATTTTTCAAAATCATCTTCGTTCCACACAAAGCCACCGAATTCTTCAATTAGTTTATCTATCGCACAGGCGATGCAGTCGTCGATCAATTCTAACACTTTGCCAAAAGGGGCAAAATATAAGCCGAGCTTGGATTTATTCGGCAATTTTTCGTGTAAATATTTGATTGGCGATGGCACGTTTAGCAATAATAAACGGCGTAAACCCGCTTGCATTGCTTGGGCTTGTTCAAATTCCGTTTCAAATAATTTAATCCCGACCGACTCTTTTTCGTCCACAATTGCTGGGTAGGCTTTTACGCTGAAATGGCGTTTTCTCTGCTCGTAAAATTGTGGTAATTCAGCAAAATTCCATAAATGCACGCCACTTTGTTCAATGCCGTCATCAGCGATATTTGATAGGGTGTTTTGCACTTTATCTTTAAGCTCGAATTTCAGTTTGTCTAAGTCGTTGCTTTCAGCGATTTTTTTGCCCTTGTCATCAATCACTCGGAAGGTTATTTTCAAGTGTGGATCAAGGCTTTCGATATTCCATAAGTCAGGATCGACACTCACGCCCGTCATTCGTCGCAATTCGTAGGTTAAACTTTCAAGCAACGGTTTTTCAAAAGGCACGGCTTTTGCTAAAAATGCCTCTGTATAATTCGGTGCTGGTACGAAGTTACGGCGGGTGGCTTTGGGGAGTGATTTTATCAAGGCGATCACAAGCTCACGGCGTAATCCCGGAATTTGCCAATCAAATCCTTCTGGCTCAACTTGGTTGAGTAAAGGTAACGGAATATGCACAGTGACACCGTCCGCCTCTTTGCCAATTTCAAATTGATAGCTGAGTTTTAATTTGAGATCTCCCTGATGCCAGAAGTTCGGAAAATCAAGATCGCTCACGCTGTTGGCATTTTCGTTGATCAAGAAAGATTTTTCAAAATTCAGCAATTCAGGATCTTTTTTTCTGGCTTTTTTCCACCATGAATCAAAATGCTTACTCGATACCACTTCGGTGCCGATACGTTGATCGTAAAATTCAAACAATGTTTCTTCATCAACCAAAATATCACGGCGACGTGTTTTGTGTTCTAAATCTTCCACTTCTCGAATTAAGCGGTTATTTTGTTTGAAGAATTTGTAATTATTCAGCCATTCGCCCTCCACCAATGCTGAGCGAATAAAAATCTCACGGCTAACAACGGGATCAATGCGTCCAAAATTGACATTACGGCTCGCCACAATAGGTAAGCCATAAAGCGTCACTTTTTCAGAGGCAATTACCGCCCCTTTGGATTTTTCCCAATGAGGTTCGCTGTAATTGGATTTGATAAGATGTAAGGCTAACGGCTCAATCCATTCTGGTTCGATTTTTGCGACCATTCGCCCCCACAATTTTGAGGTTTCAACCAATTCCGACACCATAATCCATTTTGGTTGCTTTTTAAAGAGAGTTGAGCTTGGAAAAATGGAAAAATGGGAATTTCTTGCCCCTAAATAGGTCATTTTTTCAGGCTCTTTCATACCGATATGCGACAGTAAACCCGTCAATAAAGCGGTGTGAATTTGTACATAATTTGCAGGTTCGGTGTTGATCGGCATTTTCAATTCACGCACTGTTAAACGCAGTTGATGATAAATATCTTGCCACTCACGGACACGCAAATAGTTCAAATAATCCTGACGACATAAACGTCTAAATTTATTTTGAGTTAATTCCTTCTGATTTTTACGGATAAAATGCCACAGGTTCACAAAAGAGAGAAAATCCGATTCTTTATCCGCAAAACGGCGATGTTTATCGTCTGCCGATTGCTGTTTCTCTTGCGGTCGTTCTCTTGGATCTTGGATCGAAAGTGCAGAAACGATCATCATTACTTCGTGTAACGATCCATTTTGACTCGCGGCAATAACCATTCTCGCTAAACGAGGATCGATAGGTAACTGAGCAAGCTGACGACCGATTGGTGTGAGTTCACGCTTTTGCCCATATTTTGTTTGGCGGAACTGAAATGCCTGTAATTCTTCTAATAACTTAATTCCGTCTTGGATATTGCGAGAATCTGGTGCATCAACAAAAGGAAATGCTCCAATATCATCTAAACCAAGCGAGGTCATTTGCAAAATAACTGCCGCTAAGTTGGTGCGTAAAATTTCAGGATCGGTAAATTCAGGACGAGAATTGAAATCCTCTTCGGAATATAGACGGATACAAATTCCGTCACTAATACGCCCACAACGTCCTTTACGCTGATTGGCAGAGGCTTGTGAAATCGGTTCAATCGGTAAGCGTTGCACTTTGGTGCGATAGCTATAACGAGAAATGCGAGCCGTTCCCGTATCAATCACATATTTAATATTCGGAATGGTTAAAGAGGTTTCCGCCACATTGGTTGCTAAAATAATGCGGTTCAAATTACTTGGGTGGAAAATACGTTGCTGTTCGCTCGATGATAACCGTGCGTAAAGGGGCAAAATTTCGGTTAAATGTAAATTCTGTTTTTCGAGTGCATCGGCGGTATCACGAATTTCACGTTCGCCGTTCATAAAGATCAAAATATCGCCACGCCCTTCGGCTTGTAATTCATCAACTGCATTCAAAATACCTTGAAGTTGATCTTGATCCTCTTCTTCCAACACAGGGCGATAACGCACTTCCACTGGATAGGTTCTGCCTGACACCTCAATAATCGGGGCATTGTTAAAGTGCTTTGAAAAACGCTCAACGTCAATGGTCGCAGAGGTAATAATCACTTTTAAATCAGGGCGTTTTTTCAGTATTTGTTTTAAATAACCTAAAATAAAATCATTATTCAGACTACGTTCGTGGGCTTCATCAATAATTAAAGTATCGTATTGATTTAGGTAACGATCCGTTTGAATTTCCGCAAGCAGAATACCGTCCGTCATCAATTTAATCAGGGAATTATCGCTGACTTGATCGTTAAAACGGACTTTATAACCAACAATATCACCCAGCTCCGTTTCTAATTCCTCCGCTACACGATTTGCCACCGAGCGAGCGGCAATTCGGCGAGGTTGAGTATGACCGATTAACCCTTTGACACCACGCCCTAATTCCAAACACATTTTTGGTAGCTGAGTGGTTTTTCCTGAACCGGTTTCCCCTGCAATAACCACGACTTGGTTTTCTTGAATGGTTTTTAGGATTTCATCACGACGACTGCTGACTGGCAAATCAGGGTAGGTTATTTTTAGATTTTGTAATAGTGATTTTTTATGACTAAAAAAAGCCTGTGCCGTAGAAATTGCATTTTTTATTTCAGAAGTGACCGCTTGCTTGGTTTCTTCCTTATGGATATTCGCTAAACCACGAATACGCCCAGCCAAACGACGACTGTCACTAATCGTCATTTTTTGTAACTCTTTCATTAACGCTTTTTGTTCATCACTAAGCGGTCTGATTTTTTTGTCTTTTTGCAGATTTTTTTTCATTATATTTAATCATTCTAGGATTTATATTTACCGTAGGGGAGGATTGAATGAGCGTAGCGAATGGAATATCCTCTCGTTCACTATTGAAGAGCGGGAGCATATACGCAACAAGTTGCTAATGCTCCCCTACGATTTATTTAGTTGTATATCATATATTGGTAATTTATTCTTGCACATACAATTTGTCTTGTTTCCAATTATATGGATTGTGTTCTATGTAAGTTGCAATTTGTTGGTATGATTCTGCATTACGTATGATATGATTCTTCATTACGTATGATATGTTCATAAAAACTACGTTGCCATAATTTTTTATTAAATGGTTGCCAATTATTCTTTTTTACATTTTTAATATATTCATTTGTAGTCATAATTTTAAACCATTGAACGATAGCAATAATATTACTATCAGTTTTATCATTTGGACTATCAATATGTAAAATAAAATGAATATGGTTAGGCATAATAATAAAATCTAAACAAAAAATATCTTTAAATTTATCTTCTATATTTTGATACCATTTTTTAATCATATTCCCAGCGTCATTTAAAATAACCTCATTATCAATAATTTTACCGAATAAACATTTTTTCTCATTTATACAGATCGTAATAAAATATAAGCTGTTTTGATGATAATTATAATGTTGTAGTCTAATTGTTTTACGCTGTGGAAGTATGTTCATTTATTATTTATATCTTTAATCTAATACTCTTATAAATCAATAATCCCCAGCCAATCAAAAATAAAAAGCCACCTAGTGGTGTGATGTAAACGGTCATATCTGTTGAGAAACCTAACGCTCTTAAATATAAGTTACCACTAAAACATAAAATGCCTAACAGCCACATCCAGCTAATATTTGCAAAAGACCAACTTTTTTGTACCGCTTGATGAGCGAGTGTGAGATATTTTTCAAGTAGTAAGACACCAAACAAAGCAAGAGTGTGAAAAATTTGATATTTTAAGCCGACATCAATCCATTCTAGCTCTTTAACAGTTAATGTTTTTGATAATCCGTGTGATGCAAATGCACCAAAAGCGACACAAAAAAAGCCACTGAGTGCGATAATGAGTAATAGTCTGTTTTTCATTTTATCCTCTTCCAATAACTAATGATAAAATTCCTGCGGCAATTAAAGGTCCCACAGGAATACCTCTGAAAAAAGCCACGCCAAACACGGTGCCGATCATCAAACCTGTAATCAGAGGCGGATTTTTGGTCATTAGAGGGATGCCACGTCCACCTAGCCATGCCACAACAATACCAACAACAATTGCTGAGATCATTTTAAAGTTAAGAAATTCATTTAGTGGCGGTAAGGCGATTCGACCTGAAACAAGGGGGGCTAATACGCCAATAGTTAATAAAATAATCCCGATTTTTAAGCCGTATTTGTCCGCATAGGGAATATATTTAGAAAGTAAGGTTTGTTGCATAATTAACAAAACAGCCGCTGAAATAGTCACTGGGCTGTTTTGGCTAAATAATCCGAGAAAAATAAGCACCGCTAGAAGTAAAGCGATGGCATTAAGTTGTAAAGACATTTCCTATCCTTTTAAAAATACAAAAGCCCCCTTGCGGTGAAGGGGGCAGAAAAAATCAAATTTAAGGGGTAACCATTACCATTGCATCACGAATGACGCGGTCATTTAATTTATACCCTTTTTGTAATACAACGCTTACGCAATTTGATTCAATGCCTTCAGCAGGCTGTTGTGAAATTGCTTGGTGCATTTCAGGGTTGAAAGCCTCGCCCACTTCCCCAAAACCTTGCACGCCGTGACGATTTAATACAGAGGTCAATTCTTTATGAGTTAATTGTACACCTTCTGCTAAACCTTTTACGCTTTCATCCGCACCTTCTAAAGTAGTCAAAGCACGCTCTAAGTTATCTACTACATTTAATAATTCTTTTGAGAATTTTTCTAACGCAAACTTATGGGCTTTTTCAACATCTTGTTCTGCACGACGACGAATATTTTCATTTTCTGCTTTGGCACGTAATAAAATATCTCTTTCACGGCTATCAGCTTCTGCGATATAAGTTTCTAATTCAGCAATACGAGTCTGAGCAATGGTTAATTCATCAATTTCTAAGTTTGGTTCGTCTTGAATTTCAATGGTTTGTTCTGTTTGTAATTCTTCTTGAATGTCAGTTTCTTGCTCAACTTGGTTGTTTTCTTGGGTGCTTTCAGTTTTGTTGGTCATTTTATATCCTTTAAATTAAGTTTAAAATCTTATTCAATATAATAACAGATTTGAGGAATTCAAGGGAAAAGATAATAAATTGAACTGGTTTTTATTTGTTTATTTTGTCTATTTTATTGACAATAAATCCTAATCTAATTAAAATTCATTTCTCAATCAATAATCATTATCATTTAAGGGTGTGTAAACAAAAATGAATCAAAATGACAACTTTAATTTAAGTCTTGAAGAGATCAATAATACGGTTTCTATTCCAAGTCGTAAAAAAGGTTTCTTTTCAAACCTTATGGCATTTTCTGGACCTGGCGCATTAGTTGCTGTGGGATATATGGATCCCGGTAACTGGATTACCTCAATTCAAGGGGGATCGGTTTACGGTTATTTATTACTTTCTGTGATCTTGCTTTCAAGTTTAATCGCAATGCTGTTGCAAGCAATGTGTGCAAAATTAGGTATCGTAAAAGGGATGGATTTAGCCCAAGCAACCAAAGCAATGGTTGGTCCAAAAATGGCAAAAGTTTTATGGGTAACTACTGAGCTTGCAATTATGGCAACGGAAATTGCTGAGGTTATCGGTTCTGCTGTTGCGTTGAATTTATTATTTGATATTCCATTGTTAATGGGTGTGTTAATTACCATTGCAGACGTATTCTTACTCTTAGTGTTAATGCGTTTTGGATTTAGAAAAATTGAAGCTTTTGTCTTTATTCTTATTCTCACAATTTTCACTATTTTTGCGTATGAAGTTGCTTTGGCTCAGCCTGATTTAGCTGCAACCTTAAATGGCTTTATGCCAAAAACCAGTATCTTTACTGAACACGTTGCAGGGCAGGATTCAGCATTAGTAATTGCATTAGGTATCGTGGGTGCAACGGTTATGCCACATAACTTATATTTACACTCATCTATCGTACAAACAAGAAAATACGATAGAAATGACCCAGTAGATCTTAAACATGCACTTAAATTTGCAACTATTGACTCAAATATTCAATTAGGTTTCTCTTTCATTATTAACTGCTTACTCTTATTACTTGGTGCATCATTATTCTTCGGAAATGATCCGGAGCAATTGGGTAAATTCACACAGTTATATGATGCATTGAAAAATCCTGAAATTGTTGGCCCAATCGCAAGTGGTACATTAGCGTCATTATTTGCAGTGGCATTATTAGCATCAGGTCAAAATGCAACTATCACAGGGACGTTAACCGGTCAGATCGTAATGGAAGGCTTCATTAACTTACGTGTACCAATGTGGGTTCGTCGTATTGTCACTCGTTTAATTGCGGTGTTGCCTGTTATCATCTGTATTATGGTTTGGGGTGATCGTGGCGATGTGGTTGAGTCGTTACTTATTTACTCACAAGTCTTTTTATGTGTAGCGTTACCAATTTCTATGATTCCACTTATTAAGATCACATCAAGCAAGAAAGAAATGGGCGAGTATGTAAACTCAAAAATTGTGACTATTCTTGGCGTTATTTCAACGGTGGTGCTTGTTATCTTAAATATGCAGTTAATTTACGAAACGTTAGCAACGTTGTTCTAATATAATGCAATGAAGCGGTCAAATTTTTTCAAGATTTTACCGCTTATGCATTTCCGTAGTCGGTGCGATCATCAAGCCAGCGGTCAATCAGCTGTTGAGCAATCGCAGGATCTTGTAAAATAAGCTGTTTGGCATAATGTTGCACTAACGGAATCATTTTACGATCTCGCATTAAATTGGCAATTTTAAATTCAGCCACGCCCGTTTGTTTCGTTCCCAACACTTCGCCGGGGCCACGAATTTCTAAATCTTTTTCCGCGATAAGAAAACCATCTTGGCTATCTCGTAACATCTGCAAACGCTTTTTAGAAATTTTACCCAGTGGCGGTTTGTACATCAGCACACAGTGAGAGGCAGTTGCTCCACGCCCAACACGTCCACGCAACTGATGCAGTTGGGCTAAGCCTAAACGCTCGGAGTTTTCAATAATCATCAGGCTTGCATTTGGCACATCAACCCCCACCTCAATAACGGTTGTTGCCACCAATAAATCTAAATTTGCGTCTTTAAATTCTGCCATAATGGCTTGTTTTTCTTGGGGTTTCATTCGACCGTGAACTAAACCAATGCGTAAATCGGGTAAAGCTCGGATTAAATCTTCGGCGATAGATTCCGCCGCCTGAGCCTCTAATACTTCCGATTCATCAATCAAAGTACACACCCAATAGGCTTGGCGTTTTTCATTTTTACAGGCTTGATAAACACGCTGAACAATTTCCGCTCGGCGATCTTCGGAAATTGCCACAGTGGTAATTGGGGTTCGTCCCGGTGGAAGTTCATCAATTATTGAAGTATCCAAATCCGCATAAACCGTCATCGCTAAGGTGCGAGGAATGGGGGTTGCGGTCATAATTAGCTGGTGCGGATAGACATTTTCACCATTGATGGTTTTCGTGCCTTTTTCTCGCAAGGTAAGTCGCTGATGAACCCCAAAACGGTGCTGTTCATCGATAATCACAAGACTTAAATCAGCAAATTCAACTTCATCCTGAAACAGTGCGTGCGTGCCGACAATCATCTGAACTTCGCCATTTTTTATGGCTTCAAGTTGTGCTTTACGTGCTTTTCCTTTCACTTTTCCCGCGAGCCAACCGACTTCAACGCCAAAAGGATTGAGCCAATTCGCAAAATTGATGGCGTGTTGTTCTGCTAAAATTTCAGTCGGTGCCATTAACGCAACCTGTTTGCCATTATCAATCGCCAATAATGCTGCTAATGCGGCGACTAAGGTTTTCCCTGATCCCACATCGCCTTGTACCAATCTCATCATCGGTTGTGGTTTTGCCAAATCTTGTTCAATCTCTTGGGTGACGCGACTTTGGGCATTGGTCGGTGAGAAAGGCAGGCTTGCCAAAAATCGCTGTTTGAGATCACTTTGGTAATGTAAGCTCTCCGCTAAATGCTGTTTTGCTCCCACTTTAAGCTGTTGCATTGCCAAATTATGTGCCAATAACTCCTCAAAAATTAAGCGTTTTTGGGCAGGGTGTTGTCCTTTTTCTAACTCTTCGGCAGAGATACTTGGCGGTGGGCGGTGCAATAATTTCAGTGCTTCTTTTAAACTGTATTGGTGTGGATTAAATTGGTCTGGCAACAATTCGGATACTTTGACACGATCCAACAATGCCAATGCTTGATCCGTTAATTTCCGCAACGCATTTTGTTTTAATCCTTCGGTGGTGGAATAAACGGGGGTTAAACTTTCCGCAAGCACAACAGGTTGATTATTATAGATAATTTGATATTCAGGATGATGAATTTCTGCCATAAAACGTCCACGTTTTACTTCCCCAAAAGCTTTGACTCTTGCTCCGAGTGCAAAACTTGCTTTCATTCCCATATTAAAATTAAAGAATTTTAGGGTAATTTTACTGGTGCTGTCAGAAATAACGACGTTCAACATTCTGCGTCGTCCAAATTGAATTTCAGCCAGTTGAACATAGCCTTCAACCGTCACATAACTTTCAGGACGTGCGTCACAAATTGGTGTAATGCGAGTGCGATCTTCATAGCGAAACGGCAAATGAAATAACAAATCTTGCACGTTGTTAATTCCAATTTTACTCAATCGCTCCGCAATCTTCGCCCCCACTCCCGCTAATGCGGTTAAGGGAACACCGTCTAATAATTCATTATTCATTTTGCAAATTCTTATAAAAATTTAACCGCTTGTTGGGGGGGATTTTAAGGAAAATTAGGGGAATGTAAAAGGGGAAAGTGGTTTTATTTACAGTAATCTTTTAAAAAGTGGCGTAAGGAAGAGAATATTTCTATTATTGAATGCAAAGTAACGGCAATCATCTTGTTAGGGAAAGGCAACCAGAAGGTTGCCTTTGTGGGTGTTTTATTCTTTAGGCAGTGTCAAAATGGCTTTCTGTTCTTTTTCAGTATATTTTTTCCCCTCGCTCATTTTTGTTAAATCTGTCATTATTTTGGAATTTAATGATTTTGCAAAATCATAGGCGTGATTTAATTCTTTGACTGAAAAATCCGCTGATTTTGTCTTCATCATTGGTACGGCTTTTATTGCTGATAATTGTTTATCAACTTGATTAAAGCGTTCTATGATATCTTTTTGTTCCACAGCAAGATTTTTATGAATAAAAGGATAATATTTTTGAGCATTTGTATTTGCCAACGTGGTTAAACTACGGAATTGCCAATAGGCTGAATTTGGATCATATTGGTCTGTTCCCATCACAAATGAGTTAGGGTATTTCGTCATCGTTGAATAAAGTGGAACAACTAATGATTCGGATAAAACCCCTAAACTTTGCCAAGTGACGATCTGCAATGCTTTTGGTTTTTCTGGACGTATTTCAATAATATGGGTTTCTAATTGACGTTCGACTCTCATTGGTCGTTTACCATCCTTTTCAAGAATTGTACCGTTAAAATCAGCACTTAAAACCTGTTTTATTTTTGTAATATCAATCGGAGAATCGGGTTTTTGGAATAATGGATAGATAGCCTCATTTTCAGATTGTTTGATAGAAGGAGACAGCATTTTCTGACCTAACCAAACGCGGTGAGTGTTGTAAGTATCTCCTAATACACCAAAGGCTTTGGCAAAATTAAATGATTTTTTATTCGGATTATCGAGTAATTTATTTTTCTCCACAAATTCATATAAGCCTTCTGAATGTAAAACATCAGGCGAGTCTAAATCGACATTATGGATTCTTAACGCATTGGCAACCATCACATAAGCATCATCAGGCACTTTCACTGCGATCCAATGGTGTCCTGAGCCGATTTCCATCATCCATATTTCTTTTTCATCCGCAAAATAGAGAATATTTCCTTCGGATGCACCATAATCTTTAAGGTATTTTCCTAACAACTCAACGCCTTCTTTGGCGGTTTTGATTTGTGGCAAAATAATGCTCGGAATCAATGCTTCGGATAAGCCATTTTTAACAAGGGGATCAACTTTATTGGCTTTTTCATTAACGTCAGCACTGTTAGTTGCAGAAAGGGCGACATTAAATTCATTTACGCCACGCTCTTCAAAATATTTCCCTTCTTTATTTGATTCTTTGGCATCCCAGTCTGGCAGTGCGGAATAAGCGTAGAGCTTTTTAGGCATAGGGATAACTAAACCATCGCCAAGATTCCACTCTTTCGCTGTTGGCTCTTCTGAGGGATGATAAACCAAATGTTTTGCCCAGTTATTATCGCCAAAATCTTCATTCCTTGCGATAAACATACTGTGATTATTACTGGCAGATTTACCAACGATAAGAGCAGAGCAGGCTTCTGCGGAAGAGTTAAGAGCACCGATCAAAGAAAGTGAAATTAAATAGGATAATTTATTGATTTTCATAGATGAATCTCCCTTTATAATTTAAGTAAATTAAAAATTTTTTAGCACTAAAATTGGAATACACATTGATTTAAGCATGTATTTTCTGAAACTATTATGAAGAGTGTGATTATTTTATTGGAACGATATGTTTAGTTTAAAATATATACTATGCACAATAATATAAAGAAGCATAAAATACAATATTTATACTTGAATTTTTACAAGAGCTACGTTTTATTTCGCTATGCTACAATCTAGAGAGATAAGCGGATAGAATTGTGTTGGTTGTAGCTCCCTTTCTCATTTCGCTATGCTACAATCACCACCACCGGAGAAGATAGCGAACCACAGTTGTAGCTCCCTTTCTCATTTCGCTATGCTACAATGCCGAGCCTGTGGTGGCAATGGCTTCTATTGTTGTAGCTCCCTTTCTCATTTCGCTATGCTACAATGCCTAATTTCCCTAATGTATCATCAATCGCGTTGTAGCTCCCTTTCTCATTTCGCTATGCTACAATCGTAGCTGGTGCTGAAGGAACATCTGATTTGTTGTAGCTCCCTTTCTCATTTCGCTATGCTACAATATAAACCTTGATCCAAAAGGTGGCAGTAAGGTTGTAGCTCCCTTTCTCATTTCGCTATGCTACAATCGCCACTTTGGTCGATATGCTCAATGATTTGTTGTAGCTCCCTTTCTCATTTCGCTATGCTACAATCAAAAGCTATTGCTGATGCTCTTGGAAATAGTTGTAGCTCCCTTTCTCATTTCGCTATGCTACAATATATCAAAGGTATTATTGTTATTTGGTTCAGTTGTAGCTCCCTTTCTCATTTCGCTATGCTACAATCCAAACAAACGCCAACAAAACCGAAGTTACGTTGTAGCTCCCTTTCTCATTTCGCTATGCTACAATAGGGAGATGGTGTAATGCTCAATTCACAACGTTGTAGCTCCCTTTCTCATTTCGCTATGCTACAATATCTCAGATAAAAATAACGCCTTATTCAAAGTTGTAGCTCCCTTTCTCATTTCGCTATGCTACAATCCATCAACATTTGCATAAACAGGGTGATCAGTTGTAGCTCCCTTTCTCATTTCGCTATGCTACAATCTCGAATATTAACATAATCTATGATCACATGTTGTAGCTCCCTTTCTCATTTCGCTATGCTACAATTTACATTATGACAGCGTGCTAAACCGTACGGTTGTAGCTCCCTTTCTCATTTCGCTATGCTACAATTGGGACGATTGAGGGAAGACATATTCGAGCGTTGTAGCTCCCTTTCTCATTTCGCTATGCTACAATTGTACCTAACCACGCAGGGATTTATATTGGGTTGTAGCTCCCTTTCTCATTTCGCTATGCTACAATTAAAGCCATTTGGTATCCCTTTTAGTGTTTGTTGTAGCTCCCTTTCTCATTTCGCTATGCTACAATTCAAAATTACAACAATCGGAAATAGAGAAAGTTGTAGCTCCCTTTCTCATTTCGCTATGCTACAATTGTGGGTAAAACCAAAGCACTGCAACAATAGTTGTAGCTCCCTTTCTCATTTCGCTATGCTACAATTGATTGATAATGTAGGATGAGTGATCGAATGTTGTAGCTCCCTTTCTCATTTCGCTATGCTACAATCATTGGGTCATCGGATAGATGTAGTTTAGTGTTGTAGCTCCCTTTCTCATTTCGCTATGCTACAATTGCACTGCACGTATCCTGCAAGGTATCGAAGTTGTAGCTCCCTTTCTCATTTCGCTATGCTACAATGCTTCCAGTAATACTACGACTAAACCAGAAGTTGTAGCTCCCTTTCTCATTTCGCTATGCTACAATGCATTTAAGAAGCCTAAGAAAAGCAAAACCGTTGTAGCTCCCTTTCTCATTTCGCTATGCTACAATCCTACTTTCCCCAAAGAGCAGATGAAATACGTTGTAGCTCCCTTTCTCATTTCGCTATGCTACAATGAAATGCGCTCTCTATAGCGGTTTGCTTTCGTTGTAGCTCCCTTTCTCATTTCGCTATGCTACAATTTGTAACCGTGAACGAACTCTTTAAGCCCTGTTGTAGCTCCCTTTCTCATTTCGCTATGCTACAATTGTAAACCACAAAATACGGCTAAAAACTTTGTTGTAGCTCCCTTTCTCATTTCGCTATGCTACAATAAAATTCTGCTGAAATCGTATCAATGGCTTGTTGTAGCTCCCTTTCTCATTTCGCTATGCTACAATCCTTTAGGCCCTTCTTCGCCATGTGATATCGTTGTAGCTCCCTTTCTCATTTCGCTATGCTACAATTATAAAACATAGCAAAAACATAGCATTTTCGTTGTAGCTCCCTTTCTCATTTCGCTATGCTACAATTCATCTCTTGTCTCTTCAAATGATAATTGTGTTGTAGCTCCCTTTCTCATTTCGCTATGCTACAATATTATCGTGTTAAAACCTTTTAAAACAATGTGTTAATACGATTTTGATTCATAAAAAACACGAGTAAATCACTATTTATTCGTGTTTTTTTATGATTTTTTCTGATAAAAACTTTAATATTTAGCGATTAAAAAAACGTAAAAATAGTATTTTTGTAACGACAGCTGTTTAAAATAAAAGCATTTGATTCGCGTTTACCCTTTTTTCTTGAATTTTTAATTCTCCTAATAATAATTGCATACTTGCAAATTGTTTTTCTGTTACCTCTAAGCAACGAATAGAGCCTTCTTCAGGTAAGTTTTGACATAATCTTTTGTGATGTTTAATTAACGAATCTCTTCCTCTAACAATTCGAGAATAGACCGATAGTTGTAACATTTGATAGCCATCTTTTAACAAAAACTGACGAAATTGATTAGCAGCTCGGCGTTTCGATTTTGTGGTGACGGGTAAATCAAAAAAAACAATTATTCGCATAAATTTTGCCTCACTCATAATGATATTCCTCTAAAGGTAATATGTTAGGTAATTTTAACTGTTTGGCATTTTTACTGATAAATGCTATTTTTAAAGATGCAATTGTGCGATCTATTGCACTTAGAACACTTAATGTTTCATTTTGAAATTGTATTTGTTTGTGTAAAATTTTAATGAGTTGTTGTTTGGTATAAGGTGTTAAGCCTTTATCTAATTTATTTTGTTTCCATAATTCCCATACTAGTAAATCGACAAGCGGGCGAAAAGGTTCAATAAAATCGTCGGCAAGATTAAAGGCATTCAACTCGCTATGATGAAAAATTCCTAAGCTAGGTAACCAACCATAATAAACTAAACAACGTGCTACTGCAGAACGTAATACAGTGTAAGCATAATTTAAGTGGCTATTGATATTATCATCATCTGTCCTATGAAAAGTTTTTCCGAATAAAGTTTGAAAATAAAGTAATGCCGCTTGAGCCTCAATATTCTCTTTATCGCCTGATTTAACCTGTTTTGCCATAATGTGTAATTTAGCACTTTCTTTTTCACATTGGGCTTGTGATAAGACAAAGGCTTGATTCAGTACTTTTTGTTTTATAATTTCTTGCCATAGTTGTTTTTTCTGAGGAGTGGTTGCTTCGATTTGAAGCTTTAATATTTTTAATTGGCGATGATATTGTGAAAAGGGAAGCCATTGTCCACAAGGTAGAAACTGTTGATCACAGGTCAATAATGTCACACCATTGAGTGCAAGAGCAGAAAGTAAGGGGGCAGTAATAACCACTTCCTTACTTTCAACAACGATAATAGCAATATCTTCAATAGGAACGGTATATTCGGCCTCCTCTTGCCAAATACAAAGTTGATTCTGTTTTAATGATAATTTTCCACCCTTGCTAATTAAGATACTTCGCCAAGACATAATCTTATTACCTCTTAATAAAAACGCTCTATCTGTTAAACAAATAGAGCGTAATAATTAACGAATAGGTTGTCGAGCTTTCGGCTGACAAGGTCTGATATTTTTACCCAAAGGATCAATATCGTATTTTTCAAAAGAAAGAGCTGTTTTTACACCAATTCCTCTATGTAATCCATCTTTACCTTTGGATCTTTCTAAATCGGGCTCTCTGATATTTATTGCTGCAGTATGTCTGTCCATAGCTACATAATATCCAAAATAAACTTCCTTTTTCGTAGTTACTTTAATTAAATCATTAGGATGGATTGAGAATTTAAAGGTAAAAGATTCATCCATTTCTTGCCATTCATCTTCATTTTTGTTTGCTATAGCCGCTTTATTAGGCAGAATACCTTTAGCCACTTGCCAAGTGTAAATCGGAACAAGATAGAATTTGTTAGCTTTTTCAAATACATCAACACGAACCATAGAAGCATTATCTGCTACGCCATTTCCTTGATGGACGATTACCCCTGTTTTTTGAATTTGTTTAACTCTAATTTTTTTCACCTGCTGTCCCCCTTTTTTATAAAAAGGTTCAGCAAAGGCTTTTACAGGATCATTATTAAATTGTTCTAATCGTTCTTTTAATGCTTGATAAAGTGCTTTTTCTTTATCTTTATTGGCCATGTTTTCTAACGTATTTAATTTTAATGATGTGAGTGCAATACGTTGCACGCTTTCATTTTCTGCCAAGCGTTTTGCTGATTTAATCGTTTCCAAATGCCCTTGTCCTGTCATTTTTCGAGTCGGCATTCTTGATACAAATAATGGCGTAACATATTGATGTCGTGCTTCAGGACGACTTGGTAATTGCTGTTCCAATTCTAATAATGGATCATGACTAAATACACGAATCATCACTTCATTACGGAAATAGTTCCATGGTTCAGGGAAATGAATCTGTTTAATTTCACCGGTATTTCTATCTATAAATTCACCGCTGAAAATATTCATTTCCTTACTACGTACGAAATCAGTAATTTTATTTTGCATTGAAGGAGTTGTGCAGGCCACAACAATAGCATCTAAGGCGTGATGGCGGTCATTATCTCCTCTAACTTTCATCAATCCCCAACGAGCACGGAGTAATGCTGTAATTTGTCCATTAGAAGCAAAGACACGTCTTTTTCCTTTACCTGTTAATTGAATATGATCATTGATAAAATTCATTAAATAGCGAGCAACATATCGTGTGTCGTTAAGGTTTCTCTTCATAAAACCTTCAGGTAAATTTTTGAGCAACAGATGCTGTTTTTTATGGTAATTAAAGTGGCTTCCCCATACTAAAGCAACAAATTGTTGCCATTTAGTTGTATTATTTTTACCATCAAACCATTCATAAGGTGTTTGATTAGCTTTATTCTGATTTTCATTCGCTAATACGAGGACTTTATTATTAAAACTATCATCCCAAGTGCGAGAGAAAGGTAAAGCATGATCAATTTCAACATAACCTTTTTCAAGTAATCGATTGATATCGATAGTTTTTCCTGAATATAAACATTTTCCTTGTTGCTCATTGTATAAACGCATTTTTAGAATGTCTTTTGATTTTGGTTCCCCGATAAAGTAAGGGAATAAATCTTTAAATTCTTTTATTGCACGTTCTTTCTTTGCTTTATTTTCAAGCTGATTTTTTTCAATTTTTTGACGCTCTTTAAATGATTTGCCTACTTCTCGCCCTGTCTCAATATGAATTCTCGCAGGAGAGCCATATAAACGAATAACGGCATTGATAATTTTTCTTGTTTGAGAAAGGCAACGTAATACAACGGGATTACGTATTTCATCTTTATCAATTGAAGGTAAAAATAGATGTTCTTCTTTTGTTTTTACACCGTAATGATCACCATAAATAGAAGTGCAAGCTTCATCATAACGTTGTCCCTGCTCCATCAATGGAAGAATCTTGGAAAGTGCTACTAGAGATAGATTGATAAATTTATCAAAGTTTATACCTGATAATAATGCATTTAAAATTGGGGCTGATATTTTATCTTGTAACTGAGCAGTAATATCGGCATCTGTTTTATATAATGAAAATATCGTGCCAATTTCATCAAGTAATTCAGGTTTTGTCGCTAAACCTTGCCATTCTGTTTTTAAATTTGCTTTTTCCAGTACTTTGCGAATTTGATGAAATGCTTTTAATTCCATAAGCGTTTCTTTTTCAATCATTTTTTTATCTTCTACGTTTCCATAACGCAAGCCTTTAAAAATTTCTGATTCTGATAGTTCTAAAATATTTCTGACTTGTGTATAGGTTAATTTCGCTTTTTGATAAGGTTGATTTAATAATAATGCTCTTTCAGATTCTGTTAACCCTCTCTCTGATCCTTGAGTTAAAATTCTTAAATTATTTAACTTAGTTAACCAAATAAAACGCTCGGCACTATATGTATTTTTTGCACATTTATATTCTTGTGTTTCAAAAGAGCATTTGCCCAACATTTTTAGGATTGCTTCACCGGATAAAGCTGGTTTTTGATACATCAATAAATAATCCATTTTTTCTTCTAATTTGGCAGAAGCATAAGGATTATTAAATTGGCGTTGTTTTTCAAAGAGGAGATGCAATTCTGCTTGTAAATCTAATCGATCAAACGTATGGATATATTCACCATTTTGATTGCGAATATGTCCCTCTTCTTTTTCAAATTTACAAATAGCAAGCTCTGCTGGTGTTCTATATTTGTTTTCTTGTAATAGGGTATGATTTTCTTTTACGCCAGATAATAATGCACCGAGCTGTTTATCTGCTGTATCACTCTCATTTTTTCTTTGTGATAAATATCCCCTATGTTTAACTAAATGTAGCAATACCGTTGCCCATTCTTTTGAGGTTAATTTATGATCTAATCCTTTGGCTCTTAATTCCCAAGCATTGATAGGTAAATCTTTTATGATACTTTTAGTTAAAAAATCATTTTGGGTTAAAATACCTTCCTCTAAGAGTGCTTTTTTTGCTAATAATAAGCGTCTTACTCTGCGAGCGATTAGTCGTCTTATGCTTCTTGCTTCACGTCTTGATTTTGCTAATGACTCTCCTGTTTTTGGCACTTCAGCCTTTTCGAAAGTTCTAACGCCTAAATCTACTAATCTAATTGGCATTTCATTTTCATCAATCTCAATAACTGACCAACCAACAGATGCGACCCCTAAATCTAATCCTAAAATATATGACATTGTTGACATAAATCCACCTAAATTACCTAATAAAAAGAAACGGATATATTTTTAGCATAAATTGCATAAAAAAACATTGACTTTAATTTAAAATTTTTTATTATTATAAGTATTGTTGCATAGCGAAATGAGAAAACGTTGCTACAATAAGAGATTCAATAGAATTTCGTAAAGCTCTGCTCCTTAATACTTCGGTGTTAAGGAGCATCTTTTTATCTATTTCCTACACATTCGGATCAACAAAAAACCACTTTCCCTCTTTATAAACAAACAGCGATAATTCGTGGTGTTCAGCCATTCCTTGTTCGGTTTCAAAATAGGCTTTAAATTCCACTGTTGCTCTGTTTTTGGCAAATTTAGGATTATGGGCGATGACCTCTAAACCACACCATTTTGTACTTTCTGCCCACTGTTGCATTGCGGGTTTATCTAAATGTTTCTGCTGACTCGGTAGGGTGGTTTCTACAATATAATCAATGTTGATCAGCGTATAAGCACTGTAACGTGAACGCATTAGCTGTTCAGCGGTGAGTGGTGTCGCGGTGTGTTGATGAAAAGGTTGGCAACATTCGGCGTAACTTTTGTGTGATTGGCAAGGGCAAGGCTTATGGTTCATTTTCGATTTTATCCACAGTAAAAAGCAATATTATACAAGCAATTTAGATTATTTTCCGTTACAATAAGCGGTCATTTTTATATTAAATTTTACAAAAAATAGCTGAAATAAAATTATGAAACAATCAATTATTACAAAATTAGAAACCCTAACAGAACGCTACGAAGAATTACAAGCGTTGTTAGGCGACGCTGATATTATCAGCGATCAAGAGAAATTCCGTGCTTATTCAAAAGAATATTCACAGCTTGAAGATGTGGTTAAAACCTTTTCACAATGGCAACAATTACAAGAAAATATTGAAGAAGCAAAAATCTTGTTGGACGATCCAACAATGAAAGAAATGGCAGAAGAAGAAATTGCGGAAAGTGAAGCACAAATTCCTGAAATTGAACAGCAATTACAAATTCTATTATTGCCAAAAGATCCAAATGATGAATATAACTGCTACTTAGAGATCCGTGCAGGAACGGGTGGTGATGAAGCAGGGATTTTTGCGGGGGATTTATACCGTATGTATTCTCGCTATGCAGAAAGCCAACGCTGGCGTGTCGAAGAAATGTCGGCAAGTGAAAGTGAGCAAGGCGGATATAAAGAGATCATTGTGAAAATCAGTGGCGATAGCGTTTATGGTAAGTTGAAATTTGAATCGGGCGGTCATCGTGTACAACGTGTACCAAAAACCGAATCGCAAGGGCGTATTCATACTTCGGCTTGTACTGTGGCAGTTATGCCTGAATTACCTGAATCAGAATTGCCAGAAATCAATCCGTCTGATTTAAAAATCGATACTTTCCGTGCGTCAGGAGCAGGTGGTCAGCACGTTAATACTACCGATTCTGCGGTGCGTATTACTCACTTACCAACAGGTATTGTGGTTGAGTGCCAAGATGAACGTTCACAGCACAAAAACAAAGCCAAAGCGATGTCAGTGCTTGCGTCTCGTATCGTTCAAGCTGAGCAAGAACGCCAAGCGGCACAGCAAGCGGATACGCGTCGTAACCTGTTAGGTTCAGGAGATCGTAGTGATAAAATCCGTACTTATAACTACCCACAAGGACGCGTTACAGATCACCGTATCAATTTAACTTTATACCGTTTAGATGAAGTAATGAATGGCAAGATGGAAGAGCTAATCCAACCGATTATTACGGAATACCAAGCGGATCAGTTAGCAGCGTTGTCGGAGTAATAATTAACAATACAACGTTATTGATAAGCGGTCATTTTTTTCACTAAATTTGCAAATTTTCGATCAAATATGACCGCTTTGTTTTATCAAAAAATGGATAAAAATAACATTTTCCACAAACGGTATAATCTAGGGCTGTATCATTTCAACCTTCAATAAGACGACACTCTTTTATAATCTCATTTTAAGACTTTTTTATTTTTTGAGAAAAACGCTTTCTTAAACCAGCATCATATAATGCGGCATCAGTCTCTCGTAGCAAAGATTGTTTTTGCTCATCTTTAAGAATATAAACCAATTTGTTATGCAAAGCACCGTGTAACTTAAACAGAAACACTTCTGCAACATCCACGCCCTGTTCAATCAATTTTACAAATACTTGTATCTCGCCTAAATTATATAAATCATCAATGGTGTTGATGCCGTGTCGTTGTAATAATCTTTCTAAATTGATATTCATATTTGGCAAATGTCTAATTGATTTTTCTATTTTATTTGTTGCTTGCTTCTGTTTTAAATCAGTAATTAAATCAGATAAAAAATTATTTTGGGAGAATTGATAAAATCTATCTTTATCAAAAAAATGAAAATCACGTACTAGAATAGGGTTGCCTTTCGTAAAAGATATATTATATTTTTCAATCAAATCTTCCGTTATTTTTAAATAAAACTGACCGTCTTTATACAAACCAAACATGATATTATCGACAAACAAACCATAATAGGAAAAATACGTTTTTATGGCGATAAGTCCCACCAGTGGCTCTAATACATTTCTTATCTCTGCTGTATTTGCACTTACTTTATTCACTTTTGCTCTCCTAAACTCTAAAAAGTCTAAAATATACACTATAAGCAACTTATATATAAAAAATTCATTAAATTTTGCGATCTAGATCGTAAAAATGAACTAAATTTAGATTTTTTTCTAATGTTATAAATCAAAAAATGATAAAAATAGATATGTAATAATCGAAAAGAGCTGGAGTTTAAGAAAAGAATGGAAAATGGTCCCCCCAACCGGACTTGAACCAGTGACCAATCGATTATGAGTCGACTGCTCTAACCAACTGAGCTATGGGGGGATAATGCGAAAAGCGAAAGCATTATAGTGAAAAAAAGAGTGAAAAGCTATCTTTTATCGTGCGTTAGAATAAAAAATAGCCTTTAATTTAATTAGATTTTTTCCAAATAAAAGCGATTAAGATCAATATAATCAGGGGTTTGATAAAACTCGCTTAATGCGTGACGTAATTTTTCCGCTCTTTCTGATAAACCTTGCGAAGCATATTGTTTTACCTGTTCGTAGACGGCTTGTTTAAAAGCACTATTATCGCCTGTATTTCCACTTAAATTATCTGCACTAGCAAAATAACGAAATCCTGCGGCAACGGCTAAAATCCATTCGATTGCTTGTGGTTTCACTTCTACTTTTTCAAACTCTCTTTGACGCTCAGCTGAACGTCCATCAGGTTCATACCAATAGCCAAAATCTTCTAATTTATGGCGTTCTTTTCCAGCGATTAGCCAGTGAGCAATTTCGTGTAATGCACTGCTGTAATAGCCTCTTGCAAACAAAATGATATTATAATCACGCTCACTTGGTTTGCCCCCCTCATCTAAAAATGCGGGAAGATAGATAGGATAATTGCCTCCAAAATTAAGTTTTACATTATATTCTTCAAAAAAAGTATCATTAAAAATTTTGATCAGATCTTCAACATTATGGTTGTCTTGGTTCATGTTAAATCGTGAATTAAATTAAAAAAATCGGTCGCACATTATAGCTTAATTTTGAGGAAAAAATGGTAAATTTTTAATAAAATCACACCGCTTAATATTAAGGTTGTATTGTATTTTTAATCAAAATAAGTAAGATACGCACCTCATTAAATTTTGGGTTCCCTAACCCCAGCTCTTTTTATAAAAAGGATACAATATGTTTCTCAATATCGATTTTTCTGATCGTCAAAAGCGACGTTCGTTAATTTTACTTTCTTTATTCCATATTTTTATTCTCACTATAAGTAATTATTTGGTGCAACTGACTTTTGAAGTAAAAATTCCGTTAACGGACATTCAAATTCCAACCACGTGGGGCACATTTTCATTCCCTTTTATCTTTTTGGCCACAGATCTCACGGTACGAGTATTTGGCGTACAATTGGCTCGCAAAATTATTTTTGCAGTAATGTTTCCGGCATTAGTGATAAGTTATGTGATTTCAGTGATTTTTTTTGAAACCCAGTTTCAAGGATTTTCTGCACTGGGGGAGTTTAATTTCTTTGTTTTTAGAATTGCCTTAGCGAGCTTTGCCGCTTATGTTGTGGGGCAGTTTATGGATATCATCATATTTAATCGACTTCGCAAAACGGCAAAATGGTGGATTGCACCTACGTCGTCAACACTATTTGGTAGTTTAATTGATACCTTTGTTTTCTTTTGTATTGCTTTTTATCAATGTGCTGATCCTTATTTAGCAACGCATTGGTTTGGCTTAGGTGTAGTAGATTATTTAGTAAAAATTAGCGTAAGTATGGCGTTATTTTTACCACTTTATGGTTTATTATTAAGCTTCATCATTAAAAAATTTAATTTAGCAGTGACAAAATAACGTATCTTTCAGTTTCTTTGATTATTTTAGAGATTTACAAAAATAATTCAAAAACACGCTTGATCGTCAAGCATTTTTTGCGTAGAATTGGCGACCTATTTTAATGTATTAAAAATGTTAGTAGCAAAGTTAATTAGACAAAATGTGAACGCATAATTTAGCGGAGTATATATGTACGCAGTTTTCCAAAGTGGCGGCAAACAACACCGAGTAAGCGAAGGTCAAGTAATTCGTTTAGAAAAACTTGAAGTTGCAACTGGTGAAACAGTTGAATTCGACAAAGTGTTAATGGTCGTTAACGGTGAAGATATCAAAATCGGTGCACCAATCGTTGATGGTAGCAAAGTAGTAGCAGAAGTTGTTTCTCACGGTCGTGGCGATAAAATCAAAATCGTTAAATTCCGTCGTCGTAAACACAGCCGTAAACAACAAGGTCATCGTCAGTGGTTCACAGAAGTGAAAATCACTACGATCACAGCATAATTTCAGAGGAGATCAAGTAGATGGCAACTAAAAAAGCAGGTGGTTCAACTCGTAACGGTCGTGATTCTGAAGCTAAACGCCTTGGTGTTAAACGTTTCGGTGGCGAATCTGTATTAGCGGGTAGCATTATCGTTCGTCAACGTGGTACAAAATTCCACGCTGGTACTAACGTAGGTATGGGTCGTGACCATACATTATTTGCAACAGCAGATGGTAAAGTTAAATTTGAAGTTAAAGGCGACAAAAATCGCAAATACGTGAGTATTGACGCAGAGTAATTTTCAAAGTAAAGAATAAATGACCCCGCATCTTAGCGGGGTTTTTTTATAGGATTTAAGAAAAGATAATATGAAACAAAGACCTTTACTCGGCTTTTCATTAGCATTGCTTGCCACATCAATGTGGGGGGCTGTACCTATTGCAGTACAAAAAGTCTTAACTGTGCTGGATCCAACTACAATTGTATGGTATCGCTTTTTAGTCGCAGGTTTAGGCTTATTGGTTATATTAGGGCTAACAAAAAAATTACCTAAACTCACCAATCTATCATTTAGACAATATAAGTGGATTTTATTCGGTATTCTAGGGCTTTCTGGTAACTTTTTCTTATTCAGTTCCGCATTGCAATATATTTCCCCAACAACCACCCAAGTTTTAAGTCAATTGTCCCCTTTTATAATGATGATTGTCAGCGTATTATTATTCAGAGAAAGTTTTGGTTTACATCAAAAAATTGGGTTAATATTATTGGTTGTTGGTTTAGTTACTTTCTTTCATCAGCAGTTTGAAGAAATATTACAACTCGGCGATTATGCGTTAGGTATATTATTTGGCATAGGTGCATCGTCTATTTGGGTGCTTTACGGCATTTCACAAAAACTATTATTGGCTCGATTTAGCTCACAACAAATTTTATTTATTATTTATATTGGTTGTGCAATAGTATTCAGTGGTTTTGCCACACCAAGTCAATTTGGTGAATTAGATGGATTTACATTAGGGTGTTTTATTTTCTGCTGTATAAACACCTTAATCGGTTATGGTGCTTACGCAGAAGCACTAAATAATTGGGACGCCTCAAAAGTGAGTGCGATAACTGTGTTGATCCCAATCTTCACAATGTTATTTTCAAATATTGGGTATTATTCTTTCCCTGCAATATTTGAAAATCCTGAAATGAATTTTTTAAGTTATGTCGGTGCATTTATTGTTGTTTCAGGTACAATTTTATCAGTACTAGGACATAAACTAATCAAAAAGAATAGAATTAAATAATTTTAGGAGTAAAAATGAAATTTATTGATGAGGCTCTTGTAAGAATTGAAGCAGGAGATGGCGGGAACGGTTGTGTGAGTTTTCGCCGTGAAAAATTTATCCCAAAAGGTGGTCCTGATGGAGGCGATGGCGGTGATGGTGGTGATGTTTATTTAATTGCAGATGAAAACTTAAATACCTTAATTGACTATCGTTTCACAAAACGCTATGCCGCTGAACGTGGGCAAAATGGACGCAGTGCAAACTGTACGGGTGCTAGAGGTAACGATATCACATTACGTGTACCAGTAGGAACTAGAGCGATAGATAACGACACCAAAGAAGTGATTGGTGATTTAACCAGACACGGAATGAAATTATTGATCGCCAAAGGTGGTTTTCACGGTTTAGGAAACGCGCGTTTTAAATCATCGGTAAACCGTACTCCTCGCCAAAAAACCAATGGTACAGAAGGCGAGAAACGTGATTTAATGCTCGAATTGATGCTATTAGCTGACGTTGGTATGCTTGGCTTACCAAACGCAGGTAAATCAACGTTTATTCGTAGTGTCTCTGCTGCAAAACCAAAAGTGGCGGATTATCCATTTACGACCTTAGTACCAAGTCTAGGTGTGGCACGTGTTAGTGGCGATCGTAGTTTTGTGGTAGCAGATATTCCTGGTTTAATCGAAGGGGCGTCTGAAGGAACAGGGTTAGGTATCCGTTTCTTAAAACACTTAGAGCGTTGTCGTGTATTATTACATCTTGTCGATATTATGCCTGTTGATGAGACCGATCCAGCGGATAACATCGCTATTATTGAATCAGAACTATATCAATACAGCGAAAAATTAGCGGATAAACCACAATGGTTAGTTTTCAATAAATGTGACGTCATTGGCGAAGAAGAAGCCCAACAACGTGCTAAAGAAATCGTTGAAAAACTCGGTTGGGAAGGCGATTACTACATTATTTCAGCTGCAACAGGGCATAATGTATCAGCACTAACCAATAATATTATGGACTTTATTGAAGCTAACCCTCGTGAAGTTGAAGAAGAACAACAAGCGAAAACCGAAGTTGAATTCAAATGGGAAGATTATCATAATCAAGCAATGCAAAATCCTATCACTGAAGATGACTGGGACGATGATTGGTCTGAGGAAGATGAAGAAGGCGTAGAAATCATTTACAAACCTTAATATTTTCTCAGTATAAAATATAAAAAAACGTGTTAATCCAAATTGGAATTAACACGTTTTTTTATCCATTTTTTAATAAACTAAGCGGTCATATTTGATCGAAAATTTGCAAATTTAGTGGATTCTTACTGTTGAGGTAAAACAATTTATCTCGTTTTTATGTAAAAATCAGAAATACACTTTTTTTCATACTTTTTAAGCGTATAATACGCACTCTTGTGATTAAATTTCAATCTTTTCACTGTTCCTCATTTATTTTATAACATTTGACTATTATGAAACCTTTATCTAAAAATAATTTTTCAATTTCTGGTTTGTACACCAACATAATGGCTGCCCTTGTGGTGAGTTTTGTTGCGTTAAGTTTAGGTGCGTCTTTTGGTTTGTTATCTGGACGTGGTGCGTTATCAGGTATGATTGCGGCGGGCGTGATCGCTTTTGTTACTTCGTTATTTGGGGGAACACGTATTCAATGTTCTGGTCCGACTGCCCCAATGTCGGCGGTGGCGATTGCCGTATTAGTTTCAGCAGAGCAGTTGAGTGCGAGTCAGCTTGATGGAATGACAATCAATCAACTCTTTAATTTTACGGTGATTTTAAGCGGTTTAATGCTCGGACTCGCCGCATTGTTTCGTGCCGGTAATTTAATTAAATGGATCCCAAACAGTGTGATTTCAGGCTTTATGTCGGGGATTGCGATCTTAATTTGGATTGGGCAAATTAAACAACTTTTTGTGGTTGATGATCTTTGGACATTTGATAAAACAGCATTGCTGAATTCGGGTATTGCATTGCTTACCTTAGCGATTATCCTGTTGTTCCCTAAAATCAGAAATAAAACCTTTCAACGTATTTTAGCGTTCTTCCCAGCGACTTTAATGGCGATTATTATTGGGACGATTTTAGTGCATTTATTTAATATTCCAATTGAAACGATCAATATTGATAGTAATATCCTTTCGGTTTCTATCGGTGAATGGGTACAGTCGCAAATTCCAACCCATATCTCTTTTGAATTGTTGCTGTTTGCTGCGCCATTGGCGTTTCAGTTAGCCTTATTATGCTATTTGGATACCTTAATGACGGCATTGGTCATTGATAAAATCAGTGGCGAGGACACTCAGCGTAACCGTGAACTCGTCGCACAGGGTATTGCTAATGCGGCAGCCGCATTGCTTGGTGGTTTACCGGGGGCTCAGGCAACTATCCGTTCTGTGCTTATTTTAAAAGAGGGGGCAACCTCACGCTTTGCAGGGATTTTAGTTGGGGCCTTTGTGATTGTGGAAATCTTTGTATTCCTTGATTGGATCAGTTTAATTCCAAAAGCGGTCTTTATCGGCGTGCTGTTTAAAGTCGGCTATGATGTATTGGATCGTGTCGTGATCAGAGAGTTATGGAAAATTATGTTAGGGCGTAAAGCATTATTGTCTAAAAAAGATATTCCTTTGATTGTCTTGACCATTTTAGTGACGCTTTTTGTTGATTTAAGCGTTGCAGCGATTGGGGCAACGATTTTGTTCTATATCATTCAAAAATTAACGAATAACAGCTTGCCCGACCTCAATAAGTTATTAGTAAAACATTGATTCTATTGACTATTAAGCGGTAAGATTTATTTTGTTTTTTGCAAAAATAAATTCTTACTCGCTTTTTTTATAAGAAAAAGTTATATTGCAAACGTTTTTGTCCTTAATTTTAGTAGAAAGAACATTATGAATTTATTAGATCTCCATATCGTTAATCGTGTACGACAGCAAGCGGAAAGTCACCCGACGCGTTGTGCATTACGTTTTAAAGAAAACAACACGTGGCAAGATATTTCGTGGGCTAAATTTCAACAAAAATTAGATCAGCTTTCATTAGCATTACTGAATCAAGGCATTGGTATTCAGGATAAAGTCGGTATTTTTGCTCACAATATGCCAAATTGGACGATTGTAGATATTGCGACCTTGCAATTACGTGCGATTACCGTGCCAATTTATGCAACGAATACACCAAAGCAGGCAGAATATATCCTTAATAATGCTGATGTTGAAATTTTGTTTGTGGGGGATCAGCCACAACTCGATGCTATTTTAACGGTGGCAGAAAATTGCACTGCATTAACTAAAATTGTGTTGATGAAAGAAGGATTGCAATATGCTGAGAATGACTTGATTATTGAATGGCAAGATTTTATTGCATTAGGTGAAAATGCCGATCAACAGGAATTTGAGCAACGTCTTGCAACTAAAAATTTAGATGATCTTTTTACGTTAATTTATACATCAGGTACGACAGGCGAGCCGAAGGGCGTAATGCTAACGCATTCTAATCTTGCTCATCAATTCCAAAGCCACGATTTAGCCTTACTTCCTATCGATTATCACGATGTTTCCCTTGCTTTTTTGCCTTTCTCTCACGTTTATGAACGTGCGTGGTCTGCTTATATGTTGCATAAAGGGGCAGTAATTTGCTATTTGGAAGATACCAATGAAGTGCGTTCTGCATTGGCTGAAACTAAGCCGACCTTGATGTGTGCAGTGCCTCGTTTATATGAAAAAATGTATGCTGCGATTTGGGATAAAGTAGATAAAGCCTCACCATCTCGCAAAAAATTATTTAATTGGGCGATTAGCATTGGTGAACAAAGTTTACAAAAAGATCAACATTCGCTGTGGTTAAAAGCACGTTATAAACTTGCGGATAAATTGGTGCTTTCAAAATTAAGAGCATTACTAGGCGGACGGGTGAGAATGTTACCTTGTGGCGGTGCGAAATTAGAACCAACAATCGCTGAATTTTTCCATTCTATCGGTATTAACCTCATCACAGGTTATGGAATGACAGAAACCACCGCAACGGTATCTTGTTGGGAACAAAAGGGTTTTAAGAGTAATTCTATCGGCAAAGTTATGCCAAATGTGGAAGTCAAAATTGGTGAAGATAATGAAATTTTAGTACGTGGTGGCATTGTAATGAAAGGCTATTACAAAAAGCCACAGGAAACAGCGGAAACCTTTACCGAAGATGGTTTCTTAAAAACAGGGGACGCAGGCGAGATTGACGAGTATGGCAATTTATATATTACGGATCGCCTCAAAGAGCTAATGAAAACCTCAAACGGAAAATATATTGCACCACAATATATTGAAGGTAAAATTGGTAAGGATAAATTTATTGAGCAAATTGCCGTCGTGGCGGATGCCAAAAAATACGTTTCAGCCCTTGTTGTACCAAGTTTTGATGCATTGGAAGAACTGGCGGAACAGCTTAATATTAAATATCAAAACCGTTTAGAGCTAATAAAAAATTCTGAAATTGTGCATTTTTTTGAAAATCGTATCAATGAATTACAAAAAGAGTTGGCACATTTTGAACAAGTGAAAAAATTTACGTTACTTTCAGAAGAATTTAGTGCCAAAATGGAAGAAATCACCCCGACGTTAAAATTACGTCGTAAAGTCATTTTAGAGCGTTATAAACATCATATTGAAGAAATGTATAACGAATATATCGGACACAAAAAAGAAGAAAAAGAGACTTCTGAAAAAGAACAGGACAAAAAATAATGAGTGAACATATTTATGGTATCCACGCGGTGGAATCATTTTTAAAAAACGCCCCAGAGCGTTTGATTGAAGTTTTTGTATTAAAAGGGCGTGAAGATAAACGCTTACAACCGTTATTAAAACAGTTGAAAGATTATGGAATCACAACCCAATGGGTAAACCGCAACACCTTAGATAAAAAAGCCCAAGATGAAGTCCATCAAGGAATTATCGCTAAAATTGTACCAACTAAGGACTTAAACGAGCAAGATCTTGCCGCTTTAATCGAGCAAAAACCACAGCCGTTTTTATTGGTTTTAGATGGCATTACCGACCCGCATAATTTGGGTGCGTGTTTACGAACAGCAGATGCTGCGGGTGTTGATGCAGTGATCGTACCAAAAGATAAATCGGCTCAATTAACCTCAGTAGCACGTAAAGTCGCGTGCGGTGCAGCGGAAACCGTACCGCTAATTCGTGTGACTAATCTTGCTCGCACATTGCGAGAATTAAAAGAAAAGCACATTTGGATTGTTGGCACAGCAGGTGAAGCTACTGAAAATCTTTATCAAGCAAAATTAACAGGGGCGGTTGCCTTAGTAATGGGAGCAGAAGGCGAAGGAATGCGTCGTTTAACCCGTGAACATTGCGATCAGCTAATTAGTATCCCAATGGCGGGATCGGTTTCATCGCTGAATGTTTCTGTGGCGACAGGGGTTTGCTTGTTTGAAATTGTAAGGCAGAATTTGACACTCTAATTTTCTAATAAAATGATCGCTTTTAAGCGGTCATTTTTATTTTAAAATTTGCAAAAATATTATTTATACAAATCATGCTCGACACAACGCCCACACTTGAATTTCTTTCACTCCTTGTTTACGTAATTCACAGCAAATTGCGTTAATGGTTGAACCTGTGGTAACGACATCATCAATAACAGCAACACGGCGATAATGTTTAATCGGTTGATAACAAAACGCTTTTTTAAGATTATGGCGACGTTCTTTGGCGGATAATTCACGTTGTGGTTGGGTGTGACGAATACGCGTCAAACTTTGGGTATCACAAGGAATGTTTAGCCATTTTGCTAAAGGAATCGCTAATAATTCCGCTTGATTATAACCTCGCTTAAAATGACGTTTCCAGTGCAGTGGCACAGGGATTATTACTTCTGGTAACAGTAGAGAATGTTCTCGTTGCGCGTTTTTTACGGCAAGTAACAGTAATCTGGCTAATGCGTTATCCAAATCATATTTTTGATGAAATTTGAAGTCTGCAATCCAATGATTAAGCGGTGCTTTATACCAACAGATTTGCAAAAAACGATCCCATTTGGGTTCATCTTTAATGCAATTTCCACAGCCGATACTGTTTTCTAATAAGATTGAGCCACACTGTCCACAATAAGGCGTGATTGGGAGCTGTTGATAACAGCGACAACAAAATCCGTGCGAAGTAATCGCTAAGGGTTTTTCACAATGAAAACAACGAAATTGAGCGAAATTCATTTTGATACTCAATGAAAATGAAGCAATTTTACTAGAATGAAAATCAAAAAAGTCGCATATTTTTGTGATCTTGATCGAGAAAAAGCCTAAAATATCGCAGATTACACAAGGAGAAAGTATGAATTTAGAAAACCAGATAAAAATCGTTTTTTTTGATATTGATGATACCCTCTATTATAAAAAAGAAACACGTATTCCTGAAAGTATTATCAATGATGTGCTACCAAAATTAAAAGCAAAGGGTATTATTCCTGCGATTGCGACAGGGCGATGCTTTGGGGCATTTCCAAAACCTTTAAGACCTTTAGTGAATGATAATGGTTTTGAGCTTTTGGTAACCATCAACGGACAATATAATCAGTATAAAAATCAAGTGATTAGTAAATATCCAATGACAACCGAGCGTATTGAAGAGGTTATTGAGCAGCTTAAAGCATTAAATATTGAGTATGCATTTGTGTCGAATGAATGGATTGCTGTGTCCAAAGATACCCCAGAAGTTCAGCGTTCTGTTCCTCCAATTCAAGAAAATTATTTAGTCGATCCTGATTTTTATAAGCATAACGATATTATGCAAATGTTAGCGTTTTATCCACAATCTCAGGCAGAAGAAGTGCTAAATTCAGGTATTTTCAGTGATGATTTAAAAGAAGTGCGTTGGCACGCTGATGCAGTGGATATTTTAGTGAAAGCAAATTCTAAGGCAAAAGGCATTAGTGATGTATTGCAACATTTGAATATTGATATGAAAAATGCGATGGCATTTGGTGATGGCTTAAATGATCTTGAAATGATGAAAAGTGTTGGTTTAGGTGTTGCAATGGGCAATGGTGAGCCACAACTTAAAGAGTTAGCAGATTTTGTCACAAAAAATATTGAACAGGATGGTATTTTATTTGCGTTACAGGAGTTGGGGATAGTTTAGGCTATCTTACTTTTTTCTATGAAAAAATCTCAAATACTTATTAAGGTATTTGAGATTTTTAATTTTAAGTTATTACTTAATTATTATCGATTATGCAAAGTGTTTTGCTAAATCGTCATATCCACCGATGTGTTTTCCACCGATAAATACTTGTGGTGCTGTTGCACGACCAGTGATTGCACGAACAGAAGTCATAGTTGCATCACGACCTAAGATGATTTCTTCATAAGGAATGTTTTGCTCTTCTAATAACATTTTCGCTTTTGTACAGAATGGGCAACCTGGTTTAGTGATGATTGATGCAGACTCTTTTGCTTCCCAATCAGGTTTTAAGTATTTGATCATTGTATCAGCGTCAGATACTTTGAATGGGTCGCCTGGCTCTTGTGGTTCGATGAACATTTTTTCAATTACGCCATCTTTCACAAGCATAGAATAACGCCAAGAACGATCGCCGAAGCCTAAATCGTCTTTGCTTACTAACATACCCATACCTTTAGTAAATTCGCCGCTACCGTCTGGGATCACTTTGATGTTTTTTGCATCTTGATCTGCTTTCCAAGCATTCATTACAAAAGTATCATTTACTGATAAACAGTAGATATCATCAACACCTAATGCTTCAAATTCGCTCGCTAATTCGTTATAACGAGGTAAGTGAGTTGAAGAACAAGTTGGTGTGAATGCACCTGGTAATGAGAATACGATTACAGTTTTACCCGCAAAAATATCGTTAGTTGTTACATCAACCCAGTTGTCTTCTTGACGAGTGTGGAAGGTAACCTGTGGTACTTTTTGACCTGAAATATCTTGTAAAGACATAATTTTCTCCTAATTTATTGAGGTTTCTCATTAAAAACTGTTGACTATTTTACACTGATTTATGTCATAATGTCGCCTATTATATCAATAGGTTTTATAGAGGATTTCTATGAATATTCGTGATCTTGAATATCTAATTGCACTTTCAGAGTTTAAACATTTCCGTAAAGCGGCAGACGCTTGCAACGTGAGCCAGCCGACATTAAGTGGTCAAATTAGAAAATTAGAAAATGAGTTAGGTACTATACTACTTGAACGTACCAGCCGTAAAGTATTATTTACCCAAGCAGGATTGATGCTGGTTGAACAAGCTAAAGTGGTATTGCGAGAAATAAAAGTATTCAAAGATATGGCAAGTAATCAGGGCAAAGAGATGTCTGGGCCACTACACATTGGTATTATTCCAACACTAATGCCTTATTTATCGCCTATTGTTTTACCTTTTTTATCCAAAGCATTTCCAAAACTAGAGCTTTATTTGTATGAATTACATACATCAGAACTTGTTCAGCAATTAGAATCTGGACAACTTGATTGTGGTATTTCTGCTTTCTGCCACGAAACAGCCCCTTTTATTGAAGTCCCTATTTTTGATGAAAAAATTCAGCTCGCGGTTTCTAATAAACACAAATGGGCAAAAAAAGAAGAAATTGCATTATCCGATTTAGCAGAACAGGAAATGCTTCTACTTGAAGATGGTCACTGCTTACGAGATAAAGCATTGAGTTATTGCTTATCAGTAGGCGGAAAAGAAGATAAACACTTTAAAGCGAAAAGTTTAGAAACATTAAGAAATATGGTGTCAGCTAATATGGGAATAACCTTAATGCCTGAATTAGCGATTGAGCCAAATGCAGAGAACCAAGTGCATTATATTCCTTTTAAAGAGCCAAAACCTTTCCGTTCTATTGGTTTGATTTATCGTCCGGGTTCGCCATTAAAAATTAGATATGAGCGATTAGCCTCTGAAATCAAACAGATAATGAGCGAACGTTAATCTCAAATAAGCGGTTAAATTTTTTTCATTTTTTACACATTATGTTTAATGATTTTAGATTAAATAAACAAGATGTTTTTCACAGTATTGGCGTGATTATTTACGCCATTATACTGGGCGTTGTGGTGGCATTGATTGCCGCTGCCTATGAAAAAAGTTTCCACTTATTAGCTAATTATTGGCAGAAGGATAACCACTTACTTGCATTTATCCCCCAGTGGTTGCTTTTTGCTTTAGGGCCTATCATTGCTTGCCCTATTCTCTATTATATTCTGCAAAAAATTCCTGAACATCGTCAGCATAGTCCAACAGATTTGATTTCTGCGATCCATACTCGAAACGGTGAAATAGACGCAAAATCCTCTTTGTTTTCAACCTTTGCCTCAATTTTTTCTATCGGTTTTGGTTTTTCCGTTGGCTATTATTCCCCAACGGTTCAGCTTGGCAGTGGGGCTGGGGCATTATTTCATAAATTAAGTGGCGTTCGTCCGATACATCGTTATATCAGCATTGGTTGTGGGGCGGCGGCAGCGATTGCAGCGATTTTTCACTCGCCACTTGGTGCCGTTATTTTTGTGCACGAAGTTTTATTACGCTTTTTTTCTATTCGAGCCTTCGCACCTATTACAATCTCAGCCGTAACGGGTTATGTGGTGAGCAGTAAACTCTTCGATAAAGCGATTTTTTTCAATTTACCTAGCCACTATTCATTTAGCGTTAGCACCTATTTTATCGCCGCACTCGGGGGAATTATCGCCGCATTTATCGGTATTATGCAAATTCGCCACATAATGTGGGTGCAACGTTTTAACGCTAAAATCAAACTAGGAATGTTTTATCAACTGCTCATTGCAGGTGTTTTAACCTCTCTCATTATCGCAAATGTGCCAGAAGCTGCGGGCAGTAGTTTAAACGTAATGAATGCTTTAGTGACAGGGCATAACTATACCTTAATTGCATTATTTATTATTTTTATGGCGAAAGGGGCGGCAACCGTACTCACTTTTGGTTTTGGCATACCAGGTGGGATTTTTGGACCGACGATTTTTACAGGGGCGGCACTTGGCGGCTTAATTGCGGGGGCGGTGCAATTACTTTTCCCCTCACTTTATTTCTCCTCTGATATCATCATTATTACGACGATGGCTGCGATGATTTCTGCGGTTATCGGTGCGCCTATTGCAATGATTTTAATCACATTAGAAATCACAGGAGATTTTCAAATTGCCAGTGTGGTAATGCTTGCTGTGGTAATGGCGAATATTACTGCTTATCGCTTTATGGGAACCTCGTCCTTCTTTGATTTACAGCTTAAAGCACGTGGTTTAGATTTAGATCACGGACGAGATCGCCTTTATACTGAAACCCACAGCATCAATAATATTATCTCACAGGATTATTTAGCCATAATCAACACCACTGATTTAGACACCGCCGAACAGCAAATGTTATCGAGTTACAAAAATGTTGCCTGTGTGATTGACGAACATAATTACCTTGTAGGGCAAATTCGTTTGGTGGATATTGAGCTTTCTCGCCATACACCACAAGATCAAGCTACGCTTACTGTCGCGGATATTACCCAAAATAACCCCGAATTTGTTTACCGAGCCTCATCAATTTGGCGAGCAATGGAAACAATGCCACAAAATCATATCAATTTTATCCCCGTGCTAGACGGTGAAAATAACCCTAAATTGATCGGCGTGGTTTACAGCAACGACTTAATGTCTCACTACCTGAATTTCTTAAACCAACTACGCAATGAAGAAAATGTGGTTTAGCAAGCGGTAAAAAAATTTTTAAAATTTGCAAAAAATAATATAAATCAAATCACCTTGTTAAAATCCCCTATTTTCCATACAATATACCTTTGTTTGATTATTCAAAGAGAATGCTGTGTCAAAAATTAAATTGATTGTTGGTTTAGCGAACCCAGGGGCAAAGTACGAAGGTACTCGTCACAACGCAGGGGAATGGTTGGTCAGTGAGCTTGCACGTTTATTTAATACAAGTTTAAAAGAAGAAAATAAATTTTTTGGAAAAGTGGCGAAGATCAATACTTCACAAGGCGAAGTACGCTTGCTTGTGCCAACCACTTTTATGAATTTAAGTGGTAAAGCGGTTGGGGCGTTAGCGAATTTTTATCGTATTCAACCCGAAGAAATTTTAGTGGCACACGATGAACTTGATTTGCCTTGTGGCGTCGCAAAAATCAAGCAAGGTGGTGGACACGGTGGGCATAACGGTTTGAAAGATATTATTGCGAGTTTAGGCAATAGCAAAAACTTCTACCGTGTGCGAATTGGGATCGATCATCCGGGTGATAAAAATATGGTGTCTAATTATGTGTTAGGCAAACCATCGCCAAGCGATCAAAAGTTAATTGATGAAGCCGTTGATGAGGCAACTCGAGCGGTAGAAATTTTATTTAAAGACGGCGTAGAAAAAGCGATGAACCGTTTAAATGGGTTTAAAGCAACGCCGTAAATAGCGGTCAGATTTTAGTAAAAATTTACAAAAAGTAAGGAAAAATTATGGGATTTAAGTGTGGGATTGTCGGTCTTCCAAATGTAGGAAAATCAACCCTTTTTAACGCATTAACAAAAGCAGGTATTGAGGCGGCAAACTATCCGTTTTGTACTATTGAACCAAATACCGGTGTTGTACCGATGCCAGATCCACGCTTAGATGCGTTGGCTGAAATTGTAAAACCACAGCGTACATTACCAACTACAATGGAATTTGTGGATATCGCAGGTTTAGTGGCTGGGGCGAGTAAAGGCGAAGGGTTAGGAAATAAATTCTTAGCAAATATTCGTGAAACAGACGCAATCGGACACGTTGTGCGTTGTTTTGAAAATGATGATATTGTTCACGTTGCAGGAAAAATCGATCCAGCGGAAGATATTGAAATCATCAATACTGAATTAGCGTTAGCTGATTTAGAAAGCTGTGAGCGTGCGATTCAACGTTTAAACAAACGTGCTAAAGGTGGTGATAAAGACGCACAATTTGAATTATCAATTATGCAAAAAATCTTACCTGTGGTGTCAGAGGCGGGAATGATCCGTAGCATTGATTTAGACAAAGATGAGCTGTTTGCGATCAAAGGTTATAACTTCTTAACCTTAAAACCAACGATGTATATCGCAAACGTGAACGAAGACGGTTTTGAAAATAACCCTTATTTAGATAAAGTACGTGAAATCGCAGCCAAAGAAAACGCGGTTGTTGTACCTGTTTGTGCAGCGATTGAATCTGAGATTGCAGAGCTTGAAGATGATGAGCGTGATGAATTCTTAGCAGATTTAGGCATTGAAGAATCAGGCTTAGACCGTGTGATTCGAGCAGGTTATAAATTGCTAAATTTACAAACTTATTTCACTGCAGGCGTAAAAGAAGTACGTGCGTGGACAGTGGCAGTGGGTGCAACTGCTCCAAAAGCAGCCGCGGTTATCCACACCGACTTTGAAAAAGGCTTTATTCGTGCCGAAGTGGTTGCTTACGAAGACTTTATTCAATACAAAGGCGAAAACGGTGCCAAAGAGGCAGGTAAATGGCGTTTAGAAGGGAAAGAATATATCGTGCAAGACGGCGATGTAATGCACTTCCGTTTTAATGTTTAAATTTATTTTTAACCGATAAAGTATGAGCAATGCTGTTAGTGATAAAACTTTATTAAAAACCAAAAGGAATTATGTGATACTCACTTATATATTAGCTATATTGAGTATTGCTAATTTTTTGATAAGTTTTTTGTATGGCTTTCCGATTAGGATAGTGTTAATTCCAACAGTGATTGCTCTATTTATTGCCTATGCAAAATTAGATGAAAAAAATAAAACAATCTATGATAATCATTTAGATTATTTAATAAGAACTTTTTTGATTGTTTTTTGCATGGCTTTTCTTATTTTTATTTATTTTTGTATTACAATTTTACTTTCTCTTCAAAGTCTTTATGTTGATAATTACTGGGAGAATTTTTTATTATCTCTTCCTATTTTTATAACTCCTGTTTTTACAATTTCGTGTGTACTTTGGTGTATCATTCGAATATTAAACGGAATGATTAAACTTTATAAACAAAAAGATATAAATCCGATGACTTGGTTTATTTAAGCGGTCAAATTTTTTTAAGGTTTTGCAAAAATTTAATGTAGGGGCGGATTAAGAGAGCAACGCGAACGCATATCCGCCCGATAAATAGACAAGAGAGCGGGCGGATATGCACTTCGTTTAATCCTCCCCTACATTTTAATCATTAGATTTTGCGTATTGATTTCAATGTGGTTTATAAAATGCCAAACAAACTCCAAATTCAACAATTACTCGCTGAAACCCAACCTTATTGGGATTTTTTGCGTATTGAACGTCAGGCAAGCGAGCATACCATTAAAAATTATCAACGTCAGCTTAAAGCGATTACAGAATTATTGGTGCAAGCAGAAATTACCAAATGGCAGGACGTTGAGCCTAGTACGGTGCGTTGGATTTTAACCCAAAGCCATAAAGCAGAATTAAGTGCCAAAAGTATCAGTTTGCGTCTTTCCGCATTACGTCAATTTTTTAGCTATTTGATTAGCGTTGGTAAAATGACCGTCAATCCAGCACAGGGGATCAAAGCCCCAAAACAACCGAAACATTTACCTAAAAATATTGATGCGGAGCAACTTAGCCATTTGCTTGATACCACACCACAAACGCCAAATGATTGGCGGGATTTAGCGATGATGGAGTTGATGTATAGCTCTGGACTACGTTTAAGCGAGCTACAAACGATAGATTTAGGTGATATTGATTTGAATGCAAGGGAAGTGCGAGTGTTGGGTAAAGGAAGCAAAGAGCGAATTTTACCTGTTGGTTCAAAAGCGATAGAAGTATTGCAACAATGGTTGGTACAACGTCTTAACTATCAACCTAAAGATAATGCGTTGTTTTTAAATCAGCGTGGCGAACGTATTTCGGTACGATCCATTCAGCTGATTATGAAAAAATGGGGACAAAAACAAGGCTTAGATACCCATTTGCACCCCCATAAATTACGCCACTCTTTCGCCACACAAATGCTTGAAGGTAGTGGAGATTTGCGTGCGGTGCAAGAGTTATTAGGGCATAGTAGCTTATCCACCACACAAATTTATACCCATTTAGATTTTCAACATCTTGCAACAGTCTATGACGCGACGCATCCACGCTCTAAGCGTAAAAAATAAGCTGATATTTAGTATCAGCTTATTATTAACTTATGGATTTAATTTTGTTGTAGCAAAATCTAAGGCATATTCATAGCTTTTTGCTCCGCAGCCACAAATGACCGCTTGTGCGATATCACTAAAATAAGAGTGATGGCGAAATGGTTCGCGAGAATGTACATTCGACAAATGAATTTCCACAAAAGGAATCGCCACAGCAAGCAGAGCATCTCGTAAAGCAACACTGGTGTGTGTAAAGGCGGCTGGATTAAATAGGATAAAATCCACTTTTTCAAAACTCTGATGAATGCGATCGATTAACGCTTCTTCGCTATTTGCTTGAAAGCAATCAAGTGCCACACCTTTTTGTTGTGCTAAATGTTGCAGATTTTTTTCAATGTCAGTAAGGGTTAGCGAGCCATAAATTTCAGGCTCACGTTTTCCTAACATATTCAAATTTGGACCATTTAATAAAAGGATTTTTTTCATTTTACCCTCTTTTAATACCTGTAATGCGACACCATTCTTCTTTTTCTGCTACAGGATCTAATTGATAATCTTGCTGATATGCCTCACAAACTGATTCCGCTTGAGTGGTTAAAATCCCTGAAAGCCCTAATAGACCTTGTGGCTTCACTAAGTTAATAATCAATGGAGCAAGCTCTTTTAATGGACCTGCAAGAATATTGGCAACGACGACGTCAGCTTGTAAATCTTGTGGTTGATCTTCTGGCAAATATAATTCCAATTTATCCGAAACACCATTTTGTTCTGCATTCATTTTACTTGCCGTGATTGCTTGTGGATCAATATCAATCCCAATTACTGATTTAGCCCCTAATTTTAAGGCAGCAATCGCTAAAATACCTGAACCACAACCAAAATCAATCACTGTTTTGCCTTCTAAATCTAGGCTGTCTAACCAACGTAAACACAATTCTGTGGTTGGGTGTGTACCTGTTCCGAAAGCTAAACCAGGATCAAGCATCACATTTACCGCATTTGGATCAGGCACTTCACGCCAGCTTGGACAAATCCATAAACGCTCGCCGAATTGCATTGGATGGAAGTTATCCATCCATTCACGTTCCCAATCTTTATCTTCAATTTGTTCGATTTTATAGGCAAAATCAGGCTCGATAATGCCACTTTGTTGTAGAGCAGTGATGATTGGTTTCATCTCCATTTCTGCGTCAAATAATGCCACCACATCGGTATTGCCCCATAAACGCGTTTCACCGGGTAAAGGTTCAAAAATAGGGGTGTCTTGGCTATCCATATAAGTGATAGATACCGCACCCCATTCTTCAAAAAACTCACTGATTTGCTCTGCTTTATCGTCTGTACTATTTAAGCGAATTTGAATCCACGCCATTTTATTATTCCTTTTATTTTTGTAAATTTTAGTAAAAAAGTGACCGCTTACTTACGTAATTTTACGGTTTCTACTTGATGATTGATGCCTTTTGTCAAAATAAGATTTGCTCTTTCTCGTGTTGGTAAGATATTTTTATGTAAATTTAAGCCGTTGATTTCATCCCATATTCTTGATGCTGTTTCAATGGCTTCTTTTTCTGATAATTGAGAGTAGTGATGAAAATAAGAATTTGGATCCGCAAATGCCCCACGTCGGAATTTTAAAAAGCGATTGACGTACCATTCTTTTAAATATTTTTCATCAGCGTCCACATAAATAGAGAAGTCCACTAAATCTGAAACAAAGACGTTATTTGATTTTATCCCTGTTTGTAGCACGTTTAGCCCTTCTAAAATGAGAATATCAGGTTGATCCACTGTTTCAAAAGTATCAGGAATAATATCATAGGTAAGGTGCGAATAAACTGGGGCTGTAACCTTAGGTTTGCCTGATTTTACGTCAGAGACAAACTGAATTAAGCGTTGTGTATCATAAGATTCTGGAAACCCTTTTTTGTTTAAAAGATTTTTTTCTGTTAATTTTGCAAGAGGGTATAAAAAACCATCAGTTGTAACAAGTGAAACCTTTCTTTCTTGAGGCCATTGAGAGAGAAGTGCTTGTAAGATACGAGCTGAGGTACTTTTGCCTACTGAAACACTTCCAGCAAGGCTAATGATATAAGGAAACTTCTGTGATTCGACACCAAGAAAACGATGTAGTACTGCCTGACGCTGAATATTTTCATCAATGTAGTAATTGATTAAACGTGCTAAGGGCAAATAGATTGTACTCACCTCAGTTAAAGAAAGATCTTCATCAAAACCGAGTAAGGGTTTTAAATCTTGTTCTGTTAATTTTAGGGGAACGGATTTTCTTAATTCAGCCCATTGCTGGCGATTAAAAGTTAAAAAGGGAGTCAAATTGTTGGTTTCTTTTGAATACATAATTTTTTGTTATAAAAAAGTCTGTGTTAAATTGTATATTTAATAAGATTTAAAAGAAAGAATATTACAGAATAAAAGGGGCAAATTTATCAAAAAAGCCAAAAAATAGTCAAAAATTCAACATTTGGTTTATTAAATCAGCAAAAGATCAAAAAAATAGAAAATTTTTAAAAAAAACACTTGCACACTTTTTTAAAATTCCTATAATACGCACCACTTGCTTACGCAATGCCGACTTAGCTCAGTAGGTAGAGCAACTGACTTGTAATCAGTAGGTCACCAGTTCGATTCCGGTAGTCGGCACCATTTAATTCTGTAAACAAGTATCTTTAATCGTGGAGGGGTTCCCGAGCGGCCAAAGGGGGCAGACTGTAAATCTGTTGGCTCAGCCTTCGAAGGTTCGAATCCTTCTCCCTCCACCATTTCTATTTACGCTAATAGGACAGATAAATTTTACGATGCGGGCATCGTATAGTGGCTATTACCTCAGCCTTCCAAGCTGATGACGCGGGTTCGATTCCCGCTGCCCGCTCCAGTGTCGCTGATATGGCTCAGTTGGTAGAGCACACCCTTGGTAAGGGTGAGGTCGGCGGTTCAAATCCGCCTATCAGCACCATCTTCTTTTTACTTTCCTTATTTTAGTGTTATAATAGAAACTCAGCGAATTTATTTTTATTTGGTTAATGTGGTAACTACCATTGTAACCGTGTTTGTTTTTAGAGGGACTTTATAATGTCTAAACAAAAATTTGAACGTACAAAACCGCACGTAAACGTGGGAACAATCGGCCACGTTGACCACGGTAAAACAACTTTAACTGCTGCAATCACAGCAGTACTTTCTAAACAGTTTGGTGGAGAAAAACGCGATTTTTCACAAATCGATAACGCACCAGAAGAAAAAGCACGTGGTATTACTATCAATACTTCACACGTTGAATATGATACAGAAACTCGTCACTATGCACACGTTGACTGTCCAGGACACGCGGACTATGTGAAAAACATGATCACAGGTGCTGCACAAATGGACGGAGCAATCTTAGTAGTAGCTGCAACAGATGGTCCAATGCCACAAACACGTGAGCACATCTTATTAGGTCGCCAAGTAGGTGTTCCTTACATCATCGTATTCTTAAACAAATGTGATATGGTAGATGATGAAGAATTATTAGAATTAGTTGAAATGGAAGTTCGTGAACTTCTTTCAGACTATGACTTCCCAGGTGATGATACACCAATCGTTCGTGGTTCAGCGTTAAAAGCGTTAGAAGGCGAAGCAGAGTGGGAAGAAAAAATCTTAGAATTAGCAGCACACTTAGACAGCTACATTCCAGAGCCAGAGCGTGCAATTGACCAACCATTCTTATTACCAATTGAAGATGTATTCTCAATTTCAGGTCGTGGTACAGTAGTAACAGGTCGTGTTGAGCGTGGTATCATCCGTACTGGTGATGAAGTAGAAATCGTTGGTATCAAAGAAACAACAAAAACAGTTGTAACTGGTGTTGAAATGTTCCGTAAATTACTAGACGAAGGTCGTGCTGGTGAGAACGTAGGTGCATTATTACGTGGTACAAAACGTGAAGAAATCGAACGTGGTCAAGTACTTGCTAAACCAGGTTCAATCACACCACACACAGACTTCACATCAGAAGTTTACGTATTAAGCAAAGATGAAGGTGGTCGTCACACTCCATTCTTCAAAGGTTACCGTCCACAGTTCTACTTCCGTACAACTGACGTAACTGGTACAATCGAATTACCAGAAGGCGTAGAAATGGTAATGCCAGGTGATAACATCCAAATGGTAGTAAGCCTAATTCACCCAATCGCGATGGACGAAGGTTTACGCTTCGCAATTCGTGAAGGTGGACGTACAGTAGGTGCGGGTGTTGTTGCTAAAATTATTAAATAATTAGATTATTTAATTAAAGCAAAATGCTAGGAAAAGGCGTGTCGAAAGATACGCCTTTTTTCATATTTAAAATAATCTATTCTTATTTCTATTTTGCGATCACGATCGATAAATCATAGCTTTTCTTTTGTACCTTTTTATTATCAATATTATTCTTTGTTATATAAAATATTTTAAGGTAATAAAAGATGGAATATATAGAAGAGCTAATGCCTCGAGAAAAATTATTGAAATTTGGTGCAGAGTCTTTAAGTGATGTAGAGTTAGTGGCTATTTTTTTAAGAACAGGCATTAAAGGAGTTCCTGTAATGCAATTATCAGCTGAGGTATTAGATAATTTTGGATCATTAAGGGGGCTGCTTGCTGCTAATTTAACAGAATTTTGCCATATCAAAGGATTAGGACAAACCCAATTTATTCAGTTACAAGCAACTAAAGAAATGACTAAGCGTTATTTGAATCAAAAAATAAAACTTTCTGATGTGGTTAGCGATCCTATAATGGCTATTCTATATTTTCAATCAGAGCTTGAAAGCTGTGAGCGAGAAGTTTTTATGGTTATTTTTTTAGATAATCAACACCAAGTTATCAAGTCTGAAAAAATGTTTTATGGTACAATAAATCAAGCAACAGTTTATCCTAGAGAAGTGGTAAAAGAGGCATTAAAATGTAATGCGGCAGCGATTATTCTTGCACACAATCATCCTTCTGGAAATTGCACACCTAGCCAATCAGATTATAGCTTAACGGATAAAATTAAATTAGCATGTGACTTAGTAGATATTCGTCTTATAGATCATATTATTGTAGGTAAAGGGGATTATTTCTCTTTTGAGGAGGAAAAATCCACTTAAAACGTGAACAATACTTGAATACAATACATAAACAAAGTATAATCGCGATTCTTTATAGTAGTCTGTGGATTGGGTGTATGCCTGACGAGGTAACAAAAATATATTGTATGTTTTTGATACCCGAACCATTTAACTTAAGCTTAAGTAAATTATTGGAGAATAACAATGTCTAGAGTCTGTCAAGTAACAGGCAAGCGTCCTGCAGTGGGAAACAACCGCTCACACGCAATGAATGCGACTCGTCGTCGTTTCTTACCAAACCTTCACACTCATCGTTTTTGGGTTGAGAGTGAAAAACGTTTCGTAACTTTACGCTTAACAGCGAAAGGTATGCGTATTATTGATAAAAAAGGCATCGATGCAGTGTTAGCTGATATTCGTGCTCGTGGCGAAAAAATCTAAGGAGCTAAACAATGGCAGCTAAAGGTAATCGTGAAAAAATCAAGTTAGTATCAAGTGCTGAAACAGGTCACTTCTATACTACTGATAAAAATAAACGTAATATGCCAGGCAAAATGGAGATCAAAAAATACGATCCTGTTGTGCGTAAACACGTTATGTATAAAGAAGCAAAAATTAAATAATTTGTTTTATAATTAGAATTTAGTTTCTTATAAAAGACCTAGTACAATGTATTAGGTCTTTTTTTTATTTGCCCTCCAATAACTGTTTAGCTATTTGATAAGCGGTTATTTTTTATCAAAAATTTACACTATCCTTTTTCTTAAATGTTGAAAATTATAAGAACTATATTTTTTGATAATTTAATTCCTTAAATTGATTTTGAGTTGGAAGCAAATACTAAAAGAAAGAAAATATCTTACTAGCTTAATAATAGAGATGGGAAAAGGACGCTTATTTCAAATGATAGTACCATTGTTATCTGGCTAGTAGCGCTAAGTAGCATGAGCTAAAAAGCAGGATAACAGCTAGTAAAATAATAATGAAGGTAAACTTAGGTATTTGTTAGGCTAATAGAAAAGATGTAGCTTGATATTTGATATTGCAGTAGTAGAAACTGTTTTATAAGGATCATTGAAAATTTGGCTATTTATTTTTGTATTAGGGAAGTAATACTCTATTAGTATTGTTTTCATTTTGTATTTCTTTGAAATTAGCTTAAAAGCTAAGCGGTCATATTCTCAATACTTTTTGCAAATTTAGGTTGTTATTAGTTCAAAACTAATGCTATAATGCACCACCTTATCCTATTTGTGGGATAAGTTTTCGTCCCGAAAGGGTTTTTTTTAATTTAGCGGAGCACTAATATGATCCAAGAACAGACTATGCTTGATGTTGCTGATAATTCAGGAGCTCGCCGCGTAATGTGTATCAAGGTTCTAGGTGGATCGCACCGTCGTTACGCTGCAGTAGGTGACATCATTAAAATTACCGTAAAAGAAGCAATTCCTCGTGGTAAAGTAAAAAAAGGTGATGTGTTAAAAGCAGTTGTGGTGCGCACCAAGAAGGGTGTTCGTCGCCCAGATGGCGCAGTTATTCGCTTCGATGGTAATGCTTGTGTATTATTAAATAATACAACAGAGCAACCTGTCGGTACTCGTATTTTTGGTCCTGTGACTCGTGAACTTCGTTCAGAGAAGTTTATGAAGATCATCTCTTTAGCACCAGAAGTACTGTAAGGAGAATAAAATGGCTGCAAAAATCCGTCAAAATGATGAAGTTATTGTTCTTACCGGAAAAGATAAAGGTAAGCGTGGTAAGGTAACAAAAGTGTTACCAAACGGTAAAGTATTTGTTGAAGGGATCAATATGATCACTAAACACGAAAAACCAGTCCCAGCTTTAAACAAAGAGGGTGGTATCGTGAAAAAAGAAGCTGCAATTGAAGTATCAAATGTTGCTATCTTTAATCCAACAACAAATAAAGCTGACCGTGTAGGTTTTAGATTCGAAGATGGCAAAAAAGTGCGTTTCTTCAAATCTAATAATGAAATTATTTAACTAATTGGAGTAATGTGATGGCGAAACTGCATGATTATTACAGAGAACAAGTAGTTAATGAATTGAAAGAAAAATTCAACTACTCGTCTGTCATGCAAGTCCCACGAATCGAAAAGATAACCCTGAATATGGGTGTGGGTGAAGCATTGACCGATAAAAAATTGTTAGAGAATGCGGTAGCAGATCTAACAGCAATTAGCGGTCAAAAACCTTTAATTACTAAAGCTCGCAAATCAGTTGCAGGCTTTAAAATCCGTCAGGGATATCCAATCGGATGTAAAGTGACCCTACGTGGTGAACGTATGTGGGAATTCTTTGAAAGATTGATTACGATTGCTGTTCCTCGTGTTCGAGATTTCCGTGGTTTAAGTGCGAAATCTTTCGATGGACGTGGTAATTACAGTATGGGTGTTCGTGAACAAATCATTTTCCCAGAAATTGATTATGATAAAGTTGATCGTGTACGTGGTTTAGATATCACTATCACTACAACTGCGAATAATGATGAAGAAGGTCAAGCGTTATTAGCTGCCTTTAATTTCCCATTCCGTAAATAAGGTAGGTTATCGTGGCAAAAAAATCAATGATTGCACGTGATGTTAAACGTGCTAAATTAGCTGAGAAATTCTACGCAAAACGTCAAGAATTAAAAGATATTATTTCTAATATCAATACTTCTGATGAAGAGCGTTGGGATGCAGTATTAAAATTACAAGGTCTTCCTCGTGATTCTAGTACAAGCCGTCAGCGTAACCGTTGTCGCCAAACTGGTCGTCCTCACGGAGTACTTCGCAAGTTTGGTTTAAGCCGTATTAAGGTTCGTGAAGCAGCAATGCGTGGAGAAATCCCAGGCCTTAAAAAAGCTAGTTGGTAATCACCTCTTTTATATTGGAATCATGGGAGTAAATACATGAGCATGCAAGATCCAATCGCAGATATGCTAACTCGTATTCGTAACGGGCAAGCTGCGAACAAAGTTGCTATCAGTATGCCTTCATCCAAGCTAAAAGTTGCTATTGCTAACGTTTTGGCTGAAGAAGGTTTTGTTGAGAGCTTCAAAATTTTAGAAGGCGTTAAGCCTGAATTGGAAATCACTTTAAAATATTTCCAAAATAAACCAGTTGTAGAAAAAATTCAACGTGTGAGTCGTCCAGGTCTTCGTATTTACAAACGTAAAGACGAATTGCCAAAAGTAATGGGTGGCTTAGGTATCGCTGTTGTTTCTACATCAAAAGGTGTTATGACTGACCGTGCTGCTCGTAAAGCAGGATTGGGCGGTGAAATCATCTGTTATGTAGCTTAATAAGGGGTAGGAAGAATGTCTCGTGTCGCAAAAGCACCTGTTAATATTCCTGCCGGCGTTGAGGTAAAACTTGACGGACAGTTATTAACAGTGAAAGGAAAAAATGGTGAATTGTCTCGTACAATTCACAATGCAGTTGAAGTAAACCAAGATGCTGGCGTATTAACATTTGTACCAAGAGAAGGTATTGTTAATGCAAATGCACAAGCTGGTACTGCTAGAGCATTAGTTAATGCTATGGTTATCGGTGTTACAGAAGGCTTTACTAAAAAATTGCAATTAGTGGGTGTTGGTTATAGAGCACAAGTAAAAGGTAACACTGTTGCACTTAGCTTAGGTTTCTCACATCCGGTTGATCATCAGTTGCCTGAAGGTGTAACAGCTGAATGTCCATCACAGACAGAAATTATTCTGAAAAGTGCAGACAAACAGTTAGTTGGCCAAGTTGCCGCTGATATTCGTGCATATCGCCGTCCTGAGCCTTACAAAGGTAAAGGTGTACGTTACTCTGATGAAGTAGTACGTACAAAAGAGGCTAAGAAAAAGTAAGGTAGGGTAACTATGGATAAGAAAACAGCTCGTATCCGTCGTGCCAGCCGTGCACGTCATTTAATGAGAGAGCAAGGTGCAACCCGTTTGGTTGTATATCGTACACCTCGCCATATTTATGCGCAGGTAATTGCACCTAATGGCTCAGAAGTACTAGCAGCAGCTTCAACTGTTGAAAAAGTAATTAAAGAGCAAGTAAAATATACTGGAAACAAAGACGCAGCAGTAGTAGTTGGTAAACTAGTCGCTGAGCGTGCGTTAGAGAAAGGTATTAAAGCGGTTGCATTTGATCGTTCTGGTTTTAAATACCACGGTCGTGTGCAATCATTGGCAGACGCTGCTCGTGAAGCTGGTCTTCAGTTCTAATAGAGGAATTTGAGATGTCAAACATCGAAAAACAAGCTGGTGAACTGCAGGAAAAGCTAATCGCGGTTAACCGTGTATCAAAAACCGTAAAAGGTGGTCGTATTATGAGTTTCACTGCTTTAACAGTAGTGGGCGATGGTAACGGTCGTGTAGGTTTTGGTTACGGAAAAGCACGTGAAGTTCCAGCAGCAATCCAAAAAGCGATGGAAAAAGCCCGTCGCAATATGATCAATGTAGCTTTAAATGAAGGTACATTACAACACCCTGTTAAAGGTTCTCATACTGGTTCTCGTGTATTTATGCAACCAGCAAGCGAAGGTACAGGTATCATCGCAGGTGGTGCAATGCGTGCAGTATTAGAAGTCGCAGGTGTTCATAACGTACTTTCTAAAGCGTATGGTTCAACAAACCCAATTAATGTTGTTCGTGCAACTATTGATGCTTTAGAAAACATGAAATCTCCAGAAATGGTTGCCGCTAAACGTGGTAAAACTGTTGAAGAAATTTTGGGGTAATTGAATATGGCAAAAACAATTAAAGTAACTCAAACTCGTAGCTCAATCGCTCGTTTACCGAAGCATAAAGCAACGTTAAAAGGTTTAGGCCTTCGTCATATTCGACACACAGTGGAACTAGAAGACACTCCATCAATTCGTGGAATGATCAACCAAGTTTCATATATGGTTAAAGTTGAGGAGTAATAGAATGCGTTTAAACTCTCTATCTCCAGCAGAAGGTTCTAAACATAGCAGTAAACGTTTAGGTCGTGGTATCGGTTCTGGTTTAGGAAAAACTGGTGGCCGTGGTCACAAAGGGCAAAAATCTCGTACTGGTGGCGGTGTTCGTCGTGGGTTCGAAGGTGGTCAAATGCCTTTATACCGTCGTTTACCAAAATTTGGTTTTACATCATTAAAATCTTTACGTACTGCTGAAATTCGTTTAGATGAATTGGTAAAAGTAGAAGGTGATGTTGTAACATTAGACACACTTAAAGCTGCTAATTTAGTAACAAAAGATATTTTAGCTGCAAAAGTAATTTTGTCAGGTAAAATTGAAAAAGCAGTAACAGTTAAAGGTTTACGTATCACTAAAGGTGCAAAAGCTGCTATTGAAGCTGCTGGCGGTTCAATCGAGGAATAATCAATGGCAAAGCAACCAGGATATCAAGGAAATAACATACAAAAGGGATCTGGTGAATTAAAATCTAGACTATTATTTGTTTTCTTTGCACTAGTAGTTTTTAGAATCGGATCTTTTATTCCTGTTCCTGGTATTGATGCTTCTGTTTTATCCGAATTAATTCAACAACAACAAGGTACCATCATTGACATGTTTAACATGTTCTCTGGTGGTGCGTTGAGTAGAGCATCTATTTTTGCATTAGGTATAATGCCTTATATCTCTGCTTCAATTATTATTCAATTATTAACTGCCATTCATCCGGCGTTAGCTGAGTTGAAGAAAGAGGGAGCAGCAGGACAACGCAAAATTAGTAAATATACAAGATACTCTACTCTTTTATTAGCATTTATTCAGTCTGTTGGTATTTCATTTGCTTTACCAAACATGATTCATGGGCTTGTACCTAATCCTGATATGCTGTTTTATATTACAGCAGTTATTAGCTTAGTGACAGGTACTATGTTCTTAATGTGGTTAGGTGAACAGATTACAGAGCGTGGTATTGGAAATGGAATTTCTTTAATTATCTTAGCGGGAATCGTTGCTGGATTACCAGGCACTATAGGACAGACAGTAGAACAGGCTCGTCAAGGTGAAATATCCTTAATAGTTCTACTTTTAATTGCAGTTGTTGCTTTTGCAGTAACATATTTTGTTGTGTTTGTTGAGCGTGGACAAAGAAGAATCGTAGTAAATTATGCAAGTCGTCAACAAGGAAGAATGATGATGCCTGCGAAATCTTCTCATTTACCGTTAAAAGTAAATATGGCTGGTGTAATTCCAGCTATCTTTGCATCAAGTATTATTCTTTTTCCTGCAACTGTTGTACAGTGGTTTGGTGAAAATGAAGGTTTTGAATGGTTGTCTGATATTTCATTATTATTACAACCGGGTCAGCCATTATATATTGTATTATTTACAGTGGCTGTAATATTCTTTGCTTTCTTTTATACTAGTATGCAAAATAATCCACGTGATATCGCGGATAATTTGAAAAAATCAGGTGCGTTTGTACCAGGTTATAGACCAGGTGAACAAACATCTCGTCATATTGACAAAGTAATGACTCGAATCACGATGATTGGTGGTTTGTATATTGCATTTGTTTGTTTGGTTCCTTATATCGTAACGTCATTGTGGAAAGTGCCATTTAATTTAGGTGGTACATCGCTATTGATTGTTGTGGTAGTAATTATGGATTTTATTGCACAGGTTCAAAGTCATTTAATGTCTTTACAATATGATTCTGTGTTGAAAAAAGCCAATTTGAAAGGTTCAAGATAATAACTCTTGCCTTAAAAAAGAAAGGATAAGCAATGAAAGTTCGTGCTTCAGTTAAGAAATTATGCCGTAATTGCCGTATTGTTAGACGTTCAGGTGTGGTTCGAGTAATTTGTTCTGAACCTAAACACAAGCAACGTCAAGGTTAATTAAGCATTATTTCTTGCAAAAAATCAGCTGAGTGGTTATACTACTCAGCTCATTTAGACCTGATATACTGTTTGAGTATCCTGAAACGGGCTTTTCAAGATCAGTATATCAATAAATTTTAATATTAAAAAATAGGAGTGCATAGTGGCCCGTATTGCAGGCATTAACATTCCTGATCAGAAACACACTGTAATCGCATTAACTGCTATTTACGGTATCGGTAAAACAAGAGCAAAAGAAATTTGTGCTTTAACAGGTATTGCCGAAGACGTTAAGATCAGAGAATTGTCTGAAGAGCAGATTGAAAAACTGCGTGAAGAAGTTGGTAAATTTACTGTTGAAGGTGATTTACGTCGTGAAGTAACTTTAAGCATCAAACGTCTTTTAGACTTAGGTTGTTACAGAGGTTTACGTCATCGTCGTAGCTTACCAGTACGTGGTCAACGTACTAAAACAAATGCGCGTACTCGTAAGGGTCCACGTAAACCGATCAAGAAATAGTCGGAGTAAATTATAATGGCTAAAACACCAGTTCGTACACGTAAACGTGTAAAAAAACAGATTGCAGATGGCGTAGCACATATCCACGCCTCTTTCAATAATACAATCGTAACTATTACTGACCGTCAAGGTAACGCTCTAGCTTGGGCTACTGCAGGTGGTTCAGGTTTCCGTGGTTCTCGTAAATCAACTCCATTTGCAGCGCAAGTTGCAGCTGAGCGTTGTGCTGAAACTGTTAAAGAGTTCGGTTTAAAGAATTTGGAAGTTATGGTTAAAGGTCCGGGTCCAGGTCGTGAATCAACAATCCGTGCATTAAGTGCAGCAGGATTTAAAATCACGAATATTACAGATGTGACTCCGATTCCTCATAACGGTTGTCGTCCACCTAAAAAACGTCGCGTTTAATTGACGTTAGGATAATTGGAGAAAGAAAATGGCAAGATATTTGGGTCCAAAGCTCAAGCTAAGCCGTCGTGAAGGTACTGACTTATTTTTAAAGTCAGGCGTTCGCACGATTGAATCAAAATGTAGAAATAGACTTGATGTAGCACCTGGACAGCATGGTGCACGTAAGGCACGTTTATCTGACTATGGTAGTCAGTTACGTGAAAAACAAAAAGTTCGCCGTATTTATGGTATTTTAGAACGTCAGTTCCGTAATTACTATAAAGAAGCTAATCGCTTAAAAGGTAATACCGGTGAGAACTTATTAGTATTATTAGAAGGTCGTTTAGATAACGTTGTTTACCGTATGGGTTTTGCAGCTACTCGTGCAGAAGCACGTCAGTTAGTGAGCCATAAATCTATCGTGGTAAACGGTCGAGTAGTAAATATTCCTTCTTATCAGGTTTCTGTTGATGATGTAGTTGCTGTTCGTGAGAAATCTAAGAAACAAGCTCGAATTAAAGCATCATTAGAATTAGCTACTCAAAGAGAAAAACCAACTTGGTTAGAAGTTGATGCAGCTAAAATGGAAGGCGTATTTAAACGTACTCCTGAGCGTTCAGATCTATCAGCAGATATTAACGAGAGTCTGATCGTTGAGCTTTACTCTAAATAATAGTTGATAAAGCTTAAAAGAAAAGAGAGGATAAAATGCAGGGTTCTGTGACAGAATTTTTAAAACCGCACTTAGTGAATATTGAGCAAGTTAGCTCAACTCACGCAAAAGTGACATTAGAGCCACTAGAACGTGGCTTTGGCCATACACTAGGGAATGCCCTTCGTCGTATCTTACTTTCTTCTATGCCAGGTTGTGCAGTGACAGAAGTTGAAATTGATGGTGTATTACATGAATACAGCAGCAAAGAAGGGGTTCAGGAAGATATTCTTGAAGTGTTACTAAATTTAAAAGGTTTAGCGGTAAAAGTGCAAAACAAAGATGATATTGTTTTGACACTAAATAAGTCTGGAATTGGCCCTGTTATTGCAGCCGACATTACTCACGATGGTGATGTAGAAATAGTAAACCCAGAACACGTGATCTGTCATTTAACAGATAAAGATGCGTCTATTAATATGCGTATTCGAGTACAACGTGGTCGTGGTTATGTACCGGCTTCTGCGAGAGTTCACTCTCAGAGTGATGATCGTCCAATTGGTCGTTTATTGGTTGATGCACGTTTTAGTCCTGTTGATCGTATTGCTTACAATGTGGAAGCAGCACGTGTGGAACAACGTACAGACTTAGATAAATTGATCATTGAAATGGAAACTAATGGAACATTAGATCCAGAAGAAGCTATTCGTCGCGCTGCAACAATTTTAGCAGAGCAATTAGCTGCATTCGTAGATTTACGTGATGTACGTCAACCTGAAGTGAAAGAAGAGAAACCGGAATTTGATCCAATCCTTCTTCGCCCTGTTGATGATTTAGAACTAACAGTTCGTTCAGCTAACTGCTTAAAAGCAGAGACAATTCACTATATCGGTGATTTAGTACAACGTACAGAAGTTGAGTTATTAAAAACACCTAATCTTGGTAAGAAATCACTTACAGAGATTAAGGATGTGCTGGCTTCTCGTGGCTTATCACTGGGTATGCGTCTTGAAAATTGGCCTCCAGCAAGTATTGCTGAAGACTAATTTCAGACATAGATTTCTAAGAAGGAATAAGGTATGCGTCATCGTAAGAGTGGCCGTCAACTAAATCGTAATAGCAGTCATCGCCAAGCGATGTTCCGCAATATGGCAGGTTCTTTAGTAAGTCATGAAATTATCAAGACTACTGTGCCTAAAGCAAAAGAATTACGTCGTGTAGTTGAACCATTAATTACTTTATCAAAAGTAGATAGCGTAGCAAATCGCCGTTTAGCATTTGCTCGTACACGTAACAAAGATGTTGTTGCAAAATTATTTAATGAATTAGGTCCACGTTTTAAAGAGCGTGCGGGTGGTTATACTCGTATCATGAAATGTGGTTTCCGTGCAGGTGATAACGCTCCAATGGCTTACATTGAGTTAGTTGATCGTCCAGAAGTTGCTGAAGCAGCTGCGGAATAAATAATTTAATTTTATAAACGTAAAGCCCGACATAGTAATATGTTGGGCTTTTTTTATAGCAAGCGGTTATTTTTGATTACAAATTTGCAAAAAGTAGCTAAAATTTTCTCTCTTATATAAGATTTAGCCTTTCTATTTTTCTCTCAATATTTACATTATTTACAAATTTCATCTTTGCTAGATCTGATAAGCCTTCCTAATTTGTCAAGCTCTTATTATCAATAAATTATATTGAAATGATAATTCTTGTTGCGGTATGATCACGCTTATTTGTCAAAGCGAGGATAGAAAATGAGTAATTTTATGGTAACAAAACGAGATGGTTCTCTGATAGAATTTGATATCACACGCATTATTACAGCAATAAAAAATGCTTCTAAAGCTGTTGGTATTGATGATGAGCATTATTGTCTAGCAATCAGTCAACAAATTAGTGGTAAGATTTTAAATGATTATCAGCAGGGGATCGATATCAATAGTATTCAAAATATTGTTGAAGACCATCTAATGCAGAGTTGTTACCCTCAGGTTGCTCGTGCTTATATTGAGTATCGTCACGATAGAGATATTGCTCGTGAAAAATGCTCTTTTTTAATGAAAGAGATAGAAGGGCTAATCGATCAAACTAACATTGCGGTATTAAATGAAAATGCTAATAAAGATGCTAAGATTATTCCTACCCAACGTGATTTATTAGCGGGTATTGTTGCAAAGCATTATGCACAACGTTATATCTTACCTCGTGATGTTGTAAATGCTCATAACAATGGGGAAATTCATTACCACGATTTAGATTATTCACCATTTTTCCCGATGTTTAACTGTATGTTGGTTGATTTAAAAGGAATGCTTGAAAATGGTTTTAAAATGGGTAATTCTGAAATCGATACACCACGTTCTATTGGTACAGCGACGGCAATTACCGCGCAAATTATAGCTCAAGTGGCGAGTCATATTTATGGTGGCACAACAATAAATCGTATTGATGAAGTCCTTTCGCCTTACGTTGAGAAAAGTTACCAAAAATTACTCAAAATAGCTGAAAAATACGCTATTCCTGATTCTGAAAATTATGCAAAAGAAATGATAGAGAAAGAGTGTTTTGATGCGTTTCAGTCCCTTGAATATGAGATCAATACACTACACACTGCAAATGGTCAGACGCCTTTTGTCACTTTAGGTTTTGGATTAGGAACAAGTTGGCAGGCACGTTTAATTCAAAAATCCATTTTAAAAAATCGTATTCGAGGTTTGGGTACAAATAATAAAACGCCTATTTTTCCTAAATTAGTTTTTACACTAAAACGTGGCTTAAATCTTGAAAATGGCGATCCTAATTATGATATCAAACAACTTGCTTTAGAGTGTGCTTCTAAACGAATGTATCCTGATATTCTCAATTATGATAAATTGATTGAAATCACAGGTTCATTTAAAGCACCAATGGGATGTCGTAGCTTTTTAAATCCTTATGAAGAAGATGGTGAACAAATTCATGATGGGCGTAATAATTTAGGCGTGGTGAGTATTAACTTACCTCGTATTGCATTAGAAGCTAAACAGAGTGAAGCGAAATTCTTTGAATTGCTTGATAAACGGTTATATATTGCGAAAAAAGCACTAATGACACGTATTGCTCGCCTTGAAAATACCAAAGCTCGTGTTGCTCCTATATTGTATATGGAAGGTGCTTGTGGCGTACGTTTGAAAGCGGAAGATAATGTCGCCCAATTATTCAAAAATGGGAGAGCTTCCATTTCTCTTGGTTATATTGGTATCCACGAAACAATCAATGCATTGTATGGCGATAAACATATTTATGATGATGAGATTTTACGTCAGAAGGGCTTAAAAATTGTGGAATATTTAAGTAATGCGACCAAACAATGGAAAGAAGAAACTGGCTACGCATTTAGTTTATATTCGACACCAAGTGAAAATTTATGCGATCGTTTCTGCCGTTTAGACGTGAAACAATTTGGTATTATTAAAGGCGTAACGGATAAAGGTTACTACACCAACAGCTATCATTTAGATGTTGAGAAAAAAGTGAATCCGTATGATAAATTAGATTTTGAAATGCCTTATCCTGCTCTCGCAAGTGGTGGTTTTATTTGTTATGGCGAATATCCGAATATTCAGCATAACTTAAAAGCATTAGAGGATGTTTGGGATTATAGCTATGATAGAGTGCCTTATTATGGGACGAATACGCCAATAGATGAATGCTATGAATGTGGGTTTAGTGGCGAATTTGAGTGTACCAGTAAAGGATTTACTTGCCCTAAATGTGGTAACCACGACAGTAATAAAGTCTCGGTCACTCGCCGAGTATGTGGTTATCTAGGTAGCCCAGATGCCCGCCCATTTAATGCGGGAAAACAAGAAGAAGTGAAACGTCGCGTGAAACATTTGTAAATTTTATCAAAAATTTGACCGCTTGTTAGAAAAATAGTTAAGTGAAAAGATGAATTATTTACAATATTATCCTGTTGATGTGGTAAATGGAGAGGGTACAAGATGTACCCTTTTTGTCAGTGGTTGCACTCATTATTGCAAAGGGTGTTACAATCAAAAAAGCTGGTCTTTTGATGCTGGAATTTTATTTGACAGTGAAATGGAGCAGCAAATTATCAATGATCTCAATGATTCCCGAATTAAACGTCAGGGGTTAACCCTTTCTGGTGGCGATCCTTTGCATCCAAGAAATATAGAAGTATTATTACCTTTGGTAAAACGCGTAAAATCAGAATGTAAAGGTAAAGATATTTGGGTTTGGACAGGCTATAAACTTGCTGAGTTAGATGAGTATCAACGTCAAATGCTGCCTTATATTGATGTACTAATTGATGGTAAATTTATTCAGGAGCAATCTGACCCAAGTTTAATTTGGCGAGGCTCAGCAAATCAAATTATTCATTATCTAAAATAATGAGAATATGCTCAAATAATGATGTCAGTATTGTAAGATATTAAGTCTGAGCCAGTATTTAGAATATAATTGTTAATTAACAGCAGGTTATTTAAATATAATATGAAATTAGGTGGATAAAATAAAAGAAGTGGTGGGCGATACCGGTCTCGAACCAGTGACCCCCTCCTTGTAAGGGAGGTGCTCTCCCAACTGAGCTAATCGCCCTTTTAACTTTAAATTTTACTAGTGTAAACCATAAAATTTAATTTTAAAGGTTTTCTTTAAATTAGGATATTTAAAGAATAATTTAGAACAAAAAGGCACTTTAATGTTGGTTAAAAAAGTGGTGGGCGATACCGGTCTCGAACCAGTGACCCCCTCCTTGTAAGGGAGGTGCTCTCCCAACTGAGCTAATCGCCCTTTTTAATTCTAAATTTTACAACAGTGGCACTTTAATGTTGGTTAAAAAAAGTGGTGGGCGATACCGGTCTCGAACCAGTGACCCCCTCCTTGTAAGGGAGGTGCTCTCCCAACTGAGCTAATCGCCCGCTGTTGTGGGGTAGAATTATAGAGAACTAATCCTGTCAGTCAATCAATTTTTGTAAAAAAAAGTCTATTTGTCGTAAAAATCATCAAAAATGCAAAGTTTTTACTATTATTCGTTATTTTGCGTAGTAGAATAGCGGGGTATTTTGTCCAAAACTTATAGGTTACTTAGAATGAAAATTGAAAATCTTTTTCCTTTTGATCCAAATGTGAAAGTGCGAACTCGTTTTGCACCAAGTCCAACTGGTTATTTACACGTGGGTGGTGCAAGAACAGCACTTTATTCTTGGCTTTATGCTAAGCATAATAATGGTGAATTTGTGCTTCGTATTGAAGATACGGATTTAGAACGCTCAACGCCAGAAGCAACAGCAGCTATTTTAGAAGGTATGGAATGGTTAAATTTAGCGTGGGAACACGGACCTTTCTACCAAACTAAGCGTTTTGATCGTTATAATCAGGTGATCGATCAAATGTTAGAGCAAGGATTAGCTTATCGTTGTTATTGCTCAAAAGAGCGTTTGGAAGAATTACGTGAAAACCAAGAAGCGAATAAAGAAAAACCTCGCTATGATAGACATTGTTTAAATGGGCATAATCATTCTGTTGATGAGCCACACGTTGTGCGTTTTAAAAATCCAACAGAAGGCTCAGTAGTATTTGACGATGCAGTACGTGGTACGATTGAAATTAAAAATAGTGAGCTAGATGATTTAATTATTCGCCGTACTGATGGTGCACCAACCTACAATTTCTGTGTAGTGGTTGATGACTGGGATATGGGAATTACCCACGTGGTGCGTGGCGAAGATCATATCAATAACACGCCTCGTCAAATCAATATTTTAAAAGCATTGAATGCACCAATACCAACTTATGCACACGTTTCAATGATTAACGGTGATGATGGTAAGAAATTATCAAAACGTCACGGTGCAGTGAGTGTAATGCAATACCGTGATGAAGGTTATTTACCAGAAGCGTTGGTAAACTATTTAGTGCGTTTAGGTTGGGGACACGGCGATCAGGAGGTGTTCTCTGTGGAAGAGATGATCAATTTATTTGAATTGGATCACGTGAGCAAATCAGCGAGTGCATTTAATACTAAAAAATTACAATGGTTAAACCAACATTATATTAAAACATTAGATCCTAGCTACGTGGCGACACATTTAGATTGGCATATGAAAGATCAAAATATTGATTATTCAAATGGTCCAAAATTAGAAGATGTGATCACTGCATTGGCAGAGCGTAGCGTAACGTTAAAAGAAATGGCAACCGCAAGTCGTTACTTCTTTGAAGATTTTAATGAATATGATGAAAAAGCAGCGAATAAAAATTTCAAACCAGCAGCGGTTGAGCCACTTGCAAAATTATTAGAAAAATTGACCGCTTTAGCTGAGTGGAATGTGGAGAATGTTCATATTGCAATGAATGAAACTGCAGCTGAACTTGAAGTAGGAATGGGCAAGGTTGGAATGCCATTCCGTCTTGCTGTTACTGGTTCAGGGCAGTCGCCTTCAATGGATTTAACTGCTTATTTAGTGGGTAAAGAACGCACACTCACTCGAATCCAAAAAGCGATTGCGTTTATTCAAGCTCAAAACAGTTAATTTTCTATTGACATAAAAAACGCTGAGTATTATTATTCTCGGCGTTTTCTTCTCAACAAAACGTGGGGACATAGCTCAGTTGGGAGAGCGCTTGAATGGCATTCAAGAGGTCGTCGGTTCGATCCCGATTGTCTCCACCAAATCTCTTTTTATCTCTTTATTTAACTACATTGTGGTTATTTCAATGCTTTAATAAAATCAACGACAAATGATTGAACCCATTGTGCGGTGTCTGGATTAAATTCTTCACTGTGAATTTCACTATTAGAAAGAATTCTAATTCCAATAAATGGGATATGATATGCCGTTGCAACCTGTGCAGCCGCTGATGTCTCCATCTCTTCACTGGAAGTACCAAATTGCTTATGAATAAAGTTTATTCGTTCAATTTCTCGATTCCATTGATCTGCTGTACCAATCGTTCCTTTTATAACTTTGCCGTGATTATAAGGAATGTGAATTGCCTTATTTAACATTTTAGGATCGCTTGAGAAATGGGTATATTTTTCCTGTTGATTATCTTCATTACGAAGACGCTGTACAACATCAAAAAATAATTGGTCTTGCATGGCTGGGGCGATATTTGGGTCTTTATGCTCAGTACGGAATGCTCCAAAATTTACTATTTTTTCTCCTAATACAATATCGCCCTGATGAAGACTAGGATCGTGCCCGCCTGATGTGCCTTGATTGATGATTAACGTTGGCTGATATTTCTCTATTCCCAGCGTCGTTGCCGCTGCAGAATTGGTTAAGCCAATTTCAGTGCGAGAGATAATTACATTATTATCCCCCATTTTTCCTTTCCAAAATGTCCAAGAACCAATATGTTCTTTGTTCGCATTTTGTAATTGACTGATCATATAGTCAACTTCCATATCCATAGCTCCCTGTACTAAAATGGTCTCGTTTGAGAAGGCTATAGTGGGTAATAATGAGAAAAGCACGAGTAATTTTTTCATAAAAATTCCTTAATATAAAAGTAATATAGAAAAACTGCTTGAATTTAAGCGGTTATCTTGCAGATTATTTTGGTAAGTAGTGTTTAAGACTACTAACAAAATAATTCGGTTGTAATACCTAGTTTAGGTATTTGAAAATTAAGTATTTTTACACAAAACCATAAGTTGATTTTTATATTGCCCATATTTTAGCAAACGTTTGCTTTTTTAACAAGGATTGATGATTTTTTGTAAAAGGAGGAAAGTAGCAACGCATAAAAGAGCATAGTTATATGGCAAATAATGCTATTTTTGTATTTCCTTAATATTTGCTATCCAAATTAGTCTTTCAGTTGCCCAATAAATAAAAGTATGAAACAATCTACCTTATTTTTAAAGTTTGAAAAATAAGGCGGTCAGGTTGATCGATTCTGATGGATATCGCCCAAATGTTGGTATCGTTATTTGTAATAAGAAAAGACAAGTTTTGTGGGCAAAACGGTTTGGTCAAAACTCTTGGCAGTTTCCGCAAGGAGGCGTAAAAGAGGGCGAAAACATTGAAACAGCAATGTACCGTGAGCTACAAGAAGAAGTCGGTTTGACAAAAAATGATGTGCAATTATTGTGGGCATCTAAATATTGGTTAAGGTATAAATTACCAAAACGTTTAATTCGTAATGATGCCTCTCGCCCTGTATGTATTGGGCAAAAACAGCGTTGGTTTTTATTACAATTAGTAAGCGATGAAAGTGCGATCAAGCTAGATGCGACAAAAAATCCTGAGTTTGATGGCTGGCGTTGGGTTAGTTTTTGGTATCCTGTGCGTCAAGTGGTATCGTTTAAGCGAGATGTTTATCGAAAAGCAATGAAAGAATTTGCACAAATATTGATGAACAGTAATATTGAGCAATCTGATGATGTTGAGCGTGATGAAGAGCATTATCCAAAGCGTCAACATCGTCGTAATGCTTGGAGAAAACGTTAGTGTCTATCGCTATTTTGGGTGCATTTTTAGTGCTAGGGGCAATTTCAGGGCTGTTGGCTGGATTATTCGGCATTGGCGGTGGAATGGTTATTGTGCCAGCACTGGTTTATTTATTACCCAAAGTAGGTGTGCCAGATGATTTAATTATGTCGATGGCATTAGGCACCTCATTTTCTACTATCGTTGTGAACACCTTCTCAGCAGCACAACACCATCACAAATTAGGCAATATTGAATTTTCTGTGATAAAAGTGTTTGTTCCAGCACTAATGATTATGGGATTTCTCACAGCTTCTATCGTTACCGACTTACCAAAACACATTATCACAAAATTGTTTTCGGTATTGATGTTTTATTTATCACTTAAAATGTTTTTATCCATAAAATCACAGAAAGTAGCAACTAAACAATTAACGGTACGGTCTATGATTACGGCAGGTAGTGTAATTGGTGTATTAGCCAGTTTAGGTGGCATTGCGGGTGGTGGTTTTATCGTCCCTTTTTTAGAAGGACGCGGTTTAGCACTGAAAAAAGCGATTGGCACATCATCTTTTTGTGGCTGTTTGCTTGGACTAACAGGAATGTTGAGCTTTATGTTTTATGGCTATAATATTCCCAATTTACCTGATTATTCCTTAGGTTATGTTTATTTACCCGCCCTATTTGGCGTGGTGTCTGTGTCATTTTTTACCTCAAAATTAGGGGCGAAATTGGCGGCAGTGTTATCTGTAAGCATATTAAAAAGAGCGTTTGCATTACTGCTAGTCGGGATTGCAATCAATATGTTTTTTAAATACTAAATATAAGAGTAAAAATGTACGAAAATTATTTAATTTATCCAAATATTGATCCTATCATCTTCCAAATTGGTCCGATTGCATTGCGTTGGTATGGTTTGATGTATCTTATCGGTTTTGCTTTTGCCTATTGGCTAGGTACTCGTCGAGCAAAGCAATCTAATGGTCTGTGGACAGTAGAACAAGTTGATCAACTGCTTTATAACGGCTTTTTTGGGGTTATATTAGGCGGACGAATTGGCGATGTGTTCTTTTATAGTTTTGATAAACTAATGGCAGATCCATTGTATCTTTTCCGTATTTGGGAAGGAGGAATGTCATTTCACGGTGGGCTTATCGGTGTGATTATTGCAATGCTTTGGACAGCTCGTCGTCAGAAGCATACCTTCTGGCAAACGGCGGATTTTGTAGCACCTTTAATTCCTTTTGGTTTAGGAATGGGGCGTTTGGGTAATTTCATCAATGGCGAACTTTGGGGTCGAGCAACGGATGTATCGTGGGCGATGATTTTCCCCCACGTTGATATGCAACCTCGCCATCCTTCACAACTTTATGAGTTTTTATTAGAAGGCGTTGTATTATTTATCATTCTAAATTTATTTATTCGTAAAGCACGTCCACTGGGTGCGGTGTCAGGTCTATTTTTAATAGGTTATGGTTGTTTCCGCTTTATTGTGGAATTTTTCAGAGAGCCAGATATGACGCTTACTCTTGATTTAGATATTATTACACGTGGACAGTTATTATCACTTCCGATGATTATTGGCGGAATCGTTATAATGATGGTGGCGTATAAAAAAGCACAGAAATAACGAATTTCCTAGTATCAATCAAGCGGTGATATTTTCTAAAAAATTTGCAAATTTTAATGAAAATATCACCGCTTGTTTTTATCTATAATTAGTTACTTTGCCAAAATAGAGGCTCTAATGTAATACGGTTTGAATTCAGTCTGGGGTTTCGCCTCTAGCGAAGAGTACGACACCTTGTAATTTATCAAAACCTTGTTGGGTAGTGCTATTTTTTACTTCTTATTATTAGCAATCAAGCGGTGATATTTTTTCAGAAATTTGCAAATTTTAGTGAAAATATGACCGCTTGTTTTTTATCTATAATTAGTCATTTTACCAAAACAGTGGATCTAATGTAATACGGTTTGGATTCAGTCTGGGGGGGCATTCCTTGCAAAGAGAGCAACACCTTGTCATTTATCAAAACCTTGTTGGGTAGTGCTATTTTTTACTTTTTATTATTAGCAATCAAGCGGTGATATTTTTTCAGAAATTTACAAATTTTAATGAAAATATCACCGCTTGTTTCTTATTTATAATTAGTCATTTTGCCAAAACAGTGGATCTAAATGTAATACGGTTTGGATCCAGTCTGGGGTTTCGCCTCTTGCGAAGAGTACGACACCTTGTAATTTATCAAAACCTTGTTGGGTGATGTCATCTAAAATTTTATCTTTTGCTTCAAACATTGAGCCACCTGTTGTGAATACATCGTCCACGAGTAAGAAGGTTTTATTTTCAGGGGTGATATATTTTTCTAGGGCCTTTTGTAATGCAACACCACCACGTGGAATGCCGTACACGCCACCGAAGGTAAATTTGCGTGAGATTAAGAATGCAAGGGTGTCTAAATCTGCTTCGCTAAGTGCATCACATTCGATTTTAAAATCAGAGAAGCCCCCTGAGTGCATTTGAAAGCGTTGTTGGATAAAAAGATTATTCATTGATGTCCTCTCTATAAGTTATTTAGTGCAAAATTGATAAAATTTTTCGGTCTGTTGCTTAATATGTTGTGCATTCATTATGGGGCGACCGACCACCATATAATCACAACCTCGTTCCAGTGCTTGCTGTGGTGTGACACAATTTTGATGATCGTCTTTATTTTCAAAACGAACTCCGGGTGTCACAAGGGTAATCTCATTGCCAAATTGCTGGCGGAGTTCTGTTAGCATAAAACTTGGGGTAATAAAGCCTTGAATGCCACAATTCAAATTACGTTCTACGGTATTGAGAAAGGTTGTGGTATTGCCGATATCACTGGTTAGTGAGATAACCGCAAGGGGCTGACATTGGTTATCACAGCTTTCAACCACCGCTTTTAATCCGTCATTGCTTGATGTTCCCCATACGGTAATCATTTCAAGATATTCGAATGCGTTGCGATAACCCGTGATGGCTCGAGCCATTGTGCTTGGGATATCGTGTAGCTTAAAATCTAAAAATAAGGGGGTATCTTGAATGATTTTTTTAATGGTTTCTTGCCCCATTGTAAAAGGGATATGCCCGAGTTTAACGTGAGAAATCATCGCCTTTGTTTGGTCTAAGACCTGTGATGCCCTTTGGACATCACAAGTATCTAATGAAAGAATCAGTTTCATATTAGATGATGTTACAAGTTTTTAATGCGTGCATCATACGAGTTACACCGATTCCGCCGCCGCAACGCTCGAAGAAATCTAGGCTTAGATAATCTTCTAATTCTTGTAATACACGCGCTTTACCAAATTTGTTGAAAAGTAGATTTGCGTATTCGCCATCTGAAATTGTGTGGAAAGCGTGTCGCATTTCATCGGCATTCACTGCACGTTCTGCTGAACCGATGGTTTCTTGTCCGCAGATAATTGCATCAATTTTACGTGCCTTGTTTTGTCCTTCGTGGCTACGCATATTCCAGAATGGGCTGGTGTAGTTAGGGAAGTCGCAAAGTAATGCAACGTTGCCATATTCTTGGTAAATTTTCGCTTCTTCGTGATTATCAATGTCTGTTGTGCCATATTTTTCAGCGATTTCAGCATAATCGATATGTGGTACAGCATCAGGGCTATCGACTAAGCCTAAGTGTGTCACTAATTCTTTTTCTAATTGTGCTAATTGCTCTAATCCGCCGTGTGTTTCAAATTCAAACATTGGGAAAATTGTTCTGTGGCGATCTGGAATTGGGTTTGGTTCTGCTCGGTAAGAGGTTGAAAGACAGAAGTAACCTGGCACATTTGGTTTGGTTAAAAGTTCATACTCTAACCACATTTGCCCCGTTTGTGGTAGTGGCCATACTTCGCCTTCGAAGGTGTAAGTGCTAACGGTGGTTGGGTCTTCACAAGCGGCTAAGATAGATAAACGTGATTGTGTTGGTACTTCAATAAATCCTTTTTTGACAAAAAACTCACGTAGTAATGCAACGGTCTTGCTGTAATCTTCTGAATTGATTAAATCATTTGCATAAACGCCAGATGTGAAAGTTTTAGTGCTCATTTTTACTCCTTGATTGTGTGTTGTGTTGAAATTTAGGCAAAAAAAAACCACCTAAAATAGGTGGTTTAAAAATAAATAATAATTTGAAATTGAAAAGGGAATAGCCAAAGACAATGCTCTGTTTTTTCGTTTCTTGATTAAAACACAATAGTTCATTTTCTATGCTTCCCTTCGTCTAGGCTCAAAATTGTGCCGTATGATATAGATAAAATATTTTTAGTCAAGGATTTTTTTGTAAAAAATCTAAAAAAATTGACCGCTTTGCATTTCATCAAAAATGTGTTATTTTTTATTTCCCAAAAATAGAGGGGATTTTTATGTATAAAAAAATAGTGCGTCCGATACTCTTTTGGTGTGATCCTGAAACGGCTCATTTGATAGTTTTTTATCTACTCAAATTATTCTCTTTTCTGCCCTTTATTCCCCCTTTAATCCGTAAAAAATATTGCCTTAATGATCCTAAATTAACCCAAAAAATACTCGGTTTGACCTTTAAAAATCCGGTTGGTTTAGCTGCTGGATTTGATAAAAATGCTACGCTGTATAACGAATTGGCAAATTTCGGATTTGGCTTTATTGAGATTGGCACTGTGACACCAAAAGCGCAATCGGGTAATCCTAAAAAACGGCTGTTTAGATTAGTCAAAGATAGGGCGATAATTAACAGAATGGGTTTTAATAACAATGGGTTAGATGAAGCAATTAAACAGCTTAAAAAAAATAAACACAAGGCAATTATTGGCGGAAATATTGGCAAAAACACCACAACAAAACCAGAAAATTATACCCAAGATTATGTGCAATGTTTTCAAGAATTACACCCTTATGTGGATTATTTTTCAATAAATATTAGTTGCCCAAATGTGTCTAGTCATAAAAAATTACAAGAAATAAATTACCTAAAAGAATTACTTTTAACCCTGCAAAAAATAAATCATCAGTTTGCTAAACCTCGTCCGATTTTATTAAAAATTTCCCCCGATTTAACCCCTCAACAATTAGATGAAATTATCCGTTTAATTTCAGAAACTAGCATTGATGGCGTGATTGCGTGTAATACATCAACAACACGAGAAAATTTACAAACGCCGATTTCAACATTAGAAAAGATCGGCAATGGCGGATTAAGTGGCAAACCGATTAAGGATCGTAGCACAGAAATTATTCGTTATTTAGCCAAAAAATCCCAAAAAAGTTTTGTGATTATTGGGGTTGGTGGGATTCACAGCGAGCAAGATGCACTGGAAAAATTGCAAGCAGGGGCAGATCTTATCCAAATTTATACGGGTTTTATTTATGAAGGGGCAGGATTGGTTAAGCGTATTAACAAAAAGTTGCGAGAGGTTTGGTAAATAAATGAGCAATAAATATAAAAGCCAGTAGAAAAATTTCTACTGGCTTTTTACATCATTCATTCAATATGATTGATATTAAATTGAAATGATGATTAGTTTTGTTCTGCAATTCTTGCTTTTGCTGCTTCTTTTTCTTCTGCTGTACGGTAATCAAGGAAGATGATTAAGAAGAATGGAATTAAGAATGCCACTAAGATTGATACTGCATATACCCACATTGGTTTAAATACAGGAATAGTAAGTAGTGATGTAAATGCAAACGCATTTGTTGTTACACCGTTTACTACGCTTGCAACACCTTGGTTTACAACTTCGTGAGAAGTTAATGAACCTAAAATAGCAATTACAACACCACCGATGAAACAGCCTGGAAGCATACGTGAATATACTTTTTTGAAGCGTAAATGGATACCATATAAAGAAGGCTCTGAGATACCACCGAATAAACCAGCAGCTAATGCACCCACAGAAGTTTGACGCATTACAGAGTCTTTTTCACGCCATGATAGGAATAATACCCCTGCTGTTGCACCGAAACACGCAAAGTTCCATACACCCATTGGACCTTGAATGAAGTCATAACCAAGCGTTTGGATGTTTAATAGCATCAATGCGTTTAATGGCCAGTGTAAACCAAGTGGTACTAAGAATGGATAAAGCATAGGGATAATGATTGCAAATAAGAATGGAGCATTAGCATTCATCCACGCTAAACCGATACCTAATTTATTAGCGGCAAAAACACCGATTGGTCCTAAGAAGTATGCTGTAACAGGAATCATAATTACAAGCGATAAGAAAGGAACAAATACCATATGTAAATTTTCAGGGAAAACTTTTTTAAGGAAACGATATACAACCGCAAGTACAGCAACCATAATAAGTGGTACAAAAACTGAACCTGAGTAATCGTTCCAGATCATATCAAAACCAAAAATATTCGCTGTAAAGCTATCTGTTCCTAATACTGGGTTTTTAGTCACAACTGTGGTTGCAAGATTTTTGATACCCATAAAATCAGGCGTCATTAAAGCACCCATAATTGCAGCACCAACCCAAGGGTCAACATTCAGTTTTTTAGATGCATTGTATGCAATCATAATTGGTAAGAAATAAAATACTGTTTTCCACATTGCTGTTACTAACACCCAACCACCTGATGGATCGTCAAAAGCAACAATGTCTAGTGAACTTAATGCCGCACGGAATGCGATAATTAAAGATGCCCCTAATAACACGCCAAGAATTGGACGGAATGAATCAGAAAGATATTCAAAGAAGTTATCAATCCAAGCGATTTTACCACGCACACCTTGATTACGAAGTGATGTTTTTAATTCATCATTAGATTGAGCATTGCTTGCTGAACCACTTTTCATAGAAGGTAAAGCTTTAATTTGATTAAGAACAGTCATTACTGCACCACCAATAATCACTTGATAGCGATTACCTGATTGTGGTACTGACCCCATAACCTCTGGAATTGCGTCTAACACTTCCTTGTTAGCTAATGTACCATCGTGGAGCTCAAAACGAAGACGAGTAGCACAACATGTAACAGATTTAATGTTTTCTGCACCACCAACGCCATCAACAATGGCTTGAGCAACAGGTATATTACTTTTATTTTCCATATGAATGTTAACTCCTTTATATGAATTTATAATAATTGTGAGAATTTAAACGAAGAATAGATATTGTCTCCCCCTAAAATTAAGGGGGATAGCAAATGAGCTATAAACATCCATTCGGGTATTAAATATACCATATTTAGCGATATTTAGATAATTCAATTTGTGGTTTTATCCAAATGTTTCCCTTCTTTATTTATGAAGATACAAGGTTTGTTAAAGTAATAAATAAATGTTGTTGAATTTTTGTAAATAAACCAGAAACTAATGCAAATAATTACGATTTAAAGTATGATCTCAACCATCAATAATCTCTATTTTTTTAAGGAAAAAATTTTTATGATGATAGATAAACGTTTGATCGGAACGGTAACTGATAGCAAAAAATGGATTGCGGTAACGGTGCTGTGGAACTGGGTGGCACTGGTTGGCGGTATTGTAAGTGCGGTAGTTTTTGCGTGGGTATTGCAACAGGCTTTTGATGGCTCACTTTCATTAGGCGGTGGCATTTTTTACGCCATTATTTTGATCGTTGCACTAGGTGTGCGAGCCTTTGCGGGCAGTATGTCAGTCAAAGCCTCTTATAAAGCGAGTACCGATGTAAAACACAGATTACGTACCTTAATTTTTGAAAAATTGGCATCAATGCCATTAAATCAGGTTAATCAACAATCTACATCATCAATTATTCAGGTAGCGTCGGAGGGGGTTGAGCAGTTAGAAATCTATTTCGGTCGTTATTTGCCACAGCTTTTTTATAGCTTGCTTGCACCTTTAACCTTATTTGCCTTTTTGGTGTTTTTCAATGCACCGACAGCGTTGATTTTGTTGGTTTGCGTACCGTTAATTCCGATGTCTATCATTGCAGTCAATAAAATCGCTAAAAAATTATTAAGTAAATATTGGGCGATTTATGTCGGCTTAGGCAGTAGCTTTTTAGATAATTTACAGGGGTTGATTACCTTAAAAATCTATCAAGACGATGAACATAAATCCCAAAAGATGGATGAGGAAGCCGAGCATTTTCGTAAAATCACAATGAAAGTTCTCACAATGCAGTTAAACTCCGTTTCATTGATGGACTTGCTGGCTTATGGTGGAGCAGCGGTAGGGATTTTAACCGCATTATTGCAATATCAAGACGGTAATTTAGGGATTTTCGGTGTGATTTTATTTATTTTATTATCATCAGAATTCTTTATTCCATTGCGTTTACTCGGTTCATTCTTCCACGTTGCAATGAACGGTAAAGCCGCGTCCGATAAAATCTTCACTTTGTTAGATACGCCTGTTGAAGAAAATCAGCAAGCGGTCAAATTTGCCGTGGAAAATGCAATTTCAGTGGAAATTAACAATCTTCATTTTGCGTACTCTCCTGAAAAACAGGCGATCAACGGTTTGAACTTAACTATTCAACCAAAACAATTAACAGTCTTTGTGGGTAAAAGTGGTTGTGGAAAATCAACCTTAGTGTCATTACTAATGGGCTTTTATAAAGCCCAACAAGGCAAGATTTTATTCAACGGACAAGAAATTCAAGACGTGGAACGCCACTCTTTCTATCAACACGTTTCACTCGTGAGCCACAGTTCGTATATTTTCAAAGGTAGCTTACGAGAAAATATGTTAATGGCAAACTTAGAGGCGAGCGATGAGCAAATCTATCAAACCTTAGCGCAAGTCAATTTAGCGAATTTCGTGCGTGAAAATGGCGGATTAGATATGCCATTATTAAGTCGTGGTAGCAATCTATCAGGCGGACAAATTCAGCGTTTAGCCCTTGCTCGTGCTTTATTGCACAATGCGGATTTATATATTTTTGATGAAGCGACCAGTAATATTGACGTAGAAAGTGAAGAGATTATTCTCAACTTTATCCAAAAACTCAAAAATGAAAAAACCATTGTGATGATTTCGCATCGCTTAGCCAATGCCGTGTGGGCGGATAATATTTATGTGCTACAACAAGGCGAACTGGCAGAACAGGGCAATCATCGTCAGTTAATGGATAAACAAGGTATTTACGCTGAAATGTTTAATCAGCAACAGAATTTAGAAAGTATCAGAAACGGGGGAAATAACAATGCGTAAAAATGGATTTGTTGTGATGTGGCATTTATTAAAATTAGTCGCACCACTGGCTCACATTATGAGTCTTACCGTAATCACTGGCGTGTTAGGTTTCCTTTCTGCGATTTTTATAATGGTGCTTGGTGCAATGGGCTTGGCGAGTTTGCTTGATTTTCAAATGCACTTAGAATTACGCAGCGTGCTGATGATTTTAATTATCTTGGCGGTTTCTCGTGGTCTATTGCGTTACTTAGAGCAAATGTCAGGGCATTATATTGCCTTCAAATTGCTCGCATTATTGCGTGAAAAAGTCTTTACTGCACTGCGTAAATTAGCCTTTGTAAAATTACAAGATAAGCAATCAGGACAGCTTGTTTCTCTGGTCACTAACGATATTGAATTGTTAGAGGTTTTCTACGCTCACACTATCGCACCGATAATGATCGCGTTCTTAACCTCTACATTATTATTAGTTGTGTTCGCTCATATTTCAATTTGGTTTACTATTATCGCTTTTTTAGCCTATCTCACAATTGGCTTTATTTTACCAATTATTACCACCAAAATGGCACGAGAAGACGGACGCAAATACCGTGATTTAGTCGGCGAAATGAACGACTATTTCTTAGATAGCGTGCGTGGAATGAAAGAATTACAACTTTTTGGCAATGAAAAACCACGCTTAGATGAAATCAATCAACGCAGTGAAAAAATTGACCAAGCATTTTTAAAAATCAAACAGCAAGAAGGCAAAGTACGTTCTTACACCGAGATTGCAGTATCCGCTTTCAACATCGTGATTTTATTCGCAGGTTTAATTCTATTCTATTACCAACAGATTGATTTTGCAGGCTTATTAGTGGCAGTGATCTTATTGATGTCGAGCTACGGACCTGTGATTGCGTTAAGTAATTTATCGAGCAATTTACTACAAACCCTCGCGAGTGGCGAACGTGTTTTAACCCTATTAAATGAAACGCCAGATTTGGAAGATGTGGTGGATAGCACCGATTTAGATAACGTTGAACAAATCACAGTAGAAAATTTAAGCTTTGCTTATGAAGATGAGAAGATTTTATCGGATCTCAACTTAACCATAAACAAAGGCGAAATCGTGGGAATTCACGGACGTAGCGGAAGCGGTAAAAGTACCTTACTGAAATTGATTATGCGTTTTTATGATCCACAAAGTGGAAAAATCACCATAAATCAGACCGCTTTGCCACAGATTAACACGGCGAGTTTGCGTGATCATATCGCTTACATCACACAACAAACCTATATTTTCAACGAAAGTATTTATGAAAATATCCTAATGGCAAACCGCTCGGCAACCAAAGAACAAGTGATCGAGGCAAGTAAAAAAGCGTCATTGCACGACTTTATTATGAGCTTACCAGAAGGCTACGACACCAAAGTCACTGAGCTTGGCAACAATTTATCAGACGGCGAAAAACAGCGTATCGGTATCGCACGAGCCTTCTTACACAACGCTTCGATAATTTTACTTGATGAGCCAACCAGTAACTTAGACAGCTTAAATGAAGCGATCATTTTACAATCGTTACAAAAAGTAAAACAGGATAAACTGATTATTCTTGTGAGCCATAGAGCCTCGACAATGGCGATTTGTGATCAAGTGATTGAAATTGAAAATGGGCGAATGTCTTAATCGTTCACAATATGGGTACAGCAAATGCTCTGTACCCACAAATTACAAAATTTTTAATCAAAATTACTTTTTAACTTAGACCGAAAGGTTTAATATAAGAAAGTTATTGAGCGACACAATAAATGCTCAACACTTGTTATCAAATATCAAGCATACTAAGGAGCAAAAAATGGAACTCACACTTCAAGAAATCATTAAGTTTGAAGAACACAAAAATGATTTTTACACCGCAGAAGAACAAGCGTTAATTAGACAGCTCGACGCAGGAAAAATTGAAACTCAGTCTCACGATCAAGTTATGCAAGAATTAAAAGAATTTTTAAAATTATGATGAAATTTGATTATCAGGTTGTTTGGAGTGCGACAGCAAAAAACAGCTTTTTGAACAAGCTGAATAGATCTTAAATAATTCTAAAAATATTACAACGACATTAAATTTTTATCAAAAAATCACAAAAGAAGTGGATAAATTAAGTTATCTGGCTGATGTTTACCGATATAAAGAGCATAAATTTTTAGTGATTTTAAAAAAATATAAAGTTAAATTCTTAATCAGTAATAACAATGTTTATATTGTTGAGTTTAAATCAACAAGGCAACAATAGTGATATTATCACAAAATTTGCAAAATCCTTTTAAAATGTAACCGCTTAATCAATATGATAAGCGGTTATTTTTTGCCTGAAATTTACCATTTTCTTAATTAAAAAACGTGAAAATCGTAAGGATTATAATCCTTATGTTAGTTATTGACATAACTAACAATTCCTTCCTACTAGACTTAAAAAAATTTTGGAGATTTTTAATGAAAAGAAAAGCAATTCCTTTATTAGTGTTAAGTGCTTTGTTATTATCAGCTTGTACAACAAGAGTTGCTGATTTAACAGTTGCAAGTTCTAAAAATATGAATTTAAATTCTACTAAATTAGCATATGGAAAAAGAGTTCAAGGAATACATCAGTCAGCTAGCATTGCTAATATGAAAGAAGCAATGGATAGAGCGATTGAGCAAGATAGATGTGTAGTTGGACTTTCAGATGTTGTAATTAGTGTTAAACAAGGATTTTTTACTGTTGGATATGTTGTTAAAGGAACACAAATCATTGATCGTAGCTTACCGGGTTGTTCTAATAGATAGCAAATTTTTGCTATTTATTAGGTCAATTTGAAAAATACTTTTAAAACTCAACCGCTTAATCAATATGATAAGCGGTTATTTTTTGCCTAAAATTTACCATTTTTTCTCAATCAAAAAACGTGAAAATCGCAAGGATTATAATCCTTATGTTAGTTATTGACATAACTAACAACTCTTTCTATTAGACTTTTTAAAAAGGAAAAATAAGATGAAAATTCGTTGTAAACATTGCGGTCATAAGGATAGTTTTAATCGAGAATTATTAGTAAAAATTATTGGTGGAGTAATGCCTGTTGGAGGTTTTTCAGCGTGGGTTACTTATTTTTTTGCAGGAACAGGATTTGCTTTTCCTATTTGTGCAGCACTTGTTGTTGGTGGCGTTGGTATCCTTGTTTTTAAGGATCAAATTGTGCATTGGTTAAGCGATCATTATGATTGCCCTAGCTGTAATCATTCAAATTGGGAACTATTGAAAGATTGATTAAATAAGGGACGTTTAAAAACGTCCCCCGAGTTTCTAAACTCGATTTAAAGCATACCACTGCCCCAGCAACACCCCAGTATTTACCGCAACATTCAATCCATTATGCAACGGATTTGCAACAGAAAGTTGCACTGTTGTGTCTTCATCATACTCAATATCATTCGCAAGGGTTTCACTTAATACAAATACCACTTTATTTTGCAATTTCACTTTGGCAAAAATCTCTGCTTGTTTGCTTTGGGTTAAATGCACGATTTGATAGCCGGCTTTTCTTAATTGGGCTAAGGCGATTTGTTTATGTTTTGTTTCTAGCACACGCACAAATTCCAAGCCCCCTTCTGCCACACGTGCCGCATTGCTTGAATGTAGTGCGTTTGCATTATCGGTAATTACACCTTTTACGCCATAAAAGGCACAAGTACGAATAATTCCGCCGACATTTTGAGCGTTGTTCACATTATCCAACAACACCAAACAATCGTTTTGTTTTAAGGTGCTTAAATAACCCTCAAGGCTAAACGGACGTGTTTTTTTCACAAGCATACACATTCCGCCGTGATGTTCTGTGCCTGTTACTTTGGCCAGCTCTTCATTATCAACAATATGATAAACCTTTTTGTTTTCAGCCAAATAGCTTAACAACGTACCGTGTCTTTTTGCAACTTCGACCGTTGCCCATAAACGCACGATTGCCTCAGGGCGTTGTTCAAAAATAGTGATACAACTATTCTCGCCATAGACTTTCATCTCTTCATTGCGATTTTTGCGGATTTTTTCTGGGGCACGTGGCGATAATGCCCCTGTTTTTTTCTCTGCCCCTTTTATTTTAATTTTTACATTGCCTTCTTGCCCATTCGATTTTTTGGCAAAACTTGGATAGCTTTGTGTTGGCTTTGAAGAGCGAGGTCTTGATGAGTCTGAACGTGAAGGGGATTTTGATTTAAAGCTCTTACGTTCAACGGTTTTAAATTGTGGTTTATCTGTCATTTTTGGTTTCTCTTAAATGGAATTATTGCCCGACATTATAGCAAGCAGATTAAAAGTTTTTATAACAATTTTGCAAAAAATAATCAAAATATCACCGCTTATCGTAGAAAAACCTTAAATAGCACGCTATACTTGAAAACTTAAACCTAATCCATTTTTTAATTTGAGGATAATAAAATTGACAAAACTAACGAAAAAAATTGTTTCCGCACTTCTTGCGTTTGGCGTAACGTTATCTGTTCAAGCAGCAGAAAAATTATACGTTTATAACTGGACAGAATATGTGCCTTCAACTTTATTAGAGCAATTTACCGAAGAAACAGGGATAGAAGTGATCTATTCTACTTTTGAAAGTAATGAAGAAATGTATTCAAAATTAAAATTAACGCAAGGTGCTGGTTACGATATCGTGTTCCCTTCAAGCTATTATGTCAGCAAAATGGCAAAAGAAGGAATGCTAGAAAAGTTAGACAAAACAAAATTAAGCAATTTTAAATACGTGAGTAAAGAGTTAATGGGACAAAGTTTTGATCCTAAAAATGATTATTCATTGCCTTATGTTTTTGGCTTAACGGGTATCGGCGTAAACAAAGCAGAAATTGATCCTGCAACCGTAACCAGCTGGGCAGATTTATGGAAACCAGAATATAAAGGAATGGTTCAGTTAATGAATGATTCTCGTGAAGTGTTCCATATGGCACTCTTATTAGACGGAAAATCGCCAAATACCACGAATCCAGAAGAAATCAAAACCGCTTACGAGCGTTTAAAAAGCTTAATTCCAAATGTATTAACCTTTAATTCAGACGCACCAGAAATGCCATTTTTACAAGGCGAAGTGTCAATCGGAATGCTTTGGAATGGATCAGCCTATTTGGGTCAAAAAGAAGATCCAAATTTAACCTTTATTTATCCAAAAGAAGGGGCGATCGTATGGATGGATAACTATGCCATTCCAAACACCGCAAAAAACAAAGAAGCGGCCTATAAATTTATTGATTTCTTACTACGTCCAGAAAGTGCAAAAGTGGTAATGGAACGCTTAGGGTATTCAATGCCAAACGAAGGCGTAAAAGCATTACTACCAAAAGAAATGTTAGAAAATAAAGTGTTATTCCCACCAAAAGCTGAACTTGAAAAAGGTATTGCCCAAGCAGACGTTGGCGATGCGATTGAAGTTTATGAAAAATACTGGAATAAATTAAGAACCAGTAACTAAGGTTTTATAGCGGTCAAATTTTTATAAAAATTTACCGTTTTTCATACTTAACAGAAACCTGTTGCAGATTATTGGCGACAGGTTTTTTTATTTATAAATTTGTAGGATTAGCGCCAACCTTTTACTCAATATAACTTTTCTCATAAGACTAAATTTAAAAATAACGAATTACATTCACTTCACAAGCGGTCAAATTTTATTTACTATTTGCAAAATCTTATCCTTATATATAGAAGAGAAAATAAAATGCCAGAATTACCTGAAGTTGAAACGAGCGTGCGTGGAATATCCCCCTATCTTGTGGGCAAAACCATAAAAGAGATTATTATTCGCCGAAAGCAACTGCGTTGGTTGGTGAGTGATGAATTGAGCGAAATGCAAAATGCCCTAATTACCGTAATTTCACGCCGAGCTAAATATCTGATTATTCACACCACAAAAGGCGAAATTATTATTCATCTTGGTATGTCAGGTTCATTAAGTATTTTAGAAAAAGAAACTAAAGATGTCGGCAAGCACGATCACATTGATTTGATCACACAAGATGGCATTGTTTTACGCTATAACGACCCACGCCGATTTGGTGCTTGGCTGTGGGCAGATAATATTTCACAAATGCCGATTTTCCAAAAACTCGGATTAGAGCCCCTTTCAGCAGAATTTAATGGCGATTACCTGTATAAGAAGAGTAGAAATAGAAAAGTGGCGGTTAAAAAGTTCATCATGGATAATACCGTTGTAGTTGGCGTGGGGAATATTTATGCGTGTGAAAGTTTATTTCTCGCAAAAATTTTGCCTGAGCGATTAGTTTGCACTTTAACAGAGGAGCAATCTCACTTATTAGTGACGATAATTAAGCAAGTTTTAGCCAAAGCGATAGAGCAGGGGGGAACAACGTTGAAAGATTTTGTGCAACCAGACGGCAAACCGGGCTATTTTGCACAGGTTTTACAGGTATATGGGCGTAAAGGCGAAGAATGTCATCAGTGCAAAAACCAAATTAAGACAAAAATCATCGGGCAACGTAATACTTTTTACTGTGATGAATGTCAGAAATAGCGGTCAAAAACTGACATAAATTTACAAAAAAGCACCGTTTTGAATTAAAAGTAATCGCTCGAACAATTTTTTTAAACTTTTTTGAAAAAAGTGCTTGCGTAGTTTTTTAAAATCCCTATAATACGCCACACACAACGACGCACTGTTGTGAAGAAAGAAAGTTTACTAGGTGCGTCGTTGTTTTTTGCTCTTTAACAATTTATCAGACAATCTGTGTGGGCACTTGTTGATTTGACTTATTTAAAAAATATTTTTGAAATTAAAGTCTTAATAAGTGTCACTGAAAATTTATTTAATAAAAATTCTATGTCAGTTTATTGAGCGATTAAACTTTTAATTGAAGAGTTTGATCATGGCTCAGATTGAACGCTGGCGGCAGGCTTAACACATGCAAGTCGAACGGTAACAGGAGAAAAGCTTGCTTTTCTTGCTGACGAGTGGCGGACGGGTGAGTAATGCTTGGGAATCTGCCTTATGGAGGGGGATAACTACGGGAAACTGTAGCTAATACCGCGTAATATCTTCGGATTAAAGTGTGGGACCTTCGGGCCACATGCCATAAGATGAGCCCAAGTGAGATTAGGTAGTTGGTGAGGTAAAGGCTCACCAAGCTGACGATCTCTAGCTGGTTTGAGAGGATGACCAGCCACACTGGAACTGAGACACGGTCCAGACTCCTACGGGAGGCAGCAGTGGGGAATATTGCACAATGGGCGCAAGCCTGATGCAGCCATGCCGCGTGAATGAAGAAGGCTTTCGGGTTGTAAAGTTCTTTCAGCGATGAGGAAGGTGCTATATCTAATAGGTGTAGCAATTGACGTTAGTCGCAGAAGAAGCACCGGCTAACTCCGTGCCAGCAGCCGCGGTAATACGGAGGGTGCGAGCGTTAATCGGAATAACTGGGCGTAAAGGGCACGCAGGCGGTTGTCTAAGTCAGATGTGAAAGCCCCGAGCTTAACTTGGGAATTGCATTTGAGACTGGGCGACTAGAGTCCTCTAGGGAGGGGTAGAATTCCACGTGTAGCGGTGAAATGCGTAGAGATGTGGAGGAATACCGAAGGCGAAGGCAGCCCCTTGGAGAGAGACTGACGCTGAGGTGCGAAAGCGTGGGTAGCAAACAGGATTAGATACCCTGGTAGTCCACGCTGTAAACGATGTCGATTTGGGGGTTGGGCTTTAAGCTTGGCGCCCGTAGCTAACGTGATAAATCGACCGCCTGGGGAGTACGGCCGCAAGGTTAAAACTCAAATGAATTGACGGGGGCCCGCACAAGCGGTGGAGCATGTGGTTTAATTCGATGCAACGCGAAGAACCTTACCTACTCTTGACATCCATAGAAGAGCTCAGAGATGAGCTTGTGCCTTCGGGAACTATGAGACAGGTGCTGCATGGCTGTCGTCAGCTCGTGTTGTGAAATGTTGGGTTAAGTCCCGCAACGAGCGCAACCCTTATCCTTTGTTGCTAGCAGGTAATGCTGAGAACTCAAAGGAGACTGCCAGTGATAAACTGGAGGAAGGTGGGGACGACGTCAAGTCATCATGGCCCTTACGAGTAGGGCTACACACGTGCTACAATGGCGTATACAGAGGGCGGCGAACCTGCGAGGGTGAGCGAATCTCAGAAAGTACGTCTAAGTCCGGATTGGAGTCTGCAACTCGACTCCATGAAGTCGGAATCGCTAGTAATCGCGAATCAGAATGTCGCGGTGAATACGTTCCCGGGCCTTGTACACACCGCCCGTCACACCATGGGAGTGGGTTGTACCAGAAGTAGATAGCTTAACCTTCGGGAGGGCGTTTACCACGGTATGATTCATGACTGGGGTGAAGTCGTAACAAGGTAACCGTAGGGGAACCTGCGGTTGGATCACCTCCTTACCTAAATAAGCGACAGCGAGTGTTCACACAGATTGTTTGATAGAAATAAGACAAAAGACATCATTTCTGGGTCTGTAGCTCAGGTGGTTAGAGCGCACCCCTGATAAGGGTGAGGTCGGTGGTTCAAGTCCACTCAGACCCACCACTCATTGAGTGTGGTTAGAAATGATAGTGATGTGAATGGGGATATAGCTCAGCTGGGAGAGCGCCTGCCTTGCACGCAGGAGGTCAGCGGTTCGATCCCGCTTATCTCCACCAATTCATCATTGCTAAGTGAATTTATAGATAGATTATATTTGTAAGTTTGTTTATCAATGATGAAACACAAAAGTGTTTTGTTATATTTGTTCTTTAAAAAATTGGAAACAAGCTGAAAACTGAAGACTTTCAAGTTTGATGTTTGGTTTATTAACTTAAATTGATAAATTGAATATTAAATCTTTATGAAGTCTGAGTAAGAAACTAAAAAACAGTATGTTGAACAAAAGCAACATACGAACTTGAGTTGTTTAATGACAACTTTAGGTGTGAAAGCACTTGAGGTTGTATGGTTAAGTGACTAAGCGTACACGGTGGATGCCTTGGCAATCAGAGGCGATGAAGGACGTGCTAATCTGCGATAAGCTTGGAAGAGTTGATAAGAAACGTGATAATTCCAAGATTTCCGAATGGGGAAACCCAATAGGTGAAGAACCTATTATTAATAACTGAATACATAGGTTATTAAAGCGAACCGGGAGAACTGAAACATCTAAGTACCCCGAGGAAAAGAAATCAACCGAGATTCTGTGAGTAGCGGCGAGCGAAAGCGGAAGAGCCAGTTAGTTTTAGCAGTAGTATTAAGAGAAGAAGTTGGGAAACTTCGCGACACAGGGTGATAGCCCCGTATCTGAAAATACAATTGTGGAACTAAGCTAACGATAAGTAGGGCGGGACACGTGATATCCTGTTTGAAGATGGGGGGACCATCCTCCAAGGCTAAATACTCCTGATTGACCGATAGTGAACTAGTACTGTGAAGGAAAGGTAAAAAGAACCCCTGCGAGGGGAGTGAAATAGAACCTGAAACCGTGTACGTACAAGCAGTAGGAGCAACTTTGTGTTGTGACTGCGTACCTTTTGTATAATGGGTCAGCGACTTATATTTTGTAGCAAGGTTAACCGAATAGGGGAGCCGTAGGGAAACCGAGTCTTAACTGGGCGTTTAGTTGCAAGGTATAGACCCGAAACCCGGTGATCTAGCCATGGGCAGGTTGAAGGTTGGGTAACACTAACTGGAGGACCGAACCGACTAATGTTGAAAAATTAGCGGATGACCTGTGGCTGGGGGTGAAAGGCCAATCAAACCGGGAGATAGCTGGTTCTCCCCGAAATCTATTTAGGTAGAGCCTTGAGCGGACACCTTTGGGGGTAGAGCACTGTTTCGGCTAGGGGGCCATCCCGGCTTACCAACCCGATGCAAACTACGAATACCAAAGAGTGATACTCAGGAGACACACGGCGGGTGCTAACGTTCGTCGTGAAGAGGGAAACAACCCAGACCGCCAGCTAAGGTCCCAAAGTCTATATTAAGTGGGAAACGAAGTGGGAAGGCTTAGACAGCTAGGATGTTGGCTTAGAAGCAGCCACCATTTAAAGAAAGCGTAATAGCTCACTAGTCGAGTCGGCCTGCGCGGAAGATGTAACGGGGCTCAAATATAGCACCGAAGCTGCGGCATCAGAATTTATTCTGTTGGGTAGGGGAGCGTTCTGTAAGCGGATGAAGGTGAATCGAGAGGTTTGCTGGACGTATCAGAAGTGCGAATGCTGACATAAGTAACGATAAAACGAGTGAAAAACTCGTTCGCCGGAAGATCAAGGTTTCCTGTCCAACGTTAATCGGGGCAGGGTGAGTCGACCCCTAAGGCAAGGCTGAAAAGCGTAGTCGATGGGAAACAGGTTAATATTCCTGTACTTGTAATAACTGCGATGTGGGGACGGAGAAGGTTAGGTTATCAGGGTATTGGATTGCCCTGTTTAAGCCGGTAGGTGGGAATTTTAGGCAAATCCGGAATTCTATTAAACACCGAGAAGTGATGACGAGACGCTAAGGCGTTGAAGTAACTGATACCACGCTTCCAGGAAAAGCCACTAAGCTTCAGGTTATTATAAATCGTACTGTAAACCGACACAGGTGATCAGGTAGAGAATACTCAGGCGCTTGAGAGAACTCGGGTGAAGGAACTAGGCAAAATAGCACCGTAACTTCGGGAGAAGGTGCGCCGGCGTAGATTGTAGCCCTTTACGGGTGAAGGTTGAACCGGTCGAAGATACCAGCTGGCTGCAACTGTTTATTAAAAACATAGCACTCTGCAAACACGAAAGTGGACGTATAGGGTGTGATGCCTGCCCGGTGCTGGAAGGTTAATTGATGGTGTAATCGAAAGAGAAGCTCCTGATCGAAGCCCCAGTAAACGGCGGCCGTAACTATAACGGTCCTAAGGTAGCGAAATTCCTTGTCGGGTAAGTTCCGACCTGCACGAATGGCATAATGATGGCCAGGCTGTCTCCACCCGAGACTCAGTGAAATTGAAATCGCCGTGAAGATGCGGTGTACCCGCGGCTAGACGGAAAGACCCCGTGAACCTTTACTATAGCTTGACACTGAACCTTGAATTTTAATGTGTAGGATAGGTGGGAGACTTAGAAGTAGCAACGCCAGTTGTTATGGAGTCGTCCTTGAAATACCACCCTTTAACGTTTGATGTTCTAACGAAGATTACGAAACGTGGTCTCGGACAGTGTCTGGTGGGTAGTTTGACTGGGGCGGTCTCCTCCCAAAGAGTAACGGAGGAGTACGAAGGTTTGCTAATCACGGTCGGACATCGTGAGGTTAGTACAATGGTATAAGCAAGCTTGACTGCGAGACGGACATGTCGAGCAGGTACGAAAGTAGGTCATAGTGATCCGGTGGTTCTGAATGGAAGGGCCATCGCTCAACGGATAAAAGGTACTCCGGGGATAACAGGCTGATACCGCCCAAGAGTTCATATCGACGGCGGTGTTTGGCACCTCGATGTCGGCTCATCACATCCTGGGGCTGAAGTAGGTCCCAAGGGTATGGCTGTTCGCCATTTAAAGTGGTACGCGAGCTGGGTTTAGAACGTCGTGAGACAGTTCGGTCCCTATCTGCCGTGGGCGTTGGAGAATTGAAAGGGGCTGCTCCTAGTACGAGAGGACCGGAGTGGACGCATCACTGGTGTTCCAGTTGTCTCGCCAGAGGCATTGCTGGGTAGCTACATGCGGAAAAGATAAGTGCTGAAAGCATCTAAGCACGAAACTTGCCTTGAGATGAGTTCTCCCCAACTATAAGTTGGTAAGGGTTGTTTGAGACTAAGACGTAGATAGGCAGGGTGTGTAAGCATAGTGATATGTTGAGCTAACCTGTACTAATTGCCCGAGAGGCTTAACCATACAACGCTCAAGTGTTTTTGGAAAGACGAATAAAGAAAGTAGAAGTAGAAGCTTGTTTTTAATTAAAGAATAAAGAAAATTAGAGAAGAATATTGAAAGATTTTCCTGATGGCCATAGTGCAACGGAACCACCTGACTCCATACCGAACTCAGAAGTGAAAAGTTGTAACGCCGATGGTAGTGTGGGGTTTCCCCATGTGAGAGTAGGACACCATCAGGGTTTTAATTTAGAGAGAGCCGTAACTAGAGATAGTTACGGCTTTTTTGCATTTAGGGGAAAGTATATAAAGAGTAAGAGCAAATACGTTTTATCAGATAAAATTTATTATGGTTATTTATGTTCTCTAATTATGAAATGAAAGTGTATCAAGTTTGAGGTTAGAAGAAATATAGTGGTGATATATCACTTTCTTTTAAATCAATATGATAATACTTTATAAAAGGTATAAATGAGGCATTATTGTTTATTATCTTAATTTGATGACACTATGATAGGTAAAAAGTAATAAATTGAGTATTTGAGCTGTATTTTAGTACATAAGTAACATAATTGTTATTCTTTACTTCAAATTCTGAAAAGAGTTTACAAATTAGAATGAACAAGTCTATAATTAGAATAAGAAAGATTTAAATATGATATCACCCCTTCTTCAAAAGGCGATGATTTAAGGAGTTAGTTATGAACATTCCATTTTGTTTGCCAGAAGAAATCACTCCAGAGATTTTTTTGCAAAATTATTGGCAAAAGAAACCGCTTGTTATTCGCAATGGCTTACCACAAATTGTTGGTTTGTTTACACCTAAGGATATTCTTGATTTAGCTTTAGAAGAAGATGTTGTTGCTCGTTTAGTTCAATGTCATCACATTGATGATGAAAAACAATGGCAAGTTAAAATCAGTCCTTTTTGTGAGCAGGATTTTGAAAATTTACCAGAATTTTGGTCTGTATTAGTACAAAATCTAGAGCAGTGGTCGCCTGAATTAGGTGAGTTGTGGCAAGCCTTTGGATTTATTCCACAATGGCAGCGTGATGATATTATGGTATCTTATGCTCCAAAAGGTGGCTCTGTTGGGAAACATTATGATGAGTATGATGTATTTCTAGTACAAGGCTATGGACAACGTCGTTGGCAATTAGGCAAGTGGTGTGATCCAAGTACTGAATTCAATCCGAATCAGCCTATTCGTATTTTTGATGATATGGGGGAGCTGGTTATAGATGAGGTAATGAACCCCGGAGATATTCTTTATGTCCCTTCTCGTATGGCTCATTATGGAGTAGCAGAAACGGATTGTTTGACTTTTTCTTTTGGATTGCGTTTCCCTAGTTCTGTTGAATTGTTAGATAAAGTTAATCATCATTTACAGCATCAACAAAATATAGATATTTCACAGCTTAACGTACCATTTCGTTTAGGTATTGATAGTCAGCCTAATGGATTGTTAGATCCTAAGACAGTAGCCAATTTTAAAGAGCAGTTAACTTATTTATTACAAACATCTGATCAGTTTGATTATTTATTTTTACATAGTGTTGCGACAGCAGTAAGTTCTCGCCGTTATGAACAACTTGAAATAGATGAAGCATTTTATCCTGATGAATTGCAAACAGCACTTGAAGACGGTTCTTGGTTGATTCAAGATAGTAATGTTAAAATTGTTTATACAGAAAATCCGTTACGCATTTATGTCAATGGTGAATGGATTGATGAATTAAATGAAATGGAAGCTGATTTACTGGTTCGTATTGCAAATGGCGATACTATTTCTTGGAATAAATTAGCATCTAAAACTCAGGATCAGAATGAGTTAGAATTGCTGCTTGATTGCCTATGTGATTGGCTCGATTGCGGTTGGATTTTGTTAAATGAAGCGGAGTAAGTAAATACTAACAATTTAGTCTTTACAAATTTAATTTGGTGGAGTGTAGATAGTTCTTGATCTTTTCGATATTTGTCGTTAAAATTTGCACTCTTTTTATGGTTTAATAATTTTAACTAGGTAGATAATAATGAAACGTACTTTTCAACCATCTCGATTAAAGCGTGCTCGTTCACACGGTTTCCGTACTCGTATGGCAACTAAGAATGGCCGTCAAGTTTTAGCTCGTCGTCGTGCTAAAGGTCGTAAAAGCTTATCTGCATAATTTGCAGTAATATACTTTTTAGTCGTAAACTAAAATAGTGAATAAGCTAAAATTTTCTCGGGAGCTACGTCTGTTAGCTCCCGTTCAATTTAGAGCGGTTTTTGAAGATCCTCTGCGAGCTTCAACGCCTCAGATGACTATTCTCGCTCGTCAAACTTCCACTGAAATTCCCCGTTTAGGTTTAACTGTTGCGAAAAAGCATTTAAAACGTGCTCACGATCGTAATCGAATTAAACGTATTGTGCGTGAAAGTTTCCGTCTAAATCAGCATGAATTACCTGCCCTTGATTTTGTGTTTATCGCAAAAGGCGGTATCGGTAAATTAGATAATCAGGCACTTTTTTTAGCATTGGATAAATTATGGCAACGCCACATTCGTCTAGCAAAAAAAGAAAAGTAAGTTTAGTTGCACATCTTTTTATTCTATTGATAAAATTTTATCGTTATTTTATCAGCCCAATGTTATTACCACGCTGTCGTTTTAATCCCACTTGTTCTCAATATGGATTAGAGGCTATTCAAGTTCATGGTGCAATTAAAGGCAGTTGGCTTACCATTAAACGCATTTTAAAATGCCACCCTTTACATCAAGGAGGCGATGATCCCGTTCCGCCAAAATCTTCTTAAGAGAATAAGTAAGCGGTTACTTATTGATTAAAATTTGCAATATTTGGTCAAGAACTTAGCATTTGTCTATAAAAATCGGTTGGATTGAGTGTCAACCTATTATAAAATGTTCCCCTTTATTAGTGGGATTTTTCCCTTTTCTTCAACAAATACAGAGAAACCAAAATGAATTCAAATCGTAGTTTACTCGTTATCGGTTTTTTTCTGGTGTCATTTTTGATTTTTACACAATGGCAGACAGATCATAATCCAGAAGTTCAACAAGCCAGAGCACAACAAGCACAAGTTGCAACGCAATCAAGCGATGTGCCTGTATCATCTCAAACCACTGCAATCAATCAGCAAAAAACAACAGGTAAAACCATTGTTGTTGAAAGTGATGTATTACGCTTAGTGATCGACACTTTAGGCGGTGATGTTGTTGAGTCTGATTTATTAAAACATAATGCACAATTAGACAGCAAAGCACCGTTTAAATTATTAGAAAATAATGCAAAAACGGTGTATATCGCACAAAGTGGTTTAGTTGGAAAAAATGGTATTGATACCACAGCAGGCCGTCCACAATACCAAGTAACCACGGATAAATTTGTATTAGCTGAAGGTCAAGATGCTTTATCTGTACCTTTAACTTTTGAAAAAGATGGTGTGGTTTACACAAAAGAATTCATCTTAAAACGTGGTAGCTATGATGTTGCTGTTGATTTCGTGGTAGATAACAAATCAGCACAAGCGATTGAAGTTCAACCTTACGGGCAAATTAAACATACTTTAGAAGATGCGTCAGGTAACTTAACGATGCCAACTTATATGGGGGGCGCGTTCTCATCATCAGAAGTCAATTATGAAAAATATTCTTTTGATAAGATGGAAGAGAAAAATCTTTCTGTGGATACTAAAGCAGGTTGGGTTGCGATGTTACAACACTATTTTGTGTCAGCGTGGATTCCAAATCAAAATGCAGAAAATCATCTTTATTCTCGTACGAACAACGACGGCACTGCGTCAATCGGTTATCGTGGTGAAGTAACAACCGTTGCACCAAATTCACAAACGGTTATCAAAAGCCATTTATGGACAGGACCTAAAAATCAGGAAGAAATGGCACAAGCGGCAAATCACTTTGATTTAACCGTTGATTACGGGTGGGCTTGGTTTATTGCTAAACCATTATTCTGGTTATTAACACATATTCAACAATTAGTGGGTAACTGGGGTATTGCAATTATCTGTGTCACCATCGTTGTGAAGAGCCTTTTATATCCATTAACCAAAGCACAATATACTTCAATGGCGAAAATGCGTATGTTGCAACCAAGATTGCAAGAAATGCGTGAGCGTTTTGGCGACGATCGTCAGCGTATGAGCCAAGAAACAATGAAATTGTATAAAGAAGAAAAAGTAAACCCTATGGGTGGCTGTTTACCAATTCTTATCCAAATGCCGATTTTCATTGCATTATATTGGACATTTATGGAAGCCGTTGAATTGCGTCATGCGCCATTCTTTGGTTGGATCCACGATTTATCAGCACAAGACCCATACTACATTATGCCGTTGTTAATGGGGGCGTCGATGTTCTTATTACAAAAAATGTCGCCAACACCAGTGGCTGATCCGATGCAACAAAAAGTGATGATGTTTATGCCAATTATCTTTACTGGGTTCTTCTTATTCTTCCCATCAGGATTGGTACTTTACTGGATCACTTCAAACTCAATTACGATTTTCCAACAATGGTGGATTTACCGTAATTTAGAGAAAAAAGGATTACATACTCGCAAAAAATAATCGCGACGTAACGTAAAAATTTAAGCGGTCATATTTTTTTCATAATTTGTAAAAAGTGAAAAAAATATGACCGCTTTATTATTGGTTTGAAAAATAGCTTACAAATAAGAATTAATGATAATTTGTTACTACAAAATCAGAGCGATATTCTTTAATCCACATCGCCGTTGCTCCGCACACCGCCACAGGCATTATCACTAAATTCACCACTGGAATAAGAGTGGCAATACTCACTAATGCCCCAAAAGTAAAATTCATTACTCGATGTTGAGAAAGAGCTTTTTGCATTTGGATAAAGCTGACTTTGTGGTTATCGAATGGATAATCACAATATTGAATCGCTAACATCCAGCAACCAAAAATAAAAAAGAGAATAGGAATGATCGTTTGTCCGAGTAATGGAACAAATCCTAAAGCAAAGAGTAAAATAACACGAGGTAATGCGTACATCATTTTTTGCCATTCTCGTTTTAGCATTCTTGGAATATCTTTGAGAATATCAGTAAATGAGGTTTCTAATAATAATTCGCCTGTAAGTTGAAGTTCGACTTTTTCCGCTAGCAATCCATTAAAAGGGGCAGCGATAAAATTGGCGAGGGTGGTAAACGTAAAATAGAAAAAGACCACCAATCCTAAAATGGCTAGAGGCATTAAAATAACCGTAATCCAATCTAACCAGCTTGGCATAAAGCTCACTAAATTATTGAGCCAGTCATCAATGTTTGCGATAAAAAACCATAATAATCCAATGATTAAGGTGACGTTAATCAGCAAAGGCAACAATACAAAAGGCAGTAGTTTACGTTGTAGAATTAAACGCCAGCCAAAGGTAAAATAATATAGCCCCGACTCAAATTGATTTTGTGGGGGTGCTAATAATAAAGACATAATTTTTTCCTTATTTTTTAAAAAATACGTAGAAATATGGTAAGCTATTCCAACCATTTTACAAAGAATAAACTTCAACAATAAAGGGGATTATAATGGAACTTTCAGTGGTTTTATCTGCGGTAGCGTTAATTTTAGTGATTATTTTAATTGGTTATACGCTTATTGCGTCAAACAAAGAAAAATCGCAAGTGTTTGAAAATGATTTTTCTGCTCGCCCACGACCTGCAAGCCCATTAAAAAATACATCAAATAAACCTTTTTATGAGTCTCAAAATGTGATGTCTGAGCAGGAAAAAGAGGTTGTTTCTGAGACTGTAACGACTAATCCTGAAAAGAGTATTGAGCCTACTGAAAGTGCAATTAAAATTCGTTTAGATGATGAGACAAGTGTTCAGGAGCAGGAAACGCAGCCAGCGGTGGTTATCAATCAAGAAGTGGAACAGCCACAAGAAGATGAAATGCAAGAACCTGTTGAGAGTGAGCCAGAAACTGAGCAAGATGTGATGGAACAGGTTTTAACCCTTTATTTAGTTGCCCCAGAACATCAACAGTTTAGTGGCAGACAAATTGTTCAGCATTTAGAAGAAATAGGTTTTCAATATGGCGAGCATAAGTTATTCCATCGTCATATTGATAATGCCGCAAGCCCTGTGATTTTCAGCGTTGCTAATATGGTGCAACCTGGCACGTTTGATTTGGATAACCTTGATGAGTTTACTACCATTGGATTAGCGTTCTTTATGTATGTGCCGTCTTGCGGCAATGACGTCACCAATTTACGCTTAATGATAAGCACGGTGGAAAGTTTATCTCAATCTCTTGGCGGATTTGTGCTAAATGATAAACAGGCTTTATTTGATGAGCAATCCCATATAGAATATACCCAACGCTTACAATAAATTGTAAATTTTTACCAAAATATGACCGCTTAAATGCGGTCTTTTTTATTGAGAAATGACAAATGGCAAATAATATCCCACACACAATTGATGAATTAAGAAATAAATTACGTGAATACGAATATCACTATCACGTGCTAGACAATCCGCTCGTGCCAGATGCAGAATACGATCGTTTAATGAATGAACTTAAAAAGATTGAAGCAGAAAACCCAGCGTTAATCACAGTGGATTCCCCAACCCAACGTGTGGGTGCAAAGCCGTTGGACGGTTTTAGCCAAGTTAAGCACAAAGTGCCAATGCTCTCGTTAGATAATGCTTTTTCAGACGAAGAATTAGAGGCATTTCTACGCCGTATTACCGATAGAGCAACGGTAAATATTGCAAATCTTGAATTCTGTTGTGAGCCGAAATTAGATGGTTTGGCGGTGAGTATTTTGTATGAAAATGGCGTGCTAACCCAAGCCGCAACACGAGGTGACGGTGCAACGGGCGAAGATATTACTGCAAATATTCGCACCATTCGTAATATCCCTTTAAAACTGAATATGGCAAATCCCCCTGCGAGTTTAGAAGTGCGTGGCGAAGTGTTTATGCCACAGCGAGGTTTTGAGCAATTAAATGAAAAAGCTTTAGCCAAAGGCGAGAAAACTTTTGCAAATCCACGCAATGCGGCGGCAGGATCGTTACGTCAATTAGATCCAAAAATCACCTCACAACGTCCATTGGTACTGAATGCTTATGGTGTTGGGGTTTATGAAAGTGAGCAACCACTTCCTGATACACATTTTGCTCGTTTACAGTGGTTAAAATCCATTGGTATTCCTGTCAATAACGAAATTATTTTAGCCAAAGGAATGAAAGGATTACTGGAATTCTATCATTCAATCGCCCAAAAACGTGATAGCTTAGGTTACGATATTGACGGCACAGTATTGAAAATCAATGATATTCAGTTACAAGAACAGCTTGGCTTTATCTCAAAAGCACCACGTTGGGCGATCGCCTATAAATTCCCTGCCCAAGAAGAGATGACGGTATTAAATGATGTGGAATTTCAGGTAGGACGCACAGGGGCTATCACACCCGTTGCAAAATTAGAGCCAGTATTTGTGGCGGGGGTAACCGTAAGTAATGCGACCTTGCATAATGGCGATGAAATTGCACGTTTGGGTGTGTGTATTCACGATACGGTGATTATTCGTCGTGCGGGCGATGTCATTCCCCAGATTGTCGGTGTGGTGTTAGAAAAACGCCCAGAATTTGCAAAAAGTATTCAATTTCCGACCGCTTGCCCTGTGTGTAATTCATCGGTTATTCGTATTGAAGGCGAGGCAGTGGCACGTTGTACGGGCGGATTATTCTGTAATGCCCAACGTAAAGAAATTTTAAAACACTTTGTGTCTCGTAAAGCGATGGATATTGACGGCGTAGGGGTTAAATTGATCGAACAGCTAATGGAAAAAGAGCTACTTCACACTCCTGCGGATCTGTTTAAATTAGAAAAAGAAACCCTTGCTCGCCTTGAACGAATGGGGGAAAAGTCGGCAACAAAAGCATTATTAAGTATTGAAAAATCCAAAGCAACGACGCTTTCTCGTTTCTTATTTGCCTTAGGTATTCGAGAAGTGGGCGAGGCAACCGCACTGAATTTAGCCAATCATTTTGGTACGTTGGACGCGATTCGCCAAGCCAATGTTGAGCAGTTAAAAGAAGTACAAGATGTGGGCGAAGTGGTTGCAAATCACATTTACCGTTTTTGGTTAGAACCGCACAATATTGAAGTAGTTGAAGAGTTAATTTCACTCGGTGTTCACTGGGACGATGTGGTTCAGCAAGAGATTAAGGATAATCCATTAAAAGATAAAAATGTGGTTTTAACAGGCTCACTTTCACAATTAACACGAGATCAAGCAAAAGCCTTGTTACAAAGTTTTGGCTGTAAAGTGTCCGGTAGTGTGTCTAAGAAAACGGATTTCTTAATTGCAGGTGAAAAGGCAGGATCTAAATTAACTAAAGCTCAGGAATTAGGGATCACTGTTTTAAGTGAGCAGGATCTTATTGATCTGACGGTTGAGTAAGAATATAGATAAAAAATAATGGTATGAACGCCAAGTTGGTTAATTTGGCGGTTCATACCATTTTTTATAGTGAAAAATGCGTTATTATTTTTTAGCGTAATCAAAACCTTGTTCTTGGCAAGGCTCACAATGGCTTAATTCAGGATTTTTATCGTAGTTATAAAACGCTTGGTTTGTTGGTTTACAAGGTGGTAGATCTTTTGATTCAGTCTCGTTATTTTCAACTTGCTCAATGTAAGCTTTTATGGCTTCAATTGATTTTACACCACTATAAGTGATAACAGGTGCATTTGGGTTATTTTCATCTTTGATTGTAATAGTAAAATTGCTCATTTTAATCCCCTTTACTTGATAATTTTAAAATAATGATGAAATTTTATCCATAAGTGATTCAAAAGTCTAGCAATGTCATTGATAGTTAAAATGTATCAAAAATAATCAATTTAGCTTTTCAATAAAACTTGGCAACCACTCTTCTGCGGTGCTATCGTGATCAAAATTTTCCACCACATCAATTTTTAATGAAGGGCAGACTAACGTCGCCCCTTTTTCGGTTAAGATTTTTTCCACCGTATCCACTGCGAAGCAAAACGTATCATAATCTGAGCTACCTAACCCAATCACGCCAAATTGCATTGCGGATAAATCAAGTTCCGATTGTGCAATTTCTTCAAAAAGCGGTTGGATATTATCAGGCAATTCGCCAGCACCGTGCGTTGATGTCACGACTAATAATTGCGTTTGATCTTTAATATCATCAAAGCTCGCATTGTTAAATAAGCTGATTTCCTTACCTTGATTTTCTAGCACTTCCACCAAATGATCAGCTACATATTCCGCACTGCCCATTGTGCTACCAGTGATAATACAAATTGCCATAATTTAACCCTTTTTTTATTAAAATTTTACAGTATGCCCGTAACTGCTTAGAATTTGTTGAATATGTTCTAATTTCTCACGTGATGGCGGTTCAACATCAGCCAATTCATACTCTTCGCCTAAGGTTTCCCATTTATGTTCACCAAGACGATGATAAGGAAGCAATTCCACTTTTTCGATATTATCCATCCCTTCAATAAATTTACCCAAACGATGCACAGAATCATCATCATCGGTATAACCTGGCACGACAACATAACGGATCCACGTTGGTTTATTTTTTTGATGTAAATAGCGGGCAAATTCAAGGGTACGTTTATTTGAAACGCCGATTAAATTTTTATGAATATCATCATTAAGCTGTTTTAAATCGAGTAACACCAAATCCGTTACTTCTAACATTTCATCAACCACTTCATTGTAATTTCGTACAAAACCATTGGTATCTAAACAAGTGTTAATCCCTTCAGCTTTACAAGCTCTAAACCAATCTCGCACAAATTCCATTTGCAATACGGCTTCGCCACCAGATGCCGTCACGCCACCGCCCGTTGCATTCATAAAATGTTTATAGGTAACAACTTCTTTCATCAACTCTTCAACAGTAATCTCTTTGCCATCGTGCAAATCCCACGTATCACGGTTATGGCAATATTTACAACGCATTAAACAGCCTTGTAAAAATAAAATAAAGCGAATACCTGGCCCATCTACCGTGCCACAAGATTCATAAGAGTGAAATCGTGCTTTTGTTGTCATTTTTCTTCCTTTAAAACCATTATTTAAAATAATAGGATAGGTTTATGTTCTTCATAATTTGTGATATTTTAACAAAAATTCGCCACTAGCGGTGTTTTTTTCAAAATTATTTGTAAACTTTCAACTTTTTTTAAGAAAATATGACTTATTACTTTATTTCGGATCTCCATTTAAGTGAATCTCAACCTGAGATCACAGAAAATTTTTTGCAATTTTTACACCAAAAAGCACCGCTTGCGAAAGCCGTTTATATCTTAGGGGATTTTTTTGATTTTTGGATTGGCGATGATGAACAATCAGAACTGATTACAAAAGTTAAGCATGCCCTTTCTCAACTTTCTCAACAAGGCGTGCCAAGTTATTTTATCTGTGGAAACAGGGATTTTTTACTTGGAAAAGATTTTGCAAAAGAAACAGGCATAACCTTATTGCCTGATTATCATCTTATTGATTTATTTGGTAAAAAAACCTTACTTTGTCACGGCGATACCTTATGTATTGATGACGTGAGTTACCAAAAATTCCGCAAAATTGTACATAAAAAATGGCTACAATGGTTATTTTTACGTTTACCTTTAAAGAAACGTGTCAATATCGCTCAAAAAATACGTTCTAAAAGCCGTCAAGGAAAGCAGAGCAAAGCAGTAGAAATAATGGACGTAAACCCTGAATTCACCGCCCAAATAATGCAACAACACCAAGCAGAATGGCTGATTCACGGACATACCCATCAACAAGATATTCATTTTTGCAAATTTTCACCAAAATCTGACCGCTTATTTACTCGTATTGTGTTGGGGGATTGGCATAAAGATCGTGTGTCGATTCTCACAATAAATGAACAAGGTTTTACATTTGAAAATAATTAGCCGAATTATCTCGTATTTTTTATGATTTTATGTGACTTTTATCACATTTCTGAGATAAAAATAAAACAATGATTGCCCTTCAAATCATCTATGGCTAGAATGCGTTCAGTTCAGATAATTCACAACAATTAAATGGAGAATACGATGAAAAAAACACTTTTATCAATTGCACTTCTAGCGAGCTCAATGGCATTCGCACAAGAGCCAATCAATGTTCAAAGTGAAGCAAATAAAGTTGCAACAAGCCAAGAGCTTGGTATGGCGGTTTATTGGTATCAAACCTCTGGCGAAGCGAAAGCCCTTTATCAACAAGCCTTTAACGTTGCAAAATTATATTTTGATAGCTACAAAGCCCAAGAAGGCAAGAAGAAAGCGGTTGTGGTGGATTTAGACGAAACTATGATGGATAACAGCGAATATGCAGTTTATCAATTCTCCCAAGCAAAACCTTACACATCTGAAACTTGGAAAAAATGGGTAGAAGCGGAAAGAACCAGAGCCACAATGGGGGCGGTTGCTTTTAATAATTATGTGAATGCGAATGGTGGAACGGTTTTCTATGTTTCAAATCGCCGAGTGGCTCAAATGGCACCAACCATTAAAAATTTACAAGCCTTAGGTTTTGAAGGTGTGTCAGAAGAGCGTATGTATTTAAAAGATAAAAGTTCTAAAAAACAAGAAAGATACCGTGAAATCGAGAAAAAAGGCTATGAAATCGTGCAATATATTGGCGATAACTTAAATGATTTTACTGATGAAACCTATCACGGCAACCTTGAAGTGCGTGATGCTTGGGTTACAAAACATGCTGCTGAATTTGGTACAAAATATATTGTGATGCCAAATCCATTATATGGTGGTTTTGATAGTGCAACGCATTATGATATTCAACAAAGACATAAAGCATTACGTTTAACAGACTGGTATAAATAATTTTTAAGCCTCAAAGGCTCAAATAAAAAGAAGTTGATCGAGATGATCAACTTCTTTTTTTATTGAAATAATTTTTGTAAAAAAGGCTCAAAATATTACCGCTTGTTGTCCCAACAGTTTTTTAATGCGAGTAAAATTCCTAGCCCAATAAATGCACCCGGTGGCAAAATGGTGAGCAGTAAGCCATTTTCAAGATGTAGTACATCAATGCGTAGTACCGCAGCCCAGTCACCTAATAATAATTCAATGCCATCAAAAAGCGTCCCTTTTCCGATTAGCTCTCGCATAGCCCCTAAAATAACCAAGACTAAGGTCATTCCTAATCCCATTGAAAAACCATCAAAGGCGGAATTGATGACAGAGTTTTTAGAAGCATAGGCTTCAGCGCGTCCAATCACAATGCAGTTGGTCACAATCAACGGAATAAAAATCCCGAGCGATTGATAGAGCGGATAGGTAAAAGCATTCATCAATAATTGAATCGCAGTTACCATTGACGCGATAATCATCACGTAAATCGGAATACGAATATCGTGTGGTGTGATGTTTCTCAATAATGAAACGAGTATATTTGTACACATCAACACGATTAAAGTTGCAATGCCAAGCCCCAGAGCATTAGTGACACTATTGGATACAGCTAACAGTGGGCAGAGTCCAAGTAGTTGCACTAATACGCCATTATTTTTCCACACGCCTTCACTAAATAAGGTTTTCCATTCAGAAGGCTGTTGAGGACTTTCTTCAATTTGTTTAATGGGAATTTGATTATTTGTCATTATTTTTCCTAATTACAATCTGGAAATGTTTTGAGCAATTTTGGTTGTGAAATAACGGTCGTGATAAACCATTTTGCACTTTCACGCACATTATTTACGACTGCTCTTGGCGTAACTGTTGCCCCTGTGAATTGGTCAAATGTACCGCCGTCTTTTTTTACATACCATTGTTTTTCATTATTTTCTAATAGATAAGCACTTGTCGTTGCTCCGGAATATTGGTCAAACTTTCCATTGTATCTATTCTTACTAATATGGTTTAGACTCAATTTTTTACCATTGAAAGAAAGAATCCAGTCGGAGATTCGTAGCTCAATTTTATCGCCTAATCCTGGTGTTTCATTATGCTCCAATACACGTACGCCTAATACTTGCAAACTCTTTTCTAAGCGATCTAATTTAAACCCTTCAAGCAACACAATATCGCCAGAATAACCATTTGGTGCGGTGCTTTGAATCACATAAGCGGTGATTCTTTTTCTTTTTCTTGCGATGTACATTTTATTCAGAAAAGGATATTCAGGTAAATTTATAATTTTGCAGGTTGCTAAAATATCATTATCTGCCATATCTTTTGGGATCACTTCATTGATAAATTTTTGTTGTTGCTGTGCAAGCACATTATCAATTTTGTCTTTGGTAAACCAATAGACGCCCATAGATAGACTCGTACAGCAAAATGCCACAAGGGCTAAAATCCCAGCATAACGGATTGAAATTTTCGAGGGTCTCATTATTTTTGTCTTCTCCCTAATTTTGTTCCATATAAACGAGGTTGAGTATATTGATCAATCAATGGTACACAAATATTCGCTAACAATACTGAAAAGGCAATGGCATCAGGATAGCTACCATAATAACGAATTAAATATTCCAATAGCCCAATTAAGCCACCAAAAATCAGCTTGCCTTTTGGTGTGGTTGAGGCGGTAACAGGATCCGTTGCAATAAAGAACGCCCCATACATCATTGCCCCACTGAATAATTGTGCTTCAAAACTTAAATGTGGCGTTGAGCTAAATAGCTGTGTTAAAACAGCACACAGCATAAAAACACTCAAAATTGCCACTGGAATTTGCCAGTGAATAATGCGTTTATACAGCAGCACCAAGCCACCAAGTAAAAACGCCACATTTACTTGCCACCACCCTTGTGCAAAATCGCTATCTTGCATAAAAATCGGCGAACGAATCAAGCTATGGTAAGCAACATCAGCATTGCAATTTACAGAGCAAAATCCAGCATAAAAGGTTTTTGCACTATCTAAGGGGGTGGCTTGAGAAATCCCGTCAATATTATTGATTAACTGATACAAATCAACACCTTGTGTCATTTTTCCTGTAAAAATTAACCAAATGCTATCAAAGAAGCTCAATGAATGTTCAAATAATTCTGCTGGCACACTCCAAGCTGTCATCTGAGCAGGAAAAGAGACGAGTAACAACGCATAGCCCACCATCGCAGGATTAAAAATATTTTGCCCCAATCCGCCATAACAATGTTTAGCCAACAAAAGTGATGTGAGGGTACCAATCACAATAATCCAATAAGGGGCATAAGGCGGAATGGCGATAGCCAACATCATCGCTGTGACCAAGCCTGTTAAATCCGCTAAATAATACGTGAGCGACTTATGGCGTAATTTTGCCATCATAACCTCAACCACAGCAGCTAAACTTAATGCAATCGCGGTTTGAATCAGCACACCATAGCCAAAATAGTAATATTGCACCGCCACCGCAGGCACCATTGCCCCCATTACCCACAGCATAAATTTAGCCGTGAGATTACTTGAATGAACGTGTGGGGAAGTTGCCATTTTAAACATTATTATTTTCCTTCTGTTGTGCTTCTTTTTTTGCTTTGGCTCGTGCGATCGCTTGTGCCACCGCTAATTTACGCGGATCAGTTTCAGCTTGAGAATTTTCTATTTTTGCAAATTCTTGATCAGAATTCACCGCTTGTTGCTGAGCCTCTTTTTTCGCTTTGGCTCGTGCGATCGCTTGTGCCACAGCTAATTTACGCGGATCAGTCTCAGCTTGTGAATTTTCATTTTTTGCAAATTCTTGATCAGAATTAACCGCTTGTTGCTGAGCCTCTTTTTTCGCTTTGGCTCGTGCAATCGCTTGTGCCACAGCTAATTTACGCGGATCAGTTTCAGCTTGAGAATTTTCATTTTTTGTAAATTCTTGATCAAAAGTGACCGCTTGTTGCTGAGCCTCTTTCTTTGCTTTGGCTCGTGCGATTGCTTGTGCGACGGCTAATTTTCGCGGTTCAGTCTCAGTTTGAGAACTTTCGGTTTTTGCAAATTCTTGATCAGAATTCACCGCTTGTTGCTGACTCTCTTTTTTCGCCTTGGCTCGTGCGATTGCTTGTGCCACCGCTAATTTACGCGGATCGGTTTCGACCTGAGAATTTTCATTTTTTGCAAATTCTTGATCAGAATTCACCGCTTGTTGCTGACTCTCTTTTTTCGCCTTGGCTCGTGCGATTGCTTGTGCCACTGCTAATTTACGCGGATCCGTTTCAGCCTGAGAATTTTCGGTTTTTGCAAATTCTTGATCAAAAGTGGCCGCTTGTTGCTGAGCCTCTTTCTTCGCTTTGGCTCGTGCCAATGCTTGTGCGACAGCTAATTTACGAGGATCCGTTTCAGTCTGAGAATTTTCTGTTTTTGTAAATTCTTGATTAAAAGTGACCGCTTGTTGCTCTTTTTCTTGCTGTTTAGCTAAGCGTCGAGCTTTGCGTTGTGCCATCAATTCACTGTTATCAGGTTCGCCTGAAATCGTGGTTTTGATCGCCTTAATTTCAACTTTTTGATGTTGTTCTTTTTTCGCTTTTAAGCGTGCAAGAGCAGCGGCAACAGGATCTTCGCCTTGCTGGGTCGCAATGGTTTCTCGGCGTTTATCTGCCGCCTCTTGAATACGTTTTTCTCGTTCTTCTTTCTCTTTTTGTAAGCGTGCTTCACGGGCTTCAAAACGCTGTTTTGCCTCGATAGCTTTTTGTTCTTTACGCTCAATTTCGGCAATTTCTGCTTTTTCATCACGGAAATATTGCACCAATGGAATGTTACTTGGACACACAAAAGCACACACGCCACATTCAATACAAGCGTCCAAATTGTAAGCTTTGGCTTTTTCGTGGTCTTTGGCACGAGAATACCAGTAAAGCTGTTGTGGCAATAAACCAATTGGGCAAGCGTCGGAGCAACTTGAACAACGGATACAGTTTCGCTCTAATTCTTCATCGCTGTATTCATCTACATTTGGGGCGATAATACAGTTTACGGTTTTGGTTACTGGCACTTGTAAGGTTGGTACACTGAAGCCCATTAACGGTCCACCGATTAACACGGGGAAGCATTTGCTTTCTTCAAATTGTACCTGTTCTAGCAAATGATTTAATGGCGTACCTAATCTTGCCCATACGTTGCCTTTTTGCCCAATGCGATTACCCGTTAGGGTTACGACTCGCTCAATCAAGGCTTCATCATCAATCACGGCACGTTTTACCGCATAAGCCGTTCCCACATTGTGCATTACGATCCCCATTTCAATGGTTCGCTTGCCCTGTGGAATTTCAAGCCCTGTTAAGATTTGTACTAATTGATCCGACGCACCTGATGGATATTTTGTCGGTATCACGCGTAACTGAATATTTTTGGTATTTTTTAATGCAAATTTGACCGCTTGAATGGCGTTCGGTTTGTTGTCTTCAATCGCAATGACCACTTCTTTAGGCTGTAAAACGTGTTGCAGAATTTCAATCCCTTGCATTAACTCGGCGGTGTAATCCTGCATTAAACGGTCATCGCAAGTGATATAAGGCTCGCATTCCGCCCCGTTGATTATCAGTAGCTCACAACGATTGGTCGCATAATTTAATTTTGATGAGGTAGAAAATACCGCACCGCCTAAGCCCGCCACGCCTTTTTGGTAAATTTTCTCAATAATCGCACCGCTATCATATTGAGTATAATCTGCGATTGGATTGCGTTTTGCCCATTCATCTTTGCCGTCCGCTTTGATAACAATGGTCAATTCAGGTAACGCTTTCGCATTGGTTGAGATATGCTCGCCGATAGCCATTACACGCCCAGATGTTGGCGAATGCACTGGTAATTGGCGGAAATTATTGCCTTTGGTTAAGGGTTGTCCTTTTAAAACCTGATCGCCTTCTTTGACGATAATATCCCCTGCTGAGCCGGAATGTTGCACGACTGGCACATAAAAATAATCAGGCAGAGCAAGGTGTCTAATCGGGGTTTGATTAGATTGTGATTTCATTTCAGGGGGATGAATTCCACCCGGAAAGTCCCATAATTTATTCTGACGGATACGCTCAATCGCACTATTTTTCATTGTGGAACTCCGTCGGATTATCTGAAATGTTGATGATTGGGATTATTAAATTTTCATCAAATTTTCGTGGTTTATTTTTAATCGCTTGTTTAGATTTTATCATTTTAATACAATCGGTCGGGCAAGGGGCGACGCACAGCTCACAGCCCGTGCATAAATCAGGAATAATGGTGTGCATTGCTTTATTTGTGCCAATAATCGCGTCCACAGGGCAAGCCTGAATACACTTGGTGCAACCAATACACATATTTTCATCAATAAAAGCCACCATTTCTTCTGGGGCAGCTTCGCCGTCCATTTCTGGCGGTTCAACTCCCATTAAATCGGCAATTTTGATGATTAAAGGCTGTCCACCGGGTACACATTTTGTGATGTCATCGCCATTTGCGACTGCCTCAGCATAAGGTTTACACCCCGGATAGCCACATTGTCCGCACTGACTTTGTGGCAGAATGGTATCAATTTTTTCAACAATAGGATCGGCTTCAACTTTTAATTTGATTGACGCATAGCCAAGCATTGCCCCTACAATCAGGGCAATCATCGTTAAAATAATAATTACGCTATAAGTTGTCATCAGATTCTAACCAATCCAGTAAAGCCCATAAAGGCGAGAGACATTAACCCTGCGGTAATCAAGGCAATAGACGCACCTTGAAACACTTTCGGCACGTCCGCATTGGCTAAACGTTCACGCAATGCAGCGAATAAGACTAATACCAATGAGAAACCTAAGGCAGCACCAAAACCATATAACACGGATTCCACTAGGTTGTGGGCAAGATTAACATTTAACAATGCCACACCCAACACCGCACAGTTTGTGGTAATTAAGGGTAAGTAAATGCCCAATAAACGATAAAGCGTTGGGCTAGTTTTATGCACAATCATTTCCGTTAATTGCACGATAACCGCAATAATTAGAATAAAGGCAAGGGTACGCAAAAATTGGGCGTTTAAAGGGGCAAGAATGTAGCTATCAATTAAATACGCAGAAAGCGAGGCAACCGTTAGCACAAAGGTTGTCGCAAACCCCATACCAATCGCTGTTTCCACTTTTTTAGACACGCCCATAAAAGGACAAAGCCCTAAAAACTTAACCAGTACAAAGTTGTTGATCAACGCCGTACTGATTATCAATAAAATATAATCCACTTTATTCCCACAATAATTTTAAAAAATGTTGATCATTATCGCATTTTTTGAGCTGTAGGGGTAGATGTTATCGGCGGTTTTCGTTTTTATAAATTGTACGTTTATTGTATTAAAAATATGAGACAGTTTTTTATACTTGGATTGAATAGCGTTGTGTTTTGTGATGATAAGATGAGAAACAATGACAGCGAGCTGATAATTTAGCTATTCAGTGATAGTAGAATAGCTAAATTAAAAAAATTATATTTTAAAGAAGCGTTGCCCTTTCACTTCTTTGCTACTTTCAATTAAACGGTGATAGTTTTCAAAGCGAGTGCGGTCGATTTTGCCTTCTTCCATCGCTTCTCGAATGGCACAGCTTGGATCGGTGTTGTGTTTGCAATCACGGAATTTACAAAGCCCTAACACAGATTGAAATTCGATATAGCCTTGTGTGATTTGTTCGGTTTCTAAATGCCATAAACCAAATTCACGAATTCCCGGCGAGTCAATCAGCTTGCCCCCTTGTGGTAAACGGTATAAGCACGATGAGGTGGTGGTGTGTTGTCCTAGCCCTGAGTTACTGCTCACTTCATTTGTGACCGCTTGGGTTTCAGGTAAGATTTGGTTAATGAGGCTTGATTTCCCTACCCCTGATTGCCCTACAAAAATTGATGTACCCTGTGATAAATAATCGTCTAATTGTGCCATTCCTTCTCCAGTTTGAGCAGATAAGCAGAGGGTGTTGTAACCAATTTTTCGGTAAATATCGAGCTGTTTTTCCACCTCTTGGCGTGCGTTATCATCTAATAAATCAATTTTATTTAGGACGATTAACGCGGGAATTCTGGCATTTTCACAAATCACTAAATAGCGGTCGATAATGTTTAATGAAAGCTCGGGCAAGACCGCAGACACAATAATAATTTGATCGATATTGGCTGCCATTACTTTAATACCGTCATAATAGTCAGGGCGAGAAAGTTCGTTGGTGCGTGGATAAATTGCTTCAATCACACCACTAATACCTTGCAACTGTTCACTGCCTTTTCGCCACGAGACTTTATCGCCCACTACCACAGATTTTAAAGTGCGACGTAAATTACAGCGGAAAATTTCGCCATTTTCAGTTTCTACATCTGCGTGTTTCGCGTGGCGTGCGACAATTAAGCCATTTTCGGTTTCACCGAGCATTTCATCTTGCCATTCCAACTCTTTCTTGTGGATCTTTTTATGATGATTAGACTGAATACGGCGTTTTTGATTTTGTGTAAGTTTGCGTTGTTTAGCCAAAAGGAATACCTGATAAATAATAAATTTTGTTAGATTATAACCTAAGTGTTAATTTCTTGCCCCAAAAATTGCACTTCCAATGCGTACCATTGTTGAACCACATTCAATCGCACTTTGCATATCGCCACTCATTCCCATTGAAAGGGTGTCAATATCTGGGTATTTCTGCTGTAACATGTCAAATAGGGCTTTCATTTGGGCTAATGCGATTTTTTGTTTCTCTAGCTCTGTTTCTGATTTTGGGATTGCCATCAAACCACGCAATTTTAAACGAGGTAATTGCATAATTTCATCGGCAAGAGCAAGCATTTCACTTGGCTCAATTCCTGATTTTGAGTCTTCATCACTAATGTTAATTTGGATTAACACATTCAATGGTGCAAGTTGTTCTGGACGTTGTTCATTTAGGCGAGTCGCCACTTTTAAACGATCAAGGGTTTGTACCCAATCAAAATTTTCAGCTACTAAGCGGGTCTTTTTCGATTGCAATGTGCCGATAAAATGCCATTCAAGATCCTTGTTATTTTGAAAATAAGCAATTTTTTCTACGCCTTCTTGCACATAATTTTCCCCAAAAGCACGCTGTCCGCACGCAATGGCTTGCTCAATGTCCGTAACAGGTTTTGTTTTGGTTACGGCAAGTAGTTTTACTTCGTGATCCAAGCGGTCATATTTTTGTGAAAATTTACAAATTTGCTGTTTAATGCTCGTTAAATTTTGTTCGATAGACATATTTACTCCTAAAATAAGCTATAATCTTGACCATATTAAAATGCAATATTATTTAAATCAATAGAGAAAAGATGAAAGAATTAGCAAAAATTAAATTAGTGATTACCGATGTCGATGGTGTCTTAACAGACGGCGGACTTTATTACAGTGCAGAAGGTGAGGTTTTAAAAAAATTCCACGTGCAAGACGGGTTAGGCATAAAAATGTTATTAACTACAGGCACGAAGGTCGCGGTACTGTCAGGTGGCGATTCGCCATTATTACGTAAACGCATTGATGTATTAAAAATACCTTATTTTTTGTTAGGAAAAATGGAAAAACGCACCGCGTGTTTACAACTTATTGAGCAAGCAGGCGTCACTCCAGAAGAAACCGCTTATATTGGTGATGATACCCTAGATTTACCTGCCTTCGAGATTTGTGGCTTGGCGGTTGCCGTAGCTGATGCACCTGATTATATTAAAAAACAAGCGGATTTAATTCTTAAAAAAGCGGGTGGGCAAGGTGCGTTTCGTGAGCTGTCTGATATGTTGTTACTTTCACAGGGTAAGGAAGATGTTTATAGTACCGCAGATGGTTTTATGAAAGTGGTCGATCAAATGGCACAATAACGGATAAAGCAACAAGCAGTTTATCGCATAAAACTGCTTGTTGTGAGTTACAGAAGTACATCAATGTCTGTGGTATCAAACGTTTCAGGAAGAGGTTGATCAGTAATGATTTGATCGAAACTATTTAATGGGCAAATATAAGCCTGATGCGTTTTTTCTATTTTGGAATGTTCAAAAACTAAAATACTTTTTTCTGTTTTATTCATTGCTTTGCGTTTGGTTTGCACTTCATCAAAATAACAACAGGTTATTCCTTTTGATTGACTTACACCCGCTGTGGAAATAAAAGCTTTTGTGGTACAAATATTGTCTAGTTCATTGGATAAACTAATAGGACTTAATGCGTTGTTATGACGAGAGTAACTTCCCCCACATAAAATCAGTTCACAGTAAGGATATTCTTGTAAAATTAAAAATGTATTTATTGAGCAACAAATAGCCGTAAATTTTAGTGAGCGAGGAATTTGAGAGGCAATAAAAGGAATTGTAGAACCCGTATCAAAGAAAACCACATCATTTTCTACAATTTGAGATGCGGCCAATTTGCCCACATACATTTTTTCCGCAATATTCTTGGTTTCTTGTTCTAAGATAACATAGTTATTTTGATGATTGTTCTGAGGGGATTTAACAATATATCCCCCTAACAGGGTTACGGAACTTGAATCAGTACTCAAATCTCGTCGAATTGTCATTTCTGAAACATTTAAGATTTCAGCCGCATCACGTAAATGGATTTTATCCATTTTTTTTAGTAAGAAATTAAGTTGCTGAATTCGAGAATTTACTTTACTCATTATATAAACCTTAATACTTTATACACTAAAATCATTATCTTATAAATTGCGAAAAATTGAAAATAGAAATCGGTTGCTTAGCTTGTTTTTGTGAAATAAATGATCAGAAATGTGATAAGAATCACATTTTTAAAGGTGATTATCTTTTATACTTGAAGAGGTTAATTTAATCACGCAATAAATTTAAGGAGAAATCTATGGCTATTTTTAGAGAAGATCCAGATTTGCCTGTAACAAAATCACAGGAAGAAATCGATCAAACTTATCGCTTCTACCGTTTACAGTTAATGATAGTGAGCTATATTGGTTATGCTGTTTTCTATTTTACTCGCAAAGGATTCAACTTTGTTATGCCTGCAATGCTAACGGATTTAGGGTTAGAAAAAGCAGATATTGGTATGATGGGAACGGTATTTTATCTTACCTATGGTGCGTCTAAATTCCTGTCTGGTGTTATTGGTGATCGCTCAAATCCTCGCTATTTTATGGGAATTGGGTTGATGATTACAGGGGTTGTAAATATCCTATTTGGATTGAGTTCCTCTGTCTTTATGTTTATTACTCTATGGATGATCAATGCGTTCTTCCAAGGCTGGGGCTGGCCACCTTGTGCGAAGATTTTAAATACGTGGTATTCTCGTAATGAACGTGGTTTATGGTGGGCGATTTGGAATACGTCCCATAATCTGGGTGGTGCAATTATTCCACTTATTGCAGGTACGGTAACCCTTTATTGGGGCTGGCGTTATGGAATGATTATTCCGGGAATTATCGCGATTGTGGTTGGATTAGGATTGTGCGTGTTTTTGCGTGACCGTCCAAGATCAATGGGATTACCAACAGTGGGTGAATGGCGTGGCGATGAAGCAGAGAAAGAACACGAAAGTGAGGGTATTGGACTTTCTACGTGGGAAATTTTGAAAAGCTATGTCTTTAAAAATAAAATTATCTGGGCATTGGCATTATCTTATTGCTTAGTGTATATCGTACGCACAGGGATCAATGATTGGGGTAACCTTTACCTCATAGAAACGCGTGGTTATGATATTCTACAAGCCAATGCGAGTGTCTCTTTCTTTGAAGTTGGCGGATTTATTGGTGCGTTATTTGCTGGTTGGGGATCCGATAAATTCTTCAAAGGTAATAGAACCCAAATGAATATTATTTATGTAGTGGGCATTATTGCTGTTGCCTCTTCTATGTGGTTATTACCAACTCATAACGGTTATATCATGTCAGCCTTATTCTTCTTTATGGGCTTCTTTATTTTCGGACCACAATTCTTGATCGCAATGGCAGCTGCGGAAAACTCACACAAAAATGCAGCAGGTGCTTCAACGGGCTTTGTAAGTTTATTTGCGTATATTGGTGCTTCTATTGCTGGTTTGCCTCTTTCTTTAATTATTGAACACTTTAAATGGAATGGCTTTTTCGGGACATTATTTGTCATTTCAGTGGTGTGTGCGTCGTTATTAGTGCTGGTGTATATTTTACAGCGTAGCCGCAATAAACATTTAGCAAGTTAAATTAGTTTTAGTTAATAAATTTTATAGGATAGGTACTGTTTTAGGTATCTATCCTATTTTTTGTTAAGATATACGCGATTTTGAAAAGTAAGAGAAAATAATGAAAATTTATATAGATGCTGACGCTTGTCCAAAAACATTACGAGATTTTATTTGTAAATCGGTAATGCGAACCAAAACGACTGCAATATTTGTGAGTAATAGTTTTATCAATTTACCACGTTCACCTTTTATTACCATTAAAGTGGTTGAAAAGGGTTTTGATATTGCGGATAACTATATTGTGGAAGTGGTTGAAAAAAATGATTTAGCGATAACCAGTGATATTCCGCTAGCTAATGATCTGATTGACAAAGGCGTGGCGGTAATTAACTTTAAAGGAATAGAGTATAATAAGGATAATATTAAACAGAATTTAGGTATGCGAGATTTTATGGATATGATGCGGAGTACTGGTGTGCTTGAACCATCTCAAATGGGTAAACAAAAGCCTTTTTCTGATAGAGATAAGAAGATGTTTGCCGATACTTTTAATCGATTACATACTAAATTATTAAGATTAAATCCCTAATGGTTTATTATCAAATTGTTTATATTTAATACTTGCTTTTATTCTTAAAATGGCGTATTATTAGCAAACTTACTGAGTTAAGTCACTTGGTGTAATCATTTATCAAGTGTCATTACAGATTTTGTAATGAATAAAATGTTTCCGATTTGGAAACTACAAAAGGTTAATCGTGCTCCCTTGGACTATTTAAAATAATCCAAGTTGGTAGTTCGGTTTTTTATTAGCTAAATTTATAATGGAGCTCTGGTCTAATGCAGAACCAAAGAATCCGTATCCGCTTGAAAGCATTTGATCATCGTTTAATTGATCAATCAACAGCGGAGATCGTAGAAACGGCTAAACGTACTGGTGCACAAGTTCGTGGTCCAATTCCTTTACCAACTCGTAAAGAGCGTTTTACAGTATTGATTTCTCCTCACGTAAACAAAGATGCGCGTGACCAATATGAAATCCGTACTCACAAACGTTTGGTTGATATTGTTGAACCAACAGAAAAAACTGTTGATGCACTAATGCGTTTAGATCTAGCTGCTGGCGTTGATGTACAGATCAGTCTAGGTTAATTGGGAAATTTAAAGAGGTTATTACAATGATTGGTTTAATCGGTCGTAAAGTTGGTATGACTCGTATCTTCAATGAAGATGGCGTTTCAGTACCAGTTACAGTTATCGAAATCGAAGCCAACCGTGTTACTCAGGTTAAAACCCTTGAAACAGACGGCTACTGTGCAATTCAAGTTACAACTGGTACTAAAAAAGCTAGTCGTGTAACTAAGCCAGAAGCTGGTCATTTCGTAAAAGCAGGTGTTGAAGCTGGTCGCGGTTTATGGGAATTTCGTACTGAAGGTGAAACTCAAGAGTTCACTTTAGGTCAAGAAATCAAAGTGGACATCTTAAATGATGTTCAAAAAGTAGATGTTACTGGTACATCAAAAGGTAAAGGATTCGCTGGCGGTGTTAAACGCTGGAACTTCCGTACTCAAGATGCTACTCACGGTAACTCTTTATCACATCGTGTTCTTGGATCTATTGGTCAATGCCAAACTCCAGGTCGTGTGTTTAAAGGTAAAAAAATGGCTGGACACTTAGGTGCTGAACGTGTAACTGTTCAATCACTTGAAGTTGTTCGTGTTGATGCTGAACGTAACTTACTATTAGTAAAAGGGTCTGTTCCTGGTGCTATCAATGGTAATGTTATTGTTAAACCAGCTGTTAAAGCATAAGTCTAGGAGATAGAGATGGAATTAGTAACTAAAGATGCAGGAACTGCATTGACTGTTTCTGAAACTACCTTCGGACGTGAGTTTAACGAAGCGTTAGTTCATCAAGTAGTTGTTGCATATGCAGCAGGTGCTCGTCAAGGAACTCGCGCACAAAAAACTCGTGCTGAAGTGTCTGGTTCAGGTAAAAAACCTTGGCGTCAAAAGGGTACTGGTCGTGCTCGTGCAGGTAATGTTAAGTCGCCAATCTGGCGTTCTGGTGGCGTTACTTTCGCAGCTAAACCACAAGACCATAGCCAAAAAGTAAACAAAAAAATGTACCGTGGTGCAATCAAAAGCATTCTTTCTGAATTAGTTCGTCAAGAACGTTTAGTAGTTGTTGATAAATTTGATGTTGATGCGCCTAAAACAAAAGTTTTAGTACAAAAATTAAAAGAAATGGCATTAGATGATGCTTTAATCATCACAGCAGAAGTAAGCGAGAATTTATTCTTAGCTGCTCGTAACTTATATAAAGTTGACGTTCGTGATGCACAAGGTATCGATCCAGTAAGTTTAATTGCTTTTGAAAAAGTAGTTATCACTACTGATGCTGTTAAGCAAATTGAGGAGATGTTAGCATGATGCAAGAAGAACGTTTGCTAAAAGTGCTTAGAGCACCACATATCTCTGAAAAAGCGACAAACAACGCAGAAAAAGCGAACACAATCGTATTCAAAGTTGCATTAGATGCTAATAAAGTAGAAATTGCAAATGCGGTTGAACAACTTTTTGAAGTTAAAGTAGCTTCTGTAAGCACTTTGGTAGTTAAAGGTAAAACTAAACGCCGTGGTGTTAAAATGGGTCGTCGTAGTGACTGGAAAAAAGCTTATGTAACACTTGAAGAAGGCCAAGAATTGGACTTCGCAGGTAGTGCAGAGTAATAACGGAGGAATAAAATATTATGGCTATAGTAAAATGTAAGCCGACCTCCGCTGGTCGTCGTCACGTAGTTAAAATTGTTAACGCAGAGCTTCATAAGGGTAAACCTTATGCACCTCTTTTAGATACTAAATCTAAAACTGGTGGTCGTAACAATTTTGGTCGTATTACTACTCGTCACATCGGTGGTGGACATAAACAACACTATCGTATTATTGACTTTAAACGTAACAAACTTGATATCGTAGGTACAGTTGAGCGTTTAGAATACGATCCAAATCGTTCTGCGAATATCGCATTAGTACTTTATAAAGATGGTGAACGCCGTTATATCTTAGCACCAAAAGGTCTTTCTGCTGGTGATCAAGTTCAAGCAGGTGTTTCAGCGCCAATTAAAGCTGGTAATGCATTACCTATGCGTAATATCCCAGTAGGTACAACAGTTCATAACGTAGAATTAAAACCTGGTAAAGGTGGTCAAATTGCTCGTTCTGCTGGTGCTTACGTACAAATTATTGCTCGTGAAGGTAATTATGTAACTTTACGTCTTCGCTCAGGTGAAATGCGTAAAGTATTAGCTGAGTGTTCTGCGACTATCGGTGAAGTAGGTAACTCAGAGCATATGCTTCGCGTCCTTGGTAAAGCTGGTGCAAGCCGTTGGAGAGGTATTCGTCCAACAGTTCGTGGTACCGCAATGAACCCTGTTGATCACCCACACGGTGGTGGTGAAGGTCGTAACTTCGGTAAACACCCAGTTACTCCTTGGGGCGTTCAGACCAAAGGTAAGAAAACTCGTCACAACAAACGTACAGATAAATATATCGTACGTCGTCGTGGCAAGTAATATTTTTTTAAATTAAATAAAGAGGTAAGCCATGCCACGTTCTCTCAAGAAGGGTCCTTTCCTTGACCTACACTTGTTGAAGAAGGTAGAGAAGGCGGTGGAAAGCGGGGATAAAAAACCAATCAAAACTTGGTCCCGTCGTTCAATGATCATTCCACAAATGATCGGATTGACCATCGCAGTCCATAATGGTCGTCAGCATGTTCCTGTGTTTATTTCCGATGAAATGATCGGTCATAAACTAGGTGAATTTGCACCGACTCGTACATATCGCGGTCACGTCGCAGATAAGAAAGCTAAGAAATAAGAGGTAGAAGATGGAAACAATAGCAAAACATCGTTACGCTCGTACTTCTGCACAAAAAGCTCGCTTAGTTGCTGATTTAATTCGCGGTAAAAGCGTTGCACAAGCGTTAGAGATTTTAACTTACACTAATAAAAAAGCGTCAGATTTAGTGAAAAAAGTTTTAGAATCTGCTATTGCGAATGCAGAGCATAATGACGGTGCAGATGTAGACGATCTAAAAGTTGCGAAGATTTTTGTAGATGAAGGTCCTAGCATGAAACGTGTAATGCCACGTGCAAAAGGTCGTGCAGATCGTATTTTAAAACGTACTAGCCACATCACTGTGGTTGTGTCAGATCGTTAATCAGTAGGAGAATAGCAATGGGTCAAAAAGTACATCCAAATGGTATTCGCCTAGGCATTATTAAGCCTTGGAACTCTACTTGGTTCGCGAATACACAAGATTTCGCTGATAATTTAGAAGGCGATTTCAAAGTCCGTCAATTTTTAAACAAAGAGTTAGCAAATGCTTCAGTTTCACGCATCACTATTGAGCGTCCAGCTAAAAGCATTCGTGTAACTATTCACACAGCTCGTCCAGGTATCGTTATCGGTAAGAAAGGCGAAGATGTTGAAAAATTGAGAAACGCAGTTGCGAAAATCGCAGGTGTTCCAGCTCAAATCAATATCGCTGAAGTGAAAAAACCAGAGCTAGATGCAAAATTAGTTGCAGATGGCATTGCTTCTCAACTAGAACGTCGTGTAATGTTCCGTCGTGCGATGAAACGTGCGGTACAAAACGCAATGCGTTTAGGTGCTAAAGGTATCAAAGTTGAAGTAAGTGGTCGTTTAGGTGGTGCAGAAATCGCACGTTCAGAGTGGTATCGTGAAGGCCGTGTGCCTCTACATACACTTCGTGCAGATATCGATTACAACACTGCAGAAGCTCTCACAACATACGGTATTATCGGTGTTAAAGTGTGGATCTTTAAAGGTGAAGTTCTTGGTGGAATGGCTGCAGTGATGGAATCAGAAAAACAACCTGAAAAGCAGAAACCTCGCAAGGGTTCTCGCAAAGGTCGTAAATAAGGAGATCACTGAATGTTACAACCAAAACGCACAAAATTCCGTAAAGTTCACAAAGGTCGTAACCGTGGACTAGCGGCTGGTACTGATGTAAGCTTCGGTACTTATGGTTTAAAAGCAGTTGGCCGTGGTCGTTTAACAGCGCGTCAAATCGAGGCAGCACGTCGTGCAATGACTCGTGCGGTTAAACGTCAAGGTAAAATCTGGATTCGTGTATTCCCAGATAAACCAATTACTGAAAAACCATTAGAGGTCCGTATGGGTAAAGGTAAAGGTAACGTAGAGTACTGGGTAGCCTTAATCCAACCGGGTAAAGTATTATATGAAATGGATGGTGTTCCAGAAGAAGTTGCTCGTCACGCATTTGCGTTAGCGGCAGCTAAACTTCCAGTGAAAACCACATTTGTAACTAAGACGGTGATGTAATGAAAGCTCAAGAACTCCGTAGTAAAAGTGTTGAAGAGCTGAATGCTGAATTGGTTAACTTGTTAGGTGAGCAATTCAAGTTGCGTATGCAAGCAGCCACCGGTCAGCTTCAACAAACCCATCAGTTAAAGCAAGTACGTCGTAGTATTGCACAAGTAAAAACTGTATTGACTGAAAAGGCGGGTGAGTAATGACTGATAAAATTCGTACAGTACAAGGTAAAGTAGTTAGTGACAAAATGAATAAATCATTCACAGTTGCTATTGAACGTACCGTAAAACATCCATTATATGGTAAGTTTATGCGTCGTACTACAAAACTTCACGTACATGATGAAAACAACGAAGCAAAAGTTGGTGATTTAGTAGAAATTAAAGAGTGTCGTCCACTTTCTAAAACTAAATCTTGGACTTTAGTTCGTGTAGTAGAGAAAGCAGTTATTGTTGACTAATTTCTAACTACGAAGAATAAGAAGACCTAGCACTTGTGTTAGGTCTTTTTTTATTTTTGCAAAATCTTTAAAAAATCTGACCGCTTATGGTTTTTCACTTTCCTTTCTATTATTGTTTTTTTAAAATATTTTTATATGGCTTGGTATATTTACTATTCAATCCTAATTTATTTATAAAATAGCCGTTCTTTTCCTTCGATCATTTGCTTATTTTTTTTAATATTCGAACCATATTGTTAAAAAAGTGGCATAAATAAGTAAATCCAGATGATTAAATAAATTATTTGGTTTTTGGGGTATTTGATATAATGGAATGATGATAAGAATAAAGGGGCTTTTATGTTAGAGAGTACAACATCAAAAATAATAGCGGGTTTAGTTATTCACAAAATATTTTGCAAACCTGACAAGGAACTGGAAAAAAGAATAAAAGAGCGAGAAGAAAGAGAGCAAGCAGAATTAGATCGAGAATTTGAAAAAGTCAACAGAATTACAAAAAAATGTGAAGAACTACAAGCTAAGATGAAAACAACAGCTTCTTTAAGCCCTGCGGCGAGTCTTACACAGTCCCGCATTGATGAGATGAAAAGAACTGGAGAATTAAAAAGCACCCCATTAGCTGCAGATAATAAAAATAATGAAGAAGAGGGAACTTGGCAAGATGCACTGTTAGGGCTTTGCGTGCTTATCGGTATAATTTTATTTTTTGTTTGGCTCTTATAACTAGAAAACAAAAAGGCAGAATAAACCGCTCTATTACTTAATATTTAGGATTTCCTACATTCGTCTTCTTGTATGCTTTATTGTCTGTAATGTTTGACAAACAAGTGTGGCTCGAAATTTTTATAATAATGTAAATAAGTGCTTTTAATACTTTGCAAGCCGTGAGCAGTTAAAATGCTTTTGAAGTAGCTGTTATTGATATACTTAATCGTATCATTTACCGTTTAATTGATCATTGCTTTAGCTGGATTGATTGTACTAGAAAAAATGTATTCTCTATGCTTTATATAGTTTTTCATTTCTTTTAAAATCTCTAAGGCTTGAATTTTTTAACCACATACTGATAAATTCTTTCCACCGAGCTTGATGATTAAAAATAGGCTGTGGTCATCTGAAAATCTACATCCTTTTTCTAGGTGAAGACTCAATAAAAACGGATTATGATGAAACTATCTTAAATAGATAAAGCCTTGTTATAATTGGCTTTATGATACTTTTTGAAACGTTGGCGAACGTTGTGAAATGATTAAGTGGTGGAGCTGGGGGGAGTTGAACCCCCGTCCGAAATTCCTCTACCGTCAGTACTACATGTTTAGTCTAATCTTTAATTTAACTTACCCACTGCGGACAGACACGCGATAAATAAGCGAACTTGATTTAATTTAATGCTTCGATCCTCAAATGGCGGCTTCCACACGATCTTGTTTAGGTTTGACTCCTCTTGATCCCCGTCTTACAAGCTAAAGCTAGGGAGAGAAGGCTCTGAGCAGGTTATTAAGCTGCTAGTGCGTAGTTTTCGTCGTTTGCGACTATTGTTTTGCGGTTTGTTTACGAGGCCTACCGCACCTCGACATGCACTTTGGGCTTCGCTAATCCCGTCGAATCCTGAATCAGCCCCATTTCTTAGTAAATTGTTAGTAAAACTAAGAGGTTGAATTCTAACAGAAGCGGTGATATCTGTAAACTTTTTTGCAATTTTGTTTTCTATGGTAATATAAGGTTCTAATCGTAGATTAAGGAAAAAGAATGAGTGATATCCAAGAAACTAAATTGCTTGAAGTAAAAGAAAAGCATCTCCCCGCAAGACGTGATGATTTTGCGAATAATATGCTTATTCCACAAGGTAATTTGGATAGCTATATTCGTATGGCAAATCAATATCCTGTTTTAACCGCCGAAGAAGAAAAAGAGCTGGCTGAGCGTTTATATTATGATGAAGATATTGAAGCCGCGAAGCAATTGATTCTTTCACATCTGCGTTTTGTGGTGCATATTGCTCGTGGTTATATGGGCTATGGCTTGCCATTGGCCGACTTGATCCAAGAAGGCAATATTGGTTTGATGAAGGCAGTAAAACGTTTTAATCCAGAAATTGGGGTACGTTTGGTTTCTTTTGCAGTGCATTGGGTAAAAGCGGAAATTCACGAATATGTGCTTCGAAATTGGCGAATTGTGAAAGTGGCGACAACTAAAGCTCAGCGTAAACTTTTCTTTAATTTACGAAAAAATAAACACCGCTTAGCGTGGTTTAATGAAGATGAAGTGAATCACGTTGCGAATGAATTGGGCGTGCAACCGTCTGATGTAAAAGAGATGGAATCTCGCTTAACAGGGCAAGATCTCGGTTTTGATTTGTCCGCCGATGATGATAGTGATGATGCTTATTCACCTTCTATGTATTTGGAAGATGATAATTCTAATTTTGCGGATGATATTGAAGAAGAAGAATACGGCGGTCAAGCAACGGCAAAATTAGCTTATGCTTTAGCGACCTTAGATGATCGTAGTCAAGATATCATTAAAACACGCTGGTTAGATGATAATAAAGCGACATTACAGGATTTAGCAGCAAAATACAGTATTTCAGCGGAACGAGTGCGTCAGCTAGAAAATGCCGCTTTGAAAAAAATCAAACAAGCCGTTTCTTTCGACGGGTAACAAATCATAAAAAAACAGCACCTATAAATTGATATAGGTGCTGTTTATCATTTCAATATATCGCAATAAAAATTACGCTTTTGCTTTTTCCGCCGCTTTAACGATAACTGCAAATGCGTCTGCTTTTAATGAAGCACCACCAACTAACGCACCGTCAATGTCTGGTTGCGTGAATAAGTCTGCTGCGTTTGAATCGTTTACAGAACCACCGTATTGGATGATCACTTGGTCAGCAACTGCTTGAGATTTTGCAGCGATGTGATCACGGATTGATTTGTGAATTGCTTGTGCTTGCTCAGGAGTTGCAGATTTACCTGTGCCGATTGCCCAAATTGGTTCATAAGCAATGATTGCACCGTTGAATGCTTCTACACCTAAAGTGTTTAACACTGCATCAATTTGACGTTGGCAAACTTCTTGTGTTTTACCTTCTTCGTTTTCTTGCTCAGTTTCACCGATACATAACACAGGCACTAAACCTGCTTCTTTTAATGCACCGAATTTTTGAGCCACAAATTCATCGCTTTCTTTGTGGTATTGACGACGCTCAGAGTGACCGATAATGATATATTTTGCACCAAAATCTTTTAACATTTCAGTTGAAATATCACCAGTGAATGCACCAGATTGTTTTAAATCCACGTTTTGTGAACCTAATGCAATCACAGATTGACCTGCTAATGCAGCTTCAGCTTCTGCTAAATACATAACAGGTGGAGCGATTGCAACATCACAACCTTTCACATCTTTTAATTCCGCTTTTAAGCCTTCAACTAATTGTTTAGTGAATGCTTTGCTACCGTTTAATTTCCAGTTACCCATAACGAGTGGACGACGTGCCATTTTTTTCTCCTACGAATGATTTATAAAAAACGCTTAACTATACCAAATTTTGGCTGATATTTTATATTTTTTTACAGATTTTATGATCTAGTTCAGGGTTATGATTTAATTTTTAGATTTTAGACAATATTTTCGGAAAGCAATTTACCATCTGATTGATAAAAGATAAAAAACAGTTAATTCAAAATAAATTTGCAAATTTTTAATAAAAAATGACCGCTTACCAAAATATGGTAGGGAGGAATTAGCAACGGTGTTTGCGTACATGCTCCTGAGCGTGATTGTCTATTTGAGTCGGTGGTTTTATTTGCTTTGCTGATTCAATCTTACCTACGTATAACAATTTTAATTTTTATGAAAATATAAGAGAGGGCGGAATTTGTTTTTACAGGGGATTGCTAAAATATTATTTTTTGCAAATTTTTAATAAAAATGACCGCTTATTTCAAAATTTGGTAGGGCGGATTAGTAAACTTGTTTGCGTATATGCTTCCGAGTGTGACTGTATATTTGGGAGTGCAGTTTTATTTTCTCTGCTGATTCAATCTTACCTACGCATAACAATTTTGATTTTTATAAAAATATAAGGTAGGGCTGGAATTTGTTTTTAAAGAGGAATGATTAAAATAAATTTGCAAAATCATAATAAAAAACCACCGCTATATAAAAGGGGGATTTGGGGATTTTTGAGGGGAGTTTGCTTTTAAAGAGGAATGATAAAAATATTTTTTTGCAAAATCGTAATAAAAAATGACCGCTTATCTCAAAATTTGGTGAGGGCGGATTGGCAAACTTGTTTGCGTATATGCTTCCGAGTGTGACTGTATATTTGGGAGGGCGGTTTTATTTGCTTTGCTGGTTTAATCTTCCTCACGCATAACAATTTTCATTTTTATAAAAATATAAGGGAGGGTTAGGATTTGTTTTTAAAGAGGAATGATTAAAATAAATTTGCAAAATCGTAATAAAAAATCACCGCTATTAAAAGGGCATTTGGGGATTTTTGAGGGGAGTCTGCTTTTATAGGGGATTGATAAAATATGGTTTTTTGCAAATTTTTAATAAAAAATGACCGCTATAAGGTGTGCGTTTAGGATTTTAAGGTGTGGAATTTACTTTTATAAGAGGATTGAAAAAAAATTTTATTTTTCTTCAAAATTTAAAAAAAAGTTATGGATTTATTTTTAAATAACGTATTGTTTATTATAACAGTTCAGCTGTTATTTTAGCGTAAAATTTAATGGTTTTATTAAAAAGTTGAAATATTTCTTATTATTTCTAGATAAAAATCAACGTTGAATAATTTGCATTCAGATTGGGATGTTGTTACTATGTATCTGGTGTAAAAGGATATACTAGAGTTATGATTTCTATTTTCTCTAAAAATGAGGAAATTAGTTCAAGGAAATATTTACAACAAGTTTTGCTGTGTTTTAGAACGCCCAAGTAATTGTTTTTTACATTTTTATTACGTAATTTATGAGGATCACACGATGAATTCAATATATAAAACAGTTTGGAGCAAGAGTGCACAAACGATGGTAGTTGCCTCGGAATTGGCTAAATCTTCAGGTAAATCATCAAATAAGGTTTCAGGTCAAATTATCAATCCTAAGTTTTTACTTAGTTCTTTAACTGTTACTTTACTTTCTTCTATTAGTGTTTCCACATTGGCTGCAGAAGGCATTATTCAAGGAAATAATAATTATGTTACTGATAAAGATAAAAACTCTGTTGCGATTGGTCTTAGAGCAAAAATTGGTGGGGTGACATCAATTGCTATTGGTGCTGATGCAGAGGCAGATATAAATAAAGACACTAAAAATTATCCTGAAGATGGTGATTTACTTAATGGTTATGAAATGTGGGAAGGAATTGCTTATAAAGTACCCGCAACGGCGATTGGTTCCGGATCAAAAGCTTTTGGTCGAAATGCAATTTCAATTGGTACTAACGCTGAAGTTAATTCAAATCGTTCAATTGCAATTGGGGCTGGAAGTAAATCACATGGTGAACGTTCTGTTTCTTTAGGTTGGACGGCAAAAACAGCTGCAACTGCAGACAATAGTGTATCTATAGGTCGTGGCACAATTGCGGAAGGCTCAAAAGCAATTTCTATTGGTCACAAGTCTGAAGCAAAAAAAAATCACTCTATTGCTGTAGGTGAACACAGTGTTGTTAATGCTGAAGCGGGTATTTCTATCGGTGAAGAATCAGTTGTTGAAGCAAAAGCAGCAAATGCAGTGATATTAGGTAATAACAACGTAGCAAAATCAAATTCTAACGTTGTAATTGGTGATCAGTCGGAAGGTGATGGTCAATATTCTATTGTGATTGGTACGGATTCAAAGATTGAAGCATTAAATACTACAGATAAGCAACAAGGTCTTACGGCTTCTGCTCGCCCACAATATGATAATGCGATTGTGATTGGTCATGAGTCAAGAAGTACTAACCAAAACACGGTAACATTAGGTCATAGAGCAACAACTTATGGTGAAAAATCAGTTGCTATTTCTGAAGGTGCACAAGCAAGAGCGAATCGTTCTATTGCATTGGGTAATGAAGCTATTGCTGATCAAGAAAGTGCAATGGCATTTGGTGATAGATCGAAAGCACTTGGTCAAAATTCTGTTTCATTTGGATCAGGTTCGATTTCAAGAGGCAATCAAGCATTAGCCTTTGGTAGTTCATCAATGGCAAATGGTCAAGACAGCCTTGCATTGGGTGCTGGTGCGAAAGTTGGTGTAACTGAAGCAACAAAATGGAATTATCCGGATAAATATCGTAACAAAGATAAGATTGTTAATAAAGGCTTAGCACTAGGTGCTGGGGCAAATGTTACTAAAAATAATTCTGTGGCATTAGGTGCAGGTTCTGTTGCAAGTACCGATGCGGTGACTGTGCCGAATGCAACGCTTAATAACTTAACTTATGGCGATTTTGCAGGACAAGCTAAAGCCGCAAGCGGTATTGTTTCTGTTGGTTCAGCGGGCAATGAACGCCAAATCACAAATGTTGCTTCAGGAAGAATTACGGCAGATTCAACAGACGCAATCAATGGTTCACAGCTTCACGCAACTAATACGATTTTAGGCAATGTTGCAAAAACCCTAAAAGATAATTTAGGTGGTAATGCAGCGGTTTCACCAAAAGGAGATATCACCTTTACGGATATCGGTGGAACAGGAAAAGGCAATATTCACGATGCAATTAAAGCTTCAAAAGAAACAGTTGTTGCTGGAAATGGTATTAAAGTGGATGAAGGTAAAAATGATTCTGGTTCAAGTAAATATACTGTTTCATTATCTGATGATATTTTAAACAAATTAAAAAATCCAAATACACCACCAAGTGTTGATACTACTTCAGTAGAGGAAGTAACAGCAAAAACAGGTTCATCAGTAACCGTAACGGCTGCAAAAGATAAAGCAGATGGTACTGGTAAAACGTTTGAAGTTGCTTTAACTAAAACAGCAGAAGACGCGATTGCAGATGTTCAAAACAAAGCAAATAAAAACTTAGACAATATTGATGATGATGGTAAAAACGTTATTAAAGGTCTTGTTGAAGCAGAGGGTACTGCACCAATCAATGTAGAAACAACAGCTGGCACAAACGGTGCGAAGAAATTTGTTGTGAGCTTAAATGATAAAGGTGTGGATGAAAGTAAACTATCTGATCCTGTTGTTGAAAAACTAAACAAAGTAGAAACTGTTGTTGCGAAAGATAGCAATATTACTGTTGCAGATACCAAACTAAATGGCACGAAAGGTAAAGAGTTTGAATTAAGTCTAAATAAAGATCTTAATTTATCAACAGCAAATGATGGAAGTATTGATGGTTTAGCAGATAATATTACTGCACCAACTGATCCAAAAACAGCCACTGCACCAGCAGGCTCGCACAAAGCGGCAACTGTAAATGATGTATTAAACGCAGGTTGGAACTTAAAAGAAAATACAGATGCGAAAGATTTCGTTAAAGCATTCGATACGGTTGCTTTTGTAAATGGTGAAGGTACAACAGCTAAGGTAACAAATACGGATGGTACTACATCAGAAGTTACTTTTAATGTGAATGTTGATGGCACATCGATTAAAGTGAATGATCAAGGTAAGTTAGAAGCAGTTGCAAAACCGCAAGAAACAACTACCTTAACGCCGACAACAGACGGTACTGTTACAGAGCCAGCAGATGGTGATAAAACTAAACTAGTGAATGCGGGCGACATTGCAAAAGCAATCAATGGTGCTGGGTTTAAAGTTAAAACAACAAATGGTGATGGTAGCAAAGATCAGCTTGTCAAAATGGGTGAAACCGTTGAGCTTGATGAAGGTAAAAATATTGATGTGGTTCAAGCAGACAATAAATTTACTATCAAAACGAAAGATGATTTAACTGGTTTAAATTCAGTTGTTTTAGGTGATGATACAACTGATCCAAATACTGTTGCTTTAACCAAAGAGGGCATTAAAGCGGGTAATAAGAAAATTACTAACGTTGCTAAAGGTGATATTTCAGATGATTCAAAAGATGCAATCAATGGTTCGCAATTAAAAGATTTAGCGGATAAATTGGGTATTGAACCTGAGACTGAACCAGCAAAAGCAGGTACGTTTAAAGCTCCAACTTTAACCAAACTAACTAATGTGGATGGTACTGAACCAGCGGCAGCACCAACAAATGTTGTCAATGCAGTAAATGGTTTAGCGGATAAAGTGAACGAAGGTTTAACTTTTGGCGGAAATCAAGGTACAGCTAAACAGCAATTAGGGTCTAAATTAGACGTTAAAGGTGATGTTAAAGATGCGACAGCAACTTATGTAAGCTCAAATATTACGACTGAATATACCAACACGAACGGTAACGGTGTGATCCAAATTTCGATGAAAGAAAAACCTAAATTTAAAGGTGTAGAAATCAAAGAAGATGACACGAAACCAACAACGTCAATCACACCAAATGGCGTAACTATTACTCCTGTTGCTGGCACAAATAAAGCACCAGTTACTTTAACCGACAATGGTTTAGATAACGGTGGTAATAAAGTGACTAATGTAGCTGATGGTGACGTTAGTGCAACAAGTAAAGATGCGGTAAATGGTAGCCAGTTAGATAAAGTGGCGAAAGCATCTAAAGAAGATGTTAAATCTGATGATAAATCAGTTACAGTGGTTAAAACCGAAGCAGCTGATGGTTCTAATATCTTTGATTTAGCCGTTAAAGTGGATGATAAAACATTAGAATTTGTTCCAGTTGACGCAAATACACCAGACGGTGCGAAAAAATTAGCACTAAAAACCACAGCGTTAACACCAGCGAATACAGGTTCGATCACATCACCACAAGGCGATGAAGCGAAAAAACTTGTGAATGCTGGCGATATTACGAAAGCAATCAATGGTGCGTTCCATCAAGTAACTAATAGTAATACGGATACTCTTGCAACTGATGAAGTTAAAACAGCTAAAATCAAAGCGGGTAGCACGTTAACCTTTGAAGCGGGTAAAAACTTAGTTTCAAAAATGACAGAAGATGGTCAATTAACGGTTTCAACGAAAAATGACGTTAAATTTGATTCTGCACAAGTTGGTAAGGTTAAGATCAACGAAGATGGTAACAACCAAATTGGTGGCTTAGCAAAAGGTACTGCGGATGATGATGCGGTTAACTTCGCTCAATTAAAAGATCTGATTGCGAAAGGGAATATCGTAAATAAAGTTGCTGCCGATAATAACGCAACATTTACTTATGTTGGTACTGTTGAAGGCAAAGAAGTGCAATTAGTCAGAGATGTGAAAGAGGTTAATGGAAAAGTTGTGCCTTTCTATTCATACGTTAAAGATGGTAAGAAAGTAGTACTTGATAAAGCACCTGATGATGTTCATATTTCTACAATTGATCCTATTACAGGTATTCCTGCAGTACCTACGCAAGTAGCAAATGTAAAATCAACCTTACCTGGTTCTTTTGATCAAACCATTCCTACTGATAAAGTAGAAGAAATGAAGAAAGGTCAAACATTACTACCGAATTCATTGACGGATGATCAAAAACATAATGCAGCAACAATTTCTGATGTTTTATCAGCAGGTTGGAACTTAGCAGATAAAGCTGGTTATGTAGATTTTGTTAAACCTTATGAGACAGTGAAATTCTTAGATGGTGAAGGTACAACTGTTGAAGTTAAAACGGAAGATCACTTGACTAGCACGATTAAATACAGCGTTGCGGTTGATAATAAAACGACTGAGTTAACGGGTGAGAAAGCAGACGGTACAAAAGTTGTTAAAGCTAAAGACGGTAAATGGTACACAGTAGGTACTGATGGTCAGCCGACAACAACAGTTGTGCCAGCAACCGATGTTGCGAAAACAATAGTTTCTGCAAAAATTGTTGATACACCATTTGAGTATGCTGATAAAGACGGTAATCCAATCGTTAAGAATGGCGATAAATTCTTTAAAGATGGTGCAGAAGTGCCAGCAGATAAAGTTGTCGTTAAAGCGAAAGGTACAAAACCACAATCTATCACTAATGTTGCAAGTGCATTAGGCTTGAATGATGCGAAGTATGATGACGCAACAAATGGCTCAACTAATGCAACTGTTGTACCAGCTCAAACAGCTGTTAAAAATCTACTTAAAGAAGCAGATGATAAGAACCTAAACAAAGCAACTTCGGCTCGTGATTTACAAGCAGTTTCTCGTGCAGGATTAGATTTTGCAGGCGATAACTCAGCAGAGAAAACAGTTCACAAAAACTTAGGTGAAAAACTTGAGATTGTGGGCGGTGCGGCTAAAGCTAAATTATCTGATAACAATATTGGCGTAAATGCGAATGAAGCGGGTAAATTAGAAGTTAAATTAGCGAAAGACGTGAAAGGTTTGGATTCTGTTGTTTTAGGTGATGATGCAAATTCTCCAGATACAATTGCTTTAACAAAAGCAGGTATCAAAGCGGGTAATAAGAAAATTACTGGTGTTGCAAAAGGTACGGAAGATACTGATGCAGTGAACAAAAAACAATTAGATGATGAAATTAAATTATCTAAAGAAGAAGTTACTGCTGGTAACGGTATTAAAGTAACGAAAACTGAAGCAACCGCAGACAAAGCTGCTTCATTTAAAGTTGCTGTTAAAACAGATGGTAAAACAATCACAACGGATAAAGATGGAAATATTACCGCAAATACGACCGCTTTAACGCCAGCAGCAACGGGTGCTATCACTGAGCCACAAGGAGATGAAGCGAAAAAACTAGTGAATGCAGGCGATATTTCAAAAGCGATCAATGGTGCGTTCCATAAAGTAACCAATACCAATACAGATGAGACTGTAACGGCAGGAAAAGGAACTAGCAACATTAAAGCAGGTGATACGTTAACTGTTGAAACAGGTAAAAACTTGGTTTCTTCATTAGATGATCAAGGTAACTTAAAAATCTCAACACAAAAAGAAGTTGAGTTTGATAAAGTAACTGTTGGCGGTGTTGAGATTGATAAAACAACAGGCATCAATGCAGGTGATAAGAAAATTACTGGTGTGAAAGCGGGTGAGAATGATACTGATGCGGTGAATGTTGCTCAATTAAATGCTGTTAAAACTCAAGTAACGAGTGGAAATGGTGTGTCTGTAACATCAAAACCTATCGCTGGTGGAAACGGTACTTCATTTGAAGTTGCTGTTAAAACAGATGGTAAAACAATCACAACGGATAAAGACGGAAATATTACCGCAAATACAACCGCTTTAACCCCGGTTAAAACGGGTGATAAAGCAGGTTCGGTAACTAAACCAACAGGTGATGAAGCGAAAAAATTAGTGAATGCTGGCGATATCGCAGATGCAATCAATAATTCAGGCTTTACAATCACAGCAGCTGGTAACCTTGATGGTACTGCGACAAATGAAATCGTAAATCCAGGCGATAAAGTTGAACTTGTTGCTGGCGATAATATGACTATTAAGCAAGAAGGTGGCAAATTCACATTGAGTGCGGTGCTTCCTGATGTAGTTGAAAGCCCATTCGGTTATGTGGATGAAGCTGGTAATGAAGTGCTTAAGAAAGGCGATAAATTTGTGAAAGAAGATGGTGTTGTATTAACACCTGAAGAAGCAGATAAAGTTGTTGTAAAAGCGAAAGGTAAAAAACCTCAGCAAGTTACGAATATTAAATCAACTTTAGTTGGTTCAAAGGATAATCCATTAGCAGACAAAGATGCGGGTGAAAAATCACGCACCGGAGATGTGAAAGATGATCAACTTAATAACGCAGCAACGGTTAGCGATGTATTAAGTGCTGGCTGGAACTTGAAAGGTAATGGTTCGGATGTTGATTTTGTTAAAGCATACGATACAGTGGACTTTGTAAACGGTACTGGTACAACAGTAACTGTTGAAACTAAAGATAATGCAGTAAGTACAGTGAAAGTTGATGTAGCGGTAGATGATGCAACAATTACAACAGAAGAGTACGGTCAACCAGATAAAAATGGTAAGAAAGCAACACGTATCAAAGCAAATACAACAGCATTAACACCAACAGCAGAAGGTAAAATTGCAGATCTTGCAGATGCTGACGCGAAGAAACTTGTGAATGCGGGTGACATTAAAACGGCAATCAATAGTGTTTATCACACAGTGAAAAATACGAATACTGGCGGAAAAGTTACTGCAAATGCAGGTTCAACTAAAGTTGGTGCTGGTAGCACATTAACCATCGATGCAGGTAATAACTTAATCTCTGCAATGAATGACGGTGTGTTGACTATTGGTACGAAAGACAGCGTTGCATTTGATGATGTGAAAGTTGGCGATGTCGTTATCAATAAAGATTCTGGTATTAACGCAGGTAACAAACAAATCACTGGTGTGGCAAGTGCGTTAGCCTTAGGTAATGCTAAATATGATGACGCAACCGACGGAGCAAATGGTGCAACAGTTAAACCTGCTCAAACAGCTGTTAAGAATTTACTTAAAGAAGCGGATGATAAGAACCTGAACAAAGCGACTTCTGCTCGTGATTTACAAGCAGTATCTCGTGCAGGGGTAGATTTTGCAGGCGATAACTCAGCAGAGAAAACAGTTCACAAAAACTTAGGTGAAAAACTTGAGATTGTAGGTGGTGCTGATAAAGCTAAATTGTCTGATAATAATATCGGCGTGAATGCGAAAGCGGGTAAATTAGAAGTTAAATTAGCGAAAGATGTGAAAGGCTTAGACTCTATTGTTTTAGGTAGCCAAGCTGGAGATAACGTTGTTTCATTAAATGCAAACACTGGTATCAACGCGGGTAACAAACAAATTAAAGGTGTTAAAGCGGGTGTTGCGGATACTGACGCAGTAAACGTAGGTCAATTAAAAGCATCAAACGCAAATATTGCTAAACAGTTAGGTGATTTAGATAAGAATATGCGTGCAGGTGTTGCAGGTGCATTCGCTGCGGCTAACTTAGGTCAACCACATGATCCAGGTGCAAGCACAGTGGGTATTGCAGTAGGTACTTATCGTGGTGAGTCTGCATTATCACTTGGTTTATCAACCATCTCTGATAATGGTAAATGGATCTTAAAAGGTTCTATCTCACACGATACGTCAAACTATACGGGTGCTGGTGCAAGTATTAACTATCAGTGGTAATCACTTTATTGGCTAATCACTTCGGTGGTTAGCCAGTTTGTTGAATTTTTTGAAAGGTTTAAAAAAATGAAATTATTAAAATTAGCAGGGTTAACTGCAACAGCATTGTCTGTGATGGCGTGTACTAATACATTAAACAGTATTGACCGTGATGGCGTATTAGAGAATCCAAAATATGAAGATCTTTACTGGCCAGCGATTGATGATGCAACACAGCCAGAAGGTATTTTTCCTAACTTAGAAAGTCTTGATCATATCGGTCCAGGTGTTACTAAGAAAGATTTATATTATATGATTGAGCGTCCACATTTCTCTGAAATGAACGGTGCTCGTGAGTGGAATTACATTATGAAATTCCGTCAAGCTGATCGCAGTGTAAAAATCTGTCAATACAAAGTGTTATTTGATAAAGATGAAGTTGCACAAAACTTCTATTGGTTACCAAAAGATTGTTTAACTGAGAAATTTGACTTAGCAGCGGATGCATTGTTCCCATTTGATAAGGGTGCGATGAAAGATATCAAAGCAGCAGGTAAAGTTAAATTAGATAAATTAGCTGAACACATTACAAGTTTAGGTAATAAAGCAAAAATTCACTTAGTTGGACATACCGATTACTTAGGTAATGAAATGTACAATCAACGTCTTTCTCAACAACGTTCAGCAAGCGTGGCTCGTTATTTGGAAACTAAAGGCGTGAATGGTGCAAATATTACGACATCTGGAATGGGTGAAAGCCAGCCAGTGAAACATTGTTCAACAGACATTTCTCGTAAAGCATTAAAAGAATGTTTACAACCTAACCGTCGTGTAAGTGTTGAAATCGTTCGTTAATTAGCAACGACTAATTTATAAAAGCACTCTATTTTTATGAAAATAGGGTGCTTTTTTATGAAAATCAATGAGCTGTATTTTTATTTAATATTATTGATATGATCTAGAAAAATTTCAGCGATTGCACGATTGCCTGTTTCATTAAGATGAATACCGTCTAAATAAAAATTTTTACGATTATTTGCGTATCGGTAAGTGAGTTCCTCGTCGTAATTGATTATTTTCACTTGTGTGCTGGCTATTGAATTCATATCAATAAACCACTGAAAAAGTTTTCGCATATCAACGATAATTTTATCAAAATTCATAAAATCCACTTTGTTTTTATCAACTTGCTCAATAATTGGAAGAGGACAGAATCCAATAATCGGCTTAATGCCATAAAAATCAGCTTGATGGCACACTGCTTTAATATTGGCTCTCACTTGTTCGACGTTCACACCAAAGCCAATATCATTTAATCCACCCATAATATGTACGACATCTGGCTTGTCATTAACGATATCACTGTGAAAACGAGCAAGCATTCCTCCGGTCGTATCACCAGAAATTCCTTTGTTGATAAGAGTCGTATTCGTGAGGCTTTTTGCAATGATAGATGTCCAAACGTCATCACGGTTTAGATTTTCACCATAGCCATAAGTAATGCTATCACCAAGAAAGCTTATTTTCATATCATACTCCAAAGGTTAGAACATTGATTAAGAATTATATCAAAAGCTAAAATAGTATGGTATTTGGACGTTATTATATTGTGTATAAAAAAACTCGCTAATAAAATTGTTAGCGAGCTTTGTGATTTTTCTATACGTTAATTTGATTACTCAGTAGTGGCAGTTTCTGCTGTTTGAGTGTCTGAATTGTTGATAGGTTGAGAATGCTGAGAGGTATTATTATGTGAGACAGCTCTTGCTGGAACAATGGTCGAAATTGCGTGCTTATACACCATTTGGCTCACAGTATTTTTCAATAAAATGACAAACTGATCGAAAGATTCAATTTGTCCTTGTAGTTTAATTCCATTAACAAGATAGATAGAAACTGGAATGCGCTCACGGCGAAGTGAATTTAAGTATGGATCTTGTAAAGATTGACCTTTTGCCATAACAATCGTTCCTTTAATTATAGTTGTACGAAAGAATAGTACGATTAAGAGTAATAAAAATACAATCAATCACTAAAATTATACCTTTTTATAATTTTAACTCAATGATCTTTTTCATTTTATCATAAGAATCTGACATTGCTAAGCTATCTAACCATTCAATATCACTCGTCCAACCTCTTAGCCAAGTTATTTGGCGTTTGGCTAATTGACGAGTGGCACAAATGCCTTTAAAAATAGCTTCATCCAGAGAGATTTCGCCTTGTAAATACTCCCACATTTGACGATAGCCGACACAACGAATAGACGGAAGATCAATGTGTAAATCTTGACGTAAAAATAACCGCTTCACTTCGTCCTCAAAACCAAGTTCGATCATTTTATGAAAGCGTTGTTCGATACGTTGGTGTAATACGGCTCGATCTTGTGGAGCAATTGCAAACTGCATCACATCATAGGGTAACTCTTCACCTTTTTGAGCTGTGAGTTCTGTCATTGTTTTGCCGGAAATATAAAAAACCTCTAAGGCTCGTCCAATGCGTTGGCTGTCGTTTTCATTGATTCGCTGTCCTGCGACAGGATCAATGGCAAGCAATTCTTTATGTAATTCAGACCAACCAATTTGCTCTGCTTTGGCTTGAATTTCTGCTCTAATTTCTGGTTGTGAAGAAGGTAGTGGTGAAAGCCCTTCCATTAAACCTTTGTAATAAAGCATTGTGCCACCGACTAATAACGGAATTCTGCCCGATGCAGTAATTTCTGCCATTTCTCGTAAAGCATCTTCACGAAAGTTAGCAACAGAGTAGCTTTCTGCGGGATCAATAATATCAATGAGACGATGTGGTGCTTGTGCTAATTCCTGTTGAGTCGGTTTCGCTGTGCCAATATCCATTCCTTTGTAAATAAGGGCAGAGTCAACGCTAATCACTTCAACGGGTAAGGTTTTTCTAAGTTGAATAGCGAGATCGGTTTTGCCTGAAGCTGTTGGTCCCATTAAAAATATTGCGAGAGGTTTTTGCATAAAGTAGCCTTTTGTTAAAAATAAATAAGCGGTCATATTTGCAAAACATTTTACAAAAATGACCGCTTAAATCTAAGTGTTTTCTTTAAGAATTTTATTTAAAGTTATCAATTCGTTTAAATAAATCCAATACAAATGCTCTTTCGTGCTGCAAGTAAGGAAGCACTTTGTCTCCACCTGCCGCACTTGTTAAGATTTTTGTATGTCTTGCGTATAAGTTTGCCATCACATCAAAACTGGTTGATAGGCGAAGTTTATCTTTTTTCAATGCTTGTACACGTTGTTTGTATTCTGCTTGCTCTTCTTTGGTTAATGTTTTTTCTTTTGCTTGTAATTCAACGGTGCGATTATAAAAGTCGATAAAGGCTTTTTTAAGGTTGCCATAGTTAGCAGAAGCTTGATTAAATTGAGTTACCTCAAGAGGTAATTCCGCTTCTTTTTTACTTGTGGTTGCTGTGGAGATTTTTTGATAAGTATGGCAAGAATATAAACTATCTTGTGGAATAATATTTTCTTTTTTCCATTGTTTTACGGTTTTAGTCGCTATTTTTTTGTCTATTTCAGCGACAGAAACCATAAACCAACCTTTTTTATTTTTTACAATATTTACGTTATCAAATTTTGATGCATAGTCATTTTGAATTTTCTGTGCATTTTCCAGTGATTTGGTTGAGGATACAATTACATTACAGGTTTTAGCTTGAGCATAGCTCGGTAACATTACAGTAAGTCCTGTCGCCAATAATAGTGTTTTTTTCATTTTAATCTCCTTTTGAGTTAATTTGTAAGCGGTAACGTTATTTACAGTCAATTTTTTGATGTTGACAAAGTTGCTGTATATTTATTTTCGCCACTTTTTTAATAATAACTAGTATATCCTGTCTTTCATCTTTTAGAAAAGAGGCAATTTTCTTGCCCCCTTTTGCTGTTTTAAGTATATCTAAATTGTTAGTGTAAATATTAACCATATCATTATAAGTATGAGTTAATTGTTTTTGAGATTCTTTAATTTTTTTAATCAGCTGAGCGTGTTGCATCACTTTTTTCTTAGCGGGATTTTGGGTGTTCAAAATTTCTTTTGATGAGTGATTTATCGCGTTATATAGCTTATTTACGGTTTCTTTGCTGGCTAAATATTGAGTGATAGCTTGGTTAATTTTCACAACAGCGGTTTTTTGCTCTTGTTTTGAGAATATATTTTGGTGTTGTTTATTGGATTTATGAGTCGTATTTTTGACATCTATTTCAGGATACTCAATGCCAGAGCAGAGACTATCTTTGGGAATTTTTTTCAGTGCTTTTAAGCGAGAGACAATATTTTTTTCTACTTTTTTATCGACTTTTGCGACGGAGAGCATAAACCAATCACGATTATTTTTTAAAATAGCGACACGTTTAAATTGGCTATATAAATATTTTTGTTGAGCTTTTTTTACATCAGCTAGCGATTTTGTGGAATAAACAATAAGATGACAGCTGTGGGGAGAAGCTTGTAGCATTTGTGAAAAGACCAACAAGCTCCCTAGTATAAATAGTACTTTTTTCATATTTATTCCCCCAGCTATTTTAGTTAAGCCCCATCATTATCCGATTGTTCTTTGGTATAAAATCGAGAAAATATAAGACCCACTTCAAATAAAAGTATCATCGGAATAGCTAACAATGTTTGTGAAAACATATCTGGCGGGGTTAATAACATCCCAACGACAAAAGCAATTACAATAATGTAAGGACGCTTTTTCTTCAAATCTTCTACGGTGGTCACGCCAGACCAGCACAATAAAATAATTGCCACTGGAACTTCAAAACAGACACCAAAAGCTAAGAAAATAGTTAACACAAAGTCTAAATAGCTTGCGATATCTGTCGCCATTGTGACACCAGCAGGCGTGGTACTTGTTAAAAAGCCAAATACTAATGGGAATACGACATAGTAAGCAAAAGCAACACCGACATAAAAGAGTAAGGTGCTGGAAAGAAGCAATGGATAAACCAAACGCTTTTCGTGTTTATAAAGTGCAGGGGCAACGAATGCCCAGATTTGATATAAGATATAAGGCACAGAAAAAAACACCGCAACGACAAGGGTTAATTTAATCGGTGTAAAGAAAGGCGTGACCACGTTGGTGGCAATCATTGTCGCCCCTTCTGGCAAACGTTCTGTTAAAGGGGTTGCCAGTAAGGAGTAAATATCATTTGCCCAGAAGACGAGTAGGGCAAAAATAATCCCAATACACGCAAGAGCGTGTAATAAGCGGTTACGCAATTCAACAAGATGACTAATGAGTGGTTGTGATTCTTCAACTGACATTCTACTTTCCTTTTATTTCTTCTTGTTGCGTTGTATCTATATTTAGCGTCTCTTTTTTATAGACGTCTTTATTTTTAATACTGTCTTCCAATTCTTTCGCAGAATATTTTAAATCATCAATTTTTTCAGCCAAGTCAGACGAAAGATTTTTTAAATTTAATTCTTCTGCTTTTTTAATGCTTTCTTTTAATTCTTGTAATCTCAATTCTTCTGAGAATTCATCTTGAATATTTGTTGCTAAACTTTTAACCGCACGAATCCAGCCCATCACGGTTCTAATCGCAGAGGGTAATCTAGTTGGACCAAGTACAACTAAACCAACGATAAAAATTAAGACAATTTCAGAAAATCCAATATCAAACATGAGTTAGCCTATTCTTTATCTTTTTTTTCTGTTTCAAGTTCGGTTTTAGTTTCAATTTCGGCTTCATCTTTCATCGCTTTTTTAAAGCCCTTTACAGATTCGCCTAAATCAGACCCTAAGGTGCGTAATTTTTTTGTTCCAAATAACAATACAACCACGACTGCGATTGCTAATAACTGCCATACACTGATACCGCCCATAATATTTATTCCTCTGTTATAAAGATAGTTGTAAAAAGAACCCTGCAATTATACAAGTTTTTATACAAAAAATCATCAAGGGGTTCATTTCTATAAAAAATTTACCAATCTGAAATTATTGAATAAAAAGAAATCTTTGTTGATAGATTACATTATAGGGAATGTGAGATTTGAGAATAGGTCATAGCGGTCATATTTTATGAAAAATTTGCAATTTATTTTATACTTTCAAGGAATTGCAAATTCTTTAAAAAATCTGACCGCTTACTTATGAGAATATTATTTATTCTTTCTCGCCACATTCAATGCCGAAAATGTCTGAGCCGTTGGCATCACTTCAACGCTGTTGATATTCACGTGAGGGGGCTGTTGATTTAACCATAATACGATATTCGCAATGTCTTCTGGTTTTATGTAATCCACGTTTTCATATAAGCTCGTCACTTTCTCTTGATCGCCTTTAAATCGCACCAAAGAAAAATCGGTATCGCCACATAAACCGGGTTCTACGTTGGATACGCGAATATTGGTGTTCGCAAGATCCGCCCGTAAATTTAAAGAAAATTGTTTTACAAAGGCTTTCGTCGCACCATACACATTGCCACCCGGATAAGGATAAGTACCTGCAATCGAACCGATATTGATAATATGCCCTGAATTGCGTTCCACCATTTTCGGAAGGACTAAGCGAGTGATATAAACAAGCCCTTTAACATTGGTGTCGATCATATTCTCCCAATCCGCTAACTCCGCTTTATGTGCCGGCTCTAAGCCTAGCCCCAAGCCCGCATTATTCACGAGTAAATCAATCTGCTGATATTCTTGCGGTAAAGACGCGAGGGCATTTTCTATCTCAGCCAAGTTTTGAATATCAAAATTTAGGGGAATAAATTTATCGTTGAAAATTTCTTTTAGCTCATTTAATTTTGCTGTTCTTCTGCCTGTACCAATCACTAAATAGTTATTTTTTATTAAGCATTCTGCGATAGCTCGTCCAAATCCTGAGGTTACGCCAGTAACAAGTGCAATATTCATCATAATAAAATCTCCTATTCTTCAATCATATAGAGCGAATACTATATCATATTTAGTATTTAGTATTTAGTATTTAGTATTTAGTATTTAGTATTTAGTATTTAGTATTTAGTATTTAGTATTTAGTATTTAGTATTTAGTATTTAGTATTTAGTATTTAGTATTTAGTATTTAGTATTTAGTATTTAGTATTTAGTATTTAGTATTTTTGCATTGTTTGCTGAAAAAACAAGCATATGATAAGCGGTCAAATTTTTGTGAAAATTTACAATTTGTTTTATACTTTCAAATAATTACAAATTCTTACAAAAATCTGACCGCTTGTGAAAAAACTCGATCCTATCATAGAACTTTTTTTAGATAATTTATGGCAAGAATATGGCTTGTCGGATAATACTGTTGCCTCTTACCGCCAAGATTTAGAATTATTTAGCCTGTGGCTAGCCGAAAATAAAACCTTTTTAACCGTCGATCGTTTTGATTTACAACAGTTTTTTGGCGAACGTTTAGAGCAGGGTTATAAAAGTTCCAGCTCGGCGAGAATGTTAAGCTGTTTACGAAAATTTTTCCGCTTTTTATATGTTGAAAAATACCGTGCTGACGATCCGTCAGTTTTATTAAAATCCCCAAGAAAAACTCAATCATTGCCGAAATCATTAAGTGAAGATCAAGTTTCTGATTTGTTGAATGCACCGAATACCTTAGATCCCATTGAATTACGAGATAAAGCAATGTTGGAATTATTGTATGCCACAGGTTTGCGTGTCACTGAATTGATCTCGTTAAAATTAGATAATATCAATTTGCGACAAGGCGTGGTGCGAGTGATTGGTAAAGGGGATAAAGAACGTCTTGTGCCGATTGGCGAAGAGGCGAGTTATTGGATTGACGAGTTTTTTGAATATGCACGCCCACTATTACTGAGAAATGAGCAGTCGGATGTTTTATTTCCAAGTCGTAGAGGAACGCAGATGACACGCCAAACTTTTTGGCATCGCATTAAATATTATGCGGTTTTAGCGGATATTGAGAGTGAAAAACTGTCACCGCATATTCTACGCCACGCCTTTGCGACACACCTAGTGAATTATGGGGCGGATTTGCGTGTCGTCCAAATGTTGCTCGGGCATAGCGACCTTTCCACCACACAAATTTATACCCAAGTCGCAAAATCTCGGTTACAATCTTTGCACCAAAAATATCACCCAAGAGGATAAAAGCGTGAATTCATCATTTTCAAAATTTAGTTGGGCATTAGTCGGATTATGTTTGCCCTGTGCATTATGGCCATTAGCCTTATTGCTCACTCCTGCATTATCAAATGTCGGATTTAGTGGCTTGTGGTTAAATATTCTTTCTATTTCATTGTGGGTTTATCCTTTCATTCTGTTTTATGTCGCTTATTTGTTGCATAAATCCCATAAAAATAACAATAAAAGCGTAAAGTTTTGGTTATTGATAAGCTATATTATTGCTTACGGATATTGGGGATATATTTTTAGTTTGATTTAATAAAAAAGAAAAGTGCGTTTAAATAACGCACTTTTACTTTTTAGTTTTCGTTTATAGGTTAAATGGAGTAATACTGAGTTAAACAGCTTAGATAGCGTTGGTAAATTGGGGCATATTTTGCGGTATTTTCTTGAATTGGCGATGTTTTAGAAGAATCATCAATATGTACAAAATCACGACAAAGAGACACCAAATCTCCTTCATTATTGACCCACATTGCTTGAATCGCACCACCCAAAGCTGCTGCTTCTCCTTCGGTTAAGCACACGACCTCGACATTCATTATATCTGCAATCATTTGTCGCCAAACGGCACTTTTTGCTCCGCCACCAATTAAACGAATTTCAGAAATGTTTACTCCTGCTTGCCTAAATAAATTAAGTCCATAGCATAGCGTAAAACTAGCACTTTCTATCATTGCCCTTGCTAAATTTTCCTGCGTGAAATTTGTGCTATCTAATCCTAAAATACTCGCTTTTGCATTTGGTAAATCAGGCACACGCTCACCATTAAAGAAAGGTAAAATAGTGATGCCATCTGCCCCTATTTTTGCTTGTGAAATAAGCTGGTTAAACGCGTTTATATCCAAATTAAATAATGACATTATGGTGTTATTCGCAGATGTCATATTCATCACGCAAACTAATGGCAACCAACCACCAGAACTAGAACAGAAATTAGCGATCATTGGCGGTAAATTTTGCAAAGGCGTGTCGGTATAAGTATAAAGCGTACCTGATGTACCCAAACTCATTGTTACAACACCCTGCTGGATGTTGCCTGTGCCAATCGCTCCCATCATATTGTCACCGCCACCCGTTGCAACAATAACCTGCTCATTTAAGCCTAATAATTGAGCTACGTCTTTTTTGATGATTCCTAATCGTTGATCAGAAGAAACTAACTGAGGCAAAACCTGTTTAGGATCTAATTCTGGGGCAATCACATTGAAGATATCATCATCCCATTGGCGGTTAATGACATCAAAATAGCCTGTACCAGACGCGTCCCCATATTCAGTGGCAAATATGCCAGTTAGCCAATAATTAAGGTAGTCGTGGGGGAGCATTATTTTCGCAATTTGACTGTAAAGCTGAGGATGATATTTTCTCAACCAACTTATTTTAGAGGCGGTATAGCCTGTTTGACAGAGAATACCTAGTTTTTCAAATGCACGATCTGAGCCACCTAATGCCTGAATAAGTGCATTATTTTCCGTTGCGGTTTCAGTATCACACCATAATTTAGCGTTATATAAAGGCGTATCATTTTTATCTAACACCACCAGTCCGTGCTGTTGCCCTGATACGCCTATTCCTTTAATCAATAATGGCGAAATATTTGCTTCTTCTATCGCAAGTTTAAAGGCGTGAAGGAGGGCGTCAATCCACCAATTTGGTTGCTGTTCTCTGCGACCATCGCTATTTTCAATGAGTTGGTGAGCCGCATAGCCTCTCCCTATTACTTGCTTGTGATGGCTATCTACAACAATAACTTTTGTGCCTTGCGTACCACAATCAATACCTAAATACATAATGGTTATCCTTTAATATTATTGAAGCGGTCATATTTTTATAAGATTTTGCAAATTTATTTCTTTTGCTGTATTTGATTATTTTTCCAAAGGCCACAACCAAGCAGCCCCACGCACGCCACTAGAATCGCCGTGCATTGCTTTTTTGATTGGGGTTTGGAATTCTCGACCAAAAATATAATCATTCATTAAGCGTGGAACGTTAGTGTATAAACGTTCAATATTACACACGCCGCCTGCAAAAACGATAACATCAGGATCTAATACATTCACATAGGCCGCTAATGATTTTGCTAAACGTCTTTCGTAGGCTTGTAGTGATTGTTCTGCGATTGGATCGCCTTGTTCAGCCAGTTTAACAATTTCATCGCCTTTTAAACGGATTCCAGCACGTCTTTCATAATCATCACAAAAGCCTGTGCCTGAGACAAATTGTTCAATACATCCAGCTCGACCACAATGGCAGGGGGTGGCATCCATTACAGCTTTTTCTTCTGTGTCTGCCCAAGGTAATGGATTATGTCCCCATTCGCCGCCAATACCGTTTCCGCCATTATGCGGTTTGCCGTTGATAACAATACCAGAGCCACAGCCTGTGCCTAAAATAAGAGCGAGGACAATATTTTTTCCTGCTCCTGCACCATCGGTTGCTTCCGATACTGTCATACAGTTGGCATCGTTGGCGATACGAATTTCACGCCCTAATAATTTTTCTAAATCTTTATCTAAATATTGTCCATTTAACCACGTCGAATTGGCATTTTTTACTTTACCTGTAAAAGGCGAAATTGTTCCTGGAATACCCATTCCGACAGTGCCTGTTTGCCCTGTTGCAGCTTCGGCATCATCAACCAAGCCTTTAATTGCTTGTAAGGTGTCTGGATAAGATCCTTTTGGTGTTGCGACACGTTTTCTAAATAATTCTTCGCCTTGATCCGATAGGGCGATCACTTCAATTTTTGTACCACCTAAATCAATCCCAATTCGCATAATATTCTCCTTTTGTTCAAATAATTATTCAAAACATTGTTTGGTAAGCGGTGATTTTTTTCTGATTTTTTGCAAATTTTTATAAAAATATGACCGCTTGTTTGCTTTGAGTAACTATTTGTAATTATGGGTATTTTATATATACTATAGGATCTATTCTTAATTTCATTATTATGTGGATTTTGCTTATGCAACAAGATATTTCTATCCTAATTATTGACGATGACCCACAGATTTGTGAGCTGTTATGTGACACCTTTGATGACTATGGCTATAAGGTGAACACCGCATTTAATGGACAAGATGCACTTGCTTTACTTTCTCAAAATCCCTCAATTAAACTTATTTTTCTTGATCTTATTTTACCTGATATTAACGGCTTAGTTTTATTACAACAATTAAAATCCCTGAGTTCTGCCCCTATTATTATGTTGAGTGGGTTGAATACGGAATCTGATGTGGTTGTTGGGCTTGAAATGGGAGCAGATGACTATATTGCTAAGCCTTTTTATCCACGCGTTGTCGTAGCTCGAGCCAAAGCGGCTATCCGTCGTATTCAGCCACAACATTTCACCCCAAATTCTCTTTTTTCTGCAACAGTTCAGCAAGGTTTCAAATTTGATAATTGGTTGCTTGATACTGAAAATCATAAACTTTTTTCGCCTTCTCAAACAGAAATTGTGTTAACACAAGGGGAATATATTTTACTCAATGCGTTGGTTTGTAATGCTCGTAAAGTGCTGTCTCGTCAGAAATTATTAGAGCTTACCCATAATGAATCTTTTGAGATTTTTGATCGCACCATTGATGTGTTAATAATGCGATTACGTAAAAAACTTGAGCCTAATCCTAAAGCACCGACTTATATTAAAACCATTCGTGGTGTTGGTTATCTGTTTGATATTTGCTGCACGCCTATCAAATAACCTTTCCCCACTTTTAGATTTTAAAAGCAGGGAAAGGGCTGTTAGATCAGATTATTTTACTGTCCAACCTTTGTAGTCTTTGATATTTGATTTATCAATCACTTTTACAGGAATTAACACAGGGTCTTTTGGTGCTTCTTTACCTTGTAAAATATCATAACCAATGCGTACCGCTTCTGATGCCATTACTTGTGGATCTTGTGCTGGTGTACCAACGAATAAGCCTTCACGTTTTAATGCTTCTTCTGCATCTGGCGAACCATCTACACCCATAATGAAGAATTCTTTACGTTGCATTTGTAACGCTGCTAGCTCTGCACCGATTGCACTTGGGTCGTTGATAGCAAATACTGCATCAATTTTTGGATACGCAGTTAATAGGTTTGTCATTACTTCTAAACCACCTTCACGGCTACCTTTACCATTTTGGTTATCAGAAAGAACTTTGATTCCTTCGTGTTTAGCAAACACATCTTTACAGCCTTGAACACGGTCTGTTACTGCTGATACTGGTGGTCCATCAATGATAATTACATCCCCTTTACCATTTAATTTATCCACAATTGTTTGACACGCAAGTTCACCTGCTTGGTAGTTATTTGAGGTTACTGTTGCATTCGCACCATCTGCTGCTACATCAACAGCAACGACAATAATACCCGCATCTGTTGCACGTTTAACCGCAGGACCGATACCTTTAGAATCAGCCGCATTTAAGATAATCATATCTGTTTTAGCTGCAATAAAGTTATCAATTTGAGCCACTTGTTGTCCTAAATCATAGCCACTAGAAGCAAGTGTTACTTGAACGTCATTACCAGCAAGTTCTTTTGCTTTTAATTCAGCCCCTTTTGCAATCTGTACAAAGAATGGGTTTGCTAAATCACCAACAGTAACACCGATTGATTTTAACTCTTTTGCTTGCACAAATGGTGCTGATGCTAACATCAAAGATGCGGCTAATGTTTTTAATTTCATAGTAAAGTTCTCCTAATATTTGAGAAATAATGAAGCTTTTATCAAGCTGAACGGGTACGATATTTGTCGATTAACACAGCGACAATAATTACCGCACCTTTTATAACGAGTTGCCAGAAATATGACACGCCCATTAAAGTCATACCATTATTTAAGGTGGCAATAATCAATGCACCGATCAGCGTACCGACAATTGTTCCGATACCGCCAACGAAACTTGTTCCACCTAAAATAACAGCTGCGATTGCATCAAGTTCGTATCCCATACCAAGATTTCCGTTGGCACTGAATAAACGAGATGCACTCATTACACCACCTAAACCAGATAATAATCCGCTAGCAGCGTAAACAAAGATTAACACAACAGATACTTTGATACCTGTTAAGCGAGCAGCTTCTACATTACCACCCACTGCATAAATATGTGTACCGAGTGTGGTTCTACGTAAAATAAACCAACACACTGCAATCACCGCAAAAGCAATCACAACTAACCAAGGCACTGGCCCTAAATAGCTATTACCAACCCAACTAAATGAAATGTTTGAGTTGATCACTGTTGTACCGTCTGCAACAAGGTAAGCCGCACCACGCAATGCGGTGTAAGTCCCCAATGTGACGATAAATGGCGGTAATCCCGCATAAGCAACCAGTAAACCATTAAAAATCCCCATTCCTAAACCGGCTAACAGTGCAATAGGTACAGCAAATTCAGCAAGGGCGGGATTTAATGATGCAACAAGCCCCATTACAGCAGTTACCCCAAGAATTGAACCCACAGAAAGGTCAATCCCCCCAGTTAAAATAACAAAGGTCATACCGGCAGCTAGTACAATATTGATCGATGCTTGGCGAGTAATATTCATTATATTGGCTTCACTCATAAAGTGCGGTGCAACAAATGAAAACACAATCACGATAAGAATTAAAATAGGTAAAATTCCCATCGCTTGCATAGTATCTGCCCAAGCAATTTTTTTGAAACTTGCTTTTTTGTCTACTTGAGTCGCTTTTTCCATTTTTGATCTCCTCTAAATTTTTTATTATTCTGTTTCTGCACCACAAGCCAGTGCCATAATTTTTTCTTGGTTGATATTGCCATCTTGTAATTCACCCACAATGTGTCCTTCTTGCATGACATAAACTCGGTCACTCATTCCCACAATTTCAGGCAATTCACTTGAAATCATTAGAATCGCCACACCTTGTTTTGCCATTTCCGTCATCATTTTATAGATTTCACTTTTCGCCCCCACATCAACCCCACGCGTTGGCTCATCTAAAATAAATAAGCGTGGATTGATCGCATACCAGCGAGAAAGTAAGACTTTTTGCTGGTTTCCGCCTGAAAGCCCGCCAACCGTTACATTGGCATTTGGTACACGAATTTGTAATCCTTGAATGGCTCTGTCTGCTTCTTCTTTGCCTTTTTTCTGATTAACAATCATCATTGATGCATCACGCTCAAGGGTCGCCATTGTGATGTTGTTAAACACATTCATATCAAGGAATAAACCTTCTTCTTTGCGGTTTTCAGGCAGGAGAGCAATACGGTGTGCGATTGCATCACGTGGTGTTTTAAAACTGATTTCCCCACCGCTTAAATAGATTTTACCCTGTGTTGGTTGAGAAACACCGAATAGTAAGTGAGCTAACTCAGAGCGTCCCGCACCAACCAAGCCGGATAATCCAATAATTTCACCTTCACGAATCACGAATGAGGCATTTTTTACTTTATGCCCATCAGACAGGTTTTCTACTCGTAATACTTCTTTGCCCGCAGGGATTTTTTCTTTGTTAAAGAGATCCGTTAATGGTCGTCCCACCATCATTTGCACCAAACGGCTCGAATCAATTTCTTCTCTCACTAATGAGCCGACATATTTACCGTCTCGCAACACACTCACTCGGTCAGCGAGTTCATAAATTTCTGCCATACGGTGGCTGATATAAATAATCGCCATTCCTTCATCACGTAATTTCTTAATTAACGCAAATAAACGTTCCGTTTCACGAGAAGAAAGGGCTGCGGTTGGCTCGTCCATCACCAAAATACGGCTATTACGGTATAACGCACGAGCAATCTCAACCTGTTGCTGTTCAGCAATGGTCAGAGAAGATACTTTTTGCCAAGAATAGAATTGAGCCCCCAAGCGATCTAAGGCTTTTTGTGCTTCCGATTCCATCGTTTTACGATCAAGACCAAACATTGTTTTAAGTTCTTGTCCTAAAAAGATATTTTCATACACCGTTAAGTTAGGAGAGAGTTGAATTTCTTGATAAATGAGCGTAATCCCCGCTTTAATGGCATCTTTTGGGGAAGAAATGGAAAAAGGTTGACCATCAATTTTAATTGAACCAGTCGTTAAAGTATAAGCCCCCGCAAGAATTTTCATTAAGGTACTTTTCCCTGCTCCATTTTCACCCATAAGTGCGTGAATTTCCCCTTTATAAATATCTAAATTTACATCTTGTAAGGCATAAAAAGAGCCAAAGCGTTTGGCGATATCTTTCATCTCTAATAGAGGTAATGTATTTTGTGTTTGAGCCATTTTATCCTCCAATAATAAAAATTAACCTAATTAAATCATAAAATTATGAATAAAATATTTTATGGTTCATTCATAATTGTCATAATTTCAGGCTATACTATCCAGTAAACTAAGGAATAAGCGGTCATAAAAAAGTCATTTTTTGCAAAGGGTTTAGGATGAAAAAGTCTTTATTTACAAATGGTTACAATGTTAAGTTTCGTTTGATTGCGTTTGTGATTTTAACCATTATTTTTATTTCTTTTATCAGTATTACTGCCATTTTAGGGCTGAATAATACTTATGACTCTTTGTCAGATTTGAGAAGTAGATCACAAAATCAGATCTTTTTTTCGATGACCTTAGGGGTCAAAACTGCACAAATATCATCCTATTCCACACGTTTAATTCAAACAATGAATGCATTGGAATATAAAGAGCAATCTCAGCAACTCTCGCTCTATGCTGATGAATTACGCCAATTTTTATCACAACTAAAACTTGATATATCAGAAGAAGAAAATCAGCCACTAATAAAGGTCGTAGAGCAAATTAATTTATTAGAAAGAACGCTACAAGATTTACTTTTTAACGCTCACGAACGCCATATTATCCACAATAATTTATTAAGTTCATTACACCAAATGCAGGTGCATCTTCGCCAAATTAAGCAATTAGAAAAAGAAAATCCCATTTCAGCTTATTTTATGTTTCGCTTAGATAAATTAGAAAATTTGGCTCAAAAGGCAGCAGAGAGTCATTTTTCTGAGGAAATATTTATTGGGTTGCAATCCGTTTATTCTTTTTTGCCAAATTTTAGTGAGAATCTTAAAACAAACGAGGAGTTAGCTAAATTACAGAAAATTATTCAGAGTGATATTTTAGAATCAAATAAATTAGCAGAAATCAATCTAAAAATTAAATTATTGACCTATCAAATTAACGCCTTAGTGAAAAAAATAAACAGCGATTATTCTGCAATTGTTACCAATAAATTCAATGACTTAAATTCAAAATCTGGACAAATTCAACAAAATATTTCAACCAAAAGCATTTATATTTCAGTGGTTTCTTTTATTGCTGTTTTCTTACTAATTTCTCTGAGTGTCTATTTTTATGATTTACTGGGTAAGCGTCTTTATTCCATCACCCAAGCATTGAAAAGGCTTTCTCAGGGTGATAAAACAGCCCAAGTCCCACAACAGCAAACCCAAGATGAAATCGGTGATCTCGCTCGTGCTTTTCATCGTTTTTACCAAAATGTCGTCAAGCTAGAGCAGACCGATGCCTTGTTAAAAGAGAAGAGTGAATTGCTGGAACAAACCTTTTCGACTATGCGAGATGGCTTTGTTATTTTTGATAAAGAAATGCAGATCATTTCTTACAATGAAAAATTTAAAGAGTTGCTGAATGAATTTATGAGTAACCCTGCTCAGCCACTAAATATTGAAACACTAGCGGTCTTTTTTAATCAAAAAAATGCAAATTTATACGGAAAAAACACCGCTATCACGCCTGAAATATTAATCACCCCTAATCGTGAGCAAGAGTTACTTGAAATCGCATTTAATAACCAAATTTTAGAGTGGCGTTCGACGACCCTAGAAAATGGTTTAGTAGCATTTTTAATTAACCGCACTGAACGTAAAAAATTAGAAAGTGATCTTGCTCATAGCCAAAAAATGCAAACAATCGGGCATTTAACGGGAGGCATTGCTCACGATTTTAATAATTTCTTGGCGGTTATTATTGGAAATTTAGATCTGATTGATCCAGAAACCTTAACGGAAAAACAGCAAAAACGTTTACAACGAGCCTTAAAAGCGGCGGAAAATAGTGCGGAGTTAACTCAGCGTTTATTAGCGTATGCTAGAAAACAACCATTACATCCAAAGGATCTCGATCTAAACAAACTGATTATCGAATTTAACGATTTTATTAAACATAGTATTCCACCGACAATACAAGTGGAGCTGGAATTAACGACCGATTTACCACACATTTATATTGATAAAACCCAGTTAGAAACGGCGTTAATGAATTTAATTGTCAATGCAAAAGACGCATTAACAAATGGCGGAAAAATTATTATTCGCTCCACCTTGCAAGTTATTCAACGTACCCATCATATAGAAAAAATGGTACAACTTTCTATCATTGATAACGGTTGTGGAATGGATGAAGCAACCCAAAAACAAATTTTCGAACCTTTCTTTACCACCAAAGGGCAACGGCGAGGCAATGGATTAGGGTTATCAATGGTATATGGCTTTATTCGTCAATCAAAAGGGCGGGTAGTGGTGCAATCTAAAATCAATGAAGGCACGGCGATTCATTTACAGTTGCCGCTTGCTCAAACATCGTTTTTACAGCATAAAATCAGTGATAATAAGCGTGCTATTGTTTCTCAAAAAGTGAAAATTTTAGTGATAGAAGATAAACCAGATTTGCGTCTAACTTTAATGGAACAATTAAATAATATGGGCTATTTGCCTATTATTTGCGGTTCAACAGCAGAAGCAATAGAAACATTAAAAACCGAAAAAGAGATCGGTTATTTACTTTCTGATATTGTGTTGGCAGAACAAATGACAGGCGTGGATATCGCAAAATTTGTGCAACAAAATTATCCAACAATAAAAATTTTGTTAATGACAGGACATACCGAACAGCTTGAAAAAACTAACGCATTTCCGATTATGACTAAGCCATTTAGACAGCAGGATCTAATGCGAGCATTAAGAAATTTATAGATATGAAGCGGTTAAATTTTATTGAAAATTTGCAAAAATAAAAATTTGTAAAAAGTTAATAAAATTTAACCGCTTCACTGATTAGTGAATGTTTGCTGTTTGAAAGCCACGATTAAAATAAGTCAGCACGTTGCTTTCACGTGTTTGAATATCCGTTAATTGCAACAGAAAAATAGTGTGCGTGCCGATTTCATAACTATCAATAATATCCCCTGTCAGCGTTGAAACAGCGTCTTTTAATTCTGGTTGAGCATTCTCCGTCCAAATATCCCATTCAAAGCGTTGCTCTATTGTGGAGTCCAACATATTGGCAAAATGTTTGGCTAACTCTTCTTGCTCAGGGGCTAAAATATTGACACAAGCCTTGCCATTTTGTTTAAAAAGATCGTGTGTGCCACTGCTTTTGTTAATGCAAAATAGCACGGTCGCAGGGCTATCGCTTACAGAGCATAATGAGGAAATGGTTAGTCCTGTTTTCCCCGCCTTGCCATTGGTCGTGACAATGCTGACTGCGGCAGGTAAATGTGCCATTGCGTTACGAAATTCTAATGAAAAATCACTCATTTTAGCCTCTATTCCTTCCAAATAATGTGGTATTCACGGTTTTCTGCTTGATGTGAAATAAGAAAACGTGCAAAAACATCGTCCATTTCATCCTGTTCATTTACTAATCCAATCCAGACTTCTGCAAAAGCATCAGGATCGATTAACACCCCAATTTCTTCATCCCAATTTTCACTGGTTTCTACCATCTCTACCGCTCCACGCTCTTCAAATTGAAGGTTGAACAGTAAAATATCCGCAGGATCAAGATTTTCTCCCGCCATTTCTAAGAAAATATCATACGCGATATCAATCGCTTCATCAGGCGTAAGTTTTGTTGCCATTTCAGTCATTTTGTTTCTCTATTTAGTATCAATAAGCGGTCAGTTTATCAAAAAAATTTGCAAAAAAGTAAACTTCTGCGATTTTAATCTTGTTGTTCATTTTTCGCAATGCGTTGTTCTAAGATAAAAATCTGCTTCTGTAAACTTAGCATATAATTTCTGGCTTCTTTTTCGGTTTTAAATTCTAACATTTCGCCATTGAGTAATTTTTGTAATTTTGCTTTATGTTGTGCAAGAGTGCGTCGATCTTCAATGAGCTGTTGTGTTGCTTGATAGCCTTGATAAGCCTTTTGATGAATTTTTTGTAATTTATTGTTTGAGCAAACGGCATTAAAGGAATAGCCTAATTGCCCAAGACGAGTGGCATTTTCAGCAGTACAATAATGAGTGAGTCCTTGCTCTCGTCCTTTTTGCCACAAACTAAAATTAGGAATAACGCCCGTTTCAGCACAGGCTTCTTGATGATCGTTGATACGCTCAGGATAATGTCCTATCACCCCATCATTATAACCAATTGCCTGCCAATCCTTTGAAAGGCATTGTTCTTTCGTTAAAGAAGGCGATGAACAGCCCGTCAAACCAATAAATAACGTGATAGCCGTTACCGATACGAATAATGTTTTAAATTTATTTTTCATTTTTATGTCCTTTCGTTGTGTTATTTATTTTTGTAGGAGTATTGAATAAGTAAAGTGGATGGAGTATGCACCTATTAATTTATTTGATACTAGAAGTATATAAGTAATAAGTTGCTAATGCTCTCCTACATTTTGTCAAAATATGAACAATTATCCTTAGTTGCAATTTTGATATTATAAATAGATAATAATGCGTTGGCTAATAAAGTCTTTCTACTTTATTTAATCTATTTCCAAATTTTCATTTTATTAAGGAACATATCATGTCTTTACAAGCAATTATCGAAGCAGCATTTGAACGCCGTGCGGAAATTACTCCAGCAAACGTGGATGCTGAAACCAAAGCAGCCATTGAAGAAGCCGTTTTAAAATTAGATTCAGGCGAATTACGTGTCGCTGAAAAAATTGACGGTGAATGGGTTGTTCATCAATGGTTAAAAAAAGCGGTGCTGCTTTCATTCCGTATTCGTGATAACGTGTTAGTGGACGGTGGCGAAACCAATTATTATGACAAAGTGCCATTAAAATTTGCTGAATATACCCAAGAACGTTTTGATAAAGAAGGCTTCCGTGTTGTGCCATCAGCAACAGTTCGTCAAGGGGCTTACATTGCAAAAAATACCGTGTTAATGCCATCTTATGTGAACATTGGTGCGTATGTTGATGAAGGCACGATGGTAGATACGTGGGCGACAGTGGGTTCTTGTGCTCAAATCGGTAAAAACGTGCATTTATCAGGCGGTGTAGGCATTGGTGGTGTATTAGAGCCATTACAAGCAAACCCAACGATCATTGAAGATAACTGCTTTATCGGTGCAAGATCAGAAATCGTTGAAGGCGTGATCGTAGAAGAAGGTTCTGTGATTTCTATGGGCGTATTTATCGGACAATCAACCCGTATTTATGACCGTGAAACGGGCGAAATCCATTACGGACGTGTGCCAGCAGGCTCTGTGGTTGTATCAGGTAGCTTACCGTCAAAATGTGGTAAATATAGCCTTTACTGTGCGGTTATCGTGAAAAAAGTGGATGCTAAAACTTTAGGTAAGGTGGGCATTAACGAGTTATTGCGTACAATTGAGTAAGGTTTGTAATACTTAGTAAATTTAGAGAATAATTCTTTAATTTTAGTCACGAATAATCTAGAAAATAAGAGATGAGTTTCTGTATGTAATGGAAGCTCTTCTCTTATTTTTTTGTTGTCTATAAAAAAAACAACAGGTCAGACCATTCTTTCTTTGAAAATATCCATATATACTTAAGGGTTATTTGTTTAGTATACTGATAAATAGTTTTAAGACAAGGATGAATTATGAACAATATATTCAAGGTGATATTTAATCACTCTACAGGGACGTATCAAGTCGTATCTGAGCTTGCTAGAGGGCAAAGCAAATCAAAAAGTATAAAAAAATCAAGTCAAAGAAAAATCGTATCTGTTAGTCTAGTCACGATTTCAGCATTATTAACCGTTTTTCCCAATTTTGTTTTTGCACAAAACGATCTTCCTGTAAATGACGGTACGAAAGGAATGAGCGTTCAAACAGGGCAAGATGCTAAAGCAGGTCAAGAAAATTCAGTGGCTATTGGGCATAGTGCGAAAACAGAAAAGAGTGGGGATGAAACAAAATCTTCTGTTGCTATAGGTGCTAATACAACAGCTTCCGGTTCTCAATCTATTGCGATTGGAGGTTCAAAAAATTCTGATGATGGAGCTAAAGCTAAAGGTGAACAATCCATTGCTATTGGTGCTGATGTTGTTGCTAAGGGTAGCTCAAGTATTGCAATTGGTGGAGATGATTTAGATGATATCGCGAATGCTTTAGGAAAAGATGAGAGAGTAAAACAGGATAAATTCGGTTGGGGAGATTTCAATGAAGAAAAAAGAAAAGAATTTAATGATTCAATGGTTGCTAAGCATTATCTAGAAAAAACAGGGCATTACTTAGTCGGTGATACTAAAGTAGAAGACGGAAAGTATGATCGATTTGTAAAAACAGAGGCAACAGGACAAGGTTCTGTTGTTATTGGAGTACAATCAAGTGCTAAAGGCGATTTAGCTACTGCAATTGGAACCATTTCAAGAGCAGATGGTATGGATTCAACTGCTTTTGGGGTTGGTGCTGCTGCATTGAGAGATGATTCAATTGCTTTGGGTGCGGGCTCTCAAACAGGTGATAAAACCGAAATGCAACTTTCAATGAACACTAAAAATGATTTTTTTGAAAATGGTGAGGCTAGAGAAGGTGCAAAAGGTAAAGGCTCAAAAGCAGAGAAAGTTGAAAGAGCCGAAATAATAATTGAAGCTATTAAAAATGGTGAAAATAATAAAATTAAATATGGTAACTTTGCTGGTGGTAAAAATATAGAAAATGGTGGTGAACAATTATCTATCGGCTCAATTGGCTATGAGAGACAAATCAAAAACGTTGCTCCAGGTGCTGTTAAAGAATGGTCTACCGACGCAATCAATGGATCGCAACTATATGCAACAAATAAAGTATTAGGTAATGTTGCAGGTAGTGTAGTAAATAATTTCGGTGGTAATGCGACATTAACACCAGAAGGAGGCATCACTTTTACTAATATTGGTGATACAGGGGCTGATAATATCCATGATGCAATTAAAAAGGTCAATCAAGATGTCTATGTTCATGTTAATGAAAATACTGATACTCAGCTTAACGGTGACAGTAATGATAACAAAGGTAAAATTGATTCAAAAGCAGGTGCAACAGGTAAATATAGCGTAGCGATTGGTGTAAGTACTAAAGCTCAGAATGAAAATACGATTGCAATTGGTAATGTAGCAACTGCAACTGGAAAAGACTCTTTTGCAGCAGGTCCTCACTCAAAAGCGATGGGCGAAGCTTCTATCGTTTTAGGGCGTATAGCTAAAGCAAATGGTGAAAGATCTATTGCAATTGGAGATAGTACTGAAGCCTCAGAATTTAGTTCTATTGCATTAGGCCGTACAGCGAAATCTCAGAAAAAAGAAGCTATTGCAATTGGTAATGGGGCTGATGGGAATGGTGAAGCGGCTGTAGCTTTAGGTCGTACATCAAAAGTATATGGTAATGATTCTATTGCAATTGGTAATGGAGCAAGAACTGGTATAGCACCTAAAAATAATGGTGTGCAAGGTAGTGGAAATTACTCAATTGCAATCGGCCGAGTTACTGTAGTAGAAGGACAAAATGCAGTTGCATTAGGACATAGTGTTCAAGTTAAAAGTAATTATGCAACAGCACTAGGTTCTTTATCTCAGGCGAAAGAAGAACACTCTATTGCTATTGGTTCAAATTCTATTGCAAATCAAGGAATTCCAACAAACAGTGGTTGGGATATCAACAAAGGAGCAACTGGCGGTAATGCAGATGAAACAGATCTCATTTGGAAAGCAAACACTGCCGCTGTTTCTATTGGACATGATGGTAATACAAAAAACACCCAAAATCAGAAATTAGGTAGCATAACTCGTAAAATTGTCAATCTTGCTGCTGGTAGTGCCGATACTGATGCAGTAAACGTTGCACAGTTGAAAAAGGTGAAAACTTATATTGATGAAAAAGGCTTAACTTTCACTGGTAATACTGGTGGAGATCATAAAGTTAAGTTAAACAATAAAGTAAGCATCGAAGGTGCTGAAAATGGAGAAGATATCTCTGTAAATGCGCAAGCAGATGGAAATAATGCAAAACTTCAATTAGCATTACAAAAAGAAACTGAACTTAATGAAACGAATAAACAAAGTACTAAAGTTGCGACATCACAAGCGGTCTATAATGCAATAAAAAATGCAAAATCTAATGTAACAGGTGATAATGTTATTAAGGTAACAGGTCAAAAAACAGATGATGTACAAGGCAATACGTTTAGTTTATCGATCAATGATAAATCCATTGATAAAACTAAAATCAATGACAACACAGTACGAGACTTTGAAGCAAAATCTCGTGAAACCGTTAAGGGTGAAGGAGATATTGAAGTTACTGTAAATGATCAAGATGCAAATAAAGATAATCGAGTATTTACAGTAAAACTTAGCCAAAGTGCACAGCAAAAACTTAATAAAGCAGGCGCTAAAGTTACAGCGGGGAATGGCATTACCTTAACCGATCTAAATAAAGATAAACAAGATCAACCTGCTAATTATCAAATAGCGGTTAAACCAGCTGATGAAACATTAGTTGTCGATAATAATGGTGTAAAAGTTAATACCGTAACATTAATGGTAAATGATGGGAAAATTGCTGATGTAGATAATACTAATAAGAAAAAATTAGTAAATGCTGGAGACATTAGTAATGCGATTAATCAATCAGGTTTTAAACTTTCAATTGGTGGTAATACAGGCTCGGTTCAAAATACTAATAATCAGAATTTTGAATTGATTCATCCATCCGACGAAGTAAAAATCATTGGTGGCGATCATATTACTGTAAGTCAAAAAGCAGGTGGGATTACCATTGCTACAAATAACCAAGCAATTACCGAATCAGCTCAATTACCTGTAGTTTATACAGACAAAGATGGTAATAAGTTGACCAAGATAGGGGATAAATTCTATAAAACAGATGCTGAAGGTAATCCTGTTGATAGAGAAAATAAAAAGCTTATTGTAAAAGGTAACAAAGCATATCCAGCAGGTACCGATATAAATAATATTACTGATTTAACAGAACAAGTACCTGAAACAGAAACGATAAATCCAAGTGACATTATTGCTTCAATGAATAATGCTGATGGTAAAACCTCAACAGCAACCACCTTAACAAACGTGAAATCTACTCTTGCAGGAACTAAAGATTACACGCCTAATGCAAAAGACATTAAAGATGAAAAAGGTAAGATTGTGGCGAAACCTGCAAATGGTAAAGATATGGCTGCTTATGATAAAGCGGTCAGAAATGCGAAAGCAAATGCAAAATCTGAGATAGATAGAACAATTCCTACAATCACAGATTCACAAAAAGCTAACGCAGCTACTGTTGATGATATTTTGCAAGCAGGCTGGAATTTACGAGAAAATGATGAAGCAAGAGATTTCGTAAAAGCGTATGACACAATAAACTTTGTAAACGGTCAAGGTACAAATGTTTCAATTGATACAACCGCTAATAAATGGTCTGAAGTAAAAGTAAACGTTAATGTTGATAACTTAACTGTTGAAGCTATTGATTTCGTCGATGGTAAAAAGGTAGTCGAAGCTGAAGATAACAGATGGTATGAAGCAAAACCAGATGGAACTCCAGATAAAACCAAGCCAATTGCAGATGAAAAAATAGAAAAAATCAAAAATACTATTCGAGCTAAAACAGTGCAATTAGCACCAGAAATTAAGCAAGGAGCAAGTACGCCAACAGGTAAAATTGTTGAGCTAACAGGAAATGATGCAAAAGCACTTGTTAATGCTGGAGATATTGCTAAAGCGATTAATAATGCTGGCTTTAATATTGTTTCCTCTGCAGAGGGCGGTAAAGTAACTGGTAAAAATGAAGATCATCTAGTGAAGATAGGTGAAAAAATTGAATTAATTGCTGGTGAGCATATAACTATTAATCAAGATGGAGGGAAATTTAAATTTAGCACAAATAATCAAGCTATTTTAAATGATACTTTACAAGCTGTGGTATATACCAAGGCTGATGGCACAAAAGTATATAAACAACCAAATGGTGATTTCACCACAGGAAAAGATGGTTCTGGTGAGAAAATTAAAGATATTGGAAGTATTATTACTTCGATACAAAGCGCTGATGGTGATACTAAAAAACCAACTACACTTACTAATCTAGCTGGTAACTTAGATGGAGCAAAAGCAAATACAACTGCACCAACAACTTCAGCTAAATTACCAGAAGGTGATAAAACACTTAATCAAAATAATGCTGCAACTGTAGGCGACGTTTTAAATGCAGGATTTAATTTACAGAATAATGGTAAAGCAAAAGATTTTGTGAAAGCTTATGACACTGTGAATTTTATAAATGGTCAAGGCACAATTGCTAAAGTGGAAACTGATGCTAAAGGTCAAACGTCTAAGGTTAGTTATGATGTAAATGTTGATGGTAAAACAACAGAAATTACAGGTAAAGATAGCAATGGTAATAAGGTTGTGAAAATCGGAAATAAATTCTACAGCGTAGATAAATCAGGAAAAGTAGATAAAACAAAAGAAGTTCAGGCTTCAAATGTTGTATCAACCGCAATTTCTGCTAAAACGACGCAATTAGAATTAGCCAAAAATCAAGATAACAAACCTACGGGTAAAATTGTTGAACCAACTGGTAATAATGCAGAATCTCTTGTTAATGCAGGTGATATAGCCAAAGCAATCAATAATGCAGGCTTTAATATCCTTGCTTCTGCTCAAGGTGGTAAAGTAACTGGTGAAAATAAAGATCATCTAGTGAAAGCGGGTGAAAAAGTTGAATTAATTGCAGGTGACCATATTACCATTGAACAGAAAGGTGGAAAATTCACATTTAGCACAAATACTCAATCTATTTTGAATGATAGCTTGCAAGCCATTGTTTATACTAAAGCTGATGGCACAAAAGTATATAAACAATCAAATGGAGATTTCACTACAGGAAAAGATGGTTCTGGAGAAAAAGTTAAACCTACAGAAATTATTACTGCGATACAAAGTGCAGATGGCTCAACGACGGAGCCAACTACACTGACAAATTTAGCTGGTAACTTAGATGGTGCAAAAGTAGGCACAACTTCACCATCAATTTCAGCTACTTTACCAAAAGGCGATAAAGCATTAAATCAAAACAATGCTGCCTCTGTTGGAGATGTCTTAAATGCAGGCTTTAATTTACAAAATAATGGCAAAGCAAAAGATTTTATCAAAGCTTACGATACCGTGAACTTTGTAAATGGAGCGGGTACAACAGCAAATGTTTCAACTAATAGTAAAGAAACAAAAATAACATTCAATGTTAATGCTGATAATCAAACTATCCGAGTTACTGGTAAAGCAAAAGATGGCGCTAATATTGTTCAGATTGTTAAAGATAACAATATTGTTTGGGTTAAAACAGATACTAATGGTAATCCAATTGATTCTGCAGTGATTAACGCGGGAGATGTGGTAAGTAGCTCTATTTCTGCAAAAACGATCAAACTAGCCGTTGAAAATCGTGAAAATAATCCAAATGCAGGAAAGGTCATTGTACCAGAGGGTAAAAATGCTAAATCTTTAGTTAATGCTGGTGATATTGCAAATGCTATTAATAGTGCAAGCCATAAAATAACCAATAAAAATACGGATACTGAAGTGATTGCAAAAGTTGGTAGTGCAACAATTAAAGCAGGCAGTAAATTAACGGTGGAAACAGGTAAAAACTTAGTTTCTAAACTAAATAAAGATGGTTTATTACAAATTTCAACTGCGAATAATGTGAACTTTGATAATGTACAAATTGGAGATGTTGTCATTAATAAAAACACAGGCATTAATGCTGGCAATAAGCAAATTAAAGGCGTTAAAGCGGGTACTGCACCAAACGATGCTGTCAATGTAGCTCAGTTAAATTCAAGTAACCAAAATATTTACAAAGCAATTAACAATGTAGATAAAAACGCGAGAGCAGGAATTGCAGGTAGTGCTGCAATGGCAATGCTAGCTCAGCCACTTGAAAGTGGAGAAGCTTATGTGACTGCAGGTGTTGCAACACACCGAGGTGAAAGCGCATTAGCCGTTGGATTATCAACATCATCTGATAATAATAAATGGATTGTTAAAGGAGCTTTGGCAGTAGATTCTCAGTCTAATACAACTGTTGGTGCTTCTGTTAGCTATAAAATATGGTAGGTAAATAATGAAAAAATTAAATGTAGTCATGCTTTCAACTTTTGTGAGTATTGCTTTCACTGGATGTAATAGTGTTGTCGATACAAATCAAATCAATGATGAAGGAAATTTAGTAAGTAAAGATTTAAAATGGCCCGCAATTGAAGAGGCAAGTTTAGAGGGCGGAACATTCCCCTCTCAAGATGAAATTGATTTGTTACAGAAAAATTTAACTCGCTCACAGTTAAAAAAAATTATTGAACATCCCCATTTTCAAGAAAGATTTCGTGCAAAAGAATGGAATTATTTATTCAATTTTAATATGAGTGACGGTTCTATTAAACAATGTCAACTAAAAATTTTATTTGATAAAAATTATCGTGCACAAAATTATTATTTGAAGCCAGCAGATTGTTTACACGAAAAATTAAATTTAAGTGCGGATATGCTATTTGAATTTGATAAAAGTGGATTCAATGATATTCGTCCTGAAGGGAAAAAAGAGTTGGAAAAATTAGCAAACTATGTCCTTAAGGAAGGAAATAAAGCTCAATTAAGCCTTATTGGTCATACAGACTATATGGGAAGTGATGATTACAACCAAAAACTTTCTGAAAGACGAGCTGCAACTATCGGAGATTATCTAATAACTCAAGGTGTTAACCCTAAGAATATTACAACTGCTGGACGAGGTGAAAAGGAACCTATCAAACAATGTGATAAAAAATTGGAAAAAACAAGATTAAAAGAATGCCTGATTACAAATCGTCGCGTAAGTGTTGAAATTAAACGTTATAGCAAACATAAAATTGTTTGGCATGATATTAATATGACATATTCTGAGTTAAGAAATAAATAGTAATCCTATTTTTAAGCAAAAAGCAGGCAATGTGCCTGCTTTTTTATTTAATAAATTTTACAAATTCTTACTCAGAACTAACCGCTTATTTTCTTGTCTTTTAATAATGCGGAGGCGGTGTTTCCTCTGATAATGAGGCGATATTGCTTGATTGAGCATTTTTGAGTTTTTCTGCAATATGACGGACCTGTGTTTGCAGTTTATCTAAAACAAACTGTTGTTGAATCAATGCTTGGTTTAAGTCTTCAATTGTGGATTCTTGAAACGCAATTTTGGTTTCTAATTCAGCAATTTGAGTGAGTAATAGATTATTATCAGTATTCATTTTAATGATGACTATTGTTTATTAAAGGAATATACTTTACTCTATTCGTTCTCGTGTTTAAACCCTTTCGGGCTATTTATTTATACTGATAGACCAAAAATTAAAGGAATATTTATGTTAAAAACTAAACTTTCAGCTGTGGCACTTTCTGTAACTGTAATGGCAACGGCACTTGTAACTTCACAATCAGTGATGGCGGATCAAAAAGCAGATCAAAAATTTGTTGATGAATCATCTTATGCGATTGGTGTTTTGATGGGTAAACAAGTTGATGAAATCACAAAATCACAAAAAGAAATGCTTACTTATAACAAAGATAAAATCATTGCAGGTTTTTCTGAAACGTTAAAAAGCACAAGTAAATTAAGCAACGATGAATTAAAAGCACATTTGGAAGCGTTAGATAAATTTATTTCTGAAAAAGAAGCAAAAATTTTAGCGAAACAAAGCGAAGCAACGATTGAAGCGGGTAAAAAATTCCGTGAAGAATTTGCGAAGAAAGACGGTGTAAAAACGACTAAATCTGGTTTAATGTATAAAATTGAAAAAGCAGGCGAAGGTGAATCACCAAAAGTAGAGGATACTGTGAAAGTACATTATGAAGGTACACTAACAGACGGTACAGTATTTGATAGCTCATACAAACGTGGTGAGCCAATTGAGTTTCAATTAAGCCAGCTTATTCCAGCGTGGAAAGAAGCTATTCCAATGCTTAAAAAAGGCGGAAAAATGGAATTAGTTACCCCACCTGAATTAGCATATGGCGATCGTCCAGCAGGACAGATTCCAGCAAATTCAACCTTAATTTTTAAAATTGAATTATTAGATTTCAAACCAGCTAAATAACAATAATAACGTGGCTAGTGTGCCTAGCCACGCCTTTAAATTATGATAAATTCAGACCCTTTTGAACTTGAAGATTACGCTATTATTGAGTCTTACATTCCCGTTGTTGATGGGCTAGCAGCTTTACTTGGTGAATATTGTGAGATTGTTTTACACTCGTTAGAAACCCTTGAACATTCGGCGATTTATATTGCGAATGGACATAATACGGATCGTAAAATCGGTTCGCCAATTACCAATCGAGCCTTGCAATCGCTACATCAGATGGGCAATCAGCAACACTCAAAACCTTATTTTACCAAAGCGAAGGGCAATGTTTTGATGAAATCGAACACCATTGCGATTCGTAACAGTAAGCAACGAATTATTGGATTACTTTGTATCAATTTGAATTTGGATGTGCCTGTATCACAGTTTTTAAATAGTTTCATTTTGCCCCCAGAAGAGCCAGAAGTGGAAGAAACTTTTGCAAGTTCGGTGGAAGATTTGGTGGCTCAAACTATTGAAAAAACCGTTGATGAAATTTCAGCAGATAGTGGTGTAGCAAATAATAATAAAAATCGCCAAATTGTTGGTTCGTTATTTGAGAAAGGTATTTTTGATATCAAAGATGCAATCAATCAGGTGGCGGAGCGTTTAAATATTTCACGCCATACGGTGTATTTATATATCCGTCAAATTAAGCAGGAACAGGACTAATGAACTATGTGATTGCGGTGAAATCCCCTGTTTTTGGTTCACAAGGCAGTGCATTGGCTTATCAATTTGTGGAAACGTTATTAGCTCAGAAACATAGCGTTACACAGGTCTTCTTTTTTCAAGACGGCGTAAGTAACGCAAACTGTTTAGTTAATCCTGCTTCTGATGAAGTAAATTTAGTCGAAAAATGGCAAAATTTAGCAAAATCACACCGCTTATCTTTACATTTATGTGTGTCAGCAGCCCAAAGACGAGGTGTGGTGGATCAAAGCACAACGCCGATAACTGATAACATAAATTTAGCCGAAAGCTTTATTTTGGCAGGCTTGGGTGAATTTAGCCAAGCAATGTTCAATGCTGATAGATTGATAACTTTTTAAGATGAAAAAATATAAATTAGCCGTTTTATTTACGCAGCCCCCTTTTGATTCGGCAATAAGTCGAGAAGGGCTAGATGCTTTGCTTGCAGCAAGTGTATTTTGTGATGAGGATGAAATTGCGATCTGCTTTTTAAATGATGGCGTATTTAATTTGCTCAAAGATCAACACCCTGATTTGATTTTGCAAAAAGATCATAGTGTCACTTTTAAATTGATCGATCTTTATGAATTATCAGAATGTTTTATTTGTCAGCAGTCATTACAACAACGTAATATCAGTGCTGATAATTTGCTTATTTCAGGCTATCAATGTGTTTCTCAACAAACTATTTTTGATATTTTACAGCAGTCACAAAAAGTGCTGACTTTTTAGGAATTCTTATGCTCTATACTCTTTCTAACGCACAATATAATTTATCGGAACTTGAAGAAATTTTAGGGAATATCACTGAGCAAGATGCGGTTGTATTATGGCAAAATGGTGTGCTACAAGCGGTCAAAAATTCGCAACTTTTTGCAAAAATTGCTAATCTTTATATTTTAGAACAAGATGTGCAAGCAAGAGGATTAGCGATAACACGCTCTAATTTTCAACAAATAAATTTAACGCAACTTGTTGAATTAACAGAGAAATATTATCCTCAATTGGCATTATAAATTAGACATATCTTTTGAGATAAAGATATGTCTAAAATCCATTAAGCAACATCAATTCCAAAAGAAATCACTTCGTTGATATGTTGCTTGTCCATTGCAAGCATAAGTAAGCGATCCACGCCAAGAGCAACCCCTGAACAGTTTGGAATACCCGCTTTTAAAGAGGCAAGAAATCGAGAGTCTAGGGTTTGTTGTGGTAAGCCTAATTTTTCACGCTCTGCGTTATCTTGCATAAAACGGCGAATTTGTTCATCTGCATCTTGTAATTCGTGAAAACCATTGGCGAGTTCAATTCCTTTAAAATAAAACTCAAAACGCTCTGCAACACGATGATCTTCAGCACTCATTTGGGCTAAGGCTGCCTGAGAAGCAGGGAAGTGGTAGATTGCCACAGGACGCTCTTGGCCGATTTTTGGCTCAACCATTTCTGTGAACAAGAATTGTAATAAAACATCACGGTTTTCTTCGTCATCGCATTGTAAGCCTTGTTCACGTGCTTTATCCACAAGCTGTTTTTTAGAGGCCGAGAGAGGATCTAAGCCAACATAATTTTGGAACACAAATTGATAACTAAATGATTCAGCAGGTTCGCAATCTAAGGTCTGTTGCAATAGATCATCGACTTCATTGATTAAACGGTACATATCAAAATGTGGACGATACCATTCAAGCATTGTAAATTCAGGATTATGGCGATTACCTGCTTCTTCATTTCGAAATACTTTACAGAACTGAAAAATTGCACCAGAGCCAGCAGCAAGCAAGCGTTTCATATGATATTCAGGGCTTGTCATTAAGTAGAGTGTTTTAGATTCACTTGAAAAAGGCGAGCTAAATTGAGTGTTGAAAGTTGAAAGATTGATATCAGTCACACCAAACTCGCTTAGAATAGGGGTTTCGACTTCTAGTAAACCTCGTTCTGTAAAAAATTGGCGTATATTCTTAATAATTTCAGCACGTTGTAATAAATTTTCGATAGAGGCAGTAGGCTGCCAATTTATTTCATCTAATTGTAAATTTTCCATAAAATGTTACCGCTTATAAGATTTTCCGTGATTGTAGCATTATCATTTTTAGATAAAAACCCCTTTAGTTGATAGTGCTTATCAATACGTCTGTTACAACTCTGAAACAATTTGAGGTAGATCACAAAATCGCTAAGAAAGGTTATAAATTTTACTAAAAAAATGTCACAATTTATCTATCAAGTAAGATAATTTATTTTTCCCTAAATGAGTAGGAGTATATTGTGCAAACTGTAAATGTTGATGTAGCGATTGTGGGCGCTGGTGGTGGTGGCTTACGTGCTGCGATTGCGGCAGCGGAAGCAAACCCAAACTTAAAAATTGCTTTAATTTCAAAAGTTTATCCAATGCGTAGTCACACTGTGGCAGCGGAAGGTGGATCAGCGGCAGTTATTAAAGAAACCGATTCTTATGAAAAACACTTCCACGATACAGTGGCAGGTGGTGACTGGTTATGTGAGCAGGATGTGGTTGAATATTTTGTGAAACATTCACCCGTTGAAATGACTCAACTTGAACGTTGGGGTTGTCCTTGGAGTCGTAAGGAAGATGGCGGTGTAAACGTACGTCGTTTTGGTGGAATGAAAATTGAGCGTACTTGGTTCGCAGCAGATAAAACAGGTTTCCACCTATTACATACTCTTTTCCAAACTTCAATTAAATACCCACAAATTATCCGTTTTGATGAGCATTTCGTCTTAGATATTCTGACTGATGATGGTCACGCACGTGGTTGTGTGGCAATGAATATGATGGAAGGGACATTTGTTCAAATCAATGCGAATGCGGTTGTTATCGCAACAGGTGGTGGTTGTCGTGCATTCCGTTTCAATACCAATGGCGGTATCGTAACAGGTGATGGTTTATCTATGGCGTATCGTCACGGTGTTCCATTACGTGATATGGAATTCGTTCAATATCACCCAACAGGCTTACCAAATACCGGTATCTTAATGACAGAAGGTTGTCGTGGTGAAGGTGGTATTCTTGTGAATAAAGACGGCTACCGTTACCTACAAGATTATGGTCTAGGACCTGAAACACCAGTCGGCAAACCTGAAAATAAATATATGGAACTTGGTCCGCGTGATAAAGTTTCACAAGCATTCTGGCAAGAATGGCGTAAAGGTAACACCCTTAAAACAGCGAAAGGCGTGGACATTGTTCATCTTGATTTACGTCACTTGGGTGCAAAATACTTACAAGAGCGTTTACCATTTATCTGTGAATTAGCAAAAGCCTATGAAGGGGTTGACCCAGCAGAAGCACCAATTCCAGTGCGTCCTGTGGTTCACTATACAATGGGTGGTATCGAAGTAAATCAACAATCTGAAACTATTATCAAAGGCTTATTCGCAGTGGGCGAATGTGCGTCATCAGGCTTACATGGTGCAAACCGTTTAGGTTCAAACTCATTGGCTGAATTAACCGTTCTTGGTCGTGTGGCAGGGGAAGGTGCAGCACGTGTTGCGTCAGAGGCAACAACAAGAAATCAAGCCGTTATTGATGCACAAGCAAAAGATATTTTAGCCCGTGTTCACGAGTTAGCGCGTCAAGAAGGTGATGAGTCTTGGTCACAAATTCGTAATGAAATGGGTGATTCAATGGAAGAAGGCTGTGGTATTTATCGTACTGAAGAAAGTATGCAAACCACTGTTAATAAGATTGCTGAACTTAAAGAACGTTACAAAAAAATCAGCATTAAAGATACCTCAAGCGTATTTAATACTGATTTATTATACAAAATTGAGTTGGGTTATATCCTTGATGTTGCTCAGGCTATTTCATCTTCTGCGTTGGAACGTAAAGAGTCTCGTGGTGCACACCAACGTTTAGACTACACTGAACGTGATGATGAAAACTACTTACAACATACATTGGCTTACTATAATAAAGACGCTGCACCAACCATTAAATACAGCGATGTGAAGATTACCACTTCACAACCAGCAAAACGTGTTTATGGTGCAGAAGCCGAAGCGGCAGAAGCTGCTGAGAAAGCCGCAAAAGCAGCTAAGGAGTAAAAAATGGCAGAACAAAAAATGATGACTGTTGAAGTGCTTCGTTATAATCCAGAAAAAGATAACGAACCACATTTAACTCAATATCAAGTGCCTTACGATAGTCAAACTTCATTACTTGATGCACTTGGTTATATTAAAGATGAAGAAGAACCAGAGCTCTCTTATCGCTGGTCTTGCCGTATGGCGATCTGTGGTTCTTGTGGAATGATGGTAAACAATAAGCCGAAACTTGCTTGTAAAACATTCTTACGTGATTACAGTGGTCATATGCGTATTGAACCATTAGCAAACTTCCCAATCGAACGTGATTTGGTGGTGGATTTAAGTCACTTTATTGAAAGTTTAGAAGCGATCAAACCTTATATTATTGATAATCAAGCCCCTGAACTGAAAGAGTCGCTTGATGATAAAGATCATCCAGAAGCACGCTTAAAACTTGAAAAAACACGTACTAAACAAACGCCTGCACAGTTAGAAAAATACCGTACATTCTCAATGTGTATTAACTGTGGTTTATGTTATGCAGCCTGTCCACAATTTGGTTTAAACCCTGAGTTTGTTGGTCCTGCGGCATTAACATTGGCACACCGTTATAACCTTGATAACCGTGATAATGGTAAAGCAGAGCGTATGAAAGTAATCAATGGTAAAAACGGGGTGTGGAGCTGTACTTTTGTGGGATATTGTTCAGAAGTATGTCCAAAACATGTCGATCCTGCGGCAGCCGTAAACCAAGGTAAAGTTGAAAGCTCGAAAGATTACGTGATTTCAATGTTAAAACCAAAGAAATAAGGAGTGTAAGATGACAACTGAAACAACTAAACGCAAAAAATATGTGCGTGAAATGACACCAAGCTGGTGGAAAAAGTTAGATTTTTACAAACTTTATATCGTTCGTGAAGCAACGGCAATTCCAACACTTTGGTTCTGTTTGGTATTACTTTATGGTGCGATCTGTTTAGGTGGCGGTGTAGAAGATGTAAAAGCGAATTTCATTCCATTTTTACAAAATCCAGTGGTGGTTATTTTAAATATCATCACATTGGGTGCAGTGATCTTAAATACGGTTACTTACTACTTTATGACACCAAAAGTATTAAATATTATTGTTAAAAATCAACGTATCAATCCAAATATTATTACGATTGGATTATGGGGTGCAACAGCATTCGTAAGCCTTGTAATTCTTGTGTTGATGTACATTTAATGGGGGAGAAAATGAAAGAAATTAAACGTTCTAATGAACCTGTTGTATGGTTACTTTTTGGTGCGGGTACAACAGTAAGTGCAATGTTCTACCCTATTTTAGTGTTAGTGATTGGATTATTATTGCCATTTGGCTTAATTGACGGTGGTGTTGAAAATCTTGTGGCATTTTCACAATGTTGGTTTGGTAAACTTGTGATTTTAGGGTTCTTGATCTTCCCTGTCTGGGGGGCAATGCACCGTATTCATCACGGCTTGCACGATTTTAAAATTCATTTACCAGCAAGTGGCATTATTTTCTACGGTTTATCTATTTTATACAGTGTGTTAGTATTGTTCGCTGTAATTAACATTTAATTGTAGAACTTTTAGACAAAATGGCGGTCTGATTGGATCAGACCGCCATTTTTTTATTTTTATTCACTAAGGAATTTATATGAAATTTTTAAAATCATTATTAGTATTATCAATCGCAACTGCAGTTTCAACGGCTTCTTTTGCTGCACCTAGCACAGCTTCTTCTAAAGCAGACAAACAAAAGACAGCTCAGGTAATGAAGAAAAAAGCGAAAAAGGTAAAGAAAGCGAAGAAAGTAAAAGCACTCAAAGCGACGAAAAAAGCACAGAAGGCACAAAAAACTGAAAAAGTATTAAAATCAACAACAAAAACGACAAAGCAAGCGGTCATTTCTGCAAAAGAAAATGCAAAAAAATCAGTATCTGAAAAAGTAACAAATAAATCAGAGACAGTGAAAAAGAATTTATCTGATAGCAAAATGGCGATGAAAGAAAAAGTATCTACTAAAAAAGCAGATATGAAGCAAAAAACAACTTCGATGAAGAAAGATGCAACTAAAAAAGTATCACAATCTAAAAAAACAGCTGCTAAGAAAGTATCAAAAGTTGTAAATCTTAATACTGCAACAGAAGAAGAGTTACAAAATTTAGCGGGTATTGGACCGAAGAAAGCGAAAGCAATTATGGATTACCGTAAAAAAGTGGGTAAAATTAAGGATGCATCTGAATTATTAAATGTGCCTGGAATTGGTAAAGCAACCATCCAAAATATTCAATCATTTGTAAAATTCTAATTTGAATCGAATGTTTAATAGCCCAGTAATTTAAAATACTGGGCTTTTTTATGCTTATTACCCCCTAGCCAAAATAAAATTAAATAGGTACAATCAAGCGTTTGCGTAAAATAATATTTTAACGGAGAAATATATGTCGTGGAATGAATCAGGTAATCAAGATCCTTGGAGTAAACCAGGACAGAAAAAGCCTGAAAACCAGCAAGAACCCGAAAATCAAAAAGAGCCTCAAAACGATCAACAGCCACCAGATCTAGAAGAAGTGTTTAGTAATTTATTAAAAAAACTAGGCAAGCCTAATGGTTTCGGAAACGGGAGCACCCAAAATTCTCAACCTCAATTTACCAAATTATTGCCAATCGCCTTAGGATTAGGGCTATTAGTTTGGGCTGGTTCTGGTTTCTATACGATAAAAGAAGCAGAGCGTGGTGTGGTGACTCGTTTTGGTAAAGTAAATGAAATCGTTATGCCGGGTTTAAACTGGAAGCCAACTTTCATTGATAAAGTGATTCCAATCAATGTTGAGCGAGTATCTGAATTAAACACGCGTGGTTCAATGTTGACTCAAGACGAAAATATGGTTTCTGTTGAAATGACAGTGCAATACCGTGTTGAAGATCCAGCAAAATATTTATTTAGTGCGGCAAATCCTGATGATAGCTTAAAACAAGCGACAGACAGTGCATTGCGTTATGTTATTGGACATATGACAATGGACGATATTTTAACCACTGGACGTGCTGTGGTGCGTGAAAAAACGTGGAAAGAATTGCGTGAAATTATTAAAACCTATGATATGGGATTACTGGTAACAGATGTGAACTTCCAATATGCACGTCCACCTGAAGAGGTAAAAGATGCCTTTGATGATGCAATTAAAGCACAGGAAGATGAACAACGTTTAATCCGTGAAGCAGAGGCTTATGCTCGAGGTCAAGAACCGATTGCTCGTGGTAATGCACAACGTATTTTAGAGCAAGCAAACGCTTACAAGGAAAAAGTGGTATTAAATGCGAAAGGGGAAATTTCTCGTTTTACGCAACTTTTATCTGAATACAAGCTTGCCCCACAAATTATGAAAGAGCGTTTATACCTTGAAACAATGGAAAAGGTAATGAAAAATACGCCGAAGTTGATGATGGACGATACCAAAAGTAATAATCTGATGGTGTTGCCGGTGGATAAAATGATGACAATGCCAAAAACGGCGGTTGATGTATCATTCAATGAACCACAAGCGGGTAAATTTTTATCAGAAAATGCAAAAATGGTAGAATCAAAAACGGAAACTGAGCCATATAGTGCAAGACAAGTAAAAGAAGAGTCGGGTCGTAAGGGGAGATTTGAATAATGCGTAAACTATTTTTACCTATACTAGCAGTCGTTATTTTTACCCTTTTTCAATCTGCGATTGTGGTAAAAGAAGGGCAAAGAGGCATTATGCTACGCTTTAATAAAGTGCTTCGTGATTCAGACAATAAAGTCGTCGTGTATAAACCTGGTTTACATTTTAAAGTGCCTTATTTTGATCACCTAAAAGTACTTGATGCTCGCATTTTAACTTTAGACGGTGCAGAAGACCGCTTTGTGACTGTTGAGAAAAAAGACTTATTAGTCGATTCTTATGTGAAATGGCGAATCAGTGATTTTGGTCAATTTTATATGGCAACGGGTGGCGATTATTTAAAAGCAGCAAGCCTATTAAAACGTAAAGTAAATGACCGCTTACGTTCTGAAATTGGTTCTCGTACTATTAAAGATATTGTTTCAGGTTCTCGTGGCGAGTTGATGGCAGATGCACAAAAAGCCTTGAATGTCGGTAATGACAGTGCGGAGAAATTAGGGATTGCAGTAATTGACGTGCGTGTAAAGCAGATCAATTTACCAAACGAAGTATCTTCTTCAATTTATCAGCGTATGCGTGCTGAACGTAATGCAGTAGCTAAAGAGCACCGTTCACAGGGGCAGGAAAAAGCAGAGTTTATTCGTGCGAATGTGGATAAAAAAGTCACCTTAATTTTAGCGAATGCGAATAAAAAAGCCGCAGAATTAAAAGGGGAGGGGGATGCAAAAGCAGCAAAAATTTATGCGAATGCTTTTGGACAAGATCCTGACTTTTATAGCTTTATGCGTAGTTTAAAAGCATATGAAGAAAGCTTTGCAGAAGGAAAAAACAATATGATGTTGATTAAACCGAATAGCGAGTTTTTCCGCTTTATGCAAGCACCTACAAAATAGAAGTATCTAAAACCCAGTGCAACTAAACACTGGGTTTTTTATTTTTAGATTTCTTTATTTAGAAGAAATTTTAAACAAGTTTAACCAATGAAATAGATTAAGCGGAGGCGTTTATGGGAAAAAGTGTTGTTATACTCGGAGCTCAATGGGGAGATGAAGGCAAGGGAAAGATTGTTGATCTTCTTACTGACCGAGTAAAATATGTTGTTCGTTATCAAGGTGGACATAATGCGGGGCATACGCTCATCATCAATGGTGAGAAAACAGTATTACGTTTAATTCCATCTGGTATTTTACGTGATAATGTGACTTGTTTAATTGGTAATGGTGTTGTGGTTTCCCCTGAAGCACTAATGCAAGAGATGGGCGAGTTAGAAAAGCGTGGTATCAACGTTCGTGAAAGATTATTGATTTCAGAAGCTTGTCCTTTAATTCTACCTTATCACGTTGCAATGGATCACGCGCGTGAAAAAGCACTAGGTAAAAATGCGATTGGTACAACAGGACGTGGTATTGGGCCTGCTTATGAAGATAAAGTGGCTCGTCGTGGTTTACGTGTGGGCGATTTATTTGATCGTGATGCTTTTAAGGCAAAACTAGAAAAAATCTTGGAATATTATAATTTCCAATTGGTACATTACTATAAAGCTGAACCTGTTGATTTTGAAAAAACATTTAATGATGTATTAGCTGTTGCTGACATTATTACAGGTATGGTTGCAGATATTACCACTATATTAGATACAGCACGTAAAAATGGGGATAACATCTTATTTGAAGGTGCACAAGGCACAATGCTGGATATTGACCAAGGTACTTATCCTTATGTAACTAGCTCAAATACCACAGCAGGTGGTGTTTCTACTGGTTCTGGTTTTGGTCCACGTCATATTGATTATGTGTTAGGTATCATTAAAGCTTACTGTACGCGTGTTGGTGGCGGTCCTTTCACAACAGAATTATTTGATGATGTTGGTATGGAGATTGCTCGCAAAGGTAATGAATTTGGTGCGGTAACAGGTCGTCCACGTCGTTGTGGTTGGTTTGACGCTGTGGCAGTACGTCGTGCGGTACAAATCAACTCAATCTCAGGCTTCTGTATGACCAAACTTGATGTGCTAGATGGTTTTAAAGAACTTAAAATCTGTGTTGGCTATAAAATGCCGAATGGTGATATTGTAGAATATGCACCGCTAGCAGCAAAAGATTGGGAAGGTGTTGAGCCAATTTATGAAACAATGTCGGGTTGGGACGAAAATACCTTTGGTGTGACGAATCGTGATGAGCTTCCACAAGCAGCGATTGATTATATTAAACGTATTGAAGAAGTGGTTGGCGTGCCGATTTCAATTCTTTCAACCGGTCCTGATCGTGTAGAAACAATGATCTTTGATGACCCGTTTGGTGCTTAATTAAATAAGTATTAAGTGACATAAATCCCCCCAAAGTTGGATACAACGTTTGGGGGGATTTTTATTATACAATTTCCAAATACTGTGAATTTATTTCAAATTCAAAATGGTTTTCTAACCGTACAAAATCATAGTTTTGATATACCAGCATTCAGGTTTCTTTGTTGTAATTTAGTTCGCTAAAATTATCGCTTAATGCTTTGAAAATGCATTTGGTTAGCTCGCCTTTCCTTTTAAAATAGGTATGAGTTTTTCAAATTTTGTTGTAATGGTAGTATTTCTATTAAGAATAAATTTATCCGTTGCAATATTTTTATCAATTTCAATGGGGGGATTCTTTATGCTCGGTGTCAGCAAGTTCTTCCTTTTTTTCAGATTCTATATTTTCATCAATGAAATGTATTTGGTATATCAAGAGGGTAGTGTGTTTTTTATACTTCTTAGACTGAGGAGGATATGAGAAAATTATTGATAATAAGCGGTTATATTTTATTTAAAATTTGCAAATTTGATATTGTAGTGACAGGGCATACCCTGCCTCTACGTTTTCTATTTTATCGCCACAATTCCCCAACTGTCATATCAGGCGAGAAATGATGGCTGATTTGAGCTTGGAATAATTCAGCTGTTGCAATCGAATCAATCAACGCATTGTGAGCTGTATAAGGCGGTAAGCCATAACGGGTACGGCTGTTGGCGAGGCGGACAGAGGGCATTTTCTTACCGAATAATTTATCCAACCACGTTCTGTTTTCATATTGAATGTTGCCCTCAATTTGCATTGTGTCGATCACGGGGAATAAAATCCCTTCGTTAATTCGCACCATTAACGCTGAATTGATAAATTGACGCTCGATGGGGCGGTAATGCACCACCACAATTTTATTGGCAAGGATTGTCAGCAAATCGTCTAGCACTTTACGTAAATCAGGGGCGTCGGAAATATCGCTGTGGGTAATGCCGTGAATCACGACTGACTCTTCGTCTAGCTCTTGTTTTGGGCGGACAATCCAATGTTTGGCTTGGTTACAATAAATGCTTTTCAAGTCAAAAGGAATTAAGCCGATACTCACAATGTCATCAACGGTCGCGTCTAAGCCTGTGGTTTCAAAATCCAGAGCCACAAAATCCACCTCTTTTAGGGGCGTGTTTTCGTCGATCACGCCCGCTTGGTAAAATGCTTTTAGTAGCGGATTTTTCACCTGCTGAGCCTGTTGTTGATAGTAATCCTGCCAGTTTTCAGGGAGCTGGCTATCAGGGATAATCAAATTTTGTTTTGCTGTCATTGTTTATCCTTAGTATTTACGTCTTGGCGGATAGCGGAATTTAATAAATTTTTGGGCATTGCTTAGCACCAAGAAAGCATCTTTTAAATTACGGCGTTCACGATCTGACATCGTTTCAGGATCGATATTATTATCTGGCTCGAGATCTTCTAACACATCATTCGCTTGGTGGCGGATACGCACGATAGAGAGCAATTCAAGGGCGTTTTGTAGATCTCGTCCCTGATTACGTGGCAAAATGCCTGCCTCAATAATATTTTCTAAACGCTCAAACGAGTTTTTAGCCAATGACCCGATAGATAACGCGTGAACACGAATCAAATCTGCCAGTGGAGCTGTGCCACGACGTTTTAGGTTAATTGATTTTTGATGGCGACCGTCATTTTCCATCACAAAGTTTTTAAAGAAGCCCAGTGGCGGAGTGCGTAAGCCTGCCGTATGAGCCAATGCACCTAAGAAAACATTGTTTTTTCTCGCACGTTGCACCACAAAACTATATAGCTGCTCCGCCCATTTAGTACGACCATAAACGCCGTCTAAATCAAAGAAAATTGAGCTGTTTAATAGGGCTTTTGGATTTGGATTATCGATCCAATCTGCAAAGGTTTCTTTCCATTCTGTGAGGGTTTTACGCCATTCTGGATTGGTCGCCATAATATCGCCAGTGCAATAAGTATAGCCACAAGCCGCTAAGCCATCGCAAATAAAGTGGGAGAATTGCTCGAAGTAATCGTTGTGTAATTTAGGATCGTAGCTTTCATCTAAAATTAAGGCGTTGTCTTGATCGGTAACGATAAGCTGTTCATCACGTGCCATTGAGCCTAAGGCTAATAGACAGTAAGGAATCGGTGCGGTGCCAAGTTTTTCTTCGGCAAGTTCTGCTAAACGCTGTTTGAAACTGCGTCCAATCACTGCCATTGCTGAGCCGACCATATGCGAATTTGCCTCTTCTTGCACCATTCGCACAAAACAATCTTTGACTTGCCCTGCAATGACGGCTAAATCTTCCACACTGTTTTGTTGGAAAATACTGTTTACAATCAACAAGCTATTTTGCGATTCGTGACGCAGTAAATCCGTGTTGGAAATAATCCCAATCGCTTCGCCTTTGTTCATCACTGGTAAATGGTTAATGTTGTAGCGTAGCATTGTCATCATCGCTTCATACACATAAGCATTGCCGTCTAAATAGTATAAACTTGGTGACATTACTTCGCTGATTGCCGTCGCTGGATCTATTTTTTCTGCCAGCACGCGGGTACATAAATCTCTGTCTGTGACAATGCCAACAAAAGGATCGTGGTCATCTTCATCGCCTTCGTTTGCATTGGCAACCAATACCGCTGACACGTTTTCTTCTTTCATGCAAGCGGCAGTGTCCGTAATTGAAGTATGTTGGTCCACAATCACTGCAGGGCGAGTAATTAAGGTTTTGACTTTGGATTGTGTTAGGTCATTTTCACTATTGGAGATGGCTTGATTTAAACGCTGTGTGCCTTCCACTTCCATAAAATCCGCAAACACTTCGTATTCATCACAATAGCGATGAAAAATCTCGGCAGGAATACAATAAGCAAGCGTATCTTCAATCGCAACCACAGGAAAACGCACTTTATTATTCATAAAGAGTCCCATTTGCCCAAAGATTTGTTTCTCTGTCATACGGTTATACAGTTTGCCACTACGACGATACACTTCCACCACGCCACTTCGGATCACATAAAGGGAATCAATCTCCCCACCGTAGCTTAAAATAGGGGTTTCAGCACGAAAATAACGGATTTCAATATTGTGGGCTAATTCATTGAGTGCTTGTTCGGGTAATTCATCAAAAGGGGCAATTTCAGAGAGAAAATTTTTGATTTCAAGTAGTTCGATTTCCATAGGATGACCTTAAGGCTGGCAAATAAAAGATAGTATACTATATTTTAAAATCAGCGGTAGCATTATCAATAACGCAAGTGGTACAATGTGAAAATCTATCAATTATTCACAATAGTAAGCGGTAGGATTTTAGTAAGAATTTGCAAATTTTCCCCAAAATCTGACCGCTTTAATAAAAGAGAACATTATATGATTTGGTATAAAGCACTTTTTTCATTTGAAGGGCGTTTGAATCGTCAAGGTTTTTGGATTGGTTTTGGACTAAATTTTGTCTTTTTATTGATAATGGCGAATATCATTATTGGCACACAGGTTCTAACCACACTGACGGTTTTACCTCTTTTGATTTCTTTTTATAGCTTACTTGCGATTATTATCAAACGTTTACACGATCGAAATCGCTCGGCAAAAGAAGTGGCTATTCTTCTTACACCAATATTATGTTATGTCGCATCATCGGCAACCGAAGGTAAAATGGCGTGGGCATTGGGCGTGGTTATGCCTGTGTTTATTTGCACCGTTTTACTCTTAGAATGGGGTTGCTTTAAGAGTTTTCCAGAAGCCAATGAATATGGCGAACAAGGGCTTTCATTTAAGTTAAAATAAATTATGACAACAAAATTAAATTATCACAAAACGCATTTCATCACGAGTGCACCGGATATCGATCATCTTCCAGAAGATACAGGGATCGAAGTGGCATTTGCAGGGCGTTCAAATGCGGGTAAATCAACGGCATTAAACGTGCTAACAAACCGAAAAAGCCTTGCAAAAACCTCAAAAACACCGGGACGAACCCAGTTAATCAACTTATTTGAAGTTGAACCAAACTGTAAAATCGTGGATTTACCGGGGTATGGTTATGCGGCAGTGCCAGAGCAGATGAAGATCAAATGGCAAAAATCACTTGGGGAATATCTGCAAAAACGTGAATGTCTAAAAGGGATCGTGATCCTAATGGATATTCGTCATCCGTTAAAAGATCTCGATCAGCAAATGATCGAATGGGCAGTGGCCTCAAATTTACCGATTTTGCTTTTTTTAACCAAAGCGGATAAATTAAATCAAAGTCAGCGTAGCAAACAGTTAAAAATGGTGCGTGAGGCAATTTTACCGTTTCAGGGTGACATTGAAGTGCAATGCTACTCCGCATTAAAACGCTTTGGCATTGATAAATTAGCAGACAAACTTAACAGCTGGTTTGCGGAAAGTGAGCTTTCTGAACCAGAAGATTTAGACGTACAAACAGAGGAATAACAAAATGTATAATCAAGCAGAATTAGATTTAGAAACCAACGAAATTATCACCAATTTATTTAATGACGGAAGCGATCCAAAGGCACTTTATATCGTGGAACACCACATTGCTCACCGTGATTTTGATAAATTAGAAAAATTAGTGATCGATATTTTTAAATTGGGTTACGAAATTGCGGATGCGGAAGAGTTTGAAGAAGAAGACGGTTCAACTATTTTCTGTTGTGATGTAGTGTCTGAAATTGAGTTAAAACCTGAATTGATCGCAAAACAACAGCAAGAAATTTTACCTTTAATTGAAAAAGCAGGTGCTGAATACGAAGGTTGGGGAACTTATTTTGAAGATCCGAACGCACCTGATGACGAAGCCGATGACGTTGAATTCTTTGATGACGACGAGGAATAATAAAAATGGATTTTATCATTCAATTATTACACATTGTTATTAGCTTTTTTAGCTTCGTACTCATTTTGCGTGCGTGGCTAGAATTTTGCCGAGTAAGCCCAAGTTTGCCGATTTCACAATCGTTGATTCGCTTAACCAAAGCAATGGTGAATCCTGTCAGTAAAGTCATTCCAAATGTGCGTGGTAACATCAATATTTCTGCAATTTTAATTGCGATCGTCATCACTGCCTTATTCTTCTTTTTCTTTGTGCAGGTTCCAATTACCGCAGCGGTTGCCGTTGGTTTATTGAGTGTAGTTAAAACCTTTGGACAAATTCTATTCTTTACAACCTTAATTCGTGCTTTAATGAGTTGGGTAACGCAAGGGAATCATCCTTTAGATTACACTATTTCACAAATTACAGAACCTGTGTTAGGGTTAATTCGTCGTTTCTTACCAAGAACGGGGATGTTAGATTTTTCAGTGATGATTTTAGCTTTTATTTTATTAGGATTAAACCAAGCGTTTTATAATATTTTTGGTTTAATTTGGGCGATAGCATAATGATAAATTTTGTGAGAAAGCGGTTATATTTCTCACAAAATTTGCAAAATTGTGTGTAAACTACCCACTTAATCAAGATTTATGCAAATTTTTGAAAAAAAGGCTTGATTAGATTTCTAAAATCAGTATGATAAGCCCTCGTTGAATAGAGATGGGGCATTAGCTCAGTTGGTAGAGCAGCGGACTTTTAATCCGTTTGTCGAAGGTTCGAATCCTTCATGCCCCACCATCTCTCTCAAACCCTATTTAGGGGCATTAGCTCAGTTGGTAGAGCAGCGGACTTTTAATCCGTTTGTCGAAGGTTCGAATCCTTCATGCCCCACCATTTTTATCCTATCGGTTTTATCCTATTAGGGGCATTAGCTCAGTTGGTAGAGCAGCGGACTTTTAATCCGTTTGTCGAAGGTTCGAATCCTTCATGCCCCACCACTTATTTTCTAAACTTACAAAAAAATCTTAAAATTATACTATTTTTTGGTATAGTTACCGCTGTTTTTTATTATTAAGATATTATTATGTTTAAAAAAATTCTCTTTGTGGTTGTTGTCTTGCTAGGAATTATATCAGCCAGCATTTATCAATATTTTCAAGTGCTTAAACAGCCTGTTCAAGCAAGTAGTTCTCCTTTTCTGATTGTTGAAAGAGGCACATCAAGTAAGCGATTAGCGGATATTTTGGTGGAGCAAAAATTATCTAAGCCCTCAATGTTACTTCCTTACATTTTACGTTTTGATCCAAAGTTTAAACGCTTTAAAGCAGGTGTATTCTCATTAGAAAAAATTTCTACCTTAGAAGATTTATTAATTCACATTAACGGTACGCAAGAAGCACAACTTTCGCTACGTTTTGTAGCTGGTAGAACCTTTAACGATTGGCAAAAAGAATGGCAAGGGGCTGAATTTTTAAAACAGACGTTAAAAAATAAATCAGAGCCTGAAATTGCAAAATTATTAGGCATTGAGCAACCAAAATTAGAAGGTTGGCTCGCACCAAATACTTACAATTACATTCCTTATTCCACTGATCTTGCTTTGTTAAAACGTCTGTATAAAAGACAAAAACGCATTTTAGATAAAGCTTGGCAAAATCGTGATAAAAATCTACCGCTTAGTACACCTTATGAAATGCTGATTTTGGCATCTATTGTGGAGAAAGAAACCGCAAAAGCGGATGAGCGTCCACAAGTTGCGTCTGTTTTTGTGAATCGTTTAAGAATAAAAATGCGATTACAAACAGATCCAACGGTAATTTATGGGATGGGCGATAAATATCACGGCAATATTACCAAGCGAGATTTACGCACGACAACAGAGTATAATACTTATCGAATTGATGGTTTACCGCCAACTCCTATCGCAATGCCGAGTGAGGAAGCAATCAATGCTGTAGCACATCCTGACACGACGCCATATTTCTACTTTGTAGCAGATGGTACAGGGGGGCATAAATTTAGTAAAACACTAAAAGAGCATAACCAAGCCGTACAAGAATATTTAAAATGGTTGAGATCAAAAAAGGATAAATAAAATGATAAAAGGAAAATTTATTGTTATTGAAGGGCTTGAGGGGGCGGGAAAAACCAATGCTCAGCAAATTGTAATGGCAAGTTTACAAGCCCACAATATTGAATTTATTACGACCCGTGAACCAGGTGGCACACCGATTGCAGAAGCTTTACGTAACCTTTGGAAAGAAGGGATTGGTGACGAACATACCACAGATAAAGCCGAATTGTTAATGCTTTATGCAGCACGCACTCAGCTTGTGGAAACCATTATTCAGCCTGCATTGGATAAAGGGATTTGGGTTGTTGGGGATCGTCACGATATGTCCACTCAAGCCTATCAAGGTGGCGGGCGTGGATTAAGTGATGATTTACTTACATCAATCAAAACCGCGATTCTTGGTGATTTTGAGCCTGTTTTAACGGTCTATCTTGACCTTGATCCTACAATCGGTTTAGAGCGTGCTAAAGGACGTGGTGAGTTGGATCGCATTGAACAACAGCATATCGACTTCTTCCATCGCACTCGCACTCGTTATTTACAGTTAACAGAGCATAACCCTAAGGCAATAGTTATCAATGCAGCACAGTCCTTAGAGCAAGTGTCTGCTGACATTAAAACTAAGTTTGAAGCGTGGTTGCAAGAGAATCATTCAATGTTATAAACAAAAAATAGCCGTAAAAATATGATGGAATGCACCTCAAAAGTTGGATACAGCTTCTGAGGTGCTTTTTTATATGGGTAAGCGGTGATATTTTATTAAGAATTTGCAAAAATCTAAAATGCCAAATAAAAATCCTTCGTTAATAATTTAAACTGTTCAGTGTATTGATTATTTTCGTCGTAAATCGTGATGAAGAAGCGGTCATTTTTTTGTGGTTTTTTACAAAAATTTTGTTTAGCAAAAGTCACCACCATTCGTTTTGGGGCTTTGGTTTGTTTGGTGGTAATTTCCCACGTTTCACAACAATAAAGGTTACAATCAGGGGCTTGTTTCATCAATTTTTGTGCCATATCAACGGGTAAAATAAAACTGATTTTTCCTTGTTCTGTCAATAATTCTGACGCTTTTTGTAACCATTGAAAATGGCTTTGAGTATGCTCTTGGGTAATCGAACGGGCTAAATCTCGCTCGTTGGAACGGCTTGCCAAGCTATGCTCAAAGTAAGGCGGATTGGATACAATTAAATCAAATTTTTGTGTTGGTTTAAATTTGAGTAAATCTTGATGTTCAATTTGAATACGAGGATGCCAAGCACAGTTTTGGACGTTTTCAATGGATTGTGCATATGCATTTGGTTCAATTTCTAAACCGATAATCTTCGCTTGTGTTTTTGTACTGCGTTGCGCCAGCATAAGGGTGATCAAGCCTGTGCCAGTGCCGATATCCAAAATGTGTTCACAGTCTTCTACATCAGCAATACAGCCAAGTAAAATGCCGTCTGTATTAACCTTCATCGCACAGCGATCTTGTGCAATAACAAATTGTTTGAATTGAAATCCATTCGCTTTTTTCATTTTATAATTGGTCTATGATTAAAAGAACTATTTTACATTAGTATTTTAATGAGCATTGAATTTTTTTATGGAAAAAATATAATGGTAAGAATGATTATCATTTTTTAAATGGAGAAAAGAATGCTGAATAAAAAGCTCATTTTGAGTATAGTTTTACCATCTACCATCTACCATCTACCATCTACCATCTACCATAGCCAAAGAGACAACGCAACTAAATAATGTGATTGTTACTGCTGGTTACGCCGATGTTTATAAGGTTAGTCCAACCAAGAATGTGATCGTTATTGAAGCGAAAGATATTCAGGGAAAAGGTTATCAAAACATTGAAGAAGTTTTAGATGATATTCCGAGTATTAACGTGGGTAAAACAGGTTTTGGGGATATTGATATTCGTGGACAAGGCGAAGACAGTGCATCTAATAATTTGCAAGTGATGTTAGACGGTGCGCCAATTACGAATTTAGTGAACCATCCAATGCAGACCAATTATAATGTTGTACCTGTGGATAATATTGAAAAAATTGAGATTATTCCTGGTGGTGGATCTATTTTATATGGTGGTGGAAGTGCTGGGGGAATAATCAATATTACGACAAATTTGAAGAATATTCACAATATTAAGAAAAATATAAAAGTGAGTATTGGTACGAATAATAGGGATATTTCAGGGCATTTTGGATATCGTTTTAATGATAAATTATCAACACAATTTTCTTATACGAGATTAGAAAAAGATCTTTATTTTAAGGATACTTATCGCCATTCTGATTATATTACCGCAGGGCTAAATTATAAATTTAACGATAATCATAATGTAAGTTTGCGATATGGTGGGCTATTTGAGAAAGGGCAATTTATAAAGCAATTAAAATATGAAACCTTGAAAAATATAGGTAAAAATTATGTGCCTGAAAACAAAAAAATTACCGTAGGGCTGGATAACAATAACCATAAAATTGAGAAAATGGTTTCTGGTTATATGAATGCGGATCGTGATATTCATTCGGTTAATGCTACTTATACAGGGTATTTTAAGAATGTAAAATACAATGTAGATACTTTTTATAGTAAAGGATTTTTTACTAATACTTATGATGATTTAGTAATGGATCACAAAACGCTGGGTATGAAGCATAAGCTAGATATTTCCTATGGAAAAAATTCTCATTTTGCGGATAGTAGTATTTTATTTGGTGTTGATTTATTTAAACAAAGTGCAAAATTAGCTTACAACGATTATAGAACATTAAGCTGGAAAGACAAAACGTATGTAATTAGACCATTATCGTTTGAATATGATAAAACAACACTAGGGCTTTATGTTTTAAATAATTTACATTATAAGCAGATTGATTTTTCACAAGGAATACGCCTAGATAGAACTTTTTGGGGCTTTGATAAAGTTGCCGCAAAAAATGAAGGCAGTGCAGTTTCTCAGCGAAATAATCTTAATACTTCATTGGGTTTAGCTTATAACTATCGTGATACAGGCAAAGTCTATATGCGATATGAACGTTCTTTCACCTCACCAGATGGTTTGCAAATCACTGATGATTTTTCAAAGCAAGATATTATGCCAACAAAAGGCGAGGACACAATTTATGATATGTTCGAGCTAGGTTGGCGAGATGAGTTTGATTTTATCACAGCAGATATTACCGCCTTTTATACATCAACAGATAATGAAATGACGAGAAATTATGTAATGGATCCTATTTTAGGCTTTGGGCGTAAAAGTATCAATATTTTAAAAACTACGCGTAAAGGAATTGAAGTTTCATTATCGGAACAATTTGGCAATCTTACTTTAGAGCAAAGTTATGCTTATCTAAAAGGCAAGAGAGAATATAATAACCGAGCTAAAGATTTCATTAAGGCGAACTCGTGGATTGATTGGACAAATGCAGGTTTAAAAAAAGTACCAAAACATAAATTAGTCTTAAAAGCAAAATACGATTTTAATGAGCAATGGTCTGCGAGTGCAAAATATAATTATTCTGGAAAATACACGAATTTTACCGATGATAAAGAGTTAGGGGGAAGCAGAGGATTAAAACCAGAAGAAGCTTTTATTAGCTCTTATTCAACCGTTGATGTAAATCTAAGCTATAAAAATCTTAAAGGACTTTCTGTTTCAGCTGGAATTAACAACTTATTTAATAAAAAATATTTTGAGTATGTTGGCGAGAAAATCTATTCCGTGATGCCGGCTGAAGAACGCTCTTATTATTTAGATGTGAAATATAGTTTTTAAATATTATTTATAAAACAGCCCCAAATATTAACTTTTTTGGGGCTGTTTTCAATATTTTTTATTTACCCAAACATTGGCTAAAACTATTCGCCAATGACATTAAATAGTCCGTGTAAGCGGTTTTACTTAGGGGGATATTACCGCCCATAGGGTCTAGTTTGCCGATGGAAACGGTTGTGCCTTTACTTAAACGTTCCACAACTTTTGGTGTGAATTGAGGCTCGGTGAATAGGCAGGTTGCTTTGTGTTCACGGATATTTTGTTGTATTTCTCGTAACGTTTTTGCCCCAGGTGCAATGCTTGGGTTAATAGTAAATGAGCCAAGTGGTTTGAGATCGTAGGCTTGTTCAAAATAACCATAGGCATCGTGGAAGGTGTAATAACCTTTGTCTTTTACGGTTGCAAGTTGTTGATGAATCGCTTTATCTGTTTCTGATAAACGATGTTTAAATTGCATTAAATTTTCCGTTAATTTTGCTTTTTTATCAGGATGTTGCGTGACTAATTTTTGGTAAATTTGCTCTGCAATAAGACCGCTTACTTTTGGTGAAAACCAAATATGCCAGTTTTCATCGTGATGATGTGCGTGTTCGTGATTATGTTCATGTGCCTCATCCGCGTGTTGATCGTGTTGATGATGTTCAGCTTCGTGCTCGTGTGCATCGTGATCTTCTTCTTTTTTAGAGTGCTCAACAAATTCTTCGATATCCTTGATATCTTCTAAGGTTAACACTTTTTCAGCGGGCAATTTTTCGATACTTTTTTCTAAAAAAGTTTCCATTTCATCGCCAATCCATACCACAAGATCGGCTGAGTTTAATTTTTGCACGTCAGAGGGTTTTAAGCTGTAATCGTGTGGCGAGGCACTGATTGGTAATAAGACTTCCGTTTCTGTTACGCCGTCTGTGATCGCATTTGCGATAAAGCCAAGTGGTTTAACGGTGGTTAACACGCTCGCTTGTGTGGTGGCTGCGATGCTAAGAATCGCGAGACTTAAGGCTGTTTTCTTAAACATTTTTATTTCCTTATATGTTGGGGCGAGTTACACACGCCCAAATAAATGATTTAGAGAATATAGGACGTATGTGATACGCCCTACTGTATAAAAAGTGGTGCGATACTATCAGATGTAAATTAAAAAGCAATAATTTTTTTATGGTTATTTTTTTAATGTAATTTCGTTATACTGCGTGCAATATTTTGAGAAGGGCTGAAAGTGCGATGAATTATAAAAATTTGCGAGAGTTTTTGGATAAGCTAGAACAAAAAGGGTTGTTAAAACGTATTACCCAAGAAGTTGATCCAAACTTAGAAATGACAGAAATTGCTGACCGAACATTACGTAAAGGCGGTGTGGCATTGTTGTTTGAAAATCCCAAAGGCTATGATATGCCGGTGCTGTGTAATTTGTTTGGCACGCCTGAACGTGTTGCATTAGGAATGGGGCAGGACGATGTGAAAGCATTGCGTGAGTTGGGTAAATTATTGGCATTTTTAAAAGAACCCGAACCACCAAGAGGCTTGAAAGGCTTAATGGGACAGCTTCCACAATGGAAACAAGTGCTGAATATGCCGAGCAAAACCATCACAAAAGCCCCTTGTCAGCAAGTGGTTTTAACAGGCGATGAGGTTGATTTATATAAATTACCGATTATGAAATGCTGGCCTGATGATGTTGCACCTTTGGTGACTTGGGGGCTGACAATCACGCAAGGACCTTACAAAAAACGTTTAAATTTAGGCATTTATCGTCAGCAATTATTGGCAAAAAATAAATTGATTATGCGTTGGCTATCTCATCGTGGCGGTGCAATTGATTTTCAAGAATGGCAAAAAGAAAATCCAGATAAGCCGTTTCCTGTATCTGTAGCATTGGGGGCTGATCCAGCCACTATTTTAGCAGCGGTGACACCTATTCCTGATACCTTGTCAGAGTATGCCTTTGCGGGTTTGTTACGTGGGCATAAAACGGAAGTGGTGAAATCAATTTCTAATGATTTAGAAGTGCCAGCCAGTGCGGAAATTGTGTTAGAAGGCTATATTGATCCAAATGAAACCGCCCTAGAAGGACCTTATGGCGATCATACGGGCTATTATAATGAGCAAGATCACTTCCCTGTGTTTACCATTACGCATTTAACAATGCGAAAAGATGCGATTTATCATTCAACCTACACGGGTCGTCCACCTGATGAACCAGCGGTACTAGGCGAAGCGTTGAACGAAGTATTTATTCCTATTTTACAAAAACAATTCCCTGAAATTGTGGATTTCTATTTACCGCCTGAGGGCTGTTCATATCGTTTGGCGGTGGTCACTATTAAGAAACAATACGCAGGACACGCAAAACGTGTGATGATGGGGGTATGGTCGTTCTTACGTCAATTTATGTACACCAAATATGTGATTGTGTGTGATGATGATGTCAATGCACGAGATTGGAAAGATGTGATTTGGGCGATAACGACTCGTTGTGACCCTGCTCGTGATACCACAATGATTGAACACACCCCGATTGACTATTTAGATTTTGCTTCCCCTGTGGCAGGACTGGGTTCAAAAATGGGGATTGATGCTACGAATAAATGGCAGGGTGAAACCGATCGTGAATGGGGAACGCCGATAGTGAAAGCTCCCAATGTGGTGAAAAAAGTGGATGAAATGTGGGAAAGTTTGGGGATTGATTAGCCATCTTTTTATCACATAATAAATGTGTAAATTCTTGATAAAATATGACCGCTATATTTACGGCTTAATAATATGTTGAACATGTTATTTTGAGTCATAGCGGTATATTTAAGTTAATCTTTACTCATCCCTCTCTCTTTATGAAAAGATTTTTATTTAATTCTTTATCAAAAAAGCCACCGTATTGGTGGCTTTGATTTATTTCTCTTATCACATTAAATGTTTATTTAGAAATCAACACGGAATCCCGCATAGTAACCGTTTTGACGTTCACGAGGATAAGCATCTACGAGTTTTTTTGTTTTAGAGTCTTTTTCCTGATAAACATTTTCAGCTTTATTTGTCGCATACTCTAAATAAACACGGATTTTTTTGTTAAATTGGTAGTGAGTACCAACAGCAAAGCCCTTATTTTTCACATCATCAGCATAGGTTGTTTGACGATAAGATGTATAAATATCCCAAGGATAAGTAATTTGATATTTCAAACCAACTTGCAATGATTTTTGTGACGTTTTATCACCTTTTTTATATTCCTTATCTGTGTTGTCTTCTTTGTGATCTTTTACATAGTTATTTTTATCATAAATGTAATCAATACCAAATTCATAATCTTTATAGGTAAACCCGAAGCCAACACCTACACTATCAGTTGTTAAAAACTCTAGTGCTTTATTATGGCCATAAACAACATTTGTTTTCATTTTTAGGTCATCAATACGTTTGTAATATAATACACCAGCTTGATATTGAGTATTGTCGAAATTTTTGCCTTCTTTTTTCTCTTTTTTGTTATATTCAATTCTTTCGGCATTTTTATCTAAGATATAATCTGCTCCAAAAGTAAATCCATTCCATGGTTCACTTTGAATATGAATTGTTTTTTTACCGGATGTATTTAAGCCATGTTGGGTACGTCCGTAAGTACGGTAGGTTTCTCCACCTGGATTTTTTTGTCCCGCACGAGTAATGCCACCAAATCCTTCGGTAAAACCGACAGTTTTAAATTTATCTGCAATAGTGGTTTGGTTACCGAATGAGATTTCACCTAAGCCTTCTTTTTTCATACCGGCATAAAGGCGATGCGTACTTACACCATCACTAAAGCTGTCATCATATTTTGTTGATGGACGAAGTTGTAATGCACCAAAAGCAGAGTAGCCATCTTCAAAATCTTGGCTCACGTTAATCCAGAATTTTGAACCATCATCAAGTAAATCATTACGACTATTTTCTAATTTTGCGAATTTAACACGTAGTGAACCGTAAACGCTGACTTTTGTACCATCATTTTCATAAACAATAGACGCATTTGCAGCACTTGCAGCCAAAGTTGCAACAGTAAGGGCAATAAGTGTTTTTGAGAGTTTTTTCATAATAAAGACCTTTTTATAGTGTAAGTTAATAGGTGTGTATAATTTACAATCTAATCGGTTGATCTTCAAAGACATTTTGTCTATTTTGTGATTATGATCACAATTTTTTGTTTGTTTTGTGAACTGGTTCACATATTTTTTTTATTTTATTGTATAGAATGCTGTTTCTATTGAGGGGGATTGATTTCCAATCTTTTTATTTATTTGTTTATTTTTTAACATTAAGTGAGAATAGTATGCGTAAAAATTTATTATCATTAGCTGTTAGTAGTGCAATTTTAGTCACAGGTTGTAGTGTGCAACCAACTCAAGTTATTCCAAGCAGTATCCAGCAATTACAGGGGAGTGGTGCATTCTCGCCAATGGTTGATGTTCAGAATAAAATTTATCAATCAAAAGATACGTATCGTGTAGAAGGGGTGATTACAGCTATTCAGCATAAAAGTTTGGGTAAAGATCTTAAAGTCGGCTTTTTTATGCAAGCACCGAGCGATAATAATCCAAAAACATCTGATGGAATTTTTGTGGAAACGACAAATTTAGATGACTTGAAAGTGGGAAATTTAGTGAGTTTACAAGCAAGAGTTGCAGAAGATTATAAATGGACGAAACTGGTTGATGTGAGTGATATCAAGGTGTTAAAAACCAACGTTGATTTACCAAAACCAGAGGTGTTACGCCTTGATTCCTCTGATATGGCACAATCGCTAGAACGCTATGAAGGGATGCTAGTCCGTGTTGAAAAAAGTTCTGATTTATTCGTGACGAAAAATTTTGGTTTTGATTATGGTGCAAAACGCAATAATTTAGCACTTTCTTATAAGCACGCTCTGTTGCATCCAAATCAATTAACTGCACCAAGCACTAAGAAAAAAATAGATAATGAAAATGCCTTAGTAGTTGAATCTTTTGAAGCAGCACCTCGTGGCGAGATCGTTTGGTATCCAACTTTTGGCGAATCAAATGGAAAAGAAAGTTCAGATAATTACATCAGAATTAACGACTTAGTTGATGGTTTGGAAGGGGTGATTGGTTATTCTTATGGGCAATATCGTTTGTATGTAACCAATGAAGCAAATTCAAAAAACTTTATTCATACCCAAGATCGTCAAGCACAGCCACAGCTTAAGAAAGGTGGTGATTTACGCATTGCGAGCTTCAATGTATTAAATTATTTTAATTCGCCATACAGCAAAGTCAAAAATCCATTACACCAAAATCGTGGTGCGAAAACAGAAGAAGAATTCAAATTACAAAGTGGCAAAATTGCGACAGCCATTGCGAATATGAATGCGGATATTGTTGGCTTAATGGAAATTGAGAATAACGGTTTTGATCAAGGTTCTGCGGTTGAGGATTTAGTTAAACAAATCAATAGTAAAATTAAAGATCCAAAAGAGCATTATGCTTATGTAAAACCAAGTGATAACAGTCAGTTTATTGGTGGGGATGCGATTTCTAATCAGTTACTTTATAAGAAAGATAAAGTGACTTTAACAAATTATCGTATTATCAAAATGCCAACACAATATGCACCAGATATGCGTTATAAAGACGGATACCGTGATAAATTCTTCTCTGGTACGGTGCATCAGCGTGATACTGTTGCGGTGACATTTAAAGTAAATAAAACAAATAAAGACTTAACTGTTGCGGTCAACCATTTAAAATCAAAAGGATCTGCGTGTTGGGAAGATGTGCAAACAGGACGCTTAGTTGATGCGGATAATCAAGGATCTTGTGAAAATCTACGTGTAGCAGGGGCTGATGTGCTAGGGCAAGAGTTAAGCAAAATTCAGGGCGCGAAAGTGATTCTTGGGGATCTAAATTCTTACGGGAATGAAGATCCGATAATGGTTTTGACAAATCGTCATAATGCACCAAAAGATCACGTGATCAAAACGTCAGCTTATACTTATATTGGTAGCCGTGATGAAGGCACGCCGTTGTATGGAAAAACAGGTAAGGTGATTGATCATTCTTATGGTTACACCAATATTGTTGCTCAGTTACACCCAAAATCATACAGCTTTTCATTTAAAAATCATATCGGTACGTTAGATTATATTTTAGTGTCTAAAGATATGTTACCAAGCGTGGTAGATGCAACGGATTGGAATATCAATGCAGGGGAGTCCACCTTGTTTGAATATGCCAATAAGTATAATTGCAAAAATAGTAAGCAATGTTCACATCGTTACTATGATATTTACCGTGCATCAGATCACGATCCTGCGGTAATGGATTTAGATACGCGTAAATTAAAATAGAAAGAGAGTTCATAACCACCAGAAATGGTAATATCCATTTTTGGTGGTTTTTTTATACTTTAAAAGCAAGGTTTTTACGTTGTAAAAAAGTAGAGGAAATAGGCAAAAGTTTAGATATTGATTAAATTCGTTAAAATTATACAAACAAAGCGTATTGCTTAATAAGAATAAAACAGTAAAATTTAACAAAAATGTTACATTTGTCTCGGTTTCCGTGATTTATTATTGAATCGCATTCTTAGAAGTGTATAATTCCGATGTTGTATGATTGTGCGGTGGGCAACCACGATTTTTTATAAAGAGGCGTTGATGTCTGCTGTAATAAACCAAAGTAAACAAACACATTATAAGGCATTAAGAACAATAGTTATTTTATTCGTATTAAGTGCTTTTTTAGTGGCTTTTTTACAAATAAAATGGCTTGTTTCTCTGATTTTAGGGGGCGGTTGTGCGATTATGCCTTATGCTGTTTTTGTCTATTGGTTTTTTAATCATTCTGCAAAAAAAACACAAAATCTGACCGCTTTCTACAAAGGCGAAGCATTAAAATGGGGTGTGGCAATAGTGTTAATTATTGTGGCATTCAAAACGTATTCTCAAATGAATTTTTTGGTGTTTTTTTTAAGTTTCTTTTTAATGCTAATGTGTAATAGTTTATTACCATTTTTTTTCAGTCTGAAACAAAATGGAATAACAAAAACGAAAACTTCTTTTATCTCAAAAGGATAGGTTATGGCTGAAAATAGTTCTGCTGGATATATTACCCACCATTTGACTTACCTTTCATCAGGTGATTCATTTTGGAGTGTAAATATAGACACGCTCTTTTTTACTGTACTATCAGGGCTGTTATTCTTATGGATTTTCCGTAAGGTAGCAAAAACTGCCACAACAGGTGTACCTGGTAAATTGCAGTGTGCAGTGGAAATCGTCGTTGAGTGGATAAATGGTATTGTGAAGGAGAACTTTCACGGTTCAACAAAAGTGGTCGCACCGCTTGCTTTAACCATTTTCTGCTGGGTGTTTATTATGAACACCATTGACTTGATCCCTGTGGATTTTTTACCACAAGTTGCTAACTTATTTGGTATTCATTATCTAAGAGCAGTTCCGACAGCCGATGTTAATGCGACTTTTGGTTTAGCTATCTGTGTATTTTTCTTAATTTTATTTTATACAGTCAAATCAAAAGGGCTAAAAGGGTCTGTGAAAGAATATACTTTGCATCCTTTTAATCATTGGGCGTTTATTCCTGTCAATTTATTACTTGAAAGTGTAACTCTAATCGCAAAACCTATTTCATTAGCGTTGCGTTTGTTCGGTAATATGTATGCAGGTGAATTGATCTTTATTTTGATCGCTTTAATGTATATGGCTGACAACATTTTCTTACAATCAGCGGGTGGTGTGTTGCAAATTATATGGGCGATTTTCCATATTCTTGTGGTAACGCTACAAGCATTCGTATTTATGATGTTAACAGTGGTGTATTTAAGTCTTGCTAATAACAAGGCTGAACATTAATTTTTTTATTTTTACTTAAACAGGGCATCGCCCTTTCAACTTAATTGGAGAAAAACTATGGAAACTGTAATTAGTGCAACTATTATTGCTTCAGCAATCATGCTTGCTTTCGCTGCATTAGGTACTGCAATTGGCTTTGGTATCTTAGGTGGTCGTTATTTAGAATCTGCTGCTCGTCAGCCAGAACTTGCGAACTCTCTAATGACTAAAATGTTTATCGTTGCGGGTCTTTTAGATGCGATTGCAATGATCGCAGTAGGTATCGGCTTGTACTTCGCATTTGCAAATCCATTTACATCATTATTGGGTTAATAACAACAACTTTTATCCCCACTAATGAAGGAGGTATGTTGTGAATATAAATGCAACATTGATAGGTCAGATGATCGCATTTTCCATCTTTGTATGGTTCTGTGTGAAATATGTATGGCCACCAATTATTTCTGCAATCGAAACACGTCAGGGCGAAATTGCCGACGCACTTGCTTCTGCTGAAAAAGCAAAACAAGAGCAAGCTGATGTGAAAGAACTTGCAGAAAAAGAAATCTTAAAAGCGAAAGAAGAAGCACAACAAATCATTGATTTAGCAAATAAACGTCGTAATGAGATTTTAGACTCTGTAACAGTAGAAGCAGAAGCTGAAAAAGCACGCATTATTGAGCAAGGTTATGCAGAAATTGAAAGTGAGCGTAAACGTGTTCAAGAAGAGCTTCGTCAGAAAGTAGCTGCACTTGCTGTTGCGGGTGCTGAGAAAATTGTGGGTCGCAATATTGATGCTGCGGCGAACAATGACATTATTGATAAATTAGTTGCAGAACTATAATAAGGAGGGGCTATGTCGGAAGTAAGTACAGTAGCTCGTCCTTATGCTAAAGCGGCTTTTGATTTTGCTTTGGAGAATGATCAGTTAGATAAATGGCAGGAGATGCTGCAATTTGTGACGCTTGTTATCGAAAATGAGCAAGTAGCAGGTTATTTAAAATCGGCATCATCACCACAGCAAATCGCAGAGATTATTATTGGGATTTGTGAAAAACAGCTTGATCAATATGGGCAAAATTTCATTCGTATTATGGCTGAAAATCAACGTTTAACGGTGTTGTCTTCAGTATTAAAAGCATTTATTCAATTGCGATCAGAGTATGAATCAGTAAAAGATATTGAGGTTATCTCTGCAACAAAATTAAGTAAAGCTAATGAAACTAAAATCGCAACGGCGATGGAAAAGCGACTTAATTGTAAAGTGCGAATTGTATCTAAGGTGTCTAAAGAGCTAATCGCAGGCGTTATCATTCGTTATGATGACATTGTGATTGATAGCAGTAGTCGTGGACAATTAGACCGCTTAGCAAATGAGTTATGCTTGTAAGAGGAATAAAATATGCAACTAAATTCAACAGAAATTAGTGAGTTAATTAAAAAACGAATTGCCAAATTTGACGTAGTAAGTGAAGCGCAAAGCACAGGTACAATCGTTTCAGTAAGTGATGGTATCATCAAAATTCACGGTCTTGCTGATGTAATGCAAGGTGAGATGATTGAGTTACCGGGCAATCGTTATGCAATCGCATTGAACTTAGAAAGAGATTCAGTGGGTGCAGTAGTAATGGGACCTTACGCAGACTTAGCTGAAGGTATGACCGTAAAATGTACGGGTCGTATCTTAGAAGTGCCAGTAGGTAAAGGTTTATTAGGTCGTGTTGTTAATACATTAGGTCAGCCAATTGATGGTAAAGGCGAAGTGGAACACGATGGTTTCTCGCCAGTTGAAGTGATTGCCCCTGGGGTAATTGAGCGTCAATCGGTAGATCAACCAGTGCAAACCGGTTATAAAGCCGTTGACTCAATGGTACCAATCGGTCGTGGACAACGTGAGTTAATTATCGGTGACCGTCAAACAGGTAAAACTGCATTAGCAATCGATGCAATCATCAACCAACGTGATTCAGGCATTAAATGTGTGTACGTTGCGATTGGTCAAAAAGCATCAACCGTAGCAAACGTTGTACGTAAATTAGAAGAACACGGTGCGTTAGCAAACACTATCGTTGTGGTTGCAAGTGCGTCAGAATCTGCTGCATTACAATACCTTGCACCTTATGCAGGTTGTGCAATGGGTGAATATTTCCGTGATCGTGGTGAAGACGCGTTAATCGTTTATGATGATTTATCAAAACAAGCAGTTGCTTATCGTCAAGTTTCACTATTATTACGTCGTCCACCAGGTCGTGAAGCATTCCCAGGTGACGTATTCTATTTACACTCTCGTTTATTAGAGCGTGCTGCTCGTGTGAATGCAGAATATGTGGAAAAATTCACTAAAGGTGAAGTAAAAGGTAAAACGGGTTCATTAACCGCGTTACCAATTATTGAAACGCAAGCTGGAGACGTATCAGCATTCGTACCAACCAACGTAATCTCAATTACTGATGGTCAGATTTTCTTAGAATCAAGTTTATTTAATGCAGGTATTCGTCCAGCGGTAAACCCAGGTATCTCGGTTTCTCGTGTAGGTAGTGCCGCACAAACCAAAGTGGTTAAGAAATTATCAGGTGGTATTCGTACCGCACTTGCACAGTATCGTGAATTAGCAGCGTTCGCACAGTTTGCCTCAGATCTTGATGAAGCAACACGTAAACAGCTTTCACACGGTCAAAAAGTAACTGAATTATTGAAACAAAAACAATATGCACCAATGTCTGTTGCACAGCTTGCGGTGGTATTATTTACTGCTGAGTTTGGTTATCTTGATGATGTAGAACTTGAACGTATTGGTTCATTTGAAGCAAGTCTTTTAGAGTATGCAGAAAGTAATTATGCAGACTTTATGAAAGAGCTAACAAAATCAGGCGATTATAACGATTCAATCAAAGATCAATTAACTGAAATTGTTGAGAGTTTCAAAAAGAACAGTTCGTGGTAAGTTAAACTTTAGCGGAGAATAAAAATGGCAGGTGCTAAAGAGATAAGAACCAAAATTGCAAGTGTTCAGAATACCCAAAAGATCACAAAAGCAATGGAAATGGTTGCTACCTCTAAAATGCGTAAAACGCAAGAGCGTATGTCTGCGTCACGTCCGTATTCAGAAATGATACGTAAAGTGATCAGCCATATTGCGAAAGGAAGCATTGGTTATAAGCACCCGTTTTTGGTTCAACGTGATGTAAAAAATGTAGGATATTTAATTGTTTCTACGGATCGTGGCTTATGTGGCGGTCTTAACATCAACTTATTTAAAGCGACTTTAGGTGAGTTAAAAGCGTGGAAAGACAAAAACGTTAGTGTTGAACTTGGTTTAGTGGGTTCAAAGTCTGTGGCGTTCTTTAAACCAACAGGGTTAAAAGTAACAAGCCAAATTACAGGCTTAGGTGATAATCCACAAATGGAACAGCTAGTCGGTTCAGTAAATACAATGATTGAGGCTTATCGTAAAGGCGAAATTGACGCTGTTTATATTGCGTTTAACCGCTTTGTAAACACGATGGCACAAGAACCTGTAATTGAACAACTACTTCCATTACCAAAACTGGATAACGATGATCTAAGTAACAACGGATTATGGGACTATATTTATGAACCAGATCCAGAAGTATTATTAGATTCATTAATGACACGTTATCTTGAATCCCAAGTTTACCAAGCAGTGGTGGATAATCTCGCTTCTGAACAAGCAGCGCGAATGGTAGCAATGAAAGCAGCAACAGATAATGCAGGTACATTGATTGATGATTTACAATTAGTGTATAACAAAGCTCGTCAAGCAAGCATTACAAATGAGTTAAATGAAATTGTTGCAGGTGCTGCGGCAATTTAATAAAAAGAGGAACGGTAATGGCAACTGGAAAAATAGTCCAAATCATCGGTGCGGTAATCGATGTTGAGTTTCCACAAGATTCAGTACCAAAAGTATATGACGCCTTAAAAGTTGAATCGGCAGGTTTAACCCTTGAAGTTCAACAACAATTAGGTGGTGGTGTAGTACGTTGTATTGCACTTGGTACATCAGATGGTTTAAAACGTGGCTTAGAAGCAATCAATACAAATAACCCAATCCAAGTTCCAGTAGGAACACAAACCTTGGGTCGTATTATGAACGTATTAGGTGATCCAATCGATGAAAAAGGTGATATCGGCGAAGAAGAACGCTGGTCTATCCATCGTGAAGCACCAAGCTACGAAGATCAATCAAATAGCACAGAATTACTTGAAACTGGTATCAAAGTAATCGACTTAATCTGTCCTTTTGCAAAAGGGGGTAAAGTTGGTTTATTCGGTGGTGCCGGTGTAGGTAAAACTGTAAATATGATGGAGTTAATCCGTAATATTGCGATTGAACACTCAGGTTACTCTGTATTCGCAGGGGTTGGGGAACGTACTCGTGAGGGTAACGACTTCTACCACGAAATGACAGATTCTAACGTATTAGATAAAGTATCACTGGTTTATGGTCAAATGAACGAGCCACCAGGTAACCGTTTACGTGTTGCATTGACTGGTTTAACAATGGCAGAAAAATTCCGTGACGAAGGTCGTGACGTATTATTCTTCGTGGATAATATCTATCGTTATACCCTAGCGGGAACAGAAGTATCCGCACTTTTAGGTCGTATGCCATCTGCGGTAGGTTACCAACCAACACTTGCAGAAGAAATGGGTGTACTCCAAGAGCGTATCACTTCAACTAAGACAGGATCAATTACGTCAATCCAAGCGGTATATGTACCAGCCGATGACTTAACTGACCCATCGCCAGCGACAACCTTCGCTCACTTAGACTCAACAGTGGTATTAAGCCGTAACATTGCATCACTTGGTATCTACCCAGCCGTTGATCCATTAGATTCAACGTCACGCCAATTAGATCCACAAGTAATCGGTCAAGAGCATTACGACGTAGCTCGTGGTGTACAAGGAACATTACAACGCTATAAAGAGTTGAAAGACATCATCGCGATTCTAGGTATGGACGAATTATCAGAAGAAGATAAATTAGTGGTATCTCGTGCACGTAAGATTGAACGTTTCTTATCACAACCATTCTTCGTTGCAGAAGTATTTACCGGTTCAGCGGGTAAATATGTACCATTAAAAGAAACCATTCGTGGCTTTAAAGGTATCTTAGACGGTGAGTTTGATGACATTCCAGAACAGGCATTCTATATGGCTGGTTCTATTGACGATGTTATTGAAAGAGCGAAAAAAATGTAATTGTTCCCTAAACCAATAGGGCATAAGGAGAACAAGATATGGCGACTGAATTTGAACTGACTGTCGTAAGTGCAGAAAGTAAAATATTCTCAGGCAAAATTACAAGTGTTCGTGTTTCAGGGATTGATGGAGAATTAGGGGTGTATGCAGGGCATACCCCTTTACTCACCGCAATCAAACCGGGAATGGTAAAATACACACTTGCAGATAACAGCGAAGAAGCAATTTATGTTTCAGGTGGATTTTTAGAAGTACAACCAAATATGGTAACCGTACTGGCTGATGTAGCAATTCGAGGTGATGAGTTGGATCAACAACGTATCCTTGAAGCGAAACGTCAAGCAGAAGAAAATCTCGCAAAACAAAATAACGTGGACTTAGCGGCGAAACTTGCCAAAGAAATCGCAAAATTACGTGTTTATGAGCTAACAAATTCTAAGTTGATGAACAAACGTTAATTTTAAAAATAAAATCTGTATCTTAATGATGATATTGAGATACAGATTTATTTTCATTTTTGCAAATTTTAATAAAAATGTAACCGCTTATTTATAATAGTATGAATACACTTTATGCAAACATACTTGCACAAGCTCACTGGCAAAGTGATGACAGTACATTATCTGACTCACACAAAGATTGGTTAATGCACCAAGACTCCTTAACCTTGAAATTACAGCAACATTATAAAGATGTCACGGTAGAAATTCTTTCCCAAAACTGGTTTGCAAAAGATGAAAAAAATCCGACCGCTTATTGGCAACGAGATGTTATGCTACTCGGCGACGGCAACCCCATTATTTTTGCCCAAACCATTTTTCCTCAACAAACTATTGAAAATGTCGCCCAAGATATTTTAACCTTTGGTAATGAAGCTATTGGCTTATGGCTCTTTCCTCAAAATCCTCAACGTCTTAGCCTAGAATGGACACAAGACCCAAAAACTGGCTTGTATGCCCGTTGTTCAACCTTATTACTTGATGGCTATCCTTTAGAAATCAAAGAGTTGTTTTTACACGATTTTTCATTTCCTATGAGCTAAGTCTTAAAAATAAAGTGAACTTTTTTTATTTTGGCATTCTCTAACGCCCATTAAAACGTTACAATACCCACAATTTTTTACTTAAATAAAGGAATCCCTAATGAAAATTACTAAAAATACCGTACCAAGCATTGCTTACCAAGTTCGTACTCAAGAAGGTGTATTAGTTGATGAAGCACCAGTTAATCAACCGTTAGACTATTTACACGGTCATCAAAACCTTGTTGTTGGTTTAGAGAATGCGTTAGAAGGTAAAGCTGTTGGCGATACATTTGAAGTGCGTGTAAAACCAGAAGAAGGTTACGGTGAATACAATGAAGATATGGTACAACGTGTACCAAAAGACGTATTCCAAGGCGTTGATGAATTAGAAGTAGGTATGCGTTTTATCGCAGATACGGATATTGGCCCATTGCCTGTTGTGATTACTGAAGTGGATGAAACTGAAGTGGTGGTTGACGGTAACCATATGTTAGCAGGACAAGAATTATTATTCAGCGTTGAAATCGTTGCAGTACGTGCAGCAACAGAAGAAGAAATTGCTCACGGTCATATTCATCAGCACGGTGGTGGCTGTTGTGGACACGACCACGACGAAGAAGAACACGAATGTTGTGGCGGACACGGTCATTGCCATAGCGATGAAGAAAAAGCAGAAAAGAAAGAGAAAAAAGAAGGCGGTTGTGGCTGCGGTTGTAAACACTAAGACTGAGGGCTAGAAAATGGCAGACCGTAAATATTTCGGTACAGACGGTATTCGTGGCAAGGTTGGGCAATATCCTATCACGCCAAGGTTCATCTTAAAATTAGGTTGGGCTGCGGGTAAAGTATTAGCCAATCAAGGTTCAAAACGCATTTTAATCGGTAAAGATACCCGTATTTCAGGCTATATGATTGAAGCCGCATTGGAAGCGGGACTTTCAGCCGCAGGGCTTTCTGTGGCATTTACCGGTCCTATGCCAACCCCTGCGATTGCGTATTTAACTCGTACGTTTCGTGCAGAAGCAGGGATTGTCATTTCTGCCTCCCATAATCCTTATGACGATAACGGAATTAAATTCTTCTCATCAAATGGCGAGAAATTACCTGATGAAGTGGAAGAGGCGATTGAGGCAATGCTTGATGAACCAATGGATTGTGTGGATTCTGCGGAGCTAGGAATGGCAAGCCGAATTACCGATGCCGCTGGACGTTATATTGAATTCTGCAAAAGCACCTTCCCTTCACACTTAAATTTAAGTGATTATAAAATTGTAGTGGATTGTGCGAACGGTGCAACCTACCACATCGCACCAAATGTTATGCGTGAGCTAGGTGCAGAAGTGATTGAAATTGGTACTAAGCCAAATGGTATGAATATCAATAAAGGCGTGGGTGCAACGGATATAAAACAATTACAAGAAGCTGTGCTTGAACATAACGCCGATCTTGGTTTAGCTTATGATGGCGACGGCGATCGTTTGATTATGGTGGATCATCTTGGTAATAAAATTGATGGCGACCAAATCATCTTTATTATTGCTCGCGAGGCATTGCGTGCGGGTAAATTAAAAGGTGGCGTTGTCGGTACATTGATGAGTAATATGAGCTTAGAAAATGCACTGCGTACCCTTGCGATTCCATTTGTGCGTGCCAAAGTAGGTGACCGTTATGTGCTAGAACAGTTAAAAGAAAAAGGCTGGAAACTTGGTGCGGAAAACTCAGGGCATATTATTATCTTAGATAAAAATACCACAGGGGACGGCATTGTTGCGTCACTAGAAGTCTTAGCGGCAATGGCGGCTCAAAAACTAAGTTTAAATGAACTTGCTGAGGCAGTGCCACTTTATCCGCAAGAACTTATCAACATCAAGTTTAGTGGCGATACTGATCCACTTGCCAGTGAAGAAGTACAAAAAGTGACACAAAACGTGGAACAACGCTTGCAAGGTAAAGGGCGAGTTTTATTGCGAAAATCAGGTACTGAACCGTTAATTCGTGTTATGGTTGAATGTGCTGATGGTGAGCTTGCTCATAGCTGTGCAACTGAAATTGCAGAAGCGGTAAAACGTAATTAGTTGTAGGGGCGTATTGCATACGCCCTTTTATTTACATTTTTTTATTTGGGTGTATGCAATACGCCCCTACATTTGATGTGTTTAGAGGTTAGAAATAATGGATCAACTTTCAATGAAAAAACAAGCGGCACAAGCTGCGTTAAAATATGTAAAAGCGGATACTATCGTGGGCGTAGGCAGTGGCTCGACGGTAAACTGTTTTATTGACGCATTGGGTTCAATGAAAGGTCAGATTAAAGGTGCAGTGGCAGCGTCAAAAGAATCAGAAAGACGTTTACGTGAATTAGGTATTGATGTTTTTGACGCTAATGAAGTGTCAGGGCTTGATGTTTACATTGATGGTGCCGATGAAATTACCCCACAAGGTTATATGATCAAAGGTGGCGGTGCGGCATTAACTCGTGAAAAAATTGTCAGCTCACTTGCCAAAAAATTTATCTGTATTGTGGATAAATCAAAACAAGTTGATGTATTAGGTTCAACTTTTGCATTGCCTGTTGAAGTGATCCCAATGGCTCGTTCTTATGTAGCTCGTCAGCTTGTCGCACTTGGTGGATCGCCTGAATATCGTGAAGGAGTGGTAACGGATAACGGCAATATCATTTTAGATGTGTATAATTTTAAAATTATTGAACCGCTTAAAATGGAACATACTATCAATAATATCGCAGGTGTAGTCACTAACGGTATTTTTGCACAACGTTTTGCAAATGTAACAATCGTGGGAACACCAGAAGGTGCGAAAATTATTGAGTAATCACTCGTTTTCTTTTAATTAAATGTCTGAGGATATTAGAAAATAAATTTCTAATATCCTCGTTATTTTTATCTCTATGAAAAATAATAAAAAACTTGTAATGGCATATTTAGGGCTATTTTTAATGACCTCTATCATTGGTCTATCCCTAATGTTTATCAAAATCGCCTTAAATTATACCAACACCATAGATTTACTCGCCCATCGGTTTAGCATTGCCTTTGCGACCATTATGTTGTTGTGGCTTTTTAACATCATAAAAATCCCAAAACTAAATAAAAACAAACTCAAAACCTTGTTGCTTTTATCTATTTCTTATCCTTCGCTGTTCTTTTTATTGCAAGCCTATGGAATGGAATATAGCTCGGTATCAGAGGCAGGAATTATTTTTGCGACATCACCTATTATCACATTGATTTTCGCCCAAATATTCTTAAAAGAAAAAACAACCTTGTTACAAAAAATTGGAATAGCGTTATCCGTTATTGGGGTACTCTATATCGTCTTAAATAAAGGTAATTTTTCAGGAAATATCAATAATCTACAAGGTATTGTTTTACTTGTTTTCTCAATGGTTGCGTTTACCTGTTACATTATTCTTGGCAAAAGATCCACCACCAAACTTACTGCGATTGAAATTACCGTTTGGATAACTTTTATTGCTTGTGTGATATTTAATCTTGTTGCATTTTCTAGCCATTTACAAGCGGGTAAATTAGATCAATTTTTTGCACCTTTTGGGAATATGGATTTTGTTTGGTCAATTTTATATCTTGGTATCTTATCCTCGGTGTTAACCTCATTTTTAACCAATTATGCTTTGCCGTTAATTCCCGCGTCACAAATGGCGGTATTAAATAATCTTAGTCCAATTTTATCCATTTTAAGTGGCGTGTTGCTTTTAGATGAAAGGCTTTACCAGTATCATATTTTGGGCGGTGTATTTGTCATTATCGGAATTGTAATGACTCTTGTGTTTAGAAAAAGATAAAAGAGTGATGTTATAAGCGGTCATATTTTATTGGTTTTTTGCAATTTTTCATCATATCCAATATCGTTATGATTCGCTTTGTTTTATCTGGCATAGCTTTTTTATTTCTTTTTGTCTTTTCAATCTTTATTCGTTAAAATGAACAAAAAATAGCGAGTAATATAATGGCAAAACCACCTAAATCAGCAAAAACTAAAAAAGCTGCAAAAAAAACGCAAACACCTAAAAAGTTTAATTTTAAAAAATATATAGTAAGCACCTTGCTAAAACTTATATTTACTGGTTTTGTGTGTCTTTGTTTTTATAGTATCTATTTAGACAGTAAAATTCGCACTAAAATGGAAGGGCAAATTTGGCAGCTGCCCGCTGAAATTTATTCTAAGATTGATACGATTCGCACAGATGAGCATAAAAGTTTAGAAGAAATAAAACTTATTCTACTAGATAATGGTTATCGTGAAGTTTCTCAATTGGTGACACCTGGTGATTTCAAAATTGAAGGGAATCGCCTTACCTTGCTTCGCCGAGCATTTTCTTTTCCAAATAAGCCAGAAGCACAGCGTATTATTCGTCTTATTTTTGATCAAAATAATTTAGCTATTATTGAAGATTTAGTACAAGGACGAGTTATTAGTGAGTTTTTGATCGATCCTAAATTGATCGCAATGCTACATTCTGATGATGATGAAGATCGTCAGGCAATCCGCTTGCAGCATTATCCTCGTTTACTGATTGAAGCACTATTGCTAACAGAAGATAAGCATTTTTATGAACACGAAGGCGTGAGTCCTTTGGGGATTGCTCGAGCATTGATTACCAACTATAAAGCTGGTCGTCGAGTTCAGGGGGGGAGTACTTTAACACAGCAGTTAGTTAAAAATTTATTTCTTACCCGTGAGAAGTCTTTAGTTCGTAAAATAAATGAAGCTTTAATGTCTATTATTTTGGATTATCGTTACAGTAAGAATCGTATTTTAGAAACGTATTTGAATGAAATTTATCTGGGGCAAAATGGTAATTATCAAATTCACGGTTTTGCATTAGCAAGTAAATTTTATTTTGGACGTCCAATCAATGAAATTAGTTTGGATCAGCAAGCATTACTTGTGGGTATTGTGAAAGGTCCATCATTATATAATCCTTGGCGGAATCCCAATAATGCCCTAGAACGTCGTAATATCGTATTGAGCGTGTTATTGAAAAATAAAATTATCAATCAAGAATTATATAAAATGTTGACGGAACGTCCGCTTGGTATTCGTTCAAAAGGGAAAATATATCGCCAGCAACCTGCGTTTATGCAAGCTTTAAACCTTGAATTAAAACAAAAATTTGGTAAACAGATTTCTAATAAGTTGGCTGGCTCAAAAATATTCACGACCTTAGATCGTGCACAACAGCGTGTTGCAGAAATTGCGGTGATCAATGGGGTATCGCAACTTGAGCATTCACATCGTAAAGTAAAAGATTTGCAAGCGGCAATGGTGATCGCAGAATATAATACTGGAAAAGTGCGTGCAATAGTGGGGGGCGTTGAAACACAGTTTGCTGGATTTAACCGAGCTATCTCAGCTCAACGTCAGATAGGCTCACTCGTAAAACCCTCTATTTATGCGATTGCACTTTCAGATCCGAGCCGCTTTCGTCTAAATACACCTATTGAGAATAAGCCGATTACGATTAAAGTGAAAGGTAGCCCAGATTGGAAACCTCGTAACTACAATAAACGTTTTAGTGGCTCTGTTATGTTAATGGATGCGTTGGTTCGCTCAATGAATATTCCAACCGTTAATATTGGTATGCAAGTAGGGCTAGGCAATGTGATTGCAACCCAAAAAGCAATGGGATGGGATGAGGCAAAAATTCCGCCTTATCCATCAACCTTACTTGGCTCTTATACGATTTCACCTTATGAGGTCACAAAATCTTATCAAGTACTTGCAAATGCAGGAAAGAAAATTCCGTTAAGCACCATTGATGCTATTTTATCTAAGAATGGGAAAGTTATTTATCAAACAGATATACATCAAGCGACTCAGATTTTACCACCAGAAGCGAGTATTCAAACACTATATGCAATGCAGCAAGTTGTAAAAAGAGGTACGGCTCGTAGTTTGCAAAAAGAGTATAGTTATCTAAATCTAGCAGGGAAAACGGGTACCACAAATAATGCCAGAGACACTTGGTTTGTCGGAGTTGATGGAAAAAATATTACTACAGTTTGGCTTGGGAAGGATAATAATAGTGATACCTATTTAACGGGTTCGAGTGGGGCTTTATTTATTTATAAACATTATCTCAAACGTGCACTTGCGACACCATTTAAGCTTCCAGAATCTTCTCATATTCAATGGGTTGGTATCAATGAATACGGTAGTTGGGATTGTTATAGCAATAATAAAATTCCAGTATGGGTCACGCAAGGGCAAAATTTCTGCCACCAAGCACCAGCACCAGTTAAAAATGCTCAGCCTAGTGTATGGGATGCTCTTTTGTTGAATCATTAAATAAAAAAACAGCACCTATAAATTGATATAGGTGCTGTTTATCACATCAATTTTATTTCTTATTTCCAATATTTATCCACTTCAGCACGAATAGCTTCGGCAGTTTCTCTGCCTTTTTCGCCTACTAATGCACGACCTGCAATAAATACTTTCGCATTGGTAATTTCTTTGAATAAATGAATTTCTCGTGGCACGATTCCGCCAGTGATGGAAAGCTCTAAGCCTAAATCAGCCAATTTTTTCATTTTTTCAATGTCTTCTTCTGTCCAACCTTTACCTGCTAATTCTGCATCACGAGAGCGGTGATAAATCGCTTGTTTTACGCCTAAATCAACCCATTCCTGTGCATCTTCAAATGTCCAGTTTCCGTAAATTTCAATTTGAATTTCTTTTTTAACTTTTAAATCAGGATTTGCTACGTTGAAATCATCAGCGACTTTTTTACACGCTGCTTTGGTTGCTGGGTGAGCAGCTGCTGAAACGGTTAGCCAGTCTGCCCCTGCTTCAAATGCCATTTTTGCTAAAATTGCACCGCCATCAGTGGTTTTTAAATCACACACTAAAATGTGATCTGGGTGTAATGCACGTAAGGTTTTTACCGCTTTCATTCCTTCAGCACAAGCTAAAATCGTGCCTACTTCGATAATATCAACGGTTTTTTCTGCCGCTTTTGCGTCTGCAACGGCTTTTTCAAGACTTAATGAATCTAATGCAATTTGTAATAATGGTTTTGACATTTTGTGTTCCTCTATTTGTTTAATGCTTCATCAATAACGTTATATACATCTTCGTTGTTCTGGCAACGTAATATTTTTGCTAAATCTACGCCTGTTTCACTATCAGGATCTTCGTCTTCTAGCACTTGGGTAATTTCCATAATGCCTTGCATATGTTCATCTGATGAGCTGCCTGATAAAGTAATAAGTACCTTTACACCTTCCTCTTCGCCGTCAAAGAAAACGGGCTCAGTGAGTGTGACTAAGGCAAAAGCGGTTTTGATTACACCTTCTTCAGGGCGTGCGTGTGGCATTGCTAAACCAGGTGCTAAAATAATGTAAGGTCCCATTTCTTTGACTTTGCTGATGATGTTGTCATAGTAACGAGGTTCAATAGCTCCAGAGGCAACGAGCATATCTGTTCCAATCTTAATTGCGTCTTCCCAACTCGTTGCTGTTTGATTTAATTTTATTGAATTATTTTCAATAAGTGATTGTTTTAAATTCATAATTAGATTTCCTAATAAAAGTGAAAATTTGTAAAACTTAGAGAATAAATGACCGCTTACAACAGCGTGCAAGCGGTCATTTTCTTAATTAGTTTTGATGTTTTTTGATTAACTCAACCAATTCATCCCCAAATGAATTTGGATTAAGCATATTTTTCACACCTAAAACAGAGACTTTGTCGCCACCATTGATTTCATTCGCAAGGTGTTGTGAAGACACCACGATATCCACGTTAGCCAGTTTACCTTTATAATCGGTTACTGCACAAGAATCCATTTCATTTGGAATACCACGTTTATCAAGGTAGTTTTTAATTTTCATTTTCATCATCATTGATGAGCCTTGACCTGAGCCACATACTGCTAAGATACGGATTGCTTTTGTACCACTTTGTGTATTTTCAAATACACTTTCAGTTGCTACTTCTTGTGTATCTTCTTCAACCCCGTAACCATAGTATTGATCTAATGTTTTACCTGCTGCTTTTGCTGCTGCTTCATCAGTACGTAATTGTTTTGATGCGAAGAACATATAAACAAGAGATAATGCGATGATTACAAAGAAGAAGAATGGAACAGAAACAATACCTTGTAATACTGGTGGCCAGAATAATGCCCAGTCAGCCATACCCATCCAACCATTAAATACAGTACCTTGAGTTGCAAGTAAGTGGATTACCCAAGCTGAACCTAAGATTTCGATCATACCCATTACGAAACAGATTTTCATAACCGCTTTCCAACCACCGAAACGGTTTGCAAATACCCCGATTGTTGCATTTGAGAAGAACATTGGGATAAAGCCTGGAATGATAAGTACACTTGCGTCAAAACCTAGTAATAAACCTACTGCAACGAATTGACCGATTGCACCCCACATAAAACCGAACACCATTGCGTTTGGTGAGAATGCATAAATTGCCGCACAGTCAATCGCTAATACTGCATTTGGAATAACACGTTCAGAGATACCTTTAAATGCTTCTGAAAGTTCTGCAACGAACATACGTACACCTGTTACGATAATTTGAATCGCAACAGCAAATTTAAGCCCTGTTTCAAGGATGTAAATTGACCAGTGTGTTTTTCCTGCCATTCCTTGTAAAGTATCTAGACCGAATGAAAGTAAGATAATACCAAAGAATACCGTCATTACGATTGCCGTTGCTGAAACGCTATCGTGGAAAATATGTAACCATTTTGGTAGGTTCATATGTTCAACGCTGTCGTCTTTATCCCCTAATTTTGGTGCAAGTTTTACTGCAACCCAAGAGGCAATTTGTTGTTGGTGTCCGATTGAGAATCCTGCTCCACCTGTCACAGCTTGTGTTGCTTGATACATAATGTTAGATGAGATACCCCAGTAGAGTGCCATTAGCACACTGGTGTAAATAATAGTTTCCCACATTGATGCACCGATAATCATATAGAATACCGCCACTAATCCTGCTTGTTGGAACATAATGTGTCCAGTAAGCATAATAGTACGAATACCAGTTAAGCGTCTGAATGCAACTAAAAGAATATTTAAGGCTAATGCACCTAGCACTGCATAACCCACCCAAGCATAATTTTCACCCATAGTGGTGATAGTCGCTTGCATTGCTGTATATGGATCAACAATCGCACCTTGTAATCCGTGTACTTCATTCAGTTTTAAGATGATTGGTTTGAAACCTTGAACAAGCGTCCCCGCACCGACTTGCACAAGCATAAAACCTGCAATTGTTTTTATTGTTCCTTTAAGAATAGTCGTAGTGTCTTTTTTCAATAAAATGTAACCAAGACAGGCTACGATACCTAATAAAAGAGGTGCTTTGGATAGCACTTGGTCTTTTAGAAAGATTAGAATTTCTGTAATAAATTCCATAATCAATACCTCTATGAGTAAAAAATAATAGTTTGGATGATTAGCGATTTTCCGTAATCATATTTATTATGATACAGAAAGCCCTAGATTGCATAATCATTATTATAATACGCCTGAGAAAAAGATGAATAAAGATTGTTTTTGATTATTTGTGAGCGAGATCACATTTTATTTTTAAGGTGTTTTCAATAAGTAGGTTATGTTTTAGGTTATTATTTGTTATGTAAAGTAGAAAAATGGTTCTTTTTTCAAGAAAAAGAAGAAAAGTTTGAACTATGTCACACTTTTGAAAAAAAAGATTGAATAAAACTTTGTGATTATATATGATTGCTTTTGATTTCTTATTGTTGTTTTTATTAGGAGTAAATTAAATGTCAAAAGTACAAGATATCACAAGAGAAAGCTGGATTCTTTCAACATTTCCAGAGTGGGGAACTTGGTTAAACGAAGAAATTCAAGCAGAAGTCGTGCCAGAAAAAAGTTTTGCGATGTGGTGGTTAGGTAACTGTGCAATTTGGGTGAAAACCCCAGCAGGCGCTAATGTCGTAATGGATTTATGGTGTTTCCGTGGTAAAAATACCAAAAAAGTAAAAGATATGGTTCGTGGACACCAAATGGCAAATATGTCAGGGGTGCGTAAATTACAACCAAACTTACGTAATATCCCAGTTGTTATTGATCCGTTTGCGATTGAAGAATTAGATTTCTTATTAGCATCACACTATCACAGTGACCACATTGATATTAACGTGGCGGCAGCTGTGATTAACAACCCTAAATTAGATCACGTTAAATTCATCGGACCACAATACTGTGTGGATATCTGGGTTAAATGGGGTGTGCCAGAAGAGCGTTGTATTGTTGTTAAACCAGGCGATACCGTGAAAATCAAAGATATGGAAATTCTTGCATTAGAAGGTTTTGATAGAACCTGCTTAGTGACTTTACCAGTGCAAGGTGCAGAAGAAAATGGCGGCGAATTAAAAGGTCTTTGCCCATCAGATGAAGAAATGGATAAAAAATGTGTGAACTACATCTTCAAAACACCAGGTGGTAACATTTATCACGGTGCGGACTCACACTATTCAACAATGTTTGCTAAACACGGTAAAGAAAACAAAATCGATGTTGCATTAAATAACTACGGTGAAAACCCAATTGGTATTATGGATAAAATGACCTCAATCGATTTACTTCGTATGGCGGAAGCACTAAGAGCAGAAGTGGTTATTCCAGTGCATCACGATGTGTGGACAAACTTCCAAGCAAGTACTGATGAAATTTTAGCATTATATAGAATGCGTAAAGATCGTCTGCAATATAAATTCCATCCATTTATTTGGGAAGTAGGCGGTAAATACGTTTATCCTCGTGATAAAGATTTAATCGAGTATCATCACCCACGTGGCTTTGATGATCACTATGAAGAAGAGCCAAACGTACCATATAAATGTATTCTTTAATATTGTTTAAAACCACCTCTTTTTGAGGTGGTATCCTTTCTTATTGTTCATTATAATTAGCAAAAATTTTAACCAGAGACACAGATATGAATGAAAATTATAGACACCAACAACTGCTAAAATTAGTTAATGAACGAAAATATTTAGCGACATCTGAAATTATTGATTTACTTGGTATTTCTCCGGCTACCGCACGTCGAGACATCACAAAACTGGATCAACAAGGACGATTAAAAAAAGTACGGAATGGCGCGGAGTCTCTGAGTGCGACGTATTATTCTATCAATTCACCGATCCTGAAAAATAACATCAATAATTTAGAAGAGAAAAAACGTATTGCCATTGCAGCCAGTAAATTGTGCAAAGAGGATACGAGTGTCATTCTTACTTGCGGTTCAACGATGTTGATGTTGGGTAAGAGTTTGAGTGGTCGAAATTTGCAAATTATCACAAATTATTTACCGCTTGCAAATACATTGATTGAGCACGACCACCATAATGTTGTGATTATGGGGGGGCAGTATAATAAGAATCAAGCGATTATGCTTTCTTTGAATACCAGTGCAGATGATTATGCCGCAGATATTCTATTTACCAGTGGTAAAGGGCTTTCCCAAGAAGGCTTATATAAAAATGATATGCTGATTGCAAATTCTGAACAGAAAATGCTAGAAAAAGTCGAAAAACTGGTTGTGTTGCTAGATAGCTCTAAGTTAGGTAAACGGGTTGGAATGTTGTTTGCTGAATTAAAAAATATCGATCTTTTAATTACAGGAAAAGAGGCTGATCCGAAGATTATTGAAGAATTAACGAAGCAAGGGTTAAACATTATTCTTGCTTAAACGTAAAACTTTAACAGGATAACAGAATGAGAAAACATAAATTAGGGATCTATGAAAAAGCCTTGCCAAAAGATATCAGCTGGCAAGATAGATTATCTATTGCAAAAGCCTGTGGATTTGATTTTGTCGAAATTTCTATTGATGAAACAGACGAGCGTTTAGCACGTTTAGATTGGACAAAAGAACAACGCTTAGAGCTAGTAAAAGCGATTATTACTACGGGTGTGACTATTCCATCAATGTGCTTATCAGGGCATCGCCGTTTCCCATTTGGTAGTCGAGATGAAGCCACTCGCAAAGAAGCTTATACGGTGATGGAAAAAGCGATCCAATTAGCCGTTGATTTAGGCATTCGTACCATTCAACTTGCTGGTTACGATGTTTATTACGAAGATCAAGATGAAGGCACAATCCAACGTTTCCAAGAAGGACTTGAATGGGCAGTTACTCTTGCTGCAAGCAATCAAGTGACCCTTGCGGTAGAAATTATGGATACCAAATTTATGAGTTCAATTTCTCGTTGGAAAAAATGGGATCAAATCATAGACTCACCTTGGTTTACCGTTTACCCTGACATTGGCAACCTTTCAGCGTGGAATGATAACGTTGAAGAAGAGCTAACCTTAGGGATCAACAAAATTTCAGCATTACATTTAAAAGATACTTACAAAGTTACTGAAACCTGCAAAGGACAATTTAGAGATGTACCATTTGGTGATGGTTGTGTGGATTTTGCAAAATTCTTTAATATTCTCAATAAATTAAATTATCGTGGTGCATTCCTAATTGAAATGTGGACAGAAAAAGCCGAAGAGCCAATCGCAGAAATTATCAATGCACGTCGTTGGATTGAACAAAAAATGCAAGAAGGGGGCTTTCAATGTTAGAAGCGTTAAAAGAAAAAGTCTTAAAAGCAAACCTTGAATTACCAAAACATAAATTAGTCACATTCACTTGGGGCAATGTGAGTGAAATTGACCGTGAAACTAATTTAGTAGTCATCAAACCATCTGGCGTAGAATATGATGAAATGACCGCCGATGATATGGTAGTGGTTGATTTATTCACTGGCAAAGTGGTGGAAGGAAAATTAAAACCATCATCAGATACGCCAACGCACCTAGAACTTTATCGTCAATTCCCAACGATTGGCGGAATTGTACATACTCATTCACGTCACGCAACGGCTTGGGCACAAGCGGGTGAAGATTTACTGGCTCTTGGTACAACACACGGTGATTATTTCTACGGTACTATTCCTTGCACACGTAAAATGACTCCTGCTGAAATTGCGGGTGAATATGAGTTAGAGACAGGAAAAGTGATTGTGGAAACTTTCCAAAAACGCAATATTCAAGCGGATCAAGTCCCTGCGGTTATCGTGCATTCACACGGTCCATTTGTGTGGGGCAAAGACGCTAATGACGCGGTGCATAATTCCGTCGTGTTAGAAGAACTAGCTTATATGAATTTTGTTGCCACCCAAATTCGTCCAAATATCCAATCAATGCAACAAGAGTTACTGGATAAACATTATCTGCGTAAACACGGTGCAAATGCGTATTACGGGCAATAATATTATGTAATAAGCGGTCTAATTTTGACCGCTTATTGCAAGTTTTTATTATTAGTTTTATGCTATATCCAATAGCATAATGTTTAATGAGGCTAATAATGAACAACAATATAGCTCCAAATGCTCTTACTCAACAAAAACAGCAAATTTCTGCTGAAATTGATAAACAAGCTAAACTTATCGAAAAGCAACGTGAAAAAATCAATCAGCTTCCTCTATTTATGGAAGATCCAGAATCTGTCACACGATATACAACAGAACAAGATTATTTAAGTCTACTTCTTGATCAACAAGCTAATAATTACGATCGTTTAGCGGATCTAATGGATATAGAAACAGAGCTTATTGAGCAAGAAATTACTAGATTGGAACAACTGGAACGAGAGCAACAATATCGACAAAGCCCAAAAAGTAGTTGGGGAAATTTATTCCTCATATCCTACCTTTTAGGTTTTTGGAATACAGATTCAAATGATATTGAACGAGATGATTTTTAAGTGGTTAAATTTTTGTGAGAATTTGCAATGTATATTGCAGTGAGATCGTGAATAAAAGTGCAAAGGTTATTTTTGATATTAGGCTTTATTTTTTAGTGTTCTTATTATTTCCCAATTACTTTCAAAACTAATTGTGAAATAGCACAAATGTCTTGTCGTTCGTTATAAAGTGTAATATCCCAAATATGCTCAACATTATCTGCGGCGACTAATTGTGTTTTCGCAGTCACTTTGCCTTGTTTTACAGGCTTTAAGTGCTGAATAGTGAGTTCTTTTCCGACGGGGATTTGATCTTTTTTACAACATAATAAGGCGGCAGCTGAAGCAACGGTTTCAGCCAGTGCGGCAGAAACACCACCGTGTAATAACCCAAAAGGCTGGGTGGTACGCTCATTCACTTCTAGAGTCGCTGCTAGCCAATCTGTACCGTAATCGGTAAATTCAATGCCTAAATGAGAAACTGCACAATTTTGACAAAGAGCATTAAGTTCTTGAATATTCGGGGTTGTTTTCCAAATCATAATTGATGTCCATTTATTGAATAATTTTGTTGTTCCACATTACTTCAAACCACTGTTGGGTTTTTTGGTAAATTTCGGAATAATTTAGACCGCTTGTTTGTGTTGTAATACGCTGTAAGTATATACGATCTTGGTCGCGATCGTTACTGATTAACTTATTTAAATAATTTTGGGTAAATTCTTCGTTATTTTCATCTGCTTTTTCTTTAAAAAATCCTTCCAATTCCTGAGAAATTCCCCATTTTAGCTCACTAAATGAGTATAAATAATCTTGAATGTATTGATTCAATAACTGTGCTGCAAGTTCATTATCCACAGGATTAAAAGTTAATTTTCCTACTTTATTTTGAGCTTTTTTCGGTTTGAAGAAAAAGATAACTGTACTATTTGGATATTGAAGTTGCAACATTAAATGATACAGCCAAGCTTGAATAATATCTTTATCTCGTAAATCGCCCACTCTGTAAAGTACAACTTGGTTATTTTGAGAAAAATGAAGATTTGCATTTAATATCAAAAAGTTATTTGTATATTCTAATGTTTTTGTCTCATTTTTCTTGGTTAAATAAGGTTCCATCGCATCATAAAGAGGTTGTAGCTCCTCGATTAGTTGTGTTTTACTAATTTTTCCAAAAGCATTCACAGGCAAGCTACCTTTATACTTTTCTTTTTCAAAAAAATCATCAAAATTTTGCTGGTTCGTTGTTAAAAGTTGATCATTGAGTTGATATTTCTCTAAATTAGAAAGGATAAAAGGTTCACTTTCTACGCTGTTATTTTCTGTTGAAGAGAAGTGGATACCCAAGTGATGATTAAAGAAGTATTTGATTGGTTGTTGTAAAAATCGAATTAAATCATCAAGATCAAGTTGAGTAATTTCAGCTTGGTGGTTAATAGATGTTAAGAAATCAGGTTGAATTTGTTGCGGTGTTAATGTATCCAACCAATGTTGTGCATAAGAAGCGTTCGAGTTCTCTTTGAAATTATCAGGACTGAAAGGCGTCATTGGATGATGAATAACATTTTTTTCAAAGAAATTTTCTGGCTGATTTTTCGAGAGATAGTCACAAAGTTGTGAAACTAAAACAGAAGGTAATTCAGCCTGATTTTTTGTTAAATTTTGCCCTACATAGCTGATATAAAAAATATCTTGAGCAGAAAGCAAGGCTTCTAAAAATAGATAGCGATCATCATCACGTTTTGCACGATCCCCTTTTTGTGGGGCGTAGTTCATTAAATTGAAATTATTTTGATGATATTGACGAGGGAAGTCTTTTTCATTCATTCCAAGTAAGCAAACTACTTTAAATGGAATTGCTCGCATTGGTAACAGGGTTGCAAAATTAACCCGTCCTGCTAGAAAATTAAGTTGGACTTTATTCTCTTCTAATTGATCGTTTAATAGACTGATAATAATCTCATCACTGATATTTTCATCAAACTGGCAAGCGGTGATATTTTCAGTAATTTTTGCAATTGCATTATGAAGTTGTAATAGGCTATGGGTATTAGTTTCATCTTCAAAATAAAAATCATTGAGAAGTTGTAGTAATGCGGTTTGCCACTGCTCCATTGAATGTGACTCACTAATAAAAGTAATCCAGTCTGATAATTTGCAAATAAATTGATTTAATTGACCACTTATTTCAGCATTTAATCCGTAGCTTTCATCCACTGCAACACTTTCTTGCCAAACACCATTTTCTTCTTTTAGTGCTGAACCGAGCAATAAACGGTTTAAACCATTTTCCCATGAATTATAATTTTGCCAGTTACTATGGTTGAGGACTAAACCCGAACGAATCCCTGCTTGATTGATCCAGTAGCGTAGTTGTTCAATCTGACTTGTTGAAAATTGGTAACGTTTTTGGATAGCAGTAATGTCTAATAGTGCTAATATTTCTTCACCACTAAATTTTGCTTCTTTTATTTTTAGCAATGAGAGAAAACTATGAATAATTGGATCAACCGCTTGTACGCTTTGATCGCATAGACAGTATGGAATATAACGAGGATCCTGACGTTTAAATTGCTCAAAAACGGCCGTGATATAAGGGGCATAAAAATCAATATTTGGCGACATTACAATAATATCTTTTGGCAATAGTTCAGGATTTTGCTCAAAAAGATGTAGTAATTGATCGTGTAATACTTCTACCTCACGCAACGGACTATGGCAAGAATGAATTTGCAATGAGCGATCTGTTTTCTGAATATTAAACGTATAATTATCTTCTAAATCCAGCAAGCTTTGTTGAATTTGTGCCAGTAAATGAGAGTTGTCTTGTATCGGTGAATGATAAAAAGAATGCTCATTATTTTGAAAATCCATTAAGGTGTTGAGAAAATCACGCCCTTGTTTTCCCCAAGTTGCAAGCAAGCTATTTCCTTCGGTAATGACTTGAATACTTTTTTGAGAAAGTGCCATTTTATCAAGGGTTTTTTGTTCTAAAATATTTCCCCAATAATATTGACTTGGATTTAAGAAAAAGAGATGAACATCACAATATTGGCTTAATTTTTCAAGGGTATCAAGCTGAGAAATAGGAAGTGATGAAATACCAAAAATAAAAATACGCTCAGGCAATTTTTGTTTTTCGAATTCAGTTAAATTTTCTAATTTATCAAAGAAGAACTGTTGAAAATAAGCACGGTGTGAGGTATTAAAAATCGCTTCTGTGGTTTTTTGTTTTAATTGACCTACAAGTGCATTCCATAGCTGACTTTGCCACTGAATTTCGGTTTGAATATGTGTTTTTAAATCGTTGCTTAAAGTCGGGTTTTGTTGAATGATTTCATTTAAAACATCACTATTTTTATTGTTTTCCCAGCAGATTAACCAATGGGGACGATAAACCAAATATTGGTCGAATAAATCAGCAACGGCTTTGGCAAGCTGATAGAGCTTATATTGTTCTGCATTCTCGCCTAAGTAAAGACGTAATGCTTTAAATGCCTCTTGTTTTACGAAATTGGGGATAAGTTGCATAATCTCCCAAACGGTAAGATGAGGGGCGAAAATATTTTCTTTTGGAAGATTTGGTAATAAATTACGGTATTGTTGCCATAAAAAACGAGTAGGAAACGGAAACTCAAGGTTAGCAGCAATACCTTGCTCCTGAGCGATTTCCATTTGTAACCATTGAGCCATCCCACTACTTTGTACCAAAATAGTGTCAGCTTCAAAAGGGTTGGCATTAGAGCGTAGTTTTAAAAGACGCAATAAAAATTCTTTATGGATTTCAAGTTGATTTGAATAATAAACCGTAAACATAATATTCTCTTTTCACAATCTGTGACGATTGTCCTATTATTTGATCCGAGTTTCAAGGGGTTAATTGAAATTCACCAGTGGGGTATTCTACTTGAATCTCATTTTGAAAACAGCCAATCTTAAAATGAATGTTATTTTGAAGCACCATTTTTTCACAAGGTTGCCCGATGGTAGTTAATATAAGTTGATTTTCGGCTATCTGCATAGCCTGTAATTGTTGATGATTTTGTTGTTGTTTTTGATGGGCATAATTTTGCCATTTGGTGTAGCTCAGTACTAAAATAATACTGATTAACAGGGCAGTGTTTAGGCTTATAAAACTTTCTGCTTTGAAGATGTTAGGCATTACTCTTTCTCGTGTAATAAATGTTGTGAATGTGGGATATAACGCCAAAGTGCATATTTTTTCTGAATATTTTTAATGACCGTTTTGTTATACGATAAATTTCGTTCTTCACGCTGATTATCATAAGAAGAATAGAGCTTGCCGTAGAATTTTTTTCCTGTGATATCAAAAAAATAATTCGTAATCAGAATACCGTAAAAATTTCGTGTTAATTTTCCATCTATTGGATTCATTGCGATCACAATGCTTGGATTAGAGCGTGATGTTTTCGGTAAATCGGCTAATGATTGAATATAAATAATACTATTTTGATAAGATGCAATATCTAAATATTGATGAATATTATTAAAGGAAATATATTTTTTTGTGGTTGGTTTAATTTTAAAGATAGTCTTTTTTTTGCAAAAAAGTGCAAAAATTTGACCGCTTATATTTATTTTTATTTCCTCTTTTTTATAAAACTGGCACAAGGTATTTTTATCTTGATGTCGGGTTTTCATCAAATTAAATTTTCTTTTTAAATATTGATGATAATAATTTTGTGTGATTTTCTCCGTGCGAATAAGATTATCTTTCGCAATAAAAATCACGACCAATATGCTCACTAATAGCAACATAGAAATAAGTCCAACTGAGGCGTTAATTTGTTTGTTCATCATTTAGAATATAAATATAAGAATGGCTGGTGTAGTGGTGTTTATTCTTCATTAAGGTTAACGTAATTTTTAAAATATGATTTTCTTTTAACCATAAAAAATGTAGTTTTGTTACTTTAAAATTGTTTTTTTCTGTTAATTTTGTCCAATAACCTTTATCACAAGAATTGAGAATTTGTTTACATTGTATAGCTGAGCAATTATTTTGTTTTTTGCTGATATTTAGCATATACATTTCCTGATTTTTTAGTTTAAAACCAAAAATTTCTTCGGCGATACGTGTTGTCATATTATGCAAGGAGGTGCGACATGGGCTCTTTTTTGTCCGCCTTTTTCCAATGCAACCATCTTGATTCAGATCGTAGAAAAAAATCAGGCAATTTTCTAGCAAATTAACGGTTTTCAGCTGATTTTTAAATAAATCATAATTGCTATTTTCTCGGTTTAATCCTTGAAAAGAGATATGTTCAATATGAGGTTTTAATGAATTTAGTAGCTGATAAGATTGTTGCTGTAAAAATAATATCGTTTGTAATTTTTTTGTATTTTTGTAGCTATTTTGGTAAAAAAAGCTCAGAGAAAAGAGGATAAGTAACATTAAGCTCGATGAAATAATAAATTCGATTAAGGTTATACCTCTCATCTGTTTAGTAACGACGACAGCGGCTGTTTTTATTGGTCGATAGGGCATAGATGATTCCACTTGGTTTGAATTGTAAGATTTGATTTTGCAGATTCACAGCAATTTTTAGGCATTTTTCTTCTGAGTGAGCCCTTTTTCCATCAATGCTTAAAAAGATTCTTGGATATAGTAAACGTGTTTTTAGCTGTGATGTTTTAAAGGTATTTTTATATAACAGAAATTCACTAAATTTATTGCAATTTTGCAAATTTAAACAGTTACATTTTTGGTTACGGCGACCTTTCTTTTTAATCGCAATCGCACACCATTGCTGACTTTTCAGGTCTTGGGACAATACTACTGAATAGCTTTTTTTATGATAACGTGCTCTGGTTTGGACTTGGTAAATAAAAGCGGTAAATTGAGAGAGTTCATTTTCAAGTTTTATATTATCTTGTAATTTAAAAATAGCAGGTAAAATGAAATGAACGCTGATAACTAAAATCGTTAAAGTCACGAGTATTTCAATTAAGGTAAATGATTTAAACGACGTTGGGAACATAAAAAATCCTTGTTATATGAGAGGGCTAGACTAGAATTTTTTATGTATGAAGTAAATTGAACATTCTATTTTTTGCGATTGAGATCGCAAAAATAGATAACCATTTTAGAGATTGAATTTATAGCTTAAAGCCAGCGTCTCACTTTTTGTTTATAGATACGATATTCATCGCCAAAGATTTTCTCTAAATAGTATTCTTCTGGGATAATTTGAAAATAAGTGATGTATCCACAAAATAGAACTATTCCGCTTAAAGAGAGCAGGTTTCCTAACCATATTCCCCAAGCCCCAAGATACAATGCTAAGCTTAAATACATTGGATTACGTGTTATTTGATAAATACCTGTTGTGATAAGGGCTGAACTATTTTGGGGAGTAAAAGGGCTAGCGGTCGTTTTTTGTTTAAAAAATGCAAATAGGCTGAAAACATCAATTATAACACCTATTATGGTAAGCAAAATAATCACACCGATATCGATATGACATTGAAAAATCTCCATATTAGGCATTAGTTTCATTAGCAATGCGGTGAATAAGAAGAGTATTGGTGGGGGAATTTTTAGTGCCATTATATCCTTTCCTTAAAAAATAAAAGAGCAGAAATTTCTGCTCTTTTCATTGTTATTGCTGTAACGCTTTATCTATTTTTTCAAATAAATCACTCGCCAGATTATCAATTTCTAATAAACGTTTTAAACTGCGACGCATTAAGGTTTGACGTTGATTATCATAACGAGAAAATTGAATTAACGGTTCGATTAAACGAGAACCAACTTGTGGATTGATTTCATTTAATTTAATTAAAATTTCAACTAAGAAACGATAACCAGAACCATCAATAGCGTGGAATAAACGAGGGTTATGTGAGCAGAAACCACCGATCAATGAACGTACTCGGTTTGGATTTTTAAAGTTGAAACTACGATGTTCTAGTAAGCTTTGTACCACTTCCAACGCATTTTCATCAGGGCGACTGCCTTGAATCACAAACCATTTATCCATTACTAAGCCATCGTGATGCCATTTTTGTTCAAAATCATTTAATAGTTCATCTCGACACGCTAGCTCTGCTTTGGTACTTAAACTTAATGCAGCTAAGGTGTCAGTCATATTATTAGCAAAATCATAGTGTGATTTAACGAGTTCATTGCCTTGCGAAGTGAAAGCAAGATAAGATAAACAGGTATTACGCAATGCACGTTTTGCAATATCTGTGGCATTAACCTGATAAGTAAGGGTTTGATTTTTATAGTAAAGATCCAATAAATCATTTTTCAATGCTGCTGCAATCGCACGTTGCATAAAGCGATGTGCAGAAAAAATACCTTGAGGATCAATAACTTTGAATAACTCAGCAAACTCTGTTTCTTTTGGTAATGCCAGCATTAACGCTGTGAGCATATTGTCTTTGGTGTCTGCTAGTACGAATTTTAATGCTTCAATAATCGTTTCGGATAATTGTAACGGTTCATTTTGCTGATAACGGATTAAATTCTCGTGTAATTCATTGTTAAACAAGGTTTGCATTGTATTCCAACGCACAAAATCATTTTCCGCATATTTTAATAACACCAATAATTGCTCATTGGTATAGTTATAATCTAAACGTACTGGTGCTGAAAAATCACATAATAGTGCAGGAACAGGCTGATGTTTCACATTATGGAATTCAAAAATTTGATAATCTTCTTTTACATCAAGCACATCACTTACAGGCTGAGATTTATGTAATAATTTCAGTTTTTTGCCTTTTTCTTGTGAATAAAGTTGAATTTTTAGTGGAATATGTAAATTCAATTTATCTAATTGATCTGCTGTCGCCTCTGTATTCTGAGCGATATGCAAACGATAAACGTAATTTCTTTCATCATATTCATCACTAATTGTTAATTCTGGTGTACCAGATTGACTATACCAACGGCGGAATTGGGTTAAATCGATCTCAGAGGCACGTTCCATTGCAGAAACGAAATCTTCACAGGTTGCCGCAGTACCATCATTTTCTTTTACATATAATTGCATCCCTTTTTGGAATAACTCTTCACCCAATAAAGTATGGATCATACGGATCACTTCTGCCCCTTTTTCATAGACAGTGACCGTATAAAAGTTATTCATTTCAATGACTTTTTCAGGGCGAATAGGGTGTGCCATTGGGCTTGCATCTTCTGCAAATTGAACAGAGCGGAGCAAGCGTACATCTTCAATACGTTTCACTGAACGAGACCATAAATCAGCGGTAAATTCTTGATCTCTAAATACCGTTAAACCTTCTTTTAAGCTTAACTGGAACCAATCACGGCAAGTAATTCGGTTGCCCGTCCAGTTGTGGAAATATTCGTGTCCAATCACACTCTCAATATCAATGTAATCGGTATCCGTTGCGGTTTGTGGATTAGCTAGTACGTATTTAGAGTTAAATACGTTCAAGCCTTTGTTTTCCATTGCTCCCATATTGAAGAAATCAACGGCAACAATCATATAAATATCTAAATCGTATTCCAAACCAAAACGTTCTTCGTCCCATTTCATCGCACGTTTTAAGCTTTCCATTGCCCAAGTTGCACGATCTAAATTGCCACGATCCACATAAATTTCTAATGCAACTTCACGTCCACTCATTGTAACAAAAGTATCTTGTAGCAAATCAAAATCGCCCGCGACTAACGCAAATAAATAGCTTGGTTTTGGATAAGGATCTTGCCATTGAACCCAGTGACGACCGTCATCTAGTTCGCCTTGTGCAATACGGTTACCGTTTGAAAGCAAGAAAGGAAATTGTGTTTTGCAAGCGGTGATTTTTGTCGTATATTTTGCAAGTATATCAGGGCGATCAAGCATATAAGTAATTTGGCGGAAACCTTCAGCTTCACATTGCGTACAAATGCCTTCACCAGACTGGTATAACCCTTGTAATGACGTATTTTTTGCTGGATTGAGCTTCGTTTTGATTTCTAATACAAATTGCTCATCAGAAGAATTTGAAAGATCTAAAGTCAATGAGTTTTTATCTTGTGTGAAAGATTTAAAGTCGGAGTCGTTATATTTTAGGGATAAAAATTCAAAACTATGTCCGTCTAAACGCAGTTGAGTTGCTTGTGGATTTTTACGTACCACAGTTAAAAGAGAGGTTACGATTGTTTCATTCGAATCGAGTTGAAAATCAAGATTGATTTCACTCACAGTAAAATCAGGAACTTGATAATCTTTTCTATATTTTGCTTTCGGTTGCATACAATTTCCTTAGAAAATTAGATTACAAGGTCTAGTTTAATACATTTATAAAAAATTACAAAAAATTTCATAAAAGTAACCGCTTATTTTTGTTTTTTGCTTTCATCATTGCCCCTGATAGAATAGAATATAGTCACTTGGTTCACTTTACTTTTTGCACAAAATGAAAATAAACTTCCCAACTTATTTAACGCTTTTTCGAGTGGTTTTAATCCCACTTTTTGTGATTGCTTTTTATCTTCCTTTCAAATATTCACCAGAGCTTGCAACTTTCATCTTTTTTATTGCAGGTTTAACGGACTGGTTTGATGGTTATTTAGCACGTAAGTGGAACCAAACGACACATTTAGGCGCATTTTTAGATCCTGTTGCCGATAAAGTGCTTGTCGCCGTCGCATTAGTTTGCGTTGTTGAGTATTACCACACTTGGTGGATTACTATTCCAGCAGGTATTATGATTTCTCGTGAAATTATTATTTCCGCTTTGCGTGAATGGATGGCGGAAATCGGCGAACGTGCTAATGTCGCGGTATCGTGGTTAGGTAAAGTCAAAACAACAGCACAAATGTTAGCTCTTGGTGGTTTATTATGGCGTTTTAATTTTGCAATGGAAATTGCCGCTTTCATCGCCCTTTATATTGCCTCAATTTTAACAATTTGGTCAATGTTGCAATATTTAAAAGCCTCAAAAAATAGTTTAATTAAATAGTAAGCTAAATTTTGAAATACAGTGCCAATGCATTATGCATTGGCGAAAAAATATTGTTATTGATCTTCTGCTAAAAACGAATGTAATTTTTCCATCATTTTTGCTGATCCTACAAAAAGCGGTACACGTTGATGAAGCTCTGTTGCTTTAATCTCTAAAATACGTTGCTCCCCATTAGTTGCTAATCCACCCGCCTGTTCTGCTAAAAACGCCATTGGATTTCCTTCATATAACAAACGCAATTTTCCATTTGGATAATGGGTTGATTTTGGATAAAGATAAATGCCTCCTTTTAGCATATTACGATGAAAGTCCGAAACCAACGATCCTACATAACGTGCTGAATAAGGGCGTTTTTCCGCTGGTACGTCTTCTTGACAATATTTAATATAACGTTTCACTCCTTGTGGAAATTTAATATATTGCCCCTCGTTTACTGAATAAATATAACCTTGCTCTGGAATTTTAATATCAGGATGGGAAAGGCAAAATGTGCCAAGTGAAGGATCATAAGTAAAGCCATTTGTGCCATTACCTGTGGTATAGACGAGCATTGTAGATGAGCCATAAACCACGTAGCCTGCGGCAACTTGCTTATGTCCTTCTTGTAAAAAATCTTCTAGGGTGACGGGTTCTCCAACGGGGGTGACACGTCTGTAAATAGAAAAAATTGTACCCACCGCAACATTCACATCAATATTTGATGAACCATCTAAGGGATCTGCAAGCACTACATATTTTGCATTGCGAGCGTGTTCGTTATCAAAAATAACGATATTTTCCTCTTCTTCGGAAGCAAATCCCGCTACTTCACCGCGAGCTAATAACGCTTTTTTCATTTTTTCGTGAGCAAAAATATCCAGTTTCATCTGGCTTTCACCCTGCACATTTTCTTCGCCAGAAAGCCCGATAATATCATCGGTTAAACCTGCTCGGTTGATATCACGATGAATAATTTTAGCAACTAAACGAATCGCGGCTAAGATACTACTTAATTCTCCTTTTGCATTTGGATATTCTGCTTGCTTTTCTACAATAAATTCATCTAGTGTTTTCATAAAATCATCTCGTTAAATGAAAAAATTATACAATTTATTAACATTTTTGAGCCAAAAAAATTATGAAACTGTGATGTTGGTCACAAAATTTTTTTTGCAAAATCTTCTTAAAATATGACCGCTTATAATTATAAAATTTGAGGAAAATAATAATTTCCCTCTTGATTTTAAAGAAGATAAAACATAAATAGGTAGTTGTCCCACGATAAAAATGACATAAATGACGCACAATCTTGTTATTTTTTTGAACCGTGCTTAAAAATAAGAGTCTTAAGTGCACTTTTAATACGAAGTTGACAATGATATAAAAAATTAAGAAGGAATATTAGATGAATAAAAAAATCCAAAAAACATTATTAGCCTCACTTGTGCTAGGTGCAACAACGTTAACTTTTTCTAGCCCGAGTTATGCAAACTCAATTTTAGACGCGATTACGAAATCAAATGATAGGCAAACAGTGAGCCTTGCACCAATGCTTGAGAAAGTAAAACCAGCGGTTGTGAGTATTGAAGTGGAAGGAAAGACAAAAGAGCAGCCAATGCAACCTAATCTACCTGATGAATTCAGATTTTTCTTTGGGGATGACTTTTTTGGTAATCGTGGCGAACGCTCTCATAAATTCAGAGGGTTAGGCTCTGGTGCGATTATCAATGCTGAAAAAGGTTATATTCTAACCAATAATCACGTAATTGATAAAGCAGAAAAAATTACTGTTTTATTGGAAGATGGACGTAAATTTAAAGCCAAATTAGTGGGTGCAGATCCGATGTCTGATGTCGCTTTAATTCAAGTTGAAAATCCAAAAAATTTGACTGAAATTAAATTTGCAGATTCAGATAAGATTCGTGTCGGAGATTTTACTGTTGCGATTGGTAATCCATTTGGCTTAGGTCAAACGGTAACTTCAGGAATTGTTTCGGCACTTGGGCGTTCAATGGGCGATTTAGATAAAAGCTATGAGAACTATATCCAAACCGATGCAGCGGTTAATCAAGGAAATTCAGGTGGACCTTTAATCAATTTACAAGGCGAGTTGATTGGTGTGAATACTGCCATTATTTCCCCAAGCGGTGGTAATGCAGGGATTGCCTTTGCGATTCCAAGTAATATGGCACATAACTTAATCAATCAAATTGTGGAATTTGGACAAGTTAAACGTGGGATGCTTGGTATTAAAGGCGGCGAATTAAATGCTGATTTAGCCAAAGAATTTGGTGTTGATGCACAACAAGGTGCGTTTGTCAGTGAAGTATTACCAAATTCAGCAGCTGAAAAAGCGGGCATTAAAGCAGGCGATGTGATCGTAAAAATGAATGGTAAAAAAATTGCTAACTTTAATGAAATGCGAGCAAAAATTGCAACATCAGGTGCGGGTAAAGAAATTGAGCTTACTTATTTACGCAATAATGAAAGCAAAACCGTAAAAGTGAAATTGCAATCAAGTGATGAGAATGCTCAAATTGGCTCACAAGATTTATTACCTGAATTGAAAGGAGCTAAGCTTAGTAATCATAGTGAGGGAAGCACTAAAGGGGTTGAAGTTACAGAAGTAGCAAAAGGCTCAATGGCTGAATTACGAGGTTTAGAAAAAGGCGATATTATTATCGGCGTAAACCGTCAAGCGGTCAAAAATGTGGGCGAATTACGCAAAATTATTGAGAAAAAACCAGCGGTAATTGCGTTACATATTTTACGAGAAGATACTAACTTATTTATTATTATTCAATAAGTTAAAATAATAAGAATGGTCAAAACATTGTTTGCTTTGACCATTTTTTTATCTTTTATTTATCTTAAAAATAGAACAACTCTAAAATATCCGTTATTTAGCTCGTTGTTATAATGAGGTTTTTTCCTTTATAAATGCTATATCATTTGGCTTTTCGCCATATTTATTTGGTTCCGATGAGCTTTCTCTAATCAAACTTGCTAAAGTAAGTGTATTTATACCGATGATATTCCAACCACTTTTCCCTAGATCATGGAAACGTCTAGTCATCACTGCCAACATGGGTAATAAACCGCTAAGCAGATAGATAAAAAGAAGTTGTATAAGTGTTTTTTCATGAAAAAGCGCACATAGTCCCATTAAGCATAAGAATATCATGCCGTGCATTAGTATAAATGAACGATAATATTCAACACTCGCTCTGCCTTTAAAATTCGCATAATTTTTAAATTCGTGTAAATAAACACGGAACATTATTTTGATATTTATGTTATTCATCGCGATAAAAACAAAAAGGATTAAGTCTAATCATATTAAACTTAATCCTTTATTTTGACAATCTTACCTAAATAATTTTAGGTAACATTTTTATTATAGAGAGCGTGTGAACGTACGTGTAATTACGTCTTGTTGTTGCTCTTTAGTTAATGAGTTGAAACGCACCGCATAACCTGAAACACGAATAGTTAATTGTGGGTATTTTTCAGGGTTTTCCATTGCGTCTAATAACATTTCACGGTTCATTACGTTTACGTTTAAGTGCTGACCGCCTTCTACTTCTGCTTCGTGGTGGAAGTAACCGTCCATTAAGCCCGCTAAGTTACGTTTTTGAGCAAGGTCATCTTTACCTAACGCATTTGGTACGATTGAGAATGTATATGAAATACCGTCTTTCGCATACGCAAATGGTAATTTAGCCACAGAAGTTAATGACGCTACCGCACCTTTTTGGTCACGTCCGTGCATTGGGTTAGCACCTGGACCGAATGGTGCACCTGAACGACGACCGTCTGGGGTGTTACCTGTTTTCTTACCGTAAACCACGTTAGATGTGATAGTTAATACTGACTGAGTAGGCACAGCATTACGATAAGTTTTAAGTTTTTGAATTTTCTTCATGAAACGTTCAACTAGGTCACAAGCAAAGTCATCTACACGAGAATCATTGTTACCGAATTGTGGATATTCACCTTCAATTTCAAAGTCAACTGCGATACCATCTTCATCACGAATTGGTTTCACTTTTGCATATTTGATTGCTGAAAGTGAGTCAGCTGCAACTGAAAGTCCAGCGATACCACACGCCATTGTACGATATACATCACGATCGTGTAATGCCATTAGTGACGCTTCATAGCTGTATTTATCGTGCATATAGTGAATGATGTTTAACGCAGTCACATATTGTTTTGCTAACCAATCCATAAAGGTGTCCATACGCTCCATTACTTCGTCAAAGTCTAATACTTCAGAAGTAATACGATCAAATTTAGGACCAACTTGCATTTTGCTGTTTTCATCAACACCGCCGTTGATTGCATAAAGCATTGTTTTCGCTAAATTTGCACGTGCACCGAAGAACTGCATTTGTTTACCCACAACCATTGGGCTTACACAACACGCAATTGCATAGTCATCGCTGTTGAAGTCTGGACGCATTAAGTCATCATTTTCATATTGAACTGATGATGTATCGATTGACACTTTCGCACAGTATTCTTTAAATGCTTTTGGTAACTGTTCAGACCATAAGATGGTTAAGTTTGGCTCTGGTGAAGGACCCATTGTGTACAATGTGTGTAACATACGGAAGCTGTTTTTTGTTACCAATGTACGACCGTCTAAGCCCATACCACCAAATGTTTCTGTTGCCCACATTGGGTCGCCAGAGAATAATTGATCATATTCAGGTGTACGTAAGAAACGCACCATACGTAATTTCATTACTAGGTGATCCATTAACTCTTGTGCGTCTTGTTCTGTGATTTTACCTGCTTGTAAGTCACGTTCGATATAAATATCTAAGAAAGTAGAAGTACGACCGAATGACATCGCCGCACCATTTTGTGATTTAACTGCAGCTAAGTAACCAAAGTATAACCATTGGATTGCTTCTTTTGCACTTGTTGCAGGGCCTGAAATATCATAGCCATAAGTTGCAGCCATTTGTTTGATTTGAGAAAGTGCTTTGTATTGATCTGCAATTTCTTCACGTAAACGGATTGTTGCTTCTAAATCTTCACCGTTTTCTAAACGCTCTTGTAAAGAGTGGAATTGAGCAAGTTTATCCGCCATTAAGAAGTCGATACCGTATAGTGCAACACGACGGTAGTCACCGATAATACGACCACGACCGTAAGCATCTGGAAGACCTGTGATGATACCTGATTTACGACAACGTAAAATATCTGGTGTATAAACGTCGAATACCCCTTGGTTATGGGTTTTACGGTATTCAGTAAAGATTTTTTTCACTTGTGGATCTAATTCACGACCATAAACTTTACAAGAACCTTCCACCATTTTAATTCCACCGAATGGAATGATTGCACGTTTTAATGGCTTATCAGTTTGAAGACCAACAATTTGCTCTAAATCTTTATCAATATAACCTGCTGCGTGAGAGGTAATGGTTGAAGGAAGATCAGTATCAAAATCAAGAGGTTCGTGAGTACGGTTCTCTTCTTTGATGCCTTCCATTACTTTTGCCCAAAGAATGTTAGTTGCTTCAGTCGCACCTGCTAAGAAAGACTCATCGCCTTCATAAGGTGTGTAGTTTTTTTGAATAAAGTCACGTACGTTTACGCTTTCTTGCCACTCACCTGCTGCAAAACCTTGCCACGCTTGTTGTTGAGTTTCTGTCATCTGAGTCATCGTTAAATCCTCTATAATTAAAGATAAGTTAAAATTGAAGCGGTCATATTTTATGAAAAATTTGCAAAAACTAATCTAAATTTAACCGCTTGTTAATTTGAAATTCCGTTATTTCTTAATGCTTTCTAATATGTAAAAACCATTGAACCAAACCAATAAAGAATGATCCGCCTACAATATTTCCCAATGTTACAGGAATAAGATTATTACCAATAAAATGCCCAACGGTTAAATCTGCAAATTGTGCAGGATCAACACCAATCGCCGTCCAAAATTCAGGACTTGCACAATGCTGAATTAAAATCCCCATTGGAACCATAAACATATTTGCCACACAGTGCTCAAAGCCTGAAGCCACGAACATTGCAATAGGTAAAATTAAAATTAACGTTTTATCTGTTAAACTTTTACCCGCATAAGACATCCAAACGCCTGCACACACCATAATGTTACACATAATGCCAAGACTAAATGCTTCAATCCAAGTATGGTGTAATTTATGTTGTGATACTTTTAAAATGGTTAAGCCCCATTGACCGTGATCTGCCATATATTGCCCTGCAAACCACATCAACGCCACAATTATTAAGCCACCCACTAAGTTGCCCGCATACACGATGCCCCAGTTTTTAAACATCTGAGAAAAAGAGATGCGATCGCTTGCTTTTGCGATAACAGTGAGAGTGGTAGAAGTGAATAAATCGGTGCCAAAGACGACACAAAGCATTAAGCCAAGCGAGAAAACAATACCGCCAAGTAAATTAGCAATACCCCAAGGCACATCCGTTGCCCCAGTTTTGACTGTGGTATAAAAAACAAATGCGATTGCAATAAAAGCACCAGCAAGAATTGCAGAGATAAACGCATATAATGGTTTTTTAAGTGCTTTATAAACTGCACCATCTAGGGCAATTTTTGCCATTTCAACAGGAGAATACATCATAATAATTCAACTAAAATTTGAAAGTTTATAAGATTTGTTGAAGTATAACCTTTTCATTTGGTCGATTCAAAATGAATTTAGTAAAGTTATCCTAGATCAATTAAATAGTCTCACTGGTGTTAATTTTTTGTTAAATTTGTTTTATTTGGCTGGCGTTTTGTAACAAAAAATGCATAACTAAATTCTATTTAATATACTATATTGTGATTTTTAATTTTTATTAGAAGTAAGTACTTATTCGATAAATTTGAGAAAATAATCACTTAATCAAAAATCAACTATGGATCAACACAATACATAATGTTAAAATTGGTCTGCTTTTTCGTTCAGACCGTGAACAAAATCATTTTATAAAACGGTGTGAGGAAAAGCATAACTGGTTTGAGTTCTATTAAAATTGCTTGAAAAGGCTTGAAATCAGTTAAATTTTCTTTACACTATACATTTTCGCAGTTAAGCGAAGTCATAAATAGGAAACAAAAAATGAGCATTGAAGAACGCGTAAAAAACATTATCGTAGAACAATTAGGTGTGAGCCTTGAAGAAGCTAAACCAGAAGCATCATTCATTGATGATTTAGGTGCAGACTCTTTAGATACTGTTGAATTAGTAATGGCTTTAGAAGAAGAATTCGATATCGAAATTCCTGATGAAGAAGCAGAGAAAATTACTACTGTTCAATCTGCGATTGATTACGTTCAAAACAATCAATAAGATTACAAATAAAGGCGATCAAATGATCGCCTTTATTTTATGAAGAGCTTTATAAAGTGTTTTATCTAAAAGCTTGTCACTGAATTTTCTTGTTCCAATGGATCATCACCATATTTATTTTCCCCTTCCGTTCCTTTTAAGCACGCAAAGACGAATAGAACAATTAACCCAATAACTGGAATGAATGTAATTAACATCCACCAGCCGCTACGGTTAATATCGTGTAAGCGTCTTACACTAACCGCAATGCTTGGAATTAAAATAGCTAAAGAATAGATACCGCCTAAAATGCCAAGCCCACTGTTATAATCTATAAATCCTATAAGGTTGTCTAGAATACTCAGTATAAAACTGACTACTGTACTAAACAAAATAAAAAACCAATATTCTTTACGTCTTGCACGGCCGTTAAAGACGGCATATTTTTTTAGAACTTCAAGATACCAATTCATTTTTTACCTCTTTGTAAAATGTGTAAATTATGCAACAAATCCGACCGCTTGATAAACCTCTTTCAAGGTTCGTTGTGCTTTTGCTCTCGCTTTTTTTGCACCATCACGGTAAATTTTTTCTAATAATTCCTCATTATTACGGAAATGGTGGAAACGTTCTTGTAAATCAGTCAGCAATGTAGACACTTCATCAGCAACCGCTGTTTTTAAATGACCATACATTTTACCTTCAAATTCCGCTTCTAATTCAGGAATCGTTTTACCTGTGATTGCCGATAAAATATCTAATAAGTTGGATACACCTGCTTTATTTTTCACGTCATAACGCACCACAGGTGGCTCATCGCCATCAGTCATCGCACGTTTAATTTTCTTCGCGACGGCTTTTGGATCTTCTAATAAACCAATCACATTTTTACGGTTATCATCTGATTTTGACATTTTTTTGGTTGGTTCAAGTAATGACATTACTCTCGCCCCTTGCTTCGCAATAAAGACTTCTGGCACTTCAAAAATGCCTTTCACAAGATTACCTTCTGCGTCTTTTTCACCATAAAGTGAATTAAAACGATCGGCAATATCACGGGTAATTTCTAAATGCTGACGTTGATCATCGCCCACTGGCACTTGATTTGCTTGATATAACAAAATATCTGCCGCCATTAAAATAGGATAAGTAAATAAACCAACATTAACATTTTCTTCGTAGCGAGCTGATTTATCTTTAAACTGCGTCATTCGGTTCATTTCACCAAAGTAGGTGTAGCAATTTAACGTCCACGCTAATTGAGTATGCTCTGGCACGTGAGATTGAATAAAAATAGTGCTTTTTTCAGGATCAATGCCACACGCAAGATAAAGAGCTAGCACATCTAAGGTTGCTTTACGCAATGCTTCTGGATCTTGACGAACCGTGATGGCGTGCAGATCCACAATGCAATAGAGACAATCATAGTCATCTTGCATTTTAACCCATTGACGTAATGCCCCTAAATAATTGCCTAATGTAAGCTCACCTGATGGCTGAACGCCACTAAATACGACTGGTTTTTTTGTTGTCATTTTAAATTCCTATTTCTTCCTGTTTTTATATTATCTTGTTTGTCCGTTATTTGAGGGATAAAAATGTCCTTTTGTATTATAAAAATATCAAATGAGACTTATTCTTTTAGAAAAGAAAAAAGTGAGGTAAAGAAGTCTGCCCTACTTGGCTAAAAGCCTATGATGTAGATAATTCAAACCTCACCAAATCCACTAAAACTCAAATAGTATCACGGGGAATTTTTCCACCGATACTCCTGAATTAACAAGGTAAAGTATGATTTATATTATATAGGTATTGATATTGCAAAAGCAAAGTCTGATTTAATTTTTATAGAAAATAATCAAAAATTTTATTGAGATTCTGATTCTTGATATAAAGGTTTTTTGGCTTATCATTCGTTAACGTTGAACATTTAAAAGAGGCACAGTTTATTGAATTTTTATAGTAATAAATTGAAAATAAAAAACAAACCTAAAAATGTATCTACTTGATTCTTAGGCTTGTTTTGATAATGATTTGGTTTTTATAAATTACAACCAACCTTTATATTTAAAGTAGCAGTAAGGTGCAACCGCAGCAACCACCATTAAACCAATCGCTAATGGGTAGCCATAAGCAAAACTTAATTCCGGCATATTGGCAAAGTTCATACCATAATTTGATGCCACTAATGTTGGCGGTAGGAACATTACGGATACCACCGAGAAAAGCTTGATAATACGGTTCTGTTCAATGTTGATAAAACCCATTGCCGCTTGCATTAAGAAGTTCACTTTTTGGAATAGTGATTCGTTATGCGGTTGCAGAGATTCAATATCTCGTAAGATTTCACGAGCCTGTTCAAGCTGGTTTTCAGGTAAACGGGTTTTACGAATTAAGAAACTTAATGCACGTTGGGTATCCATTAAGCACAAACGTACTTTTGAGCTGGCGTCTTCAAATTCAGTTAAAGAAGAAAGGGCTTCGTCTAAATCTTCCCCTTGCGTTCCTTCTAGCACGACACGGCTTAATTTTTCTAAATCGGCATAAATGTCTTCGATGACATCGGCGAGCTGTTCGACTTTGGTGTCGAGCAAATCTAATAATAATTCGTAAGCATTGCCATCGGTTAATTTTGTGGTACGAGTACGCATTCGGTATAAACGAAATGCGGGTAATTCACGCTCACGTAATGTGAATAAACGCCCATCACGAATCGTAAATGCAACGGATGCCATATCGGCATAATCTTCTTCATCTAAACAGTAGAAAAAGGTGTGTAAATGCAGACCGTCTTCATCTTCAAAAAAACGTGCTGATGCTTCTAAATCTTCTAATTCACGTTCTTCGGCTAAGGTTTGTGAAAGTCCACGCTCTAGAACTCGGCGTTCTTGGTCACTCGGATCAACAAGATCAATCCAGATTGCACTGTTTAGATTGTGTTGATCCGTTTCATCAACTCTTGTTAAGCGAGAAGCCTCTTCTTTTAACATAAAAGCTTTAATCATTTCATACTCCTTATGGGAGAGTGAACATAGAATGGAACAGACTTACCCGACCCTCGTCGGTAAGCCTTGAGGCAATTTGGACGAGAAGTGTTTAGTTTAGGTAAGTTGTATGATATTGACTAGAAAAGTCCCTATGACTGTCCAAAATGTGTTTCCTCAAATAAAAAATTGCGTAAATGGTAACGATTAAAGGGGGGTTAGTCAAGGTAAAATGAAGTCAGAAATGGAAACAGAGCGGTAATTTTATATGCTTAACAAGTACTTAAATTTAGAGGAGCTTTTGTTAGACAAAATAGCAATTCTATTTTATGTTGAAAAAGTGAATTTTATGTTTTGTTATGATGAGCTTTCAATAGTTGAAATTAGAATTAACAAAGGATACTATGCTGAGCCAATGATTTTATAAGCGGTTAAATTTAAGTAAAAATTTGCAAATTTTTTATTTAAAAAGGAATAACAAAGAAGGAAATAAAATGAATATACTGATAAGCAATGATGATGGAATCCACGCAAAGGGAATCAATATTTTAGCAACAACACTGCGTAATGCAGGGCATAATGTGACGGTGATTGCACCAGATAGAAACAGAAGTGCGGCATCAAGTTGCTTAACCCTCGTCGATCCGTTAAGAGTAAAACAGTTAACAGAGCAAAATTATACCGTTGTAGCAGGAACACCCGCAGATTGTGTTCATTTAGCGTTAAATGGTTTGTTTGAAGAAGAATTCGATTTAGTGGTTTCAGGCATCAATCACGGTGCAAATTTAGGCGATGATGTTATTTATTCAGGCACTGTTGCAGCTGCATTGGAAGGACGTCATTTGAAATATCCTTGTATTGCGGTTTCTTTGGTTGAAAAAAATGATTCAACTTATCTTTCTGCTGGTGAGCATAATTTTGAAACAGCAGCTCAGGTGGTATTGGATATTTTACAAAAAATGCAGCCAGATTTAGTTGCACCAAAACAGATTTTAAATGTGAATGTGCCGAATGTGAATTATGATCAATTACAAGGGATCGAGATCACGCGTTGTGGACATCGTCTTGCTGATGCAAAGATCGTGGAGAATAAAGATCCGCGTGATGCGACGGTTTATTGGATCGGACCAAGTGGTACACCTGTGGATAATGGTGAAGGTACCGACTTTTTTGCTGTGAAACAAAATAAAGTGTCAATCACGCCGATTCAAGCAGATATGACGGCTCATCAATCTATTTCAGCGTTGAAAGAAAAGTTTTAAATGAAATTATTTGGCACGATTTATGACAAGGTAATGATGTGGTCATCCCACCGATTTGCTGGATTATGGCTCACGGTGGTGAGTTTTTGTGAGGCAATATTTTTTCCTATTCCACCGGATGTTATGCTGATTCCGATGTCAATGAGTAAACCGCATTTAGCTACACGTTATGCGATTTATACCACTCTTGCTTCTGTATTGGGGGGGATGATTGGTTATGGCATTGGATTTTATGCTTTTGAGTGGGTGCAACAAATTATTATAAATTGGGGGTATCAAACTCAATTTGATAAGACGATGATTTGGTTTGAACAATGGGGAATTTTAGTTGTCTTTTTAGCAGGATTTTCGCCTATTCCTTATAAAATATTCACGATTTGTGCTGGTGTAATGCAAATGTTCTTTTTCCCCTTTGTATTAACGGCAACAGTTTCTCGCTTTTTACGTTTTTACCTTGTCGCAAAGTTATCGGCGTGGGGCGGTGAGAAATATGCACAAAAAATTCGTAAATCCATTGAAATCATTGGTTGGGGAGTGGTATTCTTAGGGATTATCGGTTATTTTCTCTATCAATTTTTTAAATAAAAGAGGCAACAAAATGAAAAAATTACATTTAGTATTTCCAATTATGGCATTAACTTTAGCGGGTTGTACAACCTATACGCCAGCAGAAGAAACTGTTCCTGTTGTTGAAACAGCAAATGCAGGCTGGCAGAATACTGTTGAAGCAGTAGAAGAACCTGTTTATCAAGCACAGCAACAACCAGTGTATCAAGAAACAACAGAGGTCGTGGAACAAGTTCAAGAAGTTGGTACTGCGTTTAATATTCCTCGTGGCGTTGACGGTAAACCTGATTATAGCCAAATTATGAAAGGTTCTTATACAGGCAATTCTTATACAGTGCAAAAAGGCGATACATTATTTTTCGTTTCTTATTTAGCCGGTAAAGATAAAGCTGAAATTGCACGTTTAAATAATTTAAGCTATCCATACACACTGTCAGTTGGACAAGTATTAAAACTTAAATAATTTAATTAAATAGAGGTTGAGGATGAAAAAATCACTTTTACTGTTACCATTAGGTGCAGTAGCATTAGGGGCGTGTAGTACAGATTATGCTGCACCTGTTGAATACGTATCTAAGGTTAAATCACCTGTTGCTAAGAAAATGGCAAAAACGCAATATCAGCGTCAAAGATTAGCACATAATACACAAATACCTGCTCCAATAAAGACGATGTCTCAACCTCAAAAAACGGTGGCTCTTGTAACAAACAAGCCAACAAATATGACGGTGAATAACGTTAAACCTGTTGCAAAGCCAATACAGCCTGTTGTTAAGAAAGTGACTGAAAAAGTTAGAGTAAAGGAAAAGGAAGTAGAGAAAGCCATTACTATTCCGCGTGATGAGCAAACCAACAAACCTATTTATAGTAAGATAGATAAAGGCTCTTATGAGGGCAATATTTATACGGTACGTAAAGGGGATACAATCTTTTTAATTGCATACATTGCAGGAATGGATGTGCCAGAAGTAGCAGAATTAAACGGTTTAAAAGCACCTTATCCGCTTCATATTGGTCAAAAAATTAAATTATCAAGTGGCTATAAAGAAAAAGTTGTCACAAAAGAGGTCGTGGTACCAGTCCCACAACCTGTTAAGCCAAAAGAGCCAGAGGTTACTTATGTACCTGCAGCAAATGGTACAGCATATGGTTCAGATGGTTCTGTAAAAGGACCAATTAAAGCAAGTGTTGGGCAAGAAAAATCACAAGTGAGTGTATCTCATCAAACAGAAAAAAGCGTAAAAACAGCCCCTAAAATTAGTCATTCTCTTAGATGGAATTGGCCAACAGCGGGAAGAATTAGTTCTTATTTTTCATCGTCTGATGGTGGAAATAAAGGGATTGATATTAAAGGTTCAAAAGGTCAAAGTGTTAAATCAGCAGCAAATGGACAAGTTGTTTATGCTGGTGATGCTTTACAAGGCTATGGTAATTTAATCATTATCAAACACGATGATAATTATCTCAGTGCTTATGCTCACAACGATGAAATTTTAGTAGAAGAAAATGATAAAGTGAAATTGGGGCAACGCATTGCAACAATGGGAAACACTGGAACTGACTCTACAAAACTTCATTTTGAAATTCGTTACAAAGGTAAATCAGTGAATCCAATGGATTATTTACCAAAACGTTAATTTGTAAATTTATGAAAAAATATTACCGCTTGCACTTTTTAAAACTTTAAGTGTTGGCGGTATTTTCATATCTATCGTAATAAAAATAAGGATCAGAAAATGAATTTAGCCTATCTTAATGGCGAACCGCAACAAACAGGGCGATTAAAAGCAGAGAGTGCTGATTTTATCGTAAAAGAGGAATTAGGCTATGAACTTGCAAATGAAGGCGAATTTGTTGCAGTAAAAGTACGTAAAACCAACGCAAATACGTTATTTGTCGGTGAAAAATTAGCAAAATTTGCAGGTATTTCTGCCAAAAATATGAGTTATGCGGGCTTAAAAGATCGCAATGCGGTGACCGAACAATGGTTCTGCTTACATTTAGCAGGCAAAGAAACCCCAGATTTTAGTCAGTTTGCAGAAGAAGGCGTTGAAATTTTAGAGGTCACTCGCCATAACCGAAAAATCCGTGTGGGGGCATTAGTGGGCAACCATTTTGAGCTTTTACTCAGAGATGTAAAACAAACAGATGAGTTAGAGCAGCGTTTAGCTCAAATCCAAGCGGTCGGATTTCCTAACTATTTTACCGAACAACGCTTTGGACGAGATGGCAATAATTTAACTCAAGCACAACGCTGGGCAAATGGTGAAATAAAAGTTAAAGATCGCAAAAAACGCAGTTTTTATCTTTCAGCAGCACGCAGTGATATTTTCAATCAGGTCGTTTCTGCTCGTATTCAAGAAAATTTGATTTCACAGGTTGTAAGTAATGACTTACTTCAACTTTCAGGCTCAAACAGCTTCTTCCAAGCGACGGAAAATGAGCTAGCAGAATTACAACAACGTTTAATCGATAATGATGTATTACTGACTGCACCATTGATTGGCGAAGATTCCTTAGAAAAACTCGCCCCACAATCAGAGCAACACATCATCGAACAAAACCAATCTTTTATCAACTTAATGAAAGACGTTAGAATGAAAGCGGCTCGCCGAGCAATGTTGTGTAAACCACAAAATTTCCAATGGCAGTTTATGGATGAAGGATTAAAATTACACTTCTTTTTAGATTCCGGAAGCTACGCGACGGGGTTAGTGAGAGAGTTGGTTTTAACGAATTAAATATGTCATTTTATAGATGATAAAAATGGGGGATTGGGGAAAGCCAATCCCCAAGTAATATTAAATAATCCCCAGCACTTTTTCTTTTCCGTGTACTAATAGAGTGATGAGTTCACAGTAAGGGACGGGAATGCCTTGCTCCTTTCCCTTTCTCGCAATATAGCCGTTGATGTAATCAACCTCCGTGAGGCGATGATTTTTCACTAGATCTTGATGCATTGAAGGGTAGTGCATGCCTTGCTTTTCAGGATCATAAGTACTTTCAATCAGCTTAATCACTGCGGTTTGGTCAATGTCGACATTATCAATAGATTTAGCGATAGCGGCAAATTCGGATACGACTTGAGCCACAAAATCGTGATGGGATGGAATCTGACCGAATTGGTATAAATTGCAATCTAAAATCGCACATATCCCATTTAATACGCCATTCACACAGGCTTTTTTCCAGATGGATACAAGCACATCGTGGCTATATCTTGCTTTCAAGCCAGCTTCATTAAAGATATCCACCAATTGTTGCCCTGATTCATTTTCTGAAGGTGTAATATTTTGAAGCTCAATACTGCCATCGCCCGCTAAATGTATATGCCCAGCACTTACTAGCCCCGCCGTCCACATTGTGACACCGATAAAAATATTTTTATGAGAGACATATTTTTTGATCGTGTCTATATGCCCAAGCCCATTGAGTAAGCAAATAACACGGGTGTTTTGACCGATGATGGATTGTAAATCCGAGAGCATTTCTGGTAACTGCATTGCTTTCACAAAAAGAATAATCGTATCGGCAATCTCTAGGTGTGCTATTTGTTTTGTGTGATAAGCGGTAAAAGGCACGCTTTCTCTTTTACCGTCGCTTTCCACCGTTAAACCATTTTGAGAAATAATATCAATATGTTCTTTCCAACTATCAACTAAAATAACTTGTTGCCCTGCTTGTTTTAGCATATAGCCAAAACGTCCGCCCATTGCCCCAGCACCTGCAATCACTATTTTCATTTTATTGTCCTTACTCATTAGAATGCAACGAAATCACACCTAAAATAGTTCAGCGTTTAATTATATAAGATTTTAAATAATTTTTGAGTATCATTTTTATTCCCTTATTTTTTAAAATTAAAGGTTCTACCTTGATTAAGATTGATTTAAACTATATGCCGATCAATAAATATAAATGGGAAACAAAATGAACAACAAATTTAAACTTATTGGCTTTGATTTAGACGGTACGTTAGTGAATAGCTTGCCAGATTTAGCGTTATCATTAAATTCCGCTTTTGAGGAAGTAGGGTTGCCATCAGCACCAGAAGAAAAAGTATTAACTTGGATTGGTAAAGGGGCGGATGTATTATTCCAAAAAGGCTTAGAATGGTCGGGTAAGGCGGAGCAATTTAATGCGGAACAAATTGCCCAACTTAAACAACGTTTTGATTATTTTTATGGGCAGAATGTGTGTACTAAAAGTGTGTTGTTTGATAACGTGAAATCAACTTTAGAAGCGTTACATAACAAAGGCTATATTTTGGCGGTGGTTACCAACAAACCTACCAAGCACGTGCAACCAGTCTTAAAAGCCTTTGGGATCGATCATTTATTTTCAGAAACCTTAGGCGGGCAGTCGTTACCTTTGGTTAAACCACATCCAGCACCGCTGTTTTATTTATTCGGTAAATTTGGCTGCTATCCAAATGAAGTGCTATTTGTGGGGGATTCTAAAAATGATATTTTGGCGGCAAAAGCAGCAGGTTGTAAAAGTGTTGGCTTAACCTACGGTTACAATTACAATATCCCAATCAGTGAATCTGAGCCAGATTATGTGTGCGAAGACTTTGCAGAAATTTTAAAAATTGCATAATAATAATTTAAAATTGGTAATTTATTGTCTCAGGCTTGGGCTAAGTTACCCATAAAAAAACACCCCAAAGTTGCGTCCAACATTTGGGGTGAATATTATCGGCTAGTTATAGCCAGAATATGTAGGCAACTGTGGCGATAATAAATACGCACATAATATTTAACCAGAAACCTGTTTTTAACATTTCACGCTGTTTTACAATACCCGTACCGAATACAATCGCATTTGGCGGGGTGGCAACAGGTAGCATAAATGCACAAGAAGCCCCTAAACCAATGATAAGCGAGAGTCCAACCACAGGCATATTTAATGCTTGTGCAATTGAAATAAATAATGGCACTAATAACGCAGCACTTGCGGTATTTGAGGCGACTTCTGTTAGGAATATAATAAAAGTGGCAACCAGTAATCCGATTAAGAAGAAGTGGCCGCCTTCCATCATAAAGACAATACCATCTGCTAAAACTTTGCTTGCCCCTGTTTTTCCCAAAACAGTGCTTAATGTGATACCACCCCCGAAGAGCATTAACACGCCCCATTCGGTATTTTTCTGAATTTGCTCCCAAGTAACAACACGAGTCATACAGACTAGCACTACTGCAAGCAGAGCTACCATTCCATCGAACTTAGCAATTTTTCCATCAATACCTAACACTTCAGAGAGTAATGGATTCAAGTAGCGTCCAAACACCCAGCACGCCACAGTGAAAAGGAAAATCGCGAGGGTAATGATTCGATGATTATTTAGTTTGATTTTCTCAAATTTATGCTCAAAATTCTGGTGTAAATTTGGTTTTAATAAGACATAAAGTACGCCGACCATCAATGGTAATAACATTATGACCATTGGCATACCATAGCCCATCCATTCAGAGAAAGACATTTTTAGATTTGATACCACAATCGCATTTGGTGGGCTGCCCACAGGCGTTCCCATACCACCAATACTCGCACTGTATGCGATACCTAATAGCACAAATACATAAGTATTATGATTTGCCTCTCTATCCATTTGACTTAAAATACCAAGTGCTAAAGGTAGCATCATTGCCGTTGTTGCCGTATTACTGATCCACATTGATAAAAATGCAGTCACCCCAAATAAGTATAAGACAGCAATAAATAGCTTGCCTTTTGCTAGCACCATAATTTTGTTAGCAATCAAACGATCCAATTTTTGAATATGCAATGCAGTTGCTAGTGCAAATCCACCAAAAAATAGAAAAATGGTTGGTGATGCAAAGCCTGCCAACGCCGCTTTAGATTGTACAATTCCTAGTCCCACAGCCATAATTGGCACAAGTAATGCAGTGACAGTCACGTGTAACGCTTCCGTTAACCATAACACTGCAATAAAGGCTAATAATGCTAGACCTTTGTTTTCCTCAACAGAAAAAGGTAAAAAATTTAAAAGTGCAAAAAATAGCACTACATCTGCTGAGAAAATAACGGTATTTCGCCAAGAGCGAATTGTTTCAAACATTAATTTTCTTCTAGCCATAACGCCTCCTTAATATAACGATAGGTCTTGATCCTATAAAAAATTCAGGATAATTAAAACAAGTTTGTTACAGAATTGTGACATTTGTCTAATTTTTATTCTTTCTTCGTTTTTTATAAAATTTCTAAAAATAGACTTGAAACCATCGCTATCGCCCCCATTTACCCAAGCCTAAGCGGTCATATTTTTTTAATTTTTTACAAATTTTTTCAAATAGAGTTTCAAAAATAATAGAAGAGGATAACAATGAGTACTAATCAAGAAACGCGTGGATTTCAATCAGAAGTCAAACAACTATTACAACTAATGATTCACTCACTTTATTCAAATAAAGAAATATTTTTGCGTGAGTTAATTTCAAATGCATCGGACGCAGCGGACAAACTGCGTTTTAAAGCCCTTTCTGATACCTCACTTTATGAAAATGACGGTGAATTGCGTGTGCGTGTTAGCGTTGATGAAACCTTAAATACCATCACTATTAGCGATAACGGAATCGGTATGAGCCGTGAGCAAGTGATTGAACACTTAGGGACAATCGCAAAATCAGGCACCAAAGAATTTTTAAATTCACTTGGCACAGACCAAGCGAAAGATAGCCAACTTATCGGACAATTTGGGGTTGGGTTCTATTCTGCCTTTATCGTGGCGGATAAAGTCACCGTAAAAACCCGTGCAGCAGGCTTAACCGCTGAACAAGGGGTGATTTGGGAATCAGCAGGCGAAGGTGATTACACCGTTGCCGATTTAGAAAAACCAACACGTGGAACAGATGTGATTTTACACCTACGTGAAGAAGAAAAAGAATTTTTAAACGAATGGCGTTTACGTAGTATTATCAGCAAATATTCAGATCACATCGGTTTACCTGTTGAAATTCAAGCCAAAGATTTTGATGATGAAGGCAACGAAAAAGGCACTAAATGGGAAAAAATCAACAAGGCCCAAGCCTTATGGACACGAGCAAAAAGCGATGTGTCTGATGAAGAATATAAAGAATTTTACAAACATATCAGCCACGACTTTGCCGAGCCTTTGACTTGGTCACACAACAAAGTGGAAGGTAAACAAGAATATACTAGCTTGCTTTATGTCCCTTCAAAAGCACCGTTTGATTTATTCCAACGTGATCAAAAACACGGCTTAAAACTTTATGTTCAACGCGTATTTATTATGGACGATGCAGAAGTCTTTATGCCAAATTACTTACGTTTTATGCGTGGTTTATTAGATTCAAACGACTTACCATTAAACGTGTCTCGTGAAATTTTACAAGATAACAAAACCACCACAGCATTACGTAACGCTCTAACTAAACGCACTTTGCAAATGCTTTCAAAATTAGCGAAAGACGACAAAGAGCAATATCAAACGTTCTGGAATGAATTTGGTTTAGTGTTAAAAGAAGGTGTCGGCGAAGATCAAGCAAACAAAGAAAAAGTTGCTGAATTATTGCGTTTTGCTTCAACCCATTCTGACAGTAGCGTACAAAATATTGCTCTTGCTGACTATATTGAACGAATGAAAGAAGGACAAAAAGCGATTTACTTCTTAACTGCCGACAGCTACCAAGCCGCAAAAAATAGCCCACACTTAGAGCTATTTAACAAAAAAGGCATTGAGGTGTTACTGCTTTCCGATCGCATTGATGAATGGTTAATCAGCTACTTAACCGAGTTCCAAGATAAACCATTACAAAGCATTACCAAATCTGATTTAGACTTAGGCGACTTAGCAGATAAAGAAGACGAAGCACAACAAAAAGCCCAACAAGAAGAGTTTGGTTCATTCTTAGAAAGAGCAAAAACTTATTTAGGCGATCGTGTAAAAGATGTGGTATTAACCCACCGCTTAACCGACACACCAGCAGTTGTTTCAACAAATTCTGATGAAATGGGGACGCAAATGGCGAAACTTTTTGTCGCAATGGGACAAAAAGCCCCAGAAGTAAAATATACTTTTGAGCTAAACCCTGATCACACAATGGTTAAACATATTGCAGACATTGCCGATGAAGCACAGTTTAATGAATGGATTGAGTTATTATTAGAACAAGCCCTGTTTGCAGAACAAGGTACGTTAGAAGATCCAACGTCATTTATTAAACGAATGAATAAATTGTTGAGTGTTTAATGTTATGTAGGGGCGGTATTAGCAAAGGTAGTTTGCGTATATCCGCCCGTTATTGCTCCCGTTCTTTCAAATATTAACGGGAAAATATTCCATTCGCTTACGCTCATTAAATCCCTACAAAAATAATATAATTCAACTGCTTGATTTATAAGTAAATATACTTATCTGTCAGTATTACGTCACCTTGCTGTCGTCACTTTTTTAAATATTTATAGTTAGAATAAAAGCCTATTTAAACTTTAAAGGAAGTCATCAATGATTATACAAAAATTAAGATTAGAAAAAGGCTGGTCACAACAATTATTATCTGAAATGAGCGGTTTAAGTACTCGTACTATTCAGCGTATTGAAAATGGACAAAAGCCAAGTGTCGAATCAGTAAAATCATTAGCAGCAGTCTTTGAAGTTGATTTTAAAACTTTGAATGAGGCTTTAACTATGAATAATTCAACGACTACATCTCTAAATGAATCGAGCACTTTAACATTAACAGAAAATGAAAAACTCGCTTATCAAAAAATACGCAATATTAAAGCGTTTTATATTAAACTTTTTGTATTTGCTGTGGTAATAACAGGATTATTTATTATCAATATTATTACAACACCTGAAACTTGGTGGATTCAATGGGTATTTCTTGGTTGGGGAATAGCTTTAATTATTAAGGGATTAAAAACATTTGATTGGCTTCCACCATTAGGCATTGAGTGGGAAAAACGTCAGTTAGAAAAATATTTGAATAAAAAATAATAGTTTTTATTTTATAAGTAAGCGGTCACTTTTTTTCAAGAATTTGCAAAAAGTTGAAAAAAAGTGACCGCTTCTTTTGTTTTATAAATAATCGTTGGTATTGTTTGTCTAAAAATAGTACAATCTTGGTGTTCCTTATTATTATAAAAATGGAAAAAATACTGATTTTAAGTACTTGGATGATTGGGAGCCTAAAATAAGCAGTTGAAAAATAAAGAGATAATAGATGAGTTTTAAAAAGTCGATAAAAAAATTTTTATCAAGATATCCATTATTGGATTATATAGCTAAATGTGGCTATACAGTGATTTCTCGGATATGGTTTAGCGTCAAGTATAGAGAAGTCATAAAGCCAAATAGCTTTTTCTTTGAGAGTTTTCAGGGAAGAAGTGCCTCAGATTCCCCTCGTGCTATCTATGATAGAGTAAGAAAAGAAGATCCCTCCGCTATTTGTATTTGGGCTGTAAATTCTATGGATAATGTGAATTTTAAGGAGCTTTTTACTCATAAAAATACGGTATGTGTTGTGAGAAATTCACCAGCTTATTTTAAAGCATTATCTGAGTGCCAATACTTAATTTTCAATAGCCGTACTCCTTTTTTATTAAAAGGAAAACCGAATCAGCGTATTATCCAATGTTGGCATGGTACACCGTTGAAAAAGTTAGGCTATGATTTAACTTGTGATAATCAACCAACAACGAGTTTAAAGGGGATTCGTTATGCATATTCTTTGGAAGCGAAGAAATGCAAATATTTTGTTTCTCCTAGTCCACACGTAACTGCTTGTTTGAAAAGTGCATTTTTAATTAGCGACGAGCAAATTTTAGAATTAGGTTATCCTCGTAATGATGAGCTTGTTGTTCGTAAGCAAGATAAGACGTGGATTCTTAATTTAAAGAAAAAATTAGGCTTAGATTTGGATAAGAAGATTATTTTGTATGCACCGACTTTTAGAGATAACAAGTACGATAAGAAAGAAGGTTTTTTAGCAGAAAATAAGCTTAGTACAGAGGCGTTTTTGAAGTTTGTGAAAAATAATGATTATGTTGTTTTATTCAGAGGTCATTATTTTACGAAAGCGGATTCTGGCGATCGGCATTTTATTGATGTAAGCAGGTATGGTAATATCAATGAGTTAATGCTGGTGTCAGACATTTTGATAACCGATTATTCAAGTTTAATGTTTGATTATTTGTTATTAGAAAAACCGATTTTTCTTTATATGTATGATAAAGAAGAATATTCACAAGAGGTGAGAGGCATATATCTGGATTTGAATAAAGATATTCCCGGTAAGATATGTCATAAAGAGAAGGATTTGATTGATGCACTGAATGATATTCAATCAAACAATATTGATTTTACGTATTTTAATAAAAGATATAATCCTTATGAAGATGGAGATTCTAGTTTGAGAGTATTAGAAAAAATTAAATACTGATGTTGTATTTAAGTTATCATTAAAAGTAAGGAATAAAGAATGAAAACAGTTATTACTTATGGTTCTTTTGATTTATTCCATCAAGGACATATAAATCTTCTAAAAAGAGCGAAAGCATTTGGAGATAAGTTGATTGTTGGGGTAACGAGTGAATTATATGATCGAGAGCGGGGGAAGTTTAACGTAGTTAATTCTTTAGAAGAAAGGGTTAAAACAATTCAAAATCTGCCCTTCGTTGATGAAGTAATTATCGAATATGATAAAGATCAGAAGCCAAAAGATATTCAAGAGTTGAATGTTGATGTGTTTGTGATAGGGGATGATTGGAAAGGTCATTTTGATTACTTAAAAGATTTCTGCGAAGTGATATATTTACCCAGAACCCCTCGCATTTCTAGCACCCAGCTTCGCCAAGACTTAAATGAGATAAATATCGGTGTTATTGGAACTGGTCGTATTGCTAATCGTTTTGTTTCCTCCATTGATGAACATTGTAATGTTATTGTCAAAAGTGCTTTTTCTAGAAATATTCAAAATGTGAATGATTTTATAACAAGGAATGGCATTAGTTATGGATTTGATGATATTGATAAATTTCTAAATTCTGGCATTGATGCCGTCTACATAGCCTCTCCTCATCAAACGCATTTTGAATATGCAAAAAAATGTATTCTGAGCAATAAACACGTCCTTTGTGAAAAGCCTGTTACTTTAAATAAATGTGAGTTAGAAGAACTGATTATTTTAGCTGAGCAACAAAATGTTGTATTTATGGAAGCTATAAAAACCGCATTTTTACCCGCTTTTTCTCAATTATTATCAGAATTAGAATCAGGTATTATTGGCGATATATTAGAAGTTAGAGCAACATTCACCAAGTTAGTTGATGATAAAAATGCCAGAGAATATGATTGTGATTTTGGTGGTGCAACCAATGAATTAGCTAGCTATCCTTTGCTTTTAGCAACAAAAGTTTTAGGTAATGTAAAAGATATCTCTTTTTATCCAATAATGGAGGATAAAGTTGATATAGCAAATAGAATTGTGACAACGCATGAGAATGGCAATATAGCTATATCAACTGTTGGTATTGGGATGAAGCAGGAAGGTTGTGCAGTTATTTCAGGAACGAAGGGGTATATTTATATTCCTGCACCGTGGTGGTTAACTAAGAAATTCTTTATTCGTTTTGAAAATACACATAAAGAAATAGAGTTATTTTATGACTTTGTTGGGGATGGATTACATTATGAAATATCAGAATTTGTTGTAATGATAAGAAGACAGAAAACGTGTTCTGATATCCTCTCTTGTGATGAGATGAAAGAGATAAATAAAGTTATATCTAAATTTCAAGAAGAAAAGGCATAGTATTTTTAAAGTATGAATGTCTGTTTTTTATATAGTTTTAGGAGTGCTATGTGATAGTAAAAAAAGTAATAACGCTGATTAGACATCCTATTCGTGTGTACAACAAGTATGTACTGGGTCAGTCTAGAGTGAAGAAAATAGAGAAGAGTGAGAAAGTAGAGAAATTAAAAATGCCAGTAAAAGAAAGTGTAAAACCAAAATCAGAATTCAAAGTAACAAAATCGGCAGGGAATATTTTTGATGGCTGTTTTGCTAATGTGAATTGCCATGATGAGATTGCGGTTTATTTTAGTGGTAACGTTGCTCAATTATATCAAGTAAAGCAATGGTTAGCTGTTCTTAAAGAGTTAGAAAAATTCAAAAAAGTAACATTTATTACACGTTTTGCAGATGTTTTTGATGTTTTGAGACAGAATACGGATTTTTCAGTTTGCTATTGTCGTACCATTGATGATGTGCTGAGTGTTTATCAAAATGGGCATTTTAAATGTATTTTATATGTAAATCATGGCAATAAAAATTTCCAGTCATTGATTGTGAATGATGCGTTACATATTCATATCAATCATGGAGAGAGTGATAAATTATCAACGATTACGAATCAATCTAAAGCATATGACTATGTGTTTGTTGTTGGTCCTCTTGCGTATGAAAGGTATGAGAATAATTTGATAAATAAAGATATGAGTAAATTTATCCAAATTGGACGACCTCAATTAGATCATATTGAGAAGATTGAGCAATTTGTAACAAATCTTCCAGAACCAAGTAGTCGTAATAAAGAAAAATCAGTTCCAAGAAAAGTCGTGTTATATGCACCTACTTGGGAAGGGACACATGAAACGATGAATTATAGCTCTTTGGGCGATTTTGGTGTGGATCTTGTAAATATGATTTTAGAACAACCAGATCTTTATCTGATATACAAACCTCATCCAACAACAGGAAGTCGTCTTAAGGATATAGATAAAATCAATCAAAGAATTTTAGATAAGTTAAAAAATAGCCATAAAGCAACAGTTGCGACTTGCGAGGATATAAATTCTCTTTATGAACATATTGATTTAGCGATTTTTGATAATTCAGCGGTTGCGGTAGATTATTTGATTGTTGATAAACCTATGTTAATGACGGATACATTTGAGCATCTTGATGGTGTGAGGATTGATAAACCTAAAATTGTGGAAGCAACAAGGCTTATTAAAACGACGGATATGCCAAACTTAATTAAGATTATAAAAGAAGAGCTTCGTGCTGATACGGTGAAGCAGCAACGTAATGAAATTAAAAAATATTTTCTCGGTGATTTTGATTATGCAAATAAGCAGAGTACAAAAATGTTTATAGAGACAATTTGTCAACTTTGTGATCTTAGAGATAGAGAAATTGAGAATAATAAAAAAAGAGTTGATGAGAATCTTATTTAAAAGAATAACTAATCCAATTAAATACTCAAAAATAAGACTTTTTATATTTTTAGTTGGGTTACCTTTTTCTATTTTAAGTATTTTTTGGATGAGGAAGCAAAAGAGGATTATCTTTAATTCTCAGTATAATATGCAGTTCTCTCATAACTCAAAGTATTTATTTTTATATTTTATAAAATATAAAAAGGAGTTTGAAACATCTTTTGTAATTGATGATGATTCGTTGCGTAACAAGCTAATTGCTCAATATGGAAATTATTTTATTAGCTCAAAAGGGTTAAAAAATAAATTATATATTTTAAGTGCAAAAACTTGGATTACTTCTTCCTTTGAAACACCAATTGGGGGATGCTTTCATAAGTTTCGTCGTAATGTTTTTCATTTAGGGCATGGCTCACCTTTAAAAAATATTGGTTTACTTGAAGAGAATATTTTCCTTTTTAAAAAAGTATATTATTCGATCATAAAATATAATTTTAGTTATTTTTTTTCAGTATCTGATGTGTTTCATAAAACGTGGCAGAATAGCCTTCATTTAAAAAATAACCAAATATTACTTTCAGGGCAGTCGAGGAATGATGTAAGGTTGCATTTCAATCAATTAGAGTTAGAGAAAAAATATTTAGAATCTGGATATAAACATATTTTGTATGCACCGACTTGGAGACCTTATGGTGATACAGAGTTGTGCCCTTTTAAAGATTTAGATTTGAATATTTTAAATGATTTTTTATTAGACAATAAAATTAAGATACATTTAAGATTGCACCCATGCTTTGATGATCAAGAAATTAACAGTCTTTTGACGCTAACTAATATTTCTATATTAGATTCGAATGAGTTACCAGATATTAACGAATTACTATTTAGTTTTGATTTATTGATAACAGATTATTCAAGTATATATATCGATTTTTTAATGACTGAAAAACCAGTTTTGTTTCTACCTTATGATATTGATGTTTATGAGAAATATGTTGGTTTTTCAATAGATTATTATAAATATACACCTGGACCTAAGCCTGAATGTATGCAGGATTTTATGATTGATATCTTGAAGTTATTAAATAGCGATTTTTATAAGAAAGAGCGATTACTGGTGAATGAATTATTAAATCCTATATTGAATAATCAAAGTGATGGAAATGCAGAGATTATTCTTAGTAAATTAGTCTGAAATTAAATTTTTATAATAATAAATAGTTGAAAAAACAATGAATATTTTAATGAGAACATTATTGATAAAGCTTTTACAGTATTGGGGGATTCAGTTCTTTATAGGGGCTTTTGTTTCATTATATTTAGTGGGCGTTGTTATGTGGAATGCTGATTTGCATAGCTGGTTTACGGTAGCTATCAAAGGGCAAAGTTTATGTCTTATGGTTGGCGTTTATTTATGCACGTTTTTCAGTATCAATCGTTTTTCGATTCATTTACATAATTTGAGTTATCGCTATATTATTCCGATTTTTTCTTTTTGGTTAATGGTTGCATTGCTTTGTTTATTGATTTTTAGGCTATCCTATTCTGTATATTATTTGGGTGGTTCTGGAATAGTAATGCTGTCTTTATTTCTGTTTTTTGAGTATATCAATATGGTATATGATAAAAAAATTGTAGGTTATTTGCCTTTTGGAAACATTTACACGCCAGAGGTATCTTTTATTACTTGGGTAAAAATAGATGATGCTCAAAAAGTAGATAAGAATATTGATATTATAATGGCTGATTTAAGAGCTGGTCTGCCCAATAAATGGATGTTTTTTTTGGCTGATTGTTCATTGAAAGGAATACCTGTTTATCATAGTTCTAGGTTATTAGAAATGGTATTAGGTAGAGTAAAGATTGATCATATGTATGAAAATGAATTGGGTTCATTGCTTCCATCAAAGAGATATCAAGTGATAAAAAGAATAATTGATGTCTTTTTAGTGATTGTGAGTTTACCTATTACATTCCCCTTGCTTATTATTACGGGGTTGGTTGTGATGATAGATACCAAAGCGTGGTGCATATTTTCTCAAATAAGAATTGGTCAAGGCGGGAAGCCTTTTGTGATGTATAAGTTTCGTAGTATGTGTAAAAGATTAGAAAATACGGGAGCTAAGTTTACTAAGCATAATGATTTTCGTATTACTTCAATAGGACGGTTTATTAGAAAAACACGTATTGATGAATTACCTCAATTATTTAATGTCTTAAGAGGGGATATGAGCTTAATTGGGCCAAGACCGGAGCAAGTAGAGTGTGTTGAAAATTTTAATAAAGAAATCCCTTTTTATAATTATCGACATATTGTAAAACCAGGTATTTCGGGGTGGGCACAAGTAGAGTATGGTTATACAGAAAATGTAGCTGAGACTAAAGTAAAACTGGAATATGATTTTTATTATATTAAAAATTTATCTTTTTCTTTTGATTTACTGATTTTCTTTAAAACTATTAGAACCATAATCACGGGATTTGGTGCTCGTTAGATGTAGTGAGAGACTTTAATGTCTTAAAAGGGTACAACAGTACCATTATTTTTTATTAGGAGTAATAAGTATGAGTTTAGAATCAAAAATTCTTAAAATGGTAGCAAAAGGTGTTCAAAAAAATAAGGTTGAGCTTGGTCAAGAACTAATTTCTACAGGGCTTATTGATTCCATTAGTGTGATGGAGTTAATTATGGAAATTAAAAAGGAGTTTGGTGTTGAAATTCCTTTTGAACAGATTATGGATATTTTTGCTGATACAAAAACATTGGTTGATTTTATTAAAAAAAATGTGAAATAGAATTGGAAATCAATATGAATGAATTAAGTAATTTATTGTTCAAGCGGCTTGTTGGTAATACATCAGAGAATATTGCCATTGAAAATAGTAAAGAGTCGTGTAGCTGGAAAGAGCTTTCGGAGAAAATCACTGTATTTATTAAGCAGTATAAGCAACTATGCTGTGCTGACAAGAATAATCCTTTGATTATTTATGGGCATAAGGAAATAGATTTTGTTGTAGCGATTTATGGCTGTTTACTTCATAAAATACCTTTTATTCCACTAGATAATATTTATCCTTTATCTAGAGTTAATGATATTTGTGAAATTTCGAAAGCGTGTTATATCTATCATACAGATAGCGGTATATTTGAACAGCGTTCTAGTGATGTAGTTGAGTTGGAAGAAAAGGATCTTGCATATTTAATTTTTACATCAGGAACAACAGGAAAGCCTAAAGGTGTACAAATAGGAAGAGAGAGTGTCTCTAATTTGATCCTCTGGATGAGAGACCAATTAAGACTGTCTTCGCCAAATATTTTTATGAACCAGTGTCTTTTTTCTTTTGATGTTTCTATTTTTGACCTCTTTGGTGCATTGATTTATGAAAGTAAAGTGGTTTTGAATAGTCGAGAAGATATCGCTAATCCTAATTTTTGGTTAACATTTTTACAGAAGACAGAGATATCAACTTGGGTTTCAACTCCTTCTTTTGCACTGCAACAATTGATGAATCCTAAATTCAATAGTGAGAACCTCCCTTCATTAAAAGAATTCTTTTTAGCTGGGGAAAGCCTATCTAAGCAAGTCGTCACTTTAATCTTGAATCGATTCCCGAATGCACGAGTAATCAATGGTTATGGTCCAACAGAAGCAACAATTATTAGCTCTTTTGTTGATATAACTGCTGAGATGCTTGATTCTGACGATGATTTACCAATAGGGTTTCCTGTCTTAAATTCAACATTAAGTATTGATAATGGAGAAATATGTACATCAGGTATTCACGTAATGCGTGGTTATTTAAATAATCCAGAAGAAAATAGTAAACATTTATTCTTGTCAGATAGTGAATCGCCTTTGTATAGAACAGGAGATTGTGGCTATGAGAAAGATGGTTTAGTTTATTGTCAAGGAAGAATAGATGAACAAATCAAGTTAAATGGATATCGAATTGAGCTTTCAGAAATAGAGGCAAAGATATTCACCCTTAAAGAGTTTAATATAGAAAAAACAGCAGTAATAGCATTAAGACGTGCAAGCGGTACTGTATTACGTTTAGTTGGGTTTTATACAACCTCCCAGCTAGAATCTATTAGCGAAGCTCAATTAAAAGAATCTTTACAAGAAATATTACCATCTTATATGGTTCCATCGGAGTTGATTAAAATTGATGAAATTCCAACTAGCGTCAATCATAAAGTCGATAAAAAAGCATTGTTACAGAAGTATTTTCAGGAAAAAGAAGATTAAAATGGCTCAGTTAGATTTAAATCAAATTCAAAGTGAAGTTTTATTAGCAATTAAAGATAACTTTGATACACAAAAATTTCACACAAGAATTTATAGTGAGACAACAGTTGCATTTGAGTTTTTGGTAAAAGATTACATTATAGGTATGAGTTATAACATTAAGTACAAAAAGTTTAGTTTCTTTTTGAGATGTGATAGTAAAACCAACAGCACAATTTATGATAATTTTATACAATTCATTATGACAACTTTTGCTGAATTCAAGCCTGTTGCTAAGGATGTAGAAGATCGCAGAATCGGATTTGTTTATTCTGCAAAGAATCAACAAGATTTGATTTCGATGTATGTAAGAGTTTTTACTAGGGTGTATCAGTATATAAATAATATTTCACCTTTAGAAATCATTCTACGAGCAGAGGATATTCAAGATTCTTTGGAAAATTTTGAAAGCGTATTAAATAATGATGCGGTTAATTATTTGGGTATCACAAATCAAGAAAAGAAATTTTTTGTAAAGTATGCTCGTAAGGATAAAAAATTAACAGAAATTGTTTATGCTCTTAATCGAAAAGGGTTTGTTGCCATAGAACATAATTCTGGAATTACCATTTTTAGAAAAATGAATAAAAATAATTATGCTGAATTATTACCTTATTTTTCTAAATCTTTCAATGAATTAAATAATGTTCTATATACGATTGAAAAACCTAAGCAATATTATGCAAATAATAATTTAGTGATTATTTTTCCATATACGAGCAAGTGCGTACCTGATATTTCAGAACGATATTATACTCATACTGCACCATTTCTAACCAGAAGCATTCCACCGAATACTTACATTGTAAGAATTTGTGATTTAGGTGATGCAATGGGAAGTCACGGATTAAATACGCAATTTGATGATGGTATTGAACAGAATATTCAAGGCTTTATTCAAAAAATTATGAGCTTATATTCTATCGCCAAAGAGAATGTATTACTTTTCGGCATATCATCAGGTGCGACAGCTGCACTTTATCATGGTCTATTGGGTAAATATAAAAATTATAGTGTTGAACCTTTTTTAGGAAATATGGGCTATTATGACAATAAAGATCCTCTATTCTTAAAAACATTGAATACCCCTGTTGCAGATTCATTTGAAAAATTACAGGGACAAATTGGCAAGAGTGCCGTATTTAATGAAGGTTTTGAGTCTTTAATTATTTCATCTCCTGATTCTGAGTTTTTCTATCCCAATATCATTGCATTGAAAGAGAAAATTCCTGAATTATCGTTGGTGACTTATAAAGATAATCAAATTGAAGAACACGAAGGATTTTCCTTAATTGTGTACTATTTAACTTATTCATTTATTAACAATTTACTTATCAATATTCGAGTAGGTGACAAATATTTAGATATTACTTAGCGATTTATGAGATACATTGGGAAAAATTTAATGAAATTAAATAGGCATTTAAAACGTGACATCACCAAAAATATATATATTTTATGTGTTTTGGCACATTTGAAACAAAAGGCAAAAGTAAGGGATGCTTTCTTGGGGTATCTCTGGTGGTTTATTGAACCTTTAATGTTGATTATCCTATATAGCTATATTGTGGTTGTTATTTTTGGTCAAGATGGTGAAAATAGAATCTTTATGATAGCTATTGGGGTAACGCTTTGGAAGTGGTGGAGAATGTCTCTATCTCGAGGAGTATCAACTTTTCAACGGTATAAAGGGATCGTGTCTCAAATAAAAATGCCATTGAGTATATTACCTATTTCAGAAGTGTGCGGCGAGGTTTATCTGTTCACTTTTGCTTATGTTATTTTACAAACGACAATGATTGCTTTTGGTCATTATCCGGATATTCCAGCACTGTTACTTTCTTTCTTAATCTCTTTTTTTATAATAAATAGCCTTACTATTTTATTGGCAGTTTTAAATACATTTATTCGAGATATTGAGTTTATTATTGGCTTTGCTTTGCGAATAGTCTTTTATTTGACACCTATTTTATACCCTATTTCTCGCGTGCCTGAAGAGTATCGATTTTTAGTTGATTTGAATCCGTTTGCGTATATGATTACCTTTTACAACAATGCTTTTATTGATACGTATTTAGTAGATTATCAAATTTTAATTTTATCCTTATTATTTAGTTTAGTGCTTTTTTATTTTTCTGTTGTACTTTGCAATAAAGTATCACCTAAAATAGTGAGGAATATTTATTAACTATGGATAACATAACAGATACCCCCGTATTAGAATTAAAAAATGTCACATTACGCTATTCTAGTCGTAAACGTTTAGCCTTAAAAAAATTTTTGCTTTCTAAATATGAAAGAGAAAAAGTAGCAAAACAGACGAATTCAAGCCGTAGTGATGCATTGAGCGATGTTTCTATTAAGTTTTATAGAGGGGACATTGTGGGCATTTTAGGAAGAAACGGCTCGGGTAAGTCAACATTATGTCGCGTGATATCAGGTGTTCTTGAGCCAACTGAGGGCGAGGTCATTTCTAGATTAGACATTGGTTTTTTATTGTCACTAAAATCCTTCTTTTCTAAAGAACTGAGTGGGATTGATAATATCTATTTAACTGGTGCATTACTTGGCAAGACCAAACAAGAGATTGAAGAAAAGATAGATGATATTATTGATTTCTCAGAACTGCAAGATTCTATAAACAAACCTGTAGAAACCTATTCTAATGGAATGCTTTCACGATTAGCGTTTTCTATTGCAACAACATATCGAAGCGATATTCTCATTATTGATGAGGTGCTTAGTGTTGGTGACAAATATTTTAAAGCAAAATGTAAGAAAAGAATGGAAAGTATTATAAAAGATTCTCAATTGATTATTTTAGTTTCTCATTCTGATTCAGATATCAAAAAAATGTGTAATAGAGCTATCTTATTAGACAAAGGAAAGGTTATTTTGGATGGCTCTGTTGATGAGGTGCTTGAATATTACACGTAATAAGAAGCCTCCCTTTTGTATTTTCAGATAAGTATTATCATTTAAGATGACTTATCTGAAATATACTTTTTCAAGAGACATAAGCGGTCATATTTTTCTTAAATTTTGCAAAAATCCCTTTTATTTTCCTTATCTATCATCCGCCCCAATTTTTAGCTATAACAAAACAATACATAACCAAAATAATTAGAAAGATAAACTCAATAGCATTGAGAATGATTTTTGTTAAAATTTGTCGAGAATTGTATCATTGTGGTTAAGAATTAAATTGATTTGAAACAAGAAAAGAACATATTGTTAAGTAAAAGAATATGTGAATACGATACAATAAAAATAATCGTCGCTATAAAAAATAAGGCTTTTAACGAGAATGGAAAAAAAACAAAATTCAATGCTGGTGGAAAATGCACAAGAATGGCACGTTTGTGGTTTAGTCGTGCAAACAAGACCTGAAAATGTGGCAAAAGTAAAGGAAGCCCTTTTAAAGGTTGCCAATACGGAAATCCCGGCGGTTGATGAAGAAAAAGGAAAGATCGTGGTTGTTATGCAATCCCACGATCAACGAGAATTACTCGAAAATATGGAAAATGCACGTAATATCGAGGGAGTGATTGCAGTATCTTTGGTTTATCATCAGCAAGATGATGACCTGTAATATTTTTAAAATAAGTAAAGTGTGGGGACGCTATGAATTTAAGTCGTAGAGATTTTATGAAAAGTAATGCGGCATTAGCCGCAGCAACTGCCGCAGGATTAACCATTCCTGTGAAAAATGTTGAGGCAGCTGATACCAAAATTAAATGGGATAAAGCAGTTTGCCGTTTTTGTGGTACAGGTTGTGCCGTGTTAGTGGGAACAAAAAATGGTCGAGTGGTCGCGTCGCAAGGTGATCCTGATGCAGAGGTAAACCGTGGTTTAAACTGTATCAAAGGCTATTTCTTACCAAAAATTATGTACGGAAAAGACCGTTTAACTGAGCCAATGTTGCGTATGACAAATGGCAAATACGATAAAAACGGAGATTTTGCCCCTGTCACTTGGGATTTTGCGTTCAAAACTATGGCTGAAAAATTCAAATCAGCGATGGAAAAAAATGGTAAAAATGCAGTAGGTATGTTTACCTCTGGACAATCAACCATTTTTGAAGGCTATGCAAAAAACAAATTATTTAAAGCTGGTTTTAGATCGAACAATATCGATCCAAATGCACGTCACTGTATGGCGTCAGCTGCGGTTGCTTTTATGCGTACTTTTGGAATTGATGAGCCAATGGGCTGTTATGACGATATTGAACACGCTGACGCATTCGTGCTTTGGGGTTCAAATATGGCGGAAATGCACCCGATTTTATGGTCACGCATTTCAGATCACCGTTTAGCCAATCCTGAAACGGTTACCGTAAGCGTGCTTTCAACCTTTGAACACCGTTCATTTGAATTAGCGGATTTAGGTATTTTATTTAAGCCACAAAGTGACTTAGCGATCTTAAACTATATCGCAAATTACTTGATCGAACACGATGCGATTAACCACGATTTTATTGAGAAACATACCAATTTTAAACGTGGACAAACAGATATCGGTTATGGTTTACGCCCTGATCACGCCTTAGAGCAAAAAGCAGCAAATAATAAAACTGCGGGCAAAATGTTCGACAGTAATTTTGAAGAATATAAAAAATCTGTTGCACCTTATACCCTTGAAAAAGCCCACGAAATCTCAGGCGTACCAAAAGATCAATTAGAAAAATTAGCTAAACTTTATGCGGATCCAAACAAGAAAATTGTTTCTTTCTGGACAATGGGCTTTAACCAGCATACGCGTGGGGTTTGGGTAAACCACTTAATGTACAATGTGCATTTATTAACGGGTAAAATTTCACAACCGGGGTGTGGACCTTTCTCATTAACAGGGCAACCTTCTGCCTGTGGAACAGCACGTGAAGTAGGGACATTTGCACACCGTTTACCTGCGGATATGGTGGTAATGAATCCTAAACACCGTGAAATTGCGGAGAAAATTTGGAAAGTGCCAGCAGGTGTCGTTTCGCCTGTAAAAGGTTATCACGCAGTCGCTCAGGATCGTGCATTGAAAGACAAAAAAATGAATGTGCTTTGGGTAATGTGTAACAACAATATGCAAGCAGGTCCAAATATCAGCCAAGAGCGTTATCCAGGTTGGCGTGATCCTGACAACTTTATCGTGGTGTCAGATCCTTATCCAACAGTGTCAGCGTTAGCGGCAGACTTAATTCTACCAACCGCAATGTGGGTGGAAAAAGAAGGGGCATATGGTAATGCAGAACGTCGTACACAATTTTGGCGTCAGCAAGTGAAAGCACCGGGTCAGTCAAAATCTGACTTATGGCAAATTGTGGAATTTTCAAAATATTTCACTACCGATGAAATGTGGCCAGCAGAAATTTTAGCAGCAAGCCCTGAATATAAAGGCAAAACCTTATATGAAGTGTTGTATAAAAACGGCAATGTTGATCAGTATAAAAATGAAGAGTTAGACGGACGTTTAAATGATGAGGCCTACGATTTTGGTTTCTACATTCAAAAAGGACTCTTTGAAGAATACGCACGTTTTGGACGTGGTCACGGTCACGATTTAGCGAACTTTGATGATTATCACAAAGCACGTGGTTTACGTTGGCCTGTGGTGGACGGCAAAGAAACCTTATGGCGTTATCGTGAAGGTTCAGATCCTTATGTAAAAGCAGGTACAGGCATTCATTTCTATGGTAAGCCTGACGGTCGAGCGATTATTTTAGCTGTACCTTATGAAGAGCCTGCTGAAAAACCAAATGAAGAATATGATTTATGGTTATCAACAGGTCGTGTGCTTGAACATTGGCATACAGGAACGATGACACGTCGTGTGCCTGAATTACACCGTTCATTCCCAAATAACTTAGTTTGGATGCACCCTGATGATGCGAAAAAACGTGGTTTACGTCACGGCGATAAAGTGAAAGTGATTTCACCGCGTGGGGAAATGGTATCGCATATTGATACACGTGGACGTAATAAAGTGCCAGTAGGTTTAGTGTTTACGACTTTCTTTGATGCAGGACAGCTCACTAATAAATTAACATTAGATGCAACAGATCCGATTTCAAAAGAAACCGACTTTAAGAAATGTGCCGTGAAAGTGGTAAAAGCGTAATAAGTTTTTTGCAAAAAGTTCATAAAAAATGACCGTTTATAAGCAACAAAATAATTAGGGTTGGATTTGTATCAAATGAAAAAAAATCTTGTGACACCAGAACGCCGTAAGTTCTTAAAAAATGCCACTCGCACTGCGGGTGGACTGATTGGAGTCGGCTTGCTGTTAGGTTTACAGCAAAAACAAGTGATGGCGAGAAAAGGCGTTGCATTACGTCCACCTTTTGCCTTGCTTGATGAACAAGAATTTTCAGCGGCTTGCATTCGTTGTGGACAATGTGTGCAAGCCTGTCCTTATGATATGTTAAATCTAGCAAGCCTCGTTTCATCAAAAGAAGCGGGGACACCTTATTTTGTGGCTCGTAATAAACCTTGTGAAATGTGTGTGGATATTCCTTGTGCGAAGGCTTGCCCAACGGGGGCGTTGGATTCCAAAGCAACGGATATCAACAAAGCAAAAATGGGCTTGGCGGTGTTGCTTGATCACGAAACCTGCTTGAATTGGCAAGGGTTACGTTGTGATGTGTGTTATCGTGTTTGTCCATTGATTGATGAGGCGATAACCCTAGAAGAGCAACGTAATCCGCGTTCTGACAAACACGCAATGTTTATTCCAACGGTGCATTCTGATTTTTGTACAGGGTGTGGTAAGTGTGAACAGGCGTGTGTATTGGAAGAAGCAGCGATCAAGGTGCTACCAAATGATCTCGCCAAAGGAATGCTGGGCGAACATTATCGTTTTGGCTGGCAAGAGAAGGAAAAAGCAGGGCATTCGCTTGCACCGAAAGACATCATTAGCTTTCCCATTCGTGGATTTAAGGACGGTCTATAATGGCAAATTGTCCTAAATACGCTGGCAGAGAGGCCAGAGAAAAGCTCGGTTGGTGGTATGCAAATCGCTTTTTATTTTGGCGACGCATTTCACAGCTCTCCATTTTAGCGATGTTTTTATCAGGACCTTATTTGGGTGTGTGGATCTTAAAAGGCAACTATTCAGGGAGCTTATTATTTGATTTGATCCCATTAAGTGATCCGTTAATTACCGCAGAAAGCTTAGCCACAGGGTATCTACCGACAGCAACCACCTTAATTGGTGCGTTAATTATTGTCGGCGTGTATGCCCTATTAGGCAGTAAAGTTTTTTGTGGTTGGGTATGTCCGCTGAATGTAGTAACCGATTGTGCTGCGTGGTTACGTCGTAAATTAGGTATTCGTCAAAATTCACGGGTATCCAGAAATTTACGTTATGGATTATTAGCAATTATTTTAGTTGGTAGTGCCACCAGTGGCTTATTATTGTGGGAATGGATCAACCCTGTCGCAGCCTTTGGGCGAGCCTTAATTTATGGTTTTGGGGCGACGATTTGGTTAATTCTTGCGATTTTTCTATTTGATTTATTCATCGTAGAACACGGCTGGTGTGGGCATTTATGTCCGATTGGGGCAACTTATGGGCTGATTGGTGCAAAAAGCCTATTACGTATTAAAGTGATTGACCGAACAAGATGTGATAACTGTATGGACTGCTATAACGTTTGTCCTGAACCACAAGTATTACGTTCGCCATTACACGGTAAAAAAGAGGAAAGCCTGATTGTGCTTTCAAAAGATTGTATTAGTTGCGGACGTTGCATTGACGTCTGTGCAGAAAAAGTTTTTAAATTTAGTCATCGATTTAATTCGGGGGAGTGATAACAATGAAAAAGTATTTATTGATTTTAACCGCACTTTTAGGTGCAACAACTTTATCAAGCAATGTGTTTGCAGTGGGAAATAATATTGATGAGTCGCCAGAAAATGTAACGCCTGCATTTCATAATCCACCTAAGGAAATAGAATTACCACCATTAAACTATGTGAACCAACCACCTGTGATTCCACATAGTGTGAAAGGTTATCAAGTAACCAAAAATAACAACCAGTGTTTAAGTTGTCATAGCCCTAAAAATGCACGAGTAACAGGGGCGACACGCATTAGCCCAACTCACTTTACGGATCGTGATGGTAATATCGTAGGCGGTACATCGCCACGTCGTTACTTCTGTTTACAATGCCACGTGACACAAGCTGATGTGGATAGCATTGTGCCAAATGATTTTGAACCAATGCCAGGATTTGGGAAATAAGGGTTAAGAAAATGACAGAAAAAAAACAGAAAAAACCAAATTTTATTGTCCGTTTTTGGCAATGGTTTCGTTCCCCAAGCCGTGTTGCTGTGGGTGTGTTAATCACACTATCCTTCATTGTTGGAATTTTATTTTGGGGCGGATTTAACACTGCCTTGGAACACACTAACACCGAAGAATTTTGTTCAAATTGCCATATGAATGACGTTGTACCGGAGTATCGTCAATCATCGCATTATATGAACCATTCAGGGGTTAAAGCAATCTGTTCCGATTGCCACGTTCCACATAAATTCTTCCCAAAATGGAAACGTAAACTTGAAGCTGCCAAAGAAGTGTATGCACACTTTACGGGCAAAGTGGATACCAAAGAAAAATTTGAAGCGGTACGTTTAGAAATGGCAGAACGCGAATGGGCTAGAATGAAAGCCAACGATTCTGCTGCTTGTCGTAGCTGTCATAATTTTGATGATATGGATTTCACAGGACAAAAACGTGTAGCAGTAAAAATGCACAAAATGGCAATTGAAGAAAATAAAACCTGTATCGACTGCCATAAAGGTATTGCCCACCAATTACCGAATATGGAAGGGGTAGAGTCAGGGTTTACCAAAGAGTAAAAACAACGCCTGTTTTGTTTTTAAAAAAAATAAAAATACCGTATCGCCAAGTCATAACTTGGCGAATTTTTGTAATAAATTAAAGATCATTATTATATTTTTTTGACCATTTTGTGGGGTTTTCTAAAATGTATTGGGAAATTTTCTCTAATGAATATTCATTCCTAACAATGTGTTCATAAAAATTAGATTGCCATTGAAATTCAAAATTGAGTTTATGTGCATATCTACTCACGGATGATTTATAACCACCAATAATAGAAGATAAAGAGTTTTTCCCGATATTTTGAAATCTATTTGTTCCTAGATGATTATTATTTTCTATATTATCTGATAATAATATTAAGATGGCGTGAATATGATTTGGCATTATAACGAAATCGCCTAATATTATATGTTTATTCCTATGTTGCATTTCATTCCATAAAACATAACATATTGAACCAATAGGGGAATAATGAATTTTTTCCTGCACTATCTCTCCGAAATAATGCACTTTGTTTTTGGTACAAATAGTTACAAAATAAACAGCAGAATTTTGATAATTCCAATACCTTAAACGTAAGGATTTTGATTTGAATTTATTTTTCATTGTACAAAAATATCTTTATTATTTTTGTGCGTAAAGAATAGAATCATTTTGCGACAGCGATCGAAAAATTTAATTTCGCCAATAAAAAAACAACGTATGCGTTGTTTCTACAAAATATGAATACTGTAGCGTCAAGGCATGCCTTGACGAATGAATATAGGCTGATTAAATATCTTTATTATTTTTGTGCGTAAAGAATAAAATCATTTTGTGACAGCGATTGAAAAATTTAATTTCGCCAATAAAAAAACAACGCATGCGTTGTTTCTACAAAATATGAATACTGTAGCGTCAAGGCAGGCTTTGACGAATGAATATAGGCTGTTAAACATTTTTATTATTTCTGTGCGTAAAGAATAAAATCATTTTGTGGCAGCGATTGAAAAATTTAATTTTGCCAATAAAAAAACAACGCATGCGTTGTTTCTACAAAATATGAATACTGTAGCGTCAAGGCATGCCTTGACAAATAAATATAGGCATTACATTATCAATAATATATTAAAATCTTTTCACAAACTTTAAATAAAAATTGGTTTTATTATAAGAATAAAGCCAATCAACATTACTTTTATTACGGATGTGTTCTACTGTAAAACTTGGTTTAAAATCATAAATAGCCCAATTTTCGTTACCTAGTGAGATAGAATAAGTTTGTTTTTTATCGTGCCTTTTCGCTTGTAAAGAACCGTTATAACCATCAAAACGGCGTTTTTCTAAACTGCCTAACAAGGCAACATTAAAACCGTTATTAAATTGGGTTTGTAAACCTAGCCTTGCACGATATTTTTTATAACTATTAACAATTTGTTTTGTGTGGCTTTTTCCCAAGTCTATCCCTCCAAATAGTAACGTGTTTGACGTGATTCCATAGGATAATGAACTGTAAAAATTAAACTGGTTACCTTCGTTATTTTTATAATCGTTATCAATATAATCCAGCTTCTTATAACTTAATTCAATATTACTATTTAAGTTTGGTGTGATGTTATGACTCCATTCAGCTTGCCCTCCGAAGCTACGATATAACGCGTGGTTACCGTCAAAAACATATTCAAAAGTTGGTGCAATAGAAAGGCTGTTATTGGCATTTTGATAGTTATAACCCACGCTCAATGACAGTGTGCTTTCATTATAATCTTTGTGATCCTTATAGTTTTTTCCATACCATAACCCTCGCATCTCAATGCCGTGCTGATCCCAAAGTTCAATGCGTTTTCCTAATGCTATTTCATAGCTTAATCCCGTTGCATTCAAGGCTTTTGGTGCTTTTCGGTCATTGATACAAAATCCATTCGGTAATCTTAAAAAACAGCGATAATCTTGTGAAGATTGATTGAGATTTCGGCTATGCACTAATCCTATTCCCATATTTCCGTGCCAATCATCTCGTATTTTTAAGGCATTCAAATACGCATTGATATTATTCGTTACTGCAACGGGCAGAGAGGTAGTATCAATTTGACTAAAATTCTGTTTCGCTGAACTATTTTTTTTATTCTCAAATTGAGTGCGTGCAAGATCTAATCTCGCACGAACAAATTGCGGATAAAGATCTAACACTTGCTGAAAATAATCTTCTGCAATCTCATTATCTCCCTTTGCTTTAGCTAAGTGGGCTTGTGCAAATAATCCTAAGGCTTTTTCATAATTTGGATACTGCTGATATTCAGCTAATATTTTTTCTACTAATTGCCATTGATGACGGTTAATCGCCATCATCAACGCCGTTGTAATATTTATTCTTTGTGGCATTGATATAGCATTTTTGGCAATAGGCTCTTCCACAAGGTGTTGCTCTTGGGCTTGATTATGGCGATTTACTTTTTGCCAAATATTAGCCTGTTGATTTTCATCTGCAAAAGCCAAACTGGTAATAAAAGGTAATACTAAAATAAGATTTTTTTTCATAATATTTTCATTAAATAAAAAACATAAGCGGTTATATTTTATAAAGAATTTGCAAAAATTTTGCTGACAGATAAAAAAGCAAGGCAAAGAGCTCTTTTACTATCACAATAAATTTTTCATTTTTTTACTATTTTAGATAACGTTTTATCTTTCTCATCAAACTTCACAATTCTATACGGAATATTTTCATTAAATAAAAAACATAAGCGGTTATATTTTATAAAGAATTTGCAAAAATTTTACTAAAAGATAAAAGGGCAAGGCGAACTTGCCCTTTGTATTTATAATAAATTATTTATTTTTTGTACCACCAAAGGCAGTGTTTTTATCTTTATCAGCAAACTCTGCAATACCTGCTAAGTTAACTGCTTGGTTGCCGAAGAAATGACCTTTTGAGTCTCCTTTTGTTCCATTAAATAAAGCATCTCCATCAAAAGAAGCACTAGCTGGTTTAATTTCGGCTTGAATAACTAATTTATTTCCAGCGTTAGCAATACCACCAACTAATGTATTTTTATCAAAGTCAGCTATTAACTTACCTTTCATTACGTTGTTACCTGTAAATTTATTTACACCGTAAGTTGTATAGGTTGCTTTTCCGCCTTTTGGCATTGTTGTACCTTCTTTATCGCCAACATAGAATACTTGACGACCTTTGAAGTTGCCTTCTGCACCATTTTCAGACCATTCGCCAAACCATACATCAGCACCGCCTACTTGAACAAAGTCAAAGCTACCAATACCTTTATGGATTTTCCACCAGTTACCGTTGCCTTCCATTGTTTTGTATAAATGATTAACTGTAACGCCTTTATCGACTATTGGCTTAGTGTTGCTATTGTTAGCAAGCCCGCCAAAATCAACTTTATCTTCAACGTTATTGTTTTCACTTTTTACACCAACACCTGCTTTATGTTTACTATGAATAAAAGGTGCCCATACAGTTGATTCTCCCACTGCAATTGAAGTATTTCCGTGAGGTTGTGAATTTTTTCCGACGATATTCGCTGCATAAGAAGAAGTGAATACAGAAAGAGCTACTGCACTAAGTGCTAATTTTTTAGAGATTTTCATTATTTTTCTCCTACTATTGTGAATAAATATGTGCAAAATGCACGGTTTATTAGCGTTATTGCTAATTCGATTTTGAGCATTTTAGAAACGCCCAGTAAAACTTAATTTAATATTTCTACCTGGTGCTGGTCTTGCTGTTCGAGTAGCTGGATCGACGTAATATTGATCCGTTAAGTTATTACCAGATAGTTCAAATGTGACATTTTTATTTAATTTATAGCGAGCATAAGCATCCACTAAGAAAGTGTTATCCCAACCATAAACTGGGTTGAATGGCCAAGTGGCTTTTTTATCTGCAATTTCAATATAGTTATCGTAATCTGTTGTGTTTATTCTGTTGTAGTAAGTAATGCGAGAGCCTAGCTCTAACTTACGATCGAGGAAGCGTCCACCTAAATGTAATTTAGCGGATAATTTAGGCACAGCGTGTGTTACAGAGAATGTACCCCAGAAGCCATCATTGACACAGGTTGGTACAGGCTGATCAGCACGATATCCATTACGCTTAGCATCTGTAAGAGCCGCAGTATTTCTATCACATACTTTATTTTTAAGTAGATAATGCACTCCTAAATCACTGAAAAAAGTGCCGTTATCATAACGAGCTTGTAGCTCTAATCCTTTAATACTTTGTTTATCAAGGTTAAATACGTGGAAATTAGGATCGCGATCGATTACATTTTTAATATTATTTTGATAATAAGCCATTTTTAGATCCACTTTTTCTGCGGTTGGGAAATAGCGAGTAAGATTATGCACATAGCCCACTTCTAATTTTTTACTATGTTCTGGGCGTAATGCTAACCCTTCTCCAACATATATGGAGGAGAAAGAGAGTAAGCCTTCACGAGTGCTTGGAAAACGTATTGACTCATTATAGCGAGTATAAATGCGTGAGGTATCTGTGATTTGGTAATTTAAAGCCAAAGCGGGTGTCCATTTATGCCCCTTAGTTTTATCAACAGAGGTTATTTTTACCTCTTTAGATACAGAGGTTAAGTCAGCATTACAACGAGTATCAATACCTAGCATATTTTTAGGTTTAACTAGACCTTCCACTTTACTAATTGTGCCATTTAAACACGGATTGTTTTTTATGCTAAATCTTCCATCGCTATCTTTTTGCCATTCGATAGTATGTTCATCACCTTCGCTATAATATTTATCATCAAAATTTTTAAAATCTTCTTTAAATATTTCTTCTAACCATTTTTGGATAATAGGATCTCTAAGATTATTTACATTAGCTTGATCTCCATTAGGTACTTTGCCACTTGCAACATCTTCTTCAAATTGAGCTTTATATATTAACCCCCAACCAGAATACTCAGGATCATATTCATAGGCTGCTATTTCATTGTTAAGTTTTTTCTTAACAAAGTCTTTTTCATTATCAACCCCAAAAATATCTTTTAATGCTTTTAATCGCCCTGCATCTGTTTTTGTCCAATAGGTATATTTATAATGATCATCTTTTGTGGTAAATTGCGAGTTATTTACAACAGAATCTGGATATTGAAGTTGCTCAGCTAAGAAATCATCAAACATCCAATAAGAATTATATTGAGCTCCAAGATCTAAGGTTAATTTATCCGTTGCTTTCCAATTAACATTAAACCCTGTGCCATATTCTTGGCGACGACCTTTTCGTGGTGTTTGAACCCAGTGTTGCACAGCTCCTTTGGTTGGTGTTGCAGCTCCTATTTTTTCTTTTTGTAAGCTAGCAAAAGCAGTAATATTTACATTATCAGAGAGTTTAAAGCGGTTAGAAATATCTACGCCTTTGCGTGTATGTAAAGTATTTACAAACGCCATATCCTCTGCAAAGTCATCTTGTAGTTTGCTTAAATCCCATTTATTTTTGTTGCGATCGTAATCATCGAAAGTCATTTTCGTTCCGTTATCATTCACAACAAGAATTTTTCCCCCTGAATTGTAGGTTTTCATATCGGTGCGAGTGAGCCATACATTGGTTTTTAAATTGAGATAAGGATTATCTTGTGGATTTAGATAATACTGTAAGCTGTAAGCATCAGCAGTAACTTCGGAAAGTGGCCATTGTATCCCTATATGTGAATTTCTTGCTGCCTCAATACGACTTGGCATAATTTCGCCATAAATACTTTTACTGCGACGGAAATTAAATTTAATTTTTTGTGAATCTGTTGGCTGATAGCTTGTTTTGAACAGATAAGAAGTCATTTTATTAGATGAGTTAAACACTTCTTCACCCGGTTTAAAAAAGTGTGCCATTTCTCTCACGGTTTGGTTATGTGTACTATCTATTGGGGTATTGTAATAATTATAGTTTTTTGCTCCTGCAAAATAGTTACCACGATTACGCTCTGCTATTGCTCCCATAATATCCCAATTATCCGCTTTATAACCTAATGCGACTCGTATTGCATAATCATTGCCTTTTAAAGGATTAAATTGATCACTTTTACTTTTTTGGTTACGTGATTGAGAATATAAAATAGTGGTGCCTGATTTTAAATCCCAACGGGGAATAGTGAAATAATTGTTAGTCTCTGTCCCATCAATTTTATATTCAGGAATATTTACCATTTTCTCGCCAGCATAATTTTTAGGGGCTCTTTGTTTAACTGAGTTTGAACTTCCCTCAACACGAATTTCTCCTCCTAATCCACCTTCTTCTCCAATAAAATCATTTACATCTAAGGTCTTAATTTCAACAGCTCCGCCAATACCAGTTTGCACACCTGTATCTAATCCTGAATCTTTAACCACTCGAATACTGCTGGTTAGCATCGGGTCAATATAATTACGATTTGAAGCACCGTTATAACCACGATAAGCGGTAATTGCTTGCTCTGTGCCATCAATTCGGGTTTTGATTCGTTGCTCTCCTTGTAAACCACGAATATTCGGATCTATCGCCCCACTATTTCTCGCATCACCACTGTAAACCCCAGCAAAGCTTGATAGCAAATCTGATGGTGTTGTACCACGATAAGAATCGATACGCTTTTTGCCCACAAAATCCGTGCTGTAATTATTATCGTAAACAGCGTCGTAATTTTGTTCATCAGTTTTATAACCGTCTAAGGTGGCTGTTTCACCATAAACCGTTACAGGAGTAAGAGTTTCGCTATATACAGAAGAGGTATAACCGCCAAGAATAGCGAGTGTAATTGCAGATAAATGCGTTTTTAAACGATAGTTTTTCATTAGATTTTTCCCTTATATCAAGAATTAAATAAGAATGAATATCAATTAGATATGAGTGCGTGATTATAATAAAATTTCAAATAAAAACAATAATATTAACCATTTTTATTATCATTTGGTTTGAGAGTAATGAGAACTTTTGATGTTTTGGTCACCCTTATAATTTATGCTAAAATTCCCTCAATTATCTTCTTAAAATCTAAAAATAAAATGACACAAACACACCTTATCAATATTTTACCCCCACAACTTGCCAACCAAATTGCGGCTGGGGAAGTGGTAGAGCGACCAGCTTCTGTGGTTAAAGAATTAGTGGAAAATAGCCTTGATGCAGGGGCGACCAATATTCAAATTGATATTGAAAAGGGCGGATCGCAGTTGATCCGTATTCGTGATAATGGCTGTGGTATTGCAAAAGTAGATCTGGAATTAGCCCTCGCTCGTCACGCCACCAGTAAAATTGCGAGCCTTGAAGATTTAGAGGCGATTTTAAGTTTAGGTTTTCGTGGCGAGGCGTTGGCAAGTATCAGTTCGGTATCTCGTTTAACTCTCACTTCTCGCCCTGAAAATCAAACGGAAGCGTGGCAAGCCTACGCACAAGGGCGAGATATGGCGGTGGAAATTCAGCCCGCCTCACACCCTGTTGGCACAACCATTGAAGTGGCAAATTTGTTTTTTAATACCCCTGCGAGACGTAAATTTTTGCGTACCGATAAAACGGAATTTAGCCATATTGATGAAGTGGTGCGACGCATTGCATTGGCAAAACCAAGCATTACCTTTACTTTAACCCACAACGATAAAAAAATCCGCCATTATCGTGGCATTGCTCAGCATAATTTAGCGCAACAGCAAAAACGTGTGGCGGCAATTTGTGGCGATCATTTTATTCAAAATAGCGTGCATTTAGATTGGCAACACGGCGATCTTCATTTGCAAGGTTGGATCGGATCGCCCACCATTGCTCGTACGCAAAATGATCTCAATTATAGCTATGTAAACGGCAGAATGATGCGTGATAAAACCATCAACCACGCTATCCGCCAAGCCTATGGCGATTTACTCGCCAAAGATTGTTACCCAAGTTTTGTGCTGTTTTTGGATTTAGATGCGAGCCAAGTGGACGTGAATGTTCACCCAGCAAAACACGAAGTACGTTTTCATCAAGGACGATTGGTACACGATTTTATTTATCAGGGTATTGCGAATGCGTTGCAAGAGCAGGCGAATTTACCTTTAACTGGCAATCAGGTTAATGAACCGATTCCAAGTTATGCGAAAGATACAAACCGAGCCGCAGCGGGCAAGAATATTTTTGCGGAGCGATTTCAAGAACAATATCAAGCACAACGCCAAGAAAATTATTCACAGGGACTTAGTTTTCAACGACCATCAACGCCTTCTCGTTCCACGAGTTATACGCCCTCTTATGGCTCGTCTTCTTATGGTTCACCAAGTGTAAGTAAATCCTCACAACGTCTTTATGGCGAATTATTACAAAGAGGTACGGAAACCTCTCGACCTTCAGAAATGAAGCGGTCAGATTTTAGTGAAAATTTACCAAAAATGGATAATTTGCAAAAAACCGCAGAAATTACACCGCTTACACAGCCAAGTTCGGACTATATCCAAGCCCTTACGATTGTGAAAAACAAAGCTCTGTTGTTGAAGAAACAAGAATCTTTTTACTTAATTCCATTAAAAAAATTAGCGGAATTAAAACTACAAGCCGAACTGAAAAAAACTGAAACCAAAGTATTACTGATTCCATTAAGTTTAACCCTTGATGAAGCCCAAACCATCGCGTGGCAACAATGTGAGCAACAACTTACTATGATTGGTTTTGAAATTATTGAAAAACACTGGCAAGGACAAACTCGCTTAACCATCAACAAAGTACCACAATGTTTACGAGAACAAAATTTACAACAATTATTACTCGATTTATTCAACCAACAAGCGGTCAGTTTAAGCGAATTTTTTGCAAAAAATTGTGTAAATCACACCGCTTGTAATTTAAGCGATTGCATTACCCAACTCGCAGAAATTGAGCAAAATTTAATGACTAAACAACAACTAGAACAAAGTTATATTGAAGTGGATTTTGGGCAGTTTTTGGAAGAATAACCCTTTTTACTTGTGAGATCTCAAATGAAAATTGATCAACGCCTCGCACAAGATATTGTCAAACGTACGATGAAAATCATCAATTATTCTGTGAATGTGATGAATGAAAATGGAATAATTATTGCTTCTGGTAATCCCTCTCGTATTGGCGAACATCATATTGGTGCAGTGTTGGCGTTGCGTAATTCGAGTGTGATTGAGATTGATCGTGAGCTTGCTCAAAAGTGGCATAATGAAGTGCGTTCAGGGATCAATTTACCTATTACTTATCAATCTCAAAATATTGGGGTTATCGGTATTTCAGGGGAACTGGAAGAAGTACGTTATTATGCACAGCTCGTCAAAATGACCGCAGAGTTGATTGTAGAGCAAGCCTATCTTTTAGAGCGAGAGCAATGGAACAGACGCTATCGAGAAGATTTTATTTTACAGTTGCTTAAAAATAATCTTTCTGAAAGCGAACTTGTTGAACAAGCACAGTTTTTTGCTTTTCCCTTAAACGTCACAAGAACCGTGATTATTATTCAACTAACGCAACCTTCCGTTGAAAATGTACAGCAATTAGTGGGCTATTTTGAGTCAAATCTTGTTAACGTAGAGATTGCTATCAATGCAGAGAAACAGATTATTTTATTGTGGGAGAATGAAATCCCAACGCCTATTCATCACATAATGTCTCCTCTTTTTAAGAAGAATGAATATCGGATAGCGGTCGGTTTAAAGAACTGTTTTGCAAAAGCATTGCATTTATCTTATCAAACGGCGTTAAGCTCTTTGCGTTATGGACAAAAAGCCTTTCCGAGAAAGACTTGTTACTTTTTTGAAGAATATAAATTACCTGCTTTGCTCAATAATATGAGCCATTCTTGGTATGTTGATGAGTTGCTTCTTCCTGTTGAAAAATTGATAGAAAATGACACCAAAAAAGTATTATTTAAAACGCTACAACAATATTTTTTAGCAAATTGTGATCTAGATCGCACCGCTCAGAATTTATTTATTCACATCAATACATTACGTTATCGTTTAAATAAAATTGAGCAGATAACTTCTTTATCATTCAATAAGATAGATGAAAAATTTATTTTATATTTAAGTACGATTTTAAAAAGATAATTTGTAGAAAAATACAAAAATTTGTTAAATCTGCCACACCTTTTTATATTTTTATCCAAAGATTTTCTTTTGAAGAATAGAAATAATAATAGTATCTATTTTACATTCAAAAGGAGTAACAATGATAACTGTATCAGCCTTAGGTGCAATCGTTGCATTAACGGTGGCAATCTTTTTAATTTTACGCAAAGTATCTCCCGCTTACGGTATGCTCGTGGGGGCATTAGTTGGGGGCTTGATTGGCGGTGCGAATTTAACCGAAACGGTTTCACTGATGATCGGCGGTGCACAGGGCATTACCACTGCGGTAATGCGAATTTTAGCCGCTGGGGTATTAGCTGGTGTACTGATTGAATCAGGGGCTGCAAATGCGATTGCGGAAACTATCGTCAAAAAATTAGGGGAAGCGAGAGCCTTGCTTGCCTTAACCTTAGCAACAATGATTTTAACAGCTGTTGGCGTGTTTGTTGATGTGTCTGTGATTACGGTTTCGCCTATCGCTCTTGCCTTAGCGAGACGAGTGGATTTATCTCGCCCAGCGATTTTACTTGCGATGATTGGTGGCGGTAAAGCGGGTAATATTATGTCGCCAAATCCGAATGGGATTGCGGCTGCGGACGCATTTGATTTACCGCTCACATCGGTAATGGTAGCAGGGATTATTCCTGCTATTTTTGGGGTTATCTTAACGTATTTTTTAGCTAAACACCTTATGTCAAAAGGCTCAAAAGTGAATGCTGAAGAAGTGATTGTAATTGATAATCATCATTTACCACAATTCTTACCAGCAATGGTTGCCCCGCTGGTTGCGATTATTCTATTAGCATTACGTCCATTATTTAATATCAGTGTCGATCCGCTTATCGCCTTACCGCTCGGTGGCTTGATTGGGGCTATCTGTATGGGTAAACTAAAAAACGTCAATCAATATGCGATTGTAGGTTTAGGAAAAATGGCACCAGTTGCAATAATGTTATTAGGCACAGGGGCGTTGGCGGGAATAATCGCACATTCAGGGCTAAAAGATGTGTTAATTAACGGATTAGAAGCCTCAGGTTTACCATCTTATGTGCTTGCACCCGTATCAGGGGCATTGATGTCCTTAGCAACAGCTTCAACAACCGCAGGCACGGTGGTTGCCTCTAATGTATTTAGTAGTACATTGCTTGAACTTGGTGTGAGTAGCTTAGCGGGGGCTGCGATGATCCACGCAGGTGCTACCGTCTTTGATCATATGCCACACGGCTCTTTCTTCCACGCAACAGGTGGCTGTGTGAATATGGATATTAAAGAACGTTTAAAACTCATTCCTTATGAAAGTGCAGTGGGTTTAATAATGGCGGTTGTTTCAACCTTGATTTTTGGTGTATTCAAATTTTAGGACAGCGTATGAAAATTATCATTGCCCCTGATTCATTTAAAGAAAGTTTAACCGCCTTAGAAGCGGCGAATGCGATTGAAGAAGGGTTTTCAGCAGTTTATCCAAATGCAGAATTTGTAAAAATTCCGATGGCAGACGGTGGCGAAGGTACGGTGCAATCCTTAGTTGATGCAACAAATGGCTCAATTATAGAAACCGAAGTCACCGCTCCATTAGGGAATAAAATAACCGCTTTCTTTGGGCTATCAGGGGATCGTAAAACGGCATTTATTGAGATGTCCGCCGCCTCTGGTTTACACCTTGTTCCGCCTGAAAAACGTAATCCCCTGAAAACCACTTCTTTTGGCACAGGGGAATTGATTGGTTCAGCGTTAGAGTATGGCGTAGAAAAAATCATTCTTGGGATTGGCGGAAGTGCGACCAACGATGGCGGTGTTGGAGTGTTGCAAGCCTTAGGTGGAAAATTTTTAGATGGTTCAAATCAGCCGATTGGTTTTGGGGGCGAAGCGTTACAAGAGATTGCTCAAATTGATTTATCGGCGTTAAATCCACGTTTAAGCAAGGTTCAATTTGAAGTGGCTTGTGATGTGAATAACCCTTTATGTGGCGAGAATGGAGCGAGTGCTATTTTTGGTCCTCAAAAAGGGGCAACCCCTGAAATGGTTGGGCAATTAGATGAATCATTGGCACATTTTGCGAATATTGTTCAGCAACAGCTTCAACTTGAAATTAAAGAAAAAGCAGGTTGTGGTGCGGCAGGTGGAATGGGTGGCGGTTTATTATTATTGCCTAACGTCACCCTAAAATCAGGCGTAGATATTGTGATTGAAGCCACGTCACTGGCTCAATTTGTAGAGCAAGCTGATTTAGTGATTACCGGCGAAGGCAGAATGGACGCTCAAAGCATTGCAGGTAAAACGCCGATTGGTGTTGCGAAGGTTGCAAAACAGTTTAACAAGCCAGTGATTGCGATTGTGGGCTGTTTACGAGAAGATTATGAAGTGGTGTATCAATATGGCATTGATTGCGTTTTTCCGATTATTCGTAATCTAGGCTCGCTTGAAGAAACCTTGCAACAAGGTAAAGCAAATTTGATTTCAACGGCACAGAATATTGCAAGGTTGTGTCGGGTTGTGTAAATAAAAGCAATCCTATAAAAAAGCAGACTTTAAAAGTCTGCTTTTTGTTTTAGTTATAACGCATATTTTATGCTGTTACCATTTTAGCCTGACGCACTTTTTTCAGTGCGATACAAACAATCGCGGTTACCACTGCACCGGCAATCATACAAAGTAGTGCTAATACCGGTTTATTCATTGCACCAAGTAGGGCAACGATTGGTCCGCCGTGTGCAACGCTATTTGTGATGCCGAATGAGAAGGCTAATACCGCTGCAACCATTGAGCCGATGACGTTTGCAGGGATAACAGATAATGGATCTTGTGCCGCAAATGGAATCGCCCCTTCAGAAATACCCACCAAGCCCATCGCACCTGATGCTTTACCGGCTTCAATTTCAGATTCTTCAAAGAGGTTTAATTTACGTCCCATTACGGTTGCAAGGAACATTCCAAGTGGTGCGACAGGAATAGCGGCTGCCATTGCCCCCATAAATTGTGTTTGACCATTTGCAATCATTCCCACAGAGAAGAGGAATGCCACTTTATTTACTGGTCCACCCATATCAAAGCCTGCCATTCCACCAAGTACGATACCCAGTAAAATCACGTTGCCGGTACTCATTTCTGTTAACATCGCATTTAACCATTGCATTAAATCCGCAATTGGTGCACCGATAACGAAGATAAAGAGGGTTGCGATAAAGACACTTCCTAAGATTGGGGCAATCATAATAGGCACGAGTGGGGCAACCATTTTATGGTAGTTTTGTTGTACGATAAAACGCACAAAGTAACCAACCAGTAAACCGGCAATAATGGCACCAATAAACCCAGTTCCCGCTGACGCACCGTAGAAAGATCCATTATTTGCAATCCAACCACCAATGAAACCTGGAGCAAGGGCTGCACGATCCCCGATCGCATAAGCGATATAACCTGCAAGGATTGGGATCATTAAAGTAAAGGCGACCACCCCAACATTAAGAACGTGGTTCCATAAACTCCCCTCCGGAATTTGCATACCTTGTGGTGTTGGTTCACCTCCCAAAGCAAGGGAAAGAGCAATCATCAAACCACCCGTTACCACAAATGGAATCATATGTGATACCCCATTCATTAAGTAGCGATAGAAATTTGAACGGTTAGATTTTTGGTTGGCTTGTTGGCGGGTTTCTTTACTGTCCGCTGTAAAAATAGGAGCTTGTAAACCTTGTTCAATCACTTGTTTAGCATTGTTTATTGGTGCTTTTACCCCAGTTTGAATGACTTTTTTACCATTAAAACGAGCCATATCCACCTGTTTATCACAGCATACTAAAATAGCAGTGGCCTGTTCGATTTCTTCTTTTGTTGGTGCATTGCGTACCCCAATGGAACCATTGGTTTCTACTTTAATGCTATATCCCATTTCAGCGGCTGCTTTTTCAAGGGATTCTGCGGCAAGATAGGTGTGTGCAATGCCTGTTGGGCAGCCGGTTACGCCAATCAGAAAGCCTTTATTTACTGATGTAGTTGTAACTGATTTTTTCTCGGCAAGTAATAAGGTAAGTGCTTCACTGTTGGTTTTTGCATTGAAAAGTGCATCAATAAAACCGTCTTCAATCAATTTAGAAGAAAGCTCGGCTAATACTTGAATATGGTGATCTGAACTATCATCAGGTGAAGCAATCATAAAGAATAATTTAGATAATTCACCATCTTCGGCATCATAATCAATACCCCTACGGCTAATCCCTACTACGACTGCAGGTTCAGTGATTGCTGAGCTTTTTGCGTGTGGCATTGCAATACCATTTTCAAATCCCGTGTTACCGATTTGTTCACGTGCATAAACATCTTTTAAAAATTGTTCAGGATCTTTTAGCTTTCCTTGTGAATTAAGTATTTCCGTTAATTCACGGAATACTTCATCTTTTGTGGTTGCTTTGAGATCCAAACAGATCAGCTTTTCGTTAATCAGTTGAGTAATCATATTGACCTCTTTTAATAAGTAAGTTTTAAAATAAAAGTAAGGTCTTGAATAATAATGTATTTTGATAAAAATTTTTGTGATCTTATTCTCATTTATAAGAATTTATTGAAAAAACAATAACTAAAATCACATAATTTTGTTTATAAGCGGTCATTTTTTGTGATTTTTTTGCAAAAAATGATATAAATCACACCGCTTCTTTTGGCAGTTTTTATAAATGGTGTATTATTCATTCTTCTATTTATATTATTTTTCTAAACAAAATGACACAATTAAAAACAAAACCTTTTCCTATTCCAATTAACTATTTTGGTATTGTTTTAGGACTTTTAGCTTTAGGACTTGCTTGGCGTTATGCTACGTCATTTTTTAGTTTTTCAGCCATTATTAGTGAATCTTTGATGGGGGTGGGGAGCTTTGTTTGGTTGATTTTTATTCTTGCTTATATTTGGAAATGGATCGCTTATCGCGAGCAAGCAAAAGCAGAATTAAATCATTTAATATTAGGTTGCTTCGTTAGCTTAATTCCGATCACAACCTGTCTAATCGGTTTAGGGATATTGCCTTATTCACCCATATTTGCAAAATTATTATTCATTCTTGGGATTATCGGGCAACTCGGCTTTTCAGCGTTTCATACTGCGGGAATGTGGCGTGGTACTTTTAATCAGGAAAGTGCCACTCCAGCGATGTACTTACCCACTGTGGCAACCAATTTTACAAGTGCTGTGGTGATGGGAACATTGGGTTACCAAGATATGGGAATGATCTTTTTTGGTGCGGGATTTTTCTCTTGGCTTATTCTTGAACCTAGTGTTTTACAGCGTTTACGAACCGTTTCACCCTTAGCCGAAAACCTCAGACCAATCATCGGCATTCAACTTGCCCCTGCTTTTGTGGGCGCAAGTGCATATTTATCCGTCAATGGTGGTGAAATTGATCTTTTGGTTAAAATGCTCATCGGATATGGTTTGTTACAACTATTATTTTTAATCCGTTTGCTTCCGTGGATTTTTGCCAATGGTTTTACACCAAGCGTTTGGGGATTCTCATTCGGACTTGCTTCAATGGCAAAAGTAGGCATTGTTTTAGCTGAACAAAATCAAGCGCCTATTTTTTATATGCTAGGGTTGACAATGTTTAGTTTTGCAACCCTGTGTATTGCCTTGATGTTTATTGGTACGCTCTATTTACTCGTAAAAGGGCGATTTTTTGTTAAGTAATCTTTGGGTGATTAAATATTAGATTTCAATCAACGCAAGCTGTCCCGAAAAACGCTCTGTGATGGCTTGCTGAATCGCCTCTAATTCATTTGGATTGATCCCCAATTCAATCACAATTTTATCGCTAAATTGTTGGTCATAAATCTCAATATCCATTGATTCTAACAAGTTTTGTAGTGAGTTAAATTGATCGTATTCACATTGTAAGCGGTAAGATTTTCTGATGACTTTACGTCTTTTTTCCACTTGCAATAAAGCCTGCTGAACACCATTTCCATAAGCACGAACCAGCCCGCCTGGACCTAATTTGATTCCACCAAAATAACGCACAACGACCACGCTGATTTCCCCTAATCCACTTCCTAATAGATGGTTAAGCATTGGCTTTCCTGCTGTCCCTTGTGGTTCACCATCATCCGTGAAACCATATTGTTGGCTATCATTTGGTGTACCTGCAACGGTCGCCCAGCAGTGGTGACGCGCGTCAGGATAAGTAGCTCGCATTTCCGCTAAAAAAGCTTTGGCTTCTTCAATGCCGTTAGTGTGGCGAATATAAGTAATAAAACGGCTTTTTTTAATTTCTTCTTCAAAAATAACTTCTGATTTTGGGACGTAATATTCCATAGATGTAACAATAAATTGATTTGTGCTTATCATATCATCAATAGCAATCTTTATAAAAATTTATCTCAAACATCAATAATACTTCTTGCAAAAACAATTATTTTCAAGTATATATTTTAATCGTTGCTTTTGAGACAGCACAGTAAACACAGCTCAACTTTTAAATTACAAAAATAAGAGGAAAATTGAATGAAAAAATTATTAAAGCTTTCTTTAGTTGCAGGGCTAGCGATGGGAACGATGATGGCTCATGCTGATGAAAAATTTGTGACGATTGGAACAGGCGGACAAACGGGTGTTTATTATGTTGTGGGGCAGTCTATTTGTAAATTAGTGAATCGAACCACAGCACAAACAAATGTAAAATGTAATGCACCATCAACAGGAGCATCGGTCGCGAATTTAAATGCGATTGCAGGTAATCAAATGCAAATGGGAATTGCACAATCAGATTGGCAGTTCCACGCTTATAATGGTACAAGTGCTTTCGAAGGTAAAAAGAACGATAAATTACGTGCAGTATTCTCTATTCACCCAGAACCATTTACGGTAATGGCACGCGATGATTCGGGTATTAACACATTTGATGATTTGAAAAATAAACGTGTTAATGTCGGCGATCCAGGTAGTGGTACGCGTGCAACAATGAACGTGATTTTAAAAGCAAAAGGTTGGACAGAAAATGATTTCAAAGTTGCTTCAGAATTAAAAGCCGCAGAGATGGCATCGGTAATGTGTGATAACAACCTTGATGCGATTTCTTATAATGTAGGTCACCCAAATGGAGCATTAAAAGAAGCAGCTGCATCTTGTGATGCACATTTAGTACCAGTAACAGGTGAAGCTATTGATAAATTGATTGCGGATAATGCCTATTATGCAAAAGCAACGATTCCAGGTGGCTTATATAAAGGGTCTGATAAACCTGTAGATACGTTTGGGGTTTATGCAACCTTAGTCACCTCATCTGATGTGGATGCAGACAGTGTTTATGCGGTTGTAAAAGCGGTATTTGATAACTTCGATCGTTTTAAACGTTTACACCCTGCATTTGCACACTTAAAAGAACAAGATATGATTAAAAATGCACTTTCAGCACCACTTCACGAAGGTGCAGTGCGTTATTATAAAGAGCGTGGCTGGTTAAAATAATTTAACCTTTTACATATTTTAGGTTATTCCCCCAGTTTATTTAAACTGGGGGTTGTTTCGTTTTTATTATTTTTTACGAGAAAGCATACTATGTCTGAAATAAATAAAGTAGATCTTGATGATCTACAAGATATGGTTGCATCGAATGATTCTGGTGGTCGTAACCCCTATGGTTTGACCAAAAAATTGATCGTTGTAACCGCTATTTTATGGTCTTTATTCCAACTCTATTACAGCTCACCGCTGGCTTATACATTACAAGAAATCGTTAGATCAATGGGCTGGGAGTTTAATGTTGTGATTGACGACACTAAAGCACGTTCAATCCATCTTTCTTTTGCGTTATTCTTAGGATTTTTAACTTTCCCTGCTTTTGCCACCTCACCAAAACATAGAGTGCCACTGATTGATTGGGCTTTTGCTTTTGCTGGTGCATTTTTAGGCTCTTATTATTTATTCTTTTATGAAGAATTGGTCACTCGTTTTGGTGCACCAAATTTACAGGATATTATCGCAGGTTGTATCGGGATTATATTACTACTTGAAGCAACACGCCGAACGCTGGGCTTACCTTTGGTTATTATTGCCTCTGCCTTTTTATTATATAACTACGTTGGACAATTTTTCCCAAGTAGCTGGATTGTTAGCCACCGCACAGGCACACTTTCTCATATCATTAACCAACAATGGGTGACACCGGAAGGTGTCTTCGGGGTGGCGTTAGGGGTTTCCACAAAATATGTGTTCCTTTTTGTATTATTTGGTGCATTGCTAGATAAAGCAGGGGCAGGAAACTACTTTATTAAAACTGCCTTTGCGTATTTAGGGCATCTTCGTGGTGGTCCTGCAAAAGCGGCTGTTGTAGCTTCTGGATTAACGGGCTTAATTTCAGGCTCATCAATCGCAAACGTGGTGACCACCGGCACATTTACTATTCCAATGATGAAACGTGTCGGCTTTTCAGCAGAAAAAGCGGGGGCGGTAGAAGTGGCTTCTTCGGTAAATGGACAAATTATGCCACCTGTAATGGGGGCGGCAGCATTCTTGATGATTGAATACGTTAATATGCCGTACAGTGAATTGATCACCCACGCATTCTTGCCAGCCTTAATTTCTTATATTGCATTAGTGTATATCGTGCATTTAGAAGCGTGTAAATTAGGCTTATCAGGATTAAAAAGAACCGATCCAGCAAGACCACTATTAACGGTTATCATTCGTGCATTAGCGGCGTTCTTAACGATTTGTCTTCTTTATTTCGGTGTAGAATTTGGCTTAGGTTGGATAAAAGACGTTGCACCAGATGCTGCTTTTAGCATCATAATCGTACTTTTAGCCATTGTTTATGTCGGCTTAATTTACCGCGTAGCACAATTTCCTGAATTAGAAGTTGATGATCCAACCTCTAAAATTGTTAAATTACCATCTGTGAAACCAACAGTTAACTCAGGATTACACTTTTTATTACCCGTTGTTGTCTTGATTTGGTGTTTAATGATCGAACGTTTATCACCAGGTTTATCCGCATTCTGGGGAACGCTCGTACTTGGGTTTATTCTTGTTACTCAAAGAGCATTATTAAACTTTTTCAGAAAAGAAGCCTTTAATTTATCATCAATAAAATTAGGAATAAAAGATCTTGTTGATGGCTTAGAAACGGGCGGTCGCAATATGATCGGTATCGGTATTGCTACAGCAACTGCGGGTATAATCGTTGGCGTTGTCTCATTAACGGGTTTTGGGGTACAACTATCAGGCATTATCGAAGCACTTTCAATGGGAAGTGTATTGCTAATGCTGATTCTTGTTGCGGTATTCAGCTTAATTTTAGGAATGGGCTTACCAACCACCGCCAACTATGTGGTGGTATCCTCCCTTATGGCAACGGTTATTGTCGAAGTGGGTCGCCAAAATGGCTTAATCGTACCTTTAATCGCGGTGCATTTATTTGTGTTCTACTTCGGAATTATGGCGGACGTAACGCCACCGGTTGGACTTGCCTCTTTCGCAGCTGCGGCGGTTTCTGGCGGGAATCCAATTAAAACAGGGCTAGTGGCATTTTTCTATAGTTTAAGAACGGCAATTTTACCTTTCTTATTCATCTTTAATACCGACTTATTATTGATTGATATTGGCTGGGCAAAAGGCATACTAGTCTTTATTATTTCCACCACTGCTATCCTGCTCTTCACTGCTGCTACAATGAATTTCTTTGTGACAAATAACAAGAAATGGGAAACGGCATTACTCATTTTAGCCGCATTTATCCTATTCCGCCCTGCACTCTTTATGGAACAAATCTCGCCAAGCACACATACTGTGCCAGCAACGGAATTTATACAGCAGCTAGAAAAAGCACCCGCAGGCGAGAAATTGACTTTAGAAATTGCAGGGGTCAATCCTTATGGTAAACCAATTGAGTTCTTCACCGAACTTGAAGTACCAAACGTAGAAGGCAAGGCACGTCTTAAAGAACTAGGTTTAGAATTATTACAAACCGAAGACAAAGTTATTGTGGATATGGTTGATATTGGCTCGCCAGCAGAAAAAGCGAAGCTCAGTTGGGATCAAGTGATTTTAAGTGTAAAATTACCACAGGCATCATTACCAAAAGAATTGATGTTTATTCCAGCGTTATTGCTTGCTTTTTTTGTCGGTTGGAATCAAAGAAGACGTAAAACAAACCGAATTATTCGTGGGAGCTAATTTATGTATAACAAAATTTTAATTGTTGTGGATCTTGGTAACATCAAAAGAGCCGAAGAAATTGTCAAAATTGCACAGGATATGACTGCTCATAATCCCAATGCTGTTTATCGCGTAGCAACAGTGATCGAACCTTTTGATGGTAGTTTTATTTCATCCTTTTTACCACAAGGATTTGATAAATCAGTGATCGCCGAAGCGAATAAAATGCTACACGAATTTACCAAAGCAAATTTTGATAAAGGGGCAAAAGTACAGCATATTGTTGCACACGGCTCACCCCACGAAGAAATCAACCGCATCGCACACGACAAAAGCATTGATTTAATTTTAATGTTTGCGAAGAAAAAAGAGAGTAAAAAAGGGCTCGATCCTAGCACTGTCAAAATCGCCCGCGATTGCGAAAAACCAATATTATTATTGCGTTGATTTTATTGCCAGTAAGGTATCTATAGATACTATTAAGAAAATCCAAGCCTAAGACCTAAAGTTTTAGGCTTTTTATTAGTACGATATCGAGTTATAAACAGCTTGTGCTATGGTAATAATTTTTCTTATCACAGCTACAATGATTTCTATTTTGATTTATCTAATTGGTATCTACTATCAGTTATTTATTCAATTCCACCATTGGCCAGCGTGGTTTTACGCTAATGCTTAAATCAGTTTGTTCTCCTTTTTTAAGGCGTAAGAAACCAGCGTAAGCAATCATTGCACCGTTGTCAGTACAAAATGCAGGGCGAGGGTAGAACACTTCGCCTTTTTGTTTTTTCATCAATTCGGCAAGATTGTGGCGTAATTTTTTGTTTGCACTTACACCACCTGCAACGACTAAGCGCTTATAACCTGTCTGTTTTAATGCTCGGCGACATTTGATCATTAACGTATCGACAACAGCATCTTGGAATGCATAGGCGATATCACAACGGGTTTGTTCGTCTAACTCGCCTTGTTGGGCTATTTGTTTATTGATTTCGTTAGCGGTGGCGGTTTTTAAACCGGAAAAACTGAAATCTAATCCTGGTCTGTCCGTCATTGGGCGTGGGAATTTAAAGCGTTCAGGATTGCCTTGTTCGGCTAATTTAGATAAAGCTACACCCGCAGGGTAGTCTAATCCAAGTAATTTACCTGTTTTATCAAATGCCTCACCTGCTGCGTCATCAATAGACTCGCCTAATAATTCATAGCTTCCTACTTTTTCGACTTTGATTAGTTGGGTGTGTCCGCCTGAGACCAATAATGCAATAAAAGGAAATTTAGGGGGATTTTCTTCTAGCATTGGGGCGAGTAAATGTCCTTCCATATGATGGACACCTAAAGCTGGCACATTCCAAGCGTAGGCTAATGAGCGAGCGATCGTTGAGCCTACTAATAATGCGCCAACTAATCCAGGACCAGCCGTGTAAGCGATGCCATCAATTTCTTTTGCTGTAATATTCGCTTCATCAAGAGCTGCTTGAATTAAAGGTAAGGTTTTACGAATATGATCTCGTGAGGCAAGTTCTGGTACAACACCACCGTAGTCAGCGTGCATTTCAATTTGGCTATAAAGCTGGTTGGCAATTAGCCCTTTTTGTTCATCATAGATGGCGATGCCGGTTTCATCGCACGAGGTTTCAATTCCTAAAATTCGCATTGTTAGTTGATTATTCCTAAAAAATAAACGCCCTCTTTCATTGCTAAAAGAGGGGGAGTGTAAATAAAAATTTGGTAAAAAAGCTTAAAAATTTGACCGCTTAAAATTCTTCACGATATTCTGGACGTTTTGGTGTTTCAAATTTTTGCTCTTTGGTTGATTTAATTAAATCTGCCGTTTTTTGGGCTGAATCTTGAATGCCCATATTTTCAAACGCTGTTTGTAAATATGGCAACGCATCAACGGTTGCTTTACAATCAGGATAGTAGTGGATCATCTCTTCTACACGGTTTGCCATTGCTACATAAGCTTTGCGTTTTTGATAATATTTTACAATTTCAAGCTCGTGTTCTGCTAAGCGATTTTTTAAGTAAATCATCCATTGTTGAGCCTCTGCTGCATACTGGCTATTTGGGAAACGTTGCACGAGTACTTGGAAAGTACCGTAAGCATCTCGCACCGATTTTACTGCACGAGAAGAGCGATTTACTTTAAAGAAATCTTGAATAAAATTGTCACCTAAACGTACATTAGCTAAGCCGACGATATAGTACACATAATCCATTTTATCGCTGTATGGATTACTGCGAACAAAGCGATCAGCCATTTCAATCGTTTGATAATATTCAGCCATTTTATAGTATGCATAGATTAAATCTAATTGAGTTTGCTCTCTGTATTGACCTTCTCTAAAACGTCCATCAACGGCCTCTAAATAGCGAACGGCAGAGCTATAATTTTCTTCTTTAAGATAGGTTTGAGCTTGTTCAAATAGTTTTTGTGACGGAAGATTTTTAATATCATCTTTTGAACTAGAACAACCTGCAATAAAAAGCCCTGCAATAACGATTGAAACTAATGATTTTAATTGACGCATAATAAATTTACCTAAAGTTAATGTATAATGTGAATAAGACTTGCTATTATTCGCTAAGTTCATTAGCCTATTTTATAGAACATCACTTAATAAAACAACAAATTGGAAATAAATACTTAAATGGCACAAGAAATTACCCTAAAAACCGAGATTTCAGCAGAATTGATCGGTTGTCGCTTAGATCAAGCCCTCGCACAAAGTTTCCCTGATTATTCTCGCTCTCGTTTAAAAGTGTGGATTGATAATGATCGAGTAAAAGTAAACGGTAAAATAGTAAATAAAGCACGTGAAAAAGTGCTTGGTGGTGAGGAAATTGAAATTCTCGCTGAAATGGAAGATGAAGTTCGCTTTGAAGCACAAGATATTCCACTTGATATTGTTTATGAAGATGACGATATTTTGGTTATCAATAAACCAAAAGGCTTTGTGGTTCACCCCGGTGCGGGCAATCCTGACGGTACGGTTTTAAACGCATTATTACATCATTACCCAGCGATTATTGAAGTACCGCGTGCAGGAATCGTACATCGTTTGGATAAAGATACGACAGGTTTAATGGTGGTAGCTAAAACCATTCCAGCTCAAACACACTTAGTCGCAGCCTTGCAAAAACGCCGTATTACCCGTGAATATGAAGCTATTGCAAGTGGTGTGATGACACAAGGGGGCAAAGTTGATGAACCAATGGCTCGCCACCCAACGAAGCGTATTGCAATGGCGGTTCACCCAATGGGTAAGCCTGCGGTGACGCATTATCGCATTATGCAAAAATTCCGTAATTACACCCGCTTACGTTTGCGTTTAGAAACGGGTAGAACGCACCAAATTCGTGTCCATATGGCACATATTGCCCACCCACTTTTAGGGGATCAGGTTTATGGCGGGCGTCCACGTCCACCAAAAGGGGCAAGCGAGGAGTTTTTAACGGTATTACGTAACTTCCAACGTCAAGCATTACACGCGGCAATGCTACGTTTAGAACACCCTATTACCAAAGAGGTGATGGAATGGCACGCTCCATTACCTGATGATTTTGTGGAATTAGTGGAAGCATTGAAAAAAGATTACGAACTGTACAAAGATGATTTAGATTATTAGAAATAGAAAGAGCATATTGACTTTTTAAGCAAATAATTTTAGAGTTCGCACTGATTTAATCTTCAGGGCAGGGTGAAATTCCCGATCGGTGGTTATAGTCCACGAGCTGAGTCGTTATTTATCAAGAATAATTACAACGCAGGAATAAGTGAAATTCTTATACCGACAGTTAAAGTCTGGATGGAAGAAGAAAAAACAAATAGAAATACAACACTTGGTTTTTATCAAGTGTTTTTCTGTATGCTTTTTTAATGCCTTGAAATCTAACGGTTTCAAGGCATTTTTGTTCGATATGATTTATTTTTTTTCCTTTTAACAAAGGGAGAATTAAGTCTATCCTTCCTCACGTACGCCTTAACAATATAAAGATAAAATCGCATTAAGCTTATGGATAAAACCATAAAATTTTATACGTTATATTATATAAGGACTCATTATGAAAATAAGTACCCAATTACTTGGCGGGTTATTTATGGTTATTGCAGGCATTTTATTTGCTGTTTCAAACACTAGTGTGCAATATCTTAGTCAAACCCTCGATCCGTCAGCGATTGCTTTCTTTCAATATGCACTTGCATTCATTTTTATCATCCCTTTTTTAGGAATAAAAGGCAGTAAAAACGCCATAAATTCTAAACATCGTCTATTGCATTTTGTGCGTGTTGCACTTTCCGTATTTGGTGTGCAACTTTGGACTTACGGACTAGCTTATGTTCCGATTTGGCAAGCTATCGCTTTAGTGATGCTATCACCACTTTTCACAACCATTGGCTCAGGTATCTTCCTCAAAGAAGACGTGAGTAAAGCACGTTATATTGCAACATTGGTTGGTTTATTCGGCGGTTTTATTATTCTTTCGCCTTGGTCCGATGATTTTAATCTTTACGCGTTCTTACCGATTACAGCGGCGATCTTTTGGTCTTTTGCTTCGTTAATCACAAAATACACTTCAAAAGATGATAATCCACTGACGATAGTGGCGTATTTATTGGTTTTATTATTGCCTGTGAACTATTTATTTGGTTACTCACATATTCTCATTCCAAGTGATACAACAACGTGGGGAATTTTAATTTTACTCGGTATTGTTACTGCATTAGCACAATTTGCTATCGCAAAATCCTACAATCTTGCTGACGCTTCTTTTGTGCAACCTTTTGATCACTTAAAACTACCATTTAATGTTTTAGCTGGTTGGTTAGTTTTTGGTTACTTACCACCTGGTGAATTATGGATTGGCGCATTATTGATAATTTTTGCGGTAACTATTGTTTCTCGCGTTGAGAAAAATAAGAAAGAGATAGCAGAGCAGTTGTAAGACAATAAGCAAGCGGTCATTTTATTTTAAGAATTTACACATTTTGTAAATTTAGAGAAAAATCTGACCGCTTGTGGAAAATTGCTAGCATTTATTTTGTGGCGTAAAAGCATATTTTGACGAATGTAGAATGATTAACAATTTCTGAATTTAATTAAATATAAAAAAGGATAATGTATGCCTTTTTCCTACAATATTTATGATTATTAAAATTTAATTAAGCGGTCAGTTTTTTATAAAAATTTACATCTATATCTTTTAACAATGAAAACCCGAACACTTTTTTGCCTAAATCTTTTAAACTCGCACCGATAAGGTAAATCTCTTTATCATCAATAATTAAAAATCTATCGTGAAAATTTTTATTGGTTTTAATCTCTATTTTTTTATATTGCTGATTATATTTTTCTAAATCAAGTTTTAAGGTTTTGCTGATTGAATAGGTGTAAATTGTGACGCTTACGTTTTGGTTTTTTTGAAAAAGAGTTAGGGTTGAATCATCAATATAGTTATCAATGAGAACAATATTATTTTGTGCTTTGCGGATTAGATCAGAGACAAATTTATGGGCGTCAAAAATTTGACCATTAAAGAAAATACCTTGCTGTTGAAGGTGATCTTTGCTTTCTAGGGCTTTGAAAATTTTATCTATATTAGTGTTAGTAGTCAGTTGGTTTTGTTCAAGTGCTTCAATACGTTTAAAAATAGTTTCATTTTGAGAGATAAATTTTCTCATTTGAACAAAAGCCCGAAAAATACTGATACTGATCTAGGTGGCTATTTTACTTTTTAATACAGAGCTAAGCATTGATACACCTTGCTCTGTAAAAGCATAGGGCAAACTTCCCCCTAAGTGTTGTCGTGAAGGTATCACATTTTGTGACACCATTAAATCAACTTCATTTTCAGTTAAAATAAACATAAAATCATTAGGAAATTTTTCTAAATTTCTTTTTACTGCTTGCTTTAAAGCTCTATTTTCTACGCGATATAGCAACGCTAAATCCCTATCTAACATCACCTGCTTCTCTCTAATTGTGTAAATTTTTGATTTAATATCAAAATATTCTGTGATTTCATTCATCAAATTATCCTTAGTGTTAAATTTGGAGATCACAATTTGTGATCTCAAATTATGCTAAATATTTCTGATTACAGTATAACTAAAGGCTAAAAAGATAATTTTTCTATTTTTGCGATCCTCATCGCATTTTTTATCTTCAATAAAGCGGTCATTTTTTAGGAAGAATTTACCAAAATAGCCAAAGAATATTCAAAAATAGACCGCACATAAAAAGAGGTAATATGCTATTATTCTCGGCATTAAATTATTTCTAGCTTATTTTTTATTATGGAACAGAACAGAGAGTCAATAAATTTAAACAAATATATCAGTAGCACGGGAATCTGCTCTCGCCGAGAAGCGGAGAAATTTATCGAGCAGGGGCGTGTGACGATTAACGGTAAAAAAACGCAATTAGGTAATCGTGTGTTTGAAGGTGATATTGTGAAAATCGATGGTAAACCGTTAAGAGCAAAGCCCAAAACGCTTTATATTGCACTGAATAAGCCTGTTGGGATTGTGTGTACGACTGACAGCAAAGAGCGAGATAATATTGTGAATTTTGTGGGGCATTCACAACGTTTATTCCCGATTGGACGTTTAGATAAACCGTCGGAAGGGTTGATTTTTTTGACGAATGACGGCGATATTGTGAATAAAATTCTGCGTGCAGGGAATAATCACGAGAAGGAATATGTGGTGACTGTTGATAAGCCGATCAATGATCGCTTTATTCAACGAATGGCAAACGGTATTCCGATTTTGGGGACGGTTACCAAAAAATGTAAAGTGGAAAAAATCAGCGATCGTGTGTTTAAAATTATTTTGATTCAAGGCTTGAACCGACAAATTCGTCGAATGTGTGAATATTTGGGCTATGAAGTGCAAAGATTAAAACGCGTGCGAATTATGAATGTGAGTTTAGACCGTTTAAAAACGGGCGAATGGCGTGAATTAACCGCAAAAGAGATGGCGGAAATCAATAAATTAGTGGCAACCTCTAAGAAAACCAGTGATATTATTGATAAAGTGTCGCATAAAAATGTTGCTCCAAGAAGAGTGTCCAATAAAAATACGCCAAATAGAAATGCGTCCAATAGAAATACACCAAGTAAAAATAAAACATTTAGAAAAGATCAAAGTACGGAAAAACGTTTTAAGCCGAAATTTAGTCGTTCTCGATAGCGATAATTTGGTGTAATAAAAATACCGATAAGCCACTGATAGCTTTATCCGTTGTCAGTGGCTTAGTCTCATAAAAGCATTATTCATTTCTTTTTTGCAATCAAAAATCCTTTCTTTAATTATTTATAGCGGTTAAATTTTATCAATTATTTGCACGTTTTTAATTGACTTTAGGTTTCTATCATTCTAATATTCTATCGTTTTATAGAATATTAGATTTTTATAAGGATAAAAAATGAATTGTCACTTACCCAATTCGGTAGAATTAGAACGCACGGCAAAGATGTTTAATGCGTTGGGCGATCCAGCTCGTTTGAAATTATTGATCCATTTAAGGCAAGGCGAACACTGCGTAAATGAATTAGCAGAATTAGAAAATGCCAAAATAGGGACGATTTCTGCCCGCTTGAAAATTTTGTTTGAATCGAATCTTGTCAAAAAAAGACGGGATGAAAAATATATTTGTTATTCATTGGCGGATCAGCACGTTGCACTTTTATTAGACACTATGCTTGCTCACGCCAATGAATGTATTTCAGCCACTCACAAGGAAAGCCATTATGAATAATATTACTCTTTTTACGCAAAACTTTTTTATGCTGATTTTTGAGTCAGCACCTTGGCTTTTATTTGGTTTCTTAATTTCAGGATTGATAAAATTTATCGTTCCTTCTGATTTATTGCATAAGCATTTGGGAAGTAAGAATATCATTGCGGTAATAAAAGGTGCTCTAATTGGTGCCCCAATTCCGTTGTGTTCTTGTAGCGTGATCCCTGTTGCATTAGGTGTACGTCGTGCTGGAGCATCAAAAGCGGCAACTACCTCATTCTTGATTGCAAGCCCTGAAACGGGAGTAGATTCTATTGCCGTGACTTATGCCTTATTAGGCCCTTTTATGGCGGTGGTGCGTCCGATTGCGGCGGTAACAACAGCGATCATTACTGGTTTAACGGTAATGTTTTTTGAACGTAAAGAGTCTGAAAGCGAAGAAATTTCATCACAACCTTCTCATCAAGAAAAATCCTGCTGTAGCCATAAAAAAGCAGAAAAAATAGAAGATGCACCGAAAAAAAGTTGTTGTAGTCATAAAAAAGAACAGCCTAAAATTACAAAAGTAAGTTGTTGTGCCTCTAAGCAAGCGGAACAATCGAAGAAAAGCTGTTGTGCTTCTAAACAGACATCGCAAGCCTCACTTTCTTTAGCTCAAAAATTGCGTAACTGGTTTCAATTTAGCTTTATTGATTTAGTCAATGACACGGCAATGTGGTTGCTTATCGGTTTGCTTATTTCTGCGACGATAATGACCTTTATCCCAGCCTCTTTTTTAGAAACTTGGGGGGCAAGTTCTTATGCTTATGTGATTATGGCGTTAATGGGCGTGCCGATGTATATTTGTGCGACCTCTAGCACGCCATTAGCGGTGGGATTACTCTTTGCAGGCGTTTCACCTGGGGCGATTTTAGTGTTTTTATTGGCAGGTCCTGCTACCAACGTGGCAACATTGGCGATTGTTAAACAAGAACTAGGTAAACGCGTATTGGTGATTTATTTAAGCTGTTTAATTTCTGTGAGCTTCATTTTTGGCTGGCTTACTGACTATTTAGCCGATTTCTTCCACGTTGGATTAAGAAATCAAGCAATGCAAGAGCATACAATGGCAATTACGTCATTATCAGCAATTTGTGGCATTATTTTATTACTTTTAATGGCATATGTGCTTTATGTCAGAAAATTCTTAAATAAAACAAAAAGTTGTGCTATTTCTTAATTAAAAAAATAAGCCTATAACGCAAATGAATTGTTATAGGCTTTTTATTTTTTGCAAATTGTTTTAAAAATTAGACCGCTTGTAAGTGTATATAGAATACGTCTAAATAATTATTTAAAACTAAAAATTATCATAATTTTTTACTTTTTTAATTATTCTGTTTTGTTGTGATTTTTTCTCTGAACTTAAAGCATTATTCTCCGAGTTTTGTTTAGATTCATCATCTGCTAATTTCTCTTTGATAAAAGATGCCTCAGCTAAGGTTTTAGGGCTAATCCCTACCTCAACTAGCACATAATGTTCTGCTTTATTGATATCATTTTTAACAGTAATAACCCCTCTTAATAAAGCTTCTGCCGAATTTTTAATAGTTTCAGTATAAGTAGAAACATTTTCTCTCGTTACTTCTTTCTCCTTATTTTTTGAGTTTGCAGCAGTTTTAGTCATTTCTTCCATTACTTCATCACTAGTGACTCTTTCTGATAAAAATTTTGCAATATTTGCTTTTGCTCTAAGGGTCGCTTTTTGAGTAGCAATACGAATATCTTTACGATCCCCAAACTCTAGTTCTGCTTCACCAGAAGAACGAATACGTGCAAATTCACCATTATCATTTAATTCATAAGTAACCCCTGTAATACTATCAACAACTTCAACAGTGTTATTTTGTATTGTTTCAACTGTTGTTGTTTCTTCTGCATTTGTAAAAGGTGTCATACCTAATAATGCAATACTTAATAAAATATGTTTTTTCATTTTTTCTCCTAGTAAATAAATTTAATTTAAACAAGATATTGGGTTGTTTCGGTTATCACAATTACTAAAATATATTTTTATTCCTTTTAGATCTTGAATATCACTTTTAGTAAGATTTAAAGTTGAAGATACTTTTGCAGATCCTGTAAAATATCGCGCATGGCGGGAATCTAGAAATAGTAAAGAGCTCTCTTTTATATTAGAAAATCTCGATAGTTTTTCTTTTACAGAAGAATTTCTTTTATTCTCTATAAATCGGAGCTCATCAGCCCCTAGTAGAATAGCCTTATAAACCTCTTTATTTTTATCTAATAGTTCAATAAGTAAGCTTCTATAATAATTGTCAGAAGAATAAAAAGCGTTATCTAGCGCTTTTCTCATTCTCTGAAATTTTTTAGATTCAACTTTATACTCCCTTGAAGGTCTATCACTATTCCAGTTCAAATTATGTACATAAATAGTGGCTAAATCACCTTTATTGGCTTTCATTTCCTTAACAATACGCTCAAATCCAGCAATATATTCTTTGGAAGGTGTGAGCTCTAACTTTAATTCTAGCGGAAAAGTATTTGAATTTTCTTTGGGTTTGATAGGGGTAAGCTTTCCTAAAATTTTAATATTGATCAGTTCCTTATTTTCCTGAATAGGCTTAACTAATAACTCATTGACTAAAGCATCAAAATCTTCGCCACTTTTTTTATTTAAATCTTGTGCATCAAAATGATTTACAGCCTCTAAAAGAATATCGGAATCTATGGCATTTTCGATCACCGCCATCTGCATCTCTTTCAATGCTCCGATAAGTTTTTGGCTTTCAATATCTACGGCGACACTCACCTGATATTCATTATCGGTGATTTTTTGTTGAGATTTTACGTCAATATGTTTGACATAAGCATTGGAATAACTCACTGCCTTTTGGCTAAACTTATCGTTGTTTAATTCTTCTTTATTAACTAAAAATTCGCCTACGCTAAATTTAATGGCATTTGCTACAGCATCTTTTTTTGCTAAATCAGCAGTAGAACCAATTCCCGTTGCTTCAAATAGTTGAGAAAAAGCAGACTGACAAGTTAATAATAAGATAAAACATATGATGGAATAAATACTTTTCATAAGAACTCCTTGGTATAATAAATTAAGCACAAATAGTACAAAAAAAAACAGTAGTGCAATGTTTTAAAAAAAGATTTCAGAATTTTTCCAATATTATTGCCATAACAATTTTTACAAAAAATCATAAAAATATAACCGCTTTCCCTTGATATTTATTCTCATTACCCTAATCTAGTAAGCACTTTCTAAAAAATAAGGAACAAGAATGTCAAATCCACTTTTACAACAAACTGAGCTACCACAGTTTTCAAAAATTAAAGCAGAACATATCAAACCTGCGATTGAGCAGTTAATCAAAGATTGTCGTGAAACCGTTGAGCGAGTGGCTCAAATTGAAACTCCAACTTGGGATAGTTTTTATATGCCGTTGTCAGAAACAGGGGATAAATTAAGCCGTGCGTGGTCGCCTGTTGGGCATTTAAACTCGGTAAAAAATAGCCCTGAATGGCGTGAAGCCTATGAATCTTGCTTGCCGTTATTGTCAGAATACAGCACTTGGGCGGGGCAACATCAAGGGTTATATCAAGGTTATTTAAAATTAAAACAAGGTACTGAGTTTACTAATTATTCTATCGCACAACAAAAAGCGATTAACGATAGTTTACGTGATTTTGAATTATCAGGGATTGCTTTATTACCTGAAAAACAGAAACGTTATGGCGAAATTTCAGCACGTTTATCGGAGCTTGGTTCGCAATTTAGCAACAACGTGCTTGATGCAACAATGGGTTGGGATATTATCATTGAAGATGAAAGCGAGCTAAAAGGCTTGCCAGAATCTGCTTTAGAAGCAGCGAAAGCATCAGCACAGAGCAAAGAGAAATCGGGCTATCGCTTTACCCTTGAATTCCCAAGTTATTTGCCGGTGATGACCTATTGTGAAAATAGTGAGTTACGCAAAACAATGTATGAAGCCTTTGCAACTCGTGCGTCGGATCAAGGTGTAAATGCAGGCAAATGGGATAACTCTGCGAATATTGATGAAAAATTAAAATTACGTTTAGAACTTGCACAATTATTAGGTTTTAATAATTATGCGGAACTTTCACTGGCTACGAAAATGGCAGAAAGTCCAAAACAAGTGACTGATTTCTTAGAAGATTTAGCGACTCGTTCAAAAGCACAGGGCGAGAAAGAGCTACAAGAGCTGTATCAATTTGTTGAAAAAGAGTTTGGTATTACGGAATTAAATGTGTGGGATATTGCGTTTTACAGCGAGAAACAAAAACAAGCACTTTACTCTATCAACGATGAAGAATTACGTCCTTATTTCCCTGAACAGCGAGTAATTTCAGGGTTATTTGAGCTAATGAAACGCTTATTCAATTTACGCATTGAAAAACAACAAGGTGTTGATGTTTGGCACGATGACGTTCAATTTTACAAAATCTTTGATAAAAATGACCGCTTATGTGGTTCGTTTTATTTAGATTTATATGCACGTGAAAACAAACGTGGCGGTGCGTGGATGGACGATTGTGTGAATCAACGTCGCTTAGCCAATGGCGAACTACAAAAACCGGTGGCATATTTAACTTGTAACTTCAACAAGCCGATTGGCGATAAACCTGCCTTATTTACTCACGATGAAGTAACGACTTTATTCCACGAATTCGGACACGGTATTCATCATATGCTCACTCAAATTGATGTTGGCGATGTAGCAGGTATTAACGGTGTGCCTTGGGATGCAGTGGAATTACCAAGCCAATTCTTAGAAAACTGGTGTTGGGAAGAAGAGGCTCTTGCCTTTATTTCAGGGCATTACGAAACGGCCGAGCCATTACCAAAAGAAAAATTAACCCAATTATTAAAAGCGAAAAATTTCCAAGCAGCGATGTTTGTACTTCGTCAGTTAGAGTTTGGATTATTTGATTTCCGCTTACATTTAAGCGAGCCAAGAGAAAATATTGTGTTAGACACGCTACACGCTGTAAAAGATGAAGTTTCTGTGATAAAAGCACCAAAATGGAATCGCTTCCCACACAGTTTCAGCCATATTTTTGCTGGTGGTTATGCGGCAGGGTATTACAGTTATTTATGGGCAGAAGTGCTTTCCGCTGATGCATTCTCTCGCTTTGAAGAAGAAGGGATTTTCAATCAAGAGGCGGGGCAATCTTTCTTAGACAATATTTTAAGTCGTGGTGGAAGTGAAGAGCCGATGGTGTTGTTTGAGCGTTTCAGAGGACGTAAACCAACCTTAGATGCGTTATTGCGTCATAAAGGAATTATGTAAATATTGATAGGGGCGTATTACATACGTCCTGTTCTACGATCAAATAAGGGCGTACAGAGTACGCCCTTACATTCTAAATATATTCAAGAAACTCAATTAGTTAATTGTATTTTCTTCTTTTGCTTCTTCTGCTGCCATTTCAGCTTGTTGGCTTTCTAAGTAATCCATAAATAAAGCATCAAAGTTTACAGGAGAAAGGTTAAGAGCTGGGAATGTACCACGATTTACAAGGCTTGAAATAAGTTCTCTTGCGTAAGGGTATAAAATATTAGGGCAGTGAGCGGCTAAACAATGTGCAAGTTGCACACCTTCAAGACCACTAATTGTGAATACACCGGCTTGTTTCACTTCACAGATGAAAGCAACGTCCTTTGACTCTTTCATTGTAGTTTGAACATTAAGGTGTAACGTTACTTCGTAAAGGTTTTCCGCTAATTCTCTGGTTTCTGTGTCTAACTCAAAACCTAATTCAGGTTCCCACTCTTGTTGAAAAATGGTAGGAAGATTTGGTGCTTCAAACGAAACGTCTTTTACATAGATACGTTGAATTTGAAGATCAAAGGTTTGCTCTTCTTTTTGTTCTTCTGTTGCTACTTGATTTTCTTCAGACATAGTCGTTCCTTATTTGTTAATAATGGGATTATTTGTGTTTTTTAATTAAAGGTAACTTCTCAGCGTGCCAGCCACTGATACCATCTTTTAAAACGTAAACTTTTTCAAAACCTTGTTTAGTTAATAATGCTGCACTCGCATTTGATGTCATACCGTTTGTATCAACTAAAATAACTGGGCGTGCTTTGTATTTTTCAATATAGTGAATGTTTTTACCTTTAATATCCGAAGGTAAAACATGTAAACTATCAATAATATGCCCATGTTTAAATTCATCGTCGGTGCGTAAATCAAAAACAACGCCTTCTTCTTTATTGATTAAGCGAGTTGTTTCAGCATTATTGATGATTTTAAACTTACTGGTTAAGCCTTGATAAATATTCATTACTAATGCGATTAGTAATGCAAACCAAGCAATGACCATAACAGTATGGTTTGAGGTGAATTGTTGAATTTCTTGAATTAATGTTGAATCCATAACTTCTCTCTGTAATTATAAAAAAACGGCTACTTTTAGTAAATTTTTCTCTAAAAGTAACCGCTTGTTAAAACGTAAGATTATCGTCTTAATGTTTTAGAGAATTAGCCTTGTTGCTTATTCATTACTTCGTCAAATGACTGAGCTGTTTCAGTTACTTGTGCTTTTGCAAGAACAGCTTCAACTGCTTGCTCTTCTAAAACTACGTTACGTACGTTATCTGTTAATTGTTTGTTTTTCGCATAGTATTCGATAACTTCTGCTGGATCTTCATAAGCTGATGCTAAATCTGCAATAGTTTGTTTTACTTTTTCTTCGTCAACTTTAATTTCGTTTGATGAAATTACTGCTGAGAATAATAAGCCAACTTGAACACGGCGTTTAGCTTGCTCTGTGAATAATTCTGCTGGAAGTTGAGCTGCAACTTCTGGGTTTCCACCAAATTGTTGTGCTGCTTGTTTACGTAATACTTCGATTTCTTCTTCAACTGCTGATTGTGGAACTTCAATTTCGTTTTCAGCTAATAAACCGTCAATTACTTGAGTTTTTACTTTTGCAATAACGGCATTTTTAAGTTCACGTTCCATATTACGTTTGATTTCTTCACGTAAGTCAGCAACTGTTTTAGTTTTACCAAAACGTTGAACGAATTCATCGTTGATTTCTGGTAATTCCATTACTTCTACTTTTTTCAAAGTGATTGCGAATTTTGCCGCTTTACCTTTTAAGTTTTCTGCGTGGTATTCTTCTGGGAAAGTTACATCGATAACGAATTCTTCACCTGCTTTGTGACCAACGATACCATCTTCAAAACCTGGAATCATTTGACCTTGACCCATTGCTAATGCGAAATCTGATGCTTTACCGCCTTCAAATTCTTCACCATCAATAGAACCAACAAAGTCGATTGTTACACGGTCGTCAGCTTTTGCTGCTTCTGCTGTTTCAGCAAAAGTTGCTTGCTGTTTGCGTAATACTTCAATCATTTTATCAATGTCAGCATCTGAAATTTCAGTTACTGGTTTTTCAACTTTGATATTTTCTAAGCCTTTTAATTCAACTTCTGGGTAAACTTCGAAAGTTGCAGAGAACGTGAAATCTTTACCAATTTCGTAGTTTTCTGGCGTGAATGTTGGGCGACCTGCGATGTTTACTTTTTCGCTGATGATTACATCAAAGAATGCACGTTGCATATTGTCAGATAAGATATCTTGACGAACAGATGCACCGTAGCGTTGTTCTAAAATTGCGTGTGGAACTTTACCTTTACGGAAGCCATCAATGCGTGCATTTTTAGCAACACCTTTTAATTCTTGACGATAAGCTGCTTCAATTTTATCAGCAGGTACAGTAATTGTTACACGGCGTTCTAAGCCTTGAGTTGTTTCGATTGAAAATGACATTAAATTTAACCTCTGTCGGTATGTTAGAAAATGGATAAATAGGTGGTAATTGTAACGATCCCAAGCTTTAATGTCTAGGAATAAAATAACAACAGTATATTTTTAAAGCAAAAAAATAGGGCTATTTGTAGCCCTATTTAATATGTTGAGATCTTAGCCCACAGTCCAAAGTGCAATCGCCAATAATTGTGGCAACATTATGCGTAAGAACATCACCAATGGATAAACCGTTGCATAAGATAATGCTGATGCACCGCTTTCTTCTTTAATTGCGTTTGCAAAGGCTAATGCTGGTGGATCAGTCATTGAACCAGCTAACAGTCCGCAAATGGTTAAGTAGTTCACTTTACCATAAATACGAGCGATACAGCCTGTTACGATAAGTGGAATGAATGTAATTAGCACACCAAAACCAATCCACGACATCCCTTCGCTACTTAATAGTGTTTCAAGGAAATGTCCGCCTGATTTTAATCCAACGACGGCCAAGAAAAGCACGATACCAATTTCACGCAGTGCAAGGTTAGCACTTGGTGGCATAAACCAGTAAAGTTTACCAATGCTTCCGATACGAGCCAAGATCAAGGCAACCACTAATGGACCACCTGCTAAGCCGAGTTTTAATGCGACAGGGAAACCTGGAATATAAAGTGGAATTGAACCAAGTAACACCCCAAGACCAATACCGATAAAAATTGGTAGCATCTGAACCTGTTGTAATTTTTGTTGGGCATTTCCGATAATTGCCATAACGGTTTTGATATCATCTTCACGTCCCACTAAATTTAACACATCCCCAAATTGTAAGGTCATTTCACCGTTTGGTACTAGTTCCACACCAGCACGGTTTAAACGAGAAATAATGACATCATATTTACCTTTTAGCATTAAATGACGTAATTTTTTCCCGAAGATTTTTTCATTGGTGACCACAGCTCGCTCTGAACGATAATGTGTACCTTTGGTAGAAAGTGACATTTCAGCTTCTTCACCTAAAATAAGTTTCATTTTTTGTAAAGTTGCTGATTCACCTACAAGATGAAGCACATCGCCAATCAGTAATTTTGTATCTGCTTTTGGTACGAACAACTCTTCTCCGCCGCGTTTAAGGCGAGAATAGACAACATCGTGGAGTTCAAAATCAGGGATTTCTTTTAAGGCTAAACCTTGTAAATTTGGATTCGTTAAGCGAACATTTAGTGAGCTTAATCCTGTTTTTTTCGTATTTTGGTTTTTGTCGAAGTCATCCGCTTCTTTATCGACATTGATACCAAAAATAATACGTACTAGCCACATCGCTAATAGAATACCGACGATACCAAAAGGATAAGCAATTGCGTACGCCATCCCCATAACTTCGGTATCACCGCCTAATTCTGCTAAAATTTGTTGTCCTGCCCCCAATGATGGTGTGTTGGTTACTGCACCAGAGAATACCCCTAAAATAACAGGAAGTGGTACATCAAATAGTTTGTGTAACAACACTACTAATACGCCACTTAGTGCGACAATTAGAAAAGCAAAACCATTTAATTTTAAGCCAGAATGGCGAAGAGAAGAGAAGAATCCTGGACCAACTTGAATACCGATAGTATAAACGAAGAGAATAAGACCGAATTCTTGTACGAAATGTAGTGTATGTTTATCTAAATGTAATCCGTATTGTTGCATAAAGTGTGCAACAAAAAGCCCACCGAATAATACACCCCCAATGCCGAGTCCAACCCCTCGGACTTTAAAATTACCAATCCATAGTCCTAAAACAGCAACTAAAGAAAGGATACTTACCGTGATTGCAATTTCACTCATTAGTTTCCCCTACGGATAAAATGTTAAAACTAGAGCAAGTGTAACAAAAATCAGTATAAAAAAATTAGATCTACCGCAAAAAATAGAATATTCATTATGAGTTTTACATTTTTGCAATAAAAAAGCGGTCATATTTTCATAAGTTTTTACAAAAAACTAACAAAATATGACCGTTTCAAAAAATATTTTTATAAATTAGAATTTATAGTTTAGGTTTAATCCTACTAAATTTACGTGAGCACGAGATTTAACGTCTAAACCGCCTGCTGTTGTCCCTTCTGTAAAGTTATTTTTATGCCCATAAACATACGCATAACCAAAATCAGTGGTTAAGTTAGGGGTAACTTGATAAGTTGCTCCCACACTATACCAAGTTCTGTTGGTATCAGGAATAGCGATTGATGGCATCGTTCTACTTGCACTTTGCTCATAAGCAACACCTGTACGTAAGGTTAAATTATCCATTGCTTTATAAGTTAAACCAATCGCATAACGGTTTGAATCAGAGAATTTCTCATCTTTGTATAAAAGCTCTTCACCTTTGCTTCCTTTCGCTAGTAACTCTTTAAATACACTCCATTGCGTATGTTTCCAGCTATATTGTAATGCAAGTTGCTCCGTTAATTGATGATAAGCTGATAACTCCCAGAATGCTGGCAATGTGACAGATAATTTTGCTGCTTTATTTTTGCCATTCGTTGCTGGTTTTAAGCCTGCAATTTGAGGTAATGGAACATTGTTTAATGCTGTTGGTAATTCATTAGAAAAATCACCTTTAAAATCTAGTTTTACAGCAGAGTGGTAAGCTAAACCAAAACGATGATTTTCATTTAAGTTATATGAAAGTCCTGCGTTCCAACCATAGCCCCAAGTATTTCCTTCAAGATGTTTGATTTTTGTTGTTGCAGGTGTATTCGCAGCGATCCCCGCGACTTTTCCTAATAACTGTGCTTTTTGTTTATCTTCTTCTTTTGGAGATTGTTGTAACTGTTGTTGAGCTTGCTTTAATTTTCCAGAAAGTGCTTTTGGAATGACGCCCGCATAGCGATCTAATTCTGCTTCAGCGTAAACAGCATTCAAACCTAAACCGAAACTAAAACCGTGTCCTAATTTCATTGCACCACTGAAATTGAAGTTCCCACTGCTTAAGCTAGTCATACCACCTAACCATCCTGCAGCGTAATTTTTACTGAACTCTGTTTTTAAACCGTAATTGACGTTCATTCCACCACCAACGCTGAAACGATCGTTTACAGGTGCGACGAAATAAAAATTAGGTACGATAGCATTTGGGACAATATTCTTATTAGAAGCATCGGTATCGTTGGCTAGTTCACCGTTAATATTTACTTTAGCGGCAATATAGATACCCCCAGCAGAAAGCTGTGCACGAGAGAATTCTGTCATTAACGCAGGGTTAGTCGCAACAACAGACGCATTTTCTGCGATTGCAGCTGTACCAGCAAATGAAGTACCTAAGCCTGAAGTTGAGATTTCAGCAAGTTGAAAACCAGCGGCAAAGGTGTTTGTTGCTGATAAGGTAAGTATTGCGGCGAGTGATAATTTCGTCACTTTTTTCATAATTTATATTTTCCTTTAAAATAGTAAGCGGTAATATTTTTACCGGTTTTTACAAATTTAAATACGGGTTGAGTTTCAAGTGGTGCGATACTAAGGGGCAAAAGTAAATTTTGCAATGCTATTTCAACATTTATGTAACTGTTCAGACCACTTACTATGCTATTTGAATAAAAATAAATCGTTGATTTCTCATTGCAACAAAAACAATAAATCAGTAAACTTTATGCCGTTATAAATTCTAACTATCAAAGAGGTAAAAAAATGTCAGAGTGTCAAGCAGAAGAAAGCAAAGTGTGTTGTTGTGTTGATGTGGGTACAGTGATTGATGGCGAAGATCGTAGCGTTGATTTTAGCCAAGTGTACGAAACAAAAGCACGTGCCGAAGAAGCCCTTGCGTATTTAACTGATAAAGCAAGACAGGCGGAATCTGATCCTTGTGTGATTAAAAGTGAAATCAAACAAGTTGAAAATGGTTATGAATTATGTGCTGATTTTGAATTTAGTTGCCAAGCAGAAGCAATGATTTTCCAATTATCTACTCGTTAATCGAAAATCAACACATTATCATTTCATTTATCTATTTTCTTACTAGCCAAACGCCACTTTCAACGTGGTCTGTGTAAGGGAATTGATCAAACAAAGCACATCGCTCAATGCGGTGTGTTTTGCTAAGTTGCTCTAAGTTTTCACAAAGTGTTTGTGGATTACACGAAATATACAAAATGCGATCATAGGTTTGCACCAAATTTAAGGTGTCTTGATCTAATCCTGCACGAGGTGGATCGACAAAGATTGTGTTACATTCATAATCCGATAATTCAATCCCTTTCAAACGATTAAATTTACGCACGCCATTTAACGCTTGAGTAAACTCTTCTGCTGACATACGGATAATTTGTAAATTATCAATGTTATTCTGTTCAATATTATATTGTGCCGATGCTACTGAAGATTTTGAGATTTCCGTTGCTAAAACCTTTCTAAATTGGCTTGCCAAAGCAATAGAAAAATTCCCATTACCACAGTAAAGCTCTAGTAAATCGCCTTCGCTGTTAGCGGTGCAACTTCTTGCCCACTCTAACATTTTGATATTCATTTTTGCGTTAGGTTGAGTGAAACTATTTTCCACTTGGCGGTAAATATACTCTTTACCATCAACGGTTAATTTTTCTTCCACATAATCACGATCAACAATGATTTTTTGTTTTGTTGCTCGCCCAACTAATTGAATATTAAAGCCTTTTTCAATTAAGTTTTGTTTAAGGATTTGAGCTTGCTCTGTCCAAGCGTCATCAAGTTTTTTATGATAAAGCATTGAAACCACAATTTGTCCACTTAATGACGTTAAATAATCCACTTGGAAAAGTTTGTGTCTTAACAGTTCGTTAAAGCGAATTTCATCAAGCAACACCACCATTATTTGATTTAATAATTTACTCGCAATTGGGAATTGATCCACACGATAACGTTGTTTAGTTTGTTGATTGAACATGACGTGATACAGGTCATCGTCATTGTGCCAAATACGAAATTCTGCACGCATACGGAAATGTTCAGGCTCAGACTCAAAAGTTTCAAGGGAAGGAGCATTAAAAGGGGCAAATAAAGCGGTTAAATTTTCCACTTTTTTTGCAAATAATTGTGGATATTGTTCAACGGGTAATGTCATAAATACTCTATAAATATAAAAACAAAAGGGGATTTCTCCCCTTAGTGTATCGTTTATTCTGATAAATCATCAACATCGTTGCCAAGATTGTCGGCAAGAGTGTATAAACGTTTTGTTTGACTAATTTTAGTACGGTATTTAACCCATACTCTTTCTAATGGCGTTGTTGCCTGTCTTTCAGCTTTAATCATTGCAACAAACTGTATCTCTTCTTCTGTTACAGGCTCTCTTTCGCCTTTTTCTAATGCAAGGCAAGCTTGACCAAATTGCTCTAAAAGTTGAGATTCACGAATAGTGTAATCGCCGTGACGAGAAAAACCTCTCGGATAATTTTTATTATCAAAAAAACGACGGGTTGAACTAAAACTCTCTGCCATATTTTCTCCTAATTTACTGTTCTAAAAAATAAGGGGGGCATTAAAGCAACTTTTAAAAATAAGTCAATTATTTTTTGTGAAAATCGCCTTTATTTCTGCATAAAATTAGTTTGTTTCTTGTTGAACTTCTTTTTCAGGATAATAAAGTGACCCTTTCACGCCACAAGCAGTTAACGTGAGACTTGCGAATATCGCAATAATGAACCATTTTTTCATAGTAACCTTAATCTTAAATTTTAAAAAATATTGATGAATTTTACCCAAGATATGCCATAATTTCCATCATTATATATAAGAAAATATATTTTGAGGAAATTGATGAAAATTGGAGTTTTATTAGTAAATTTAGGCACGCCAGATGAACCTACACCAGTTGCAGTAAAAAAGTATTTAAAAGAATTTTTAAGCGATCCGCGAGTGATTGACCTTCCAAGATTAAGTTGGCTACCGATTTTAAATGGTATTGTATTGCCACGCCGTAGCCCAAAAGTGGCGAAGCTTTATCAAGAAATTTGGACAGAACAAGGTTCACCACTTCTTGCAATTTCACGCCAACAGCAGCAAGCAATTCAGCACTATTTTGATGAAAAAGGTAAGGATGTCATTGTTGAATTGGGAATGACTTACGGTAATCCTTCAATTAGCGAGGCAGTGAGCCGCTTTACAGCACAATGTGTTGATAAAATTATTGTATTACCTCTCTATCCACAATACAGCAGCACAACTACAGCTCCTGTTTTTGATGCTTTTGCACACGCTTTAAAGAGGCATAAAAGAGTGTGTCAGTTTGAGTTTATCCATAGCTATCACGATCATCCTTTGTATATTAACGCACTAGCGGAGTCAGTTCAGTTACAGAAAAATGAGCATTTGCTTTTTTCTTTTCACGGCATTCCAGAGCGTTATCAAACGGAAGGGGATTTTTATGCAAAACACTGTCGAGAAACAGCACAATTAGTTGCACAACAATTAGGTTTGAAGGAAAGTGATTGGACTCTGAGTTTTCAATCTCGTTTTGGAAAAGAAGAATGGTTGAAGCCTTATACGGATCATATTTTAGAAAACTATCCGCAACAAGATATTGAAAATATTGCTGTGATTTGTGCGGGATTTTCGGTAGATTGTTTAGAAACCTTAGAAGAAATCGCCGTAGAAAATAAAGAAATTTTTTGCAAAAATGGTGGAAAATCTTACCGCTATATTCCTGCCCTTAATGCTAGTCAGGCTCATATCGAACTTTTAACGACTTTGATTGATAACAGGTGTTAGAATGACGTTTAAAAAACCTTTAATTTATCTTTGAAATTAAAGGTTTTTTCTATTTTATACAGCTTTAGATTGAATTTTATTCATTTTTTATATACGACGAAATACTTGCATTTTTCTTACAAAAAAACCTTACTTTTTTTGCTGATAAGACCAGTCGGCTAAGCGGTTTATTTTTATATATAATTCGCAAAATTCTTAGTGACATAGAATTTGTAAGGAAATCTGAATGAATTCATCATTCAACAATCATCACTTAATTTCTCTTTTCTTTCTTGGGGTTATCTCTTCACCTTTAACGGCTCAGGCTGTTGAGAGTGATCCGCTTGATCAAGAATTACAAAGATTAAAAAACGAAGCACAATTAACAGAAAGCGAAAAACAAATTGAAAAAGCACGGCAATTTTTGTCTGTGAATACACCATCTCATCTCCAAAAAGTGGTAGAAGATCCGCAGGGACAAGGCTATCCCATTCGTCGTATTAGCGTGGATTTGGCGGGGCAAGATATTGGATTAGATTTTCAACCTGTGATTGCTCGTTATCAAGATAAATCATTAACTAAATCGCAAATTTTAACCTTAGTAAAAGAGTTGACAGAGGTACTGTATTCAAAAGGATACAGCACCAGTGCCATTGGTTTAAAAGATAAAAATATTGCCGATGGGCATTTGAAATTTATCGTACATTGGGGCTGGGTAAAAGGCTTTTTAGTGAATGGTCAGTCAGCGAATACTTTTAAAGATCGTGCGATGTTAAGTACTTTACCAACCTTAACGCAACAACCGTTAAGCGTATTTGATATCGATCAGATCGTTGAAATCACCAATGGTGTGAATAAATCTGCCCAAGTAAAAGTGATACCAAGTGATGAGGTTGCAAAATCTTATTTGAATGTTGAAACAGCACGAAACTCATTACCTCGTTTCTCATTAGGTTTTAATAATTCAGGAGCGGGAAATAATGCAAATGGACGTAATCAGTTGACGACAACGGTGTCTGCCAGTGATTTATTGGGTATCAATGATAGCTGGTCATTTTCAACGGGCTATCGTCTTTATGACAAAAGTAAGCAGAATAATCAGCATAACTATACCTTAAATTATAGTCAGCCATTCGGTTTTTATACCTTGGATTTAAAACTCTCTCATTCCGATTTTGATAAGGCATTGCAAGGTCGAAATGGAACTTACAGCAATGAAGGAAAAACGCAAACCGCAAATCTAAAATTATCACGTATTTTGGTACGAGATAGAGACAGTATGTTAACGGCTTATGGCGAGCTGGAGTTCAAGAAAAAGAAAAATTATGTGGTAAATCGTTTAACCAATGATCATCTTTATAGCAAATTGGATTTGGGATTATCGCATTTAACAACACTTTGGGGCGGTAAGTTACACAGTGATATTCATTTGAGTCAGGGGCTACATTGGTTTGGTTCAAAGCCAACGGCTTACCTTAATAATAAAGATAGAAATTTGCAATTATTGGCTGGAAGTGTGAATTGGCATAAGGCGTTTGTATGGAGTCGCCCGCTTAATTATCAGCTTAGAATTGCGGGGCAATATAGTAAATTAGGTTTACTCTCCGATAATCAATTTAGTATCGGTGATGAATATACCGTACGCGGTTTTAAAGGAGGCGTTGCCTCAGGTGAGCGAGGATTCTATGTATCGCAAACCCTTTCAATGCCTTTTTATCCGCAAAAGAATTATTTGTCCACGATCTCGCCTTTTATTGGGTTAGATTGGGGGCAAACACACCAGAAAGCATTGAAACAGCATAATAAATTGATGGGCTTGGCATTGGGATTTAAAGCACAAGCAAAGAATATTTCATTATCTGTAACTTATGCAAAACCATTAAGCAACACTTTAAAGGATCATTCGGATCGTGGTGGTGTTGTGTATTTTAACAGTTCAGTTCATTTTTAAGTAAGGAAAAATAATTATGAACAAAAATAGATATAAATTAATTTTTAGTAAAGCGAAAGCATGTTTAGTGCCAGTGGCGGAAAATATTAAATCTGCGGTAAATAATGGTTCATCTGATCGTGATCCTTCTAGTGATGGGGAAGAAGATGAGCCCCGATTTAAAATTGCTCCACTTGCTCAGTTGATTAAGGTGACATTAAAAATGTTACCAGTGATCGTCATAGGTACGGCGTCAGTGAATGCAATGGCTAACGGAAAATCGCTAGATGGCGTTGAGGTTGGTTCAACACAAACACAGGTGAGAAATGCGGATAATGGCAGACTGATTGTGGATATTGCAAAACCTGAAAGCGATGGTATTTCTGATAACCGTTTTAATGAATTTAATGTGAAAAATGGGGCGGTATTTAATAACAGTGCCACAGGTGGGAATTCTCATTTAGCAGGACATCTTGAAGCAAATAAATTATTAGCAGGCAATGAAGCAAAAGCGATTTTAAACCAAGTGACAGGAACAAATCCAACCCTTTTACAAGGTGGGTTAGAAGTCTTTGGGGGCAAAGCGGATTTATTAGTCGTCAACCCAAATGGCGTAACGGTGAATGGTGTGCAAACCTATAATACGGATCGTTTTGTTGTTTCTACCAGTGACGTGATTGATCCAACCAAAGGATTAAAACTGAATGTGGATCGCGGTGAGGTGATCATTGGTAAAGATGGGATCAACACCGATGGTTTACAATATTTAGATATTGTTGCCAAAAAAATTCAGCAAAAAGGGGCGATTAAAAATAGTCAGCCAAACAGTGAAGCAACCACAAAAATTAGCTTAGTTGCGGGTTCATCAGACTATGATGTGAAAACAGGGCAAATTCAGTCTAAAAATAAGATCACGAATGAGGTGTTAATCAGTGGTGATGAAGCGGGGGCAATGCACGGTAAACATATTCGTTTTGTCACGACGGATTCAGGTGCGGGCGTAAGACATAATGGAATTATTTTATCTGAAAGTGATCTTGATATTACAACAGAAAGAGGCGATGTAACCTTAAATAAAAGCACAGCGAAAAAAAATCTAAATATCAACAAAGCCAAAGCGGTTCATATCAATAATGATACCAATGCACAAGCGGTCAAATTACAAGCAGAATTTGCAAATGTGAATGGCAAGGCACATCTTAGTGGTAATCATATTGAGTTAGATGCAACGGTGATTAGTTTAAATGATCAATCGAAAGTATCTGCTTCAACCATTAACGCGAAAGCAAAATTATTAGCGGTGAAGAAAGATGCTAAGGTTCTTGGTAAAAACGTCAATCTTAAAAGTGATTATCTTGAAAACAAAGGGACGGTTTATGCTCGCAATGCAGATTTAGATACTACTCAGCTTTATAATAATGGCGTTATTTTGGCAGAACGATCGTTAAAAATTCAAACGAAAGGGCTTGATAGTAAAAGAAAAACGAACGGATACAATAACAGCGGTCGAATTTTAAGTAATGAGAGTGCTGAATTGATTTTCAAGGATGGAACAGATTTTGATGGAAGTGTGCATAAACTCATTGAAGCAAAAAATGATCTAGAAATTACGTCCGCAGGTTTTAACATTGATAAAAAATCCGAAGTGAAAACAGGGGCAAATCTAAAAGTTTATAGTAAAAACTTTACAAACAAAGGGTTAATCACCAGTGCGAAAACGTTAAAAGTTTCTGCAAATAGCATTCAAAATGAAGGCGTGCTTGGTGCAAAAGATTTAGTTAGTTTGATATCACAAACAAATATTACTAATGGTCAAAAAGCCACGATTCATTCGGATGGTCGTCTCTATTTAGAAGCTGAAAATGCAGTGCATAATAGCGGTGAAATTCTGGCTAAGGATAAAATTACTGTTTCTGCGGTGAAACTTGTTAATGAAACGAAATTAGCGGGTGGCGTTACCACGCAAAAAAACCTATTAAAAAGCACACATACTGATAATGGCTCATTCCAATATGATGTTTATACAGCAGAAATTGATGTACCTGAATTGAAAAATAATGTAAGTGTTGCCAGTGTGGGACGAATTTCAGGCGAGTCTGACTTTGAATTTATCCAAAAAGAAACTACTGGATCACACAACGATGCGGGGATCTTTAATTCTGGCGTATTTAATATTCAAGGCGAAGTGAAAAACAGTGGTACAAAGCAAATTGTAAATGAAGCGAATGCACAGCAATTTGATGTGATCTATGATTACTTAAAACACCAAGCAAAAGTAAAAATTGCTTTCTCACCAAGATCAACGGCATTTAATACAGGATTAAGTGGTCAATCGGTTTTGGAAAAAGAGAATTTATACAGCTTATTTGAAGAATTATTGGAAAATGAATATCCAGAACAATTAAAAACGAGCATTTACTATGCACGTAGTATTGAAGTGTTTAAAACCTTGAAAAATATTCAATCAAATGATTTCCAAAAAGTGATGACCCTTGTTTTTGGACAAAATTGGGATAAACAAAGCTATGGCGATTTGAAAAAGGCGTGGCAAGGCTTTAATGCAAAAGGTGGTCACAAACTTCATTTCAATGCCGAAGGAAATACCGCAAAATTCTTAGCAGATAAAATCACTGGCGAAGCGGATTTGCTTAGAAATGGAAAATATGCTGAAAAAGGGAAAGCTCAAAAGAATATCTTGATTGGTAAGCATAAAATTGCTTTACCTGAGGTAGAATTTGACACAGTGAAAAGTCAGATTGAAGAAGAGATGGACATCGATCTTTCAGTGTTTATGGAATTATTAAATAATTCTCATCTTTTTATCACACATTCAGATAAAAAAGATCCAAAGATCGCTTCGCAACTAGAATTAAACGAGCAAGCTCTCGCATTATTACCTGAAACAGAAGAAGAAAAACGTCAACGTATTCTTGATGAAAAACGTCGTAAATCCCAAGAGTTGGAAGAGCGTCAAGCCAAAGAAAAAGCACAGCGTAAACATCAAGAGTTGATGGAGCAACAACAAAAAGCACGTCAGAAAAAATTAGATGATTTATATGCAAGCATTGCAAAAGAAAAAAATAGTGAGAAAAAACGTCAATTACAGCACGAATTGGAAGATTTCCAAGTAGAAGAAAAAGCACGCCGTAAAAAAGAAGAAGCAGAGCGTAAACGTATTCAAGAATATGAAAATCGTTTACTAGAAGCTCGTAAGCGTTTAATTGAATTAGAAAACAAGCGTAAAGCTGAAAATAATTCAAAAGGCGATGTAAAAATCGAGCTTGAAGCTGTTGATAAAACACGTTTAGATTATTTAAGTAAAGAGGGCTATGTTGGAGCGGGTTATTTCTTATCAAAAATGCTCAAAGAATCACAAAAAGCCAAAGTGATTGGCGATGAATTCCTTGAACATCAGCTGATTACACGAATGATCGAGAAAAAAGTCGATAATCATTTAGCCCTAAAATATGATGTTTCTCAAAAAGAACTTGTGAAAAAATTGATTGATAATGCGTATTACAATGCAAAATCATTGAATTTACAAGTCGGGGAAGCCTTAACCAAAGAGCAACAAGCGAAACTTGACGAAGATATTATTTGGTATGTGAGAACCAGAGTACAGGGACAAGATGTGTACGTTCCTCAGGTTTATTTAACTCAAAAAACCTTAGCTGATGCGAAAGAGTTTAAAGGGTTAGGTAATGCTCTAATTCAAGCTCGTGAACTCCGCCTTAAAACACAAAATACCCAAAATAGCGGGACGATTTTAGGTAAAAAACTCGATATTGAGGCCAAAAATAAAATCAAAAATAAAGGGGATATTTTAGGTGAAGAATCTTCTCGTTTGAAAGGATTAGAAGGGATTGAAACACAAGGCACAGTGATTGTAAAAGGTGACGGCAGTACCGAAGTACGCAAAGCAAATATTCAATCAAAAGGACACCTTCATCTTGAAACGAAACAAGATAAAAATATCGATGTGATTGCCTCAAATGTGAAAGGCGAGAGCGGTTATATTAAAGCCAAAGATTTGAATCTTAAAGATACGTATAAAACGGAAAGTTCACGAGAAGAAAGGGATATTCTTTCAAAACTTTCTGGTAAACGTATTGGCGGAGAATCAAAAGAACATGCTAGCGTGAAATCGGAAGGGTCAAAGGCAGAATTTGATCATTTACATTTAGCAATTAAAGGCGATCTGAATCAAACTGGTAGTGACATTAAAACTAATCGCATTACAGGTATTGTTCAAGGGGATTACAATGCGAAAGCAGGTAAGAATATTGAACATAGTGAGCGTAAAGAAGATGTGTTGCAGTTAGAAATTAACCTTTCTGGCAGTGCTGCTGGACATCGTGCAGGTTTAACGATCAATGAAAAAGATGGCGTAACAGGTAAAGTTTCACAAAATGATGGATTCGGATTAAATTCTGGCATTGGTTTGACTTTTTCTAAGGAAAGAGAAAAACGCACAGAATTGACACATCGTAATAGTGAACTCTCTGCGAAAAGCGGTAAATTGCATATTCAAGGATCAGCGGAGATTGGCGGTATTGACATTAACGCTTCACAAACGCCATCAGATACATCGCTAAATGATCAAAAAGCGTTGGAGCAGAGCGATCAAAAAATTGCAAAAAATGAAAAAAATATGACCGCTTCTAACTCAAAAAAAGTAAATATCAAAAAACTTTCAGAGGCAGAAATCAACGGATTGATGGCGGAAAAAGGGCAAAATTTCTTTGAAAATCAAAAACAGCATAGAGCGGAGCAAGAAAGAAAAGGCTTTAATATTGTTGCGAAGAAAATTACATCGAATAAACAGAAAGATGTATTGGAAGAATCATCATCGAAAACGGTATTGAAAATTGGTACGGAATCAGAAGCACATTCTTCTTTTGGCGATGTTGCAAATTCTCTTTCAAGAACAATTACAGATACCCATAAAGGGCTTAAACAAGATGGTACAGCAATACTACAAGCAGGCAGTGACATATTAAATCTGATTACTGGCGATGTTGTGGGCGGTAGCTCAAAAAATAAAGTGGAGATTTCTCATTCTAAAAAACATAGCACGCAACAATCAGATATTCGTAGCAAAATTGGAGGGAATACCACACTTTCTTCTCACTCAGATATTGATCTTAAAAATGTAGAAAGTGATAAAAATAGCAAATTAACCTTGAAAGCCAAAGGTAGTGTGAATTTGAAAGCGGGCGAAACACAACGTGCTGAAACAGAATCAAGCTTCACAATTAAAAGCTCAGCAGGAACAAGCATAAACTGTGGCGTACAATCAGATGGTTGTGGCGTAGGGATTAGCGGAAGTTTTAGCGAAAGTTATGAGAAAACAACTAGTAATTCAAAAACACATACCAATACGCAATTAAATGCTAAGCAATTACGCATTGAAACCGAAAAAGATCTTAATCTTAAAGGGGCAAATGTGGATACGAACAAGCTTACTTTAAATGTTAAGGGTAAGACTAATATTGAGTCTGTACAAGATAAAGTGAGAAAAGACACTTTATCAGCAAAAGTCAATTTAGGTATTGGTGGCTCGGTCACAACGGCATTAACGGTTAAACCAAGTGTGAGTGGTGGCGTTACCATTGGTTTTGAAGGCGAAGAAAGCAAGAAAGTGGCACAGCAGTCAGGGATTAAAGCAAATCAAATTACGGGTAATTTGAATGATTTGACATTGAAAGGCGGTTACCTTGTGAATAAGGGCGATCAATCAAAATTAAATGTGAAAGGTGCAGTACACAGCGAAGAAATCAACGATTCTTACCATAAAGATGGTGGTGAGTTAGGTATCAGTGCTGGGGCAAATTCACAAGGATTATCAAAATTTAATGTGAGTGGCGGGCGTGCTGAGCAAGAGCATTATAAAGCAACTCAACACTCAACATTAACCAATGTAAAGAGTGAAAAAGGTGTGCAAGGTAAGGTAAATCAAGATTTATCTCAATCTAAAACTATTGAGCGTAATGAAAAAGTGGCTAAAACAGGCTTTACTTTTGAAACGCTTGAAATTAAAGGATTAGTAGAAAAGTCTCCGAAACAAAATGAGACTTCTAAGCAAGATGATGCCCAAGAAGAACACATTTATGAAGAGATTAAAGATAACTTGATGGCAAACCGCCCATTACCTCCGATTCCTGAGGCAAAAGTACAAAATAAAGAGGCAACAGAAGAGCCTATTTATGAAAGTATCAAGTAAGTTGGTGAAAATATTAGAGTAGTTTAATAATTACGTTAATATTCATTTTTACTTTTATGAGGGGAACAATTATTTGTGTAATTGTTCCCCTATTTTTATCAAAAAATAAAAGTATTTTATTGATTCGTTAAACATAAAAAATTATTATTTCTTCTGTCGGTTCATCAGTATTTGTATTAAGGATAATGAAATGAAGGACAGTAAATTATCTTATCGAACAGTATTCTTGGTTGTTCAGCATATGGTCTTTTTTCCTAAAATCGTTTTTATCGGCATACCAATTATTATTTTTATCAGTTTATTTTATGTGCCTGCTGATTATAGTGGCTTATCTATCCATTCTAAAACCATGTGGGGAACAGCACAGAATAAATGGTTATTTGATGCATTTGGACTATATTGTTTCTTGATAGTAATTCTATCAATGTTGAAATATTTTATATTCGGATTTCCCCCTTATGTAACTGAAATGATAAAGAAAAATATTCAAATCAATGCGACGTCCGAGGAGCTATCAAAAGTATCCTTAACAATATTAGGTTATCCCTTCTTTTTGTTACTTATGCTTTATCTATTCTTTCTTGGAAATGCCTCGAATGACCCAAGGTTTATGGATCTTTTTCAGAGAAATGTATTTATAAATTTCTTTATGATTTATCCCATAAAATGTCTTACCAGTATCTGGTTTACCTTTTCTATTATTTATTCAATGGAGATTAAACGAAATGTCTTGCCATATATTAAGGAGAATTAAATGAAGGACAGTAAATTATCTTATCGAACAATGTTGTTAGTTGTTCAGCATATGGTCTTTTTTCCTAAAATAGTTTTTATCGGCATACCAATTATTATTTTTATCAGTTTATTTTATGTACCTGCTGATTATAGTGGATTATCCATTCATTCTAAAACCATGTGTGGAACAACACAGAATAAATGGTTATTTGATGCGTTTGGACTATATTGTTTCTTGATATTAATTCTATCAATGTTGAAATATTTTATATTCGGATTTCCCCCTTATGTAACTGAAATGATAAAGAAAAATATTCAAATCAATGCGACGTCCGAGGAACTATCAAATATGCCCTCAAAAATATCCTCAACAATATTACTTGCTCCCTTCCTTTTGTTACTTATGCTTTATCTATTCTTTCTTGGAAATGCCTATAATGGACCAAAGTTTATGGATCTTTTTCAGAGAGATGTATTTATAAATTTCTTTATGATTTATTGCATAAAATGTCTTACCAGTATCTCTTTTATCTTTGCTATGATTTATTCAATGGAGGTTAAACGAAATGTCTTGCCATATATTAAATAATTTTAGGAGTAAATGATGTTAACACCTGAAGAAAAACGAAAAGTAATGCTTGCAAGTGCTCGTTTTCCATTGGGAAAGTTTTATATTTTTAAAGTATGGAATCTTGTTTTCCCCATTCCTTATTTCTTTTTAGCTCTCCCACCTACGCTTGCGTTAATCATTACCTACTTGAACTCTTCTCGGTTTGATGGTGCTTTGAATTTGAAGCTAACCTCGTTTTCACAGCATTTAGATGGGTATGTGAGTAACAATATTTTACTGATTTATGACGCTTATACGATAGGCATTTTAATCATGATGTTATTTGTCTTTTTGATCGTACCATTGAAACTTTTTCACAAACCTAAGTTTTTTAATGACATGAAAATATTAGCTGATTGGTATGTGAAGGAAGATTTACCTCAAAAAAATAGAAAATGTGTAAGGAAAAATAGCTTATATTTTATAGCGATGGTATTTGGTATTGAATTAATGCTTTGGTTCGTTTACCCAGAGCCGCGTCTTAATGGTATGAGAATGAAAATGTTTAGTAATATTTATTATTCTGTATTATTTATTAATTCAATGTATTTAGGTTGTGCATTAGCATTAGGTCAACTGATTAGTGCAATGGAATTAGAAAAGTTAGCTAAAGACTAAAAACATAAAAAAGGGAAAAGTAACGTTACTTTTCCCTTTCATTTATTTTAAGTTTTTTAGCTAAAAGTTAGATTATCCCTAGCATCTTTTCAAGATAGTGAATATTTACACCACCTTCAGCAAAATTTTCATCATCTAGAATATCTTGATGAAGAGGGATATTTGTTTTGATCCCTTCAATAATAGTTTCTGAAAGGGCAATTTCCATTCTTCTAATCGCTATCTCACGGGTTTCACCATAAGTGATTAACTTCGCGACCATTGAGTCGTAATGTGGTGGAACGGTGTAATCTGCGTAAATATGCGAATCCCAACGCACGCCTAATCCACCAGGAACGTGTAAGCGTTTAATTTTACCTGGTGAAGGTAAGAAACTTTTTGGATCTTCTGCATTGATACGGCATTCAATTGCGTGTCCACGCACTTTAATTTGATCTTGGGTAATTGAAAGCGGTAAGCCTGAGGCAATGCGTAACTGTTCTTTCACTAAGTCCACACCGGTAATCATTTCAGTTACAGGGTGTTCAACTTGAATACGCGTATTCATTTCGATAAAGTAAAATTCACCGTTTTCATATAAAAATTCAAAAGTACCCGCACCACGATAGCCAATCTCACGGCACGCATTCGCACAGCGTTCGCCAATGAACTGACGTAATTCTTCGGTAATACCTGGTGCTGGCGCTTCTTCTAATACTTTTTGGTGACGACGTTGCATTGAGCAGTCACGTTCTGCTAAATAAACCGCGTTTCCAAAGGTATCCGATAAAACTTGCACTTCAATATGACGTGGGTTTTCAAGGTATTTTTCCATATAAACCATATCATTATTAAAAGCAGAACGTGCTTCTGATTTGGTCATTGCAATAGATTCTGCGAGTTGTTTTTCATCTCTTACTACTCGCATACCACGACCACCGCCGCCACCAGAGGCTTTGATAATCACTGGGTAGCCAATGCGTCTTGCAATTTCTTTATTTTTTTCAGCATCATCGCCAACAGGTCCATCAGAGCCTGGAACACAAGGAATACCTGCTTTTTTCATAGCACGAATTGCCGAAACTTTATCGCCCATTAAACGAATCACGTCCGCGGTTGGTCCAATAAAGGCAAAACCTGAACGCTCAACTTGCTCTGCAAAATCGGCATTTTCAGATAAAAAACCATAACCTGGGTGAATAGCATCAGCGCCCGTCACTTCCGCCGCTGAAATAATAGCGGGTATATTTAGATAACTTTTTACAGAAGGCGCAGGTCCGATACATACTGTTTCATCCGCAAGGCAAACGTGCTTTAATTCACGATCTGCCGTTGAATGCACTGCGACGGTTTCAATGCCGAGTTCTTTACAAGCACGCAAGATACGCAAAGCAATTTCGCCACGATTCGCAATAACAACTTTTTTTAACATTTGAGTGTCCTATCGTACTTATTCAATAATGATAAGAGATTGATCGAACTCAACTGCATCGCCATCGCTTACTAAGATTGCTTTTACTGTTCCAGCTTTGTCTGATTCAATTTTGTTCATCATTTTCATTGCTTCAACAATACATAACGCATCGCCCACATTCACTGTTTGTCCTACTTCAACAAAAGGTGCTGCATCAGGGCTTGGGCTACGGTAGAAAGTTCCTACCATTGGAGAAGTAATGGTGTGTCCTGTTACCGTTGCTGGTGCAACTTCTTGTGGTACAGATGTAGCAGGTGCTGGAGTTTGTGTCACAGCAATTGTTGGTTGAGTAACAGCCTGTTGAGGTGCAACAGCAGGAGCAGTGCTTGCTCGACTAATACGAACAGAACCGTCTTCTTCTGATACTTCTAATTCAGTAATACCTGATTCTTCAACAAGTTCAATCAATTTTTTAATTTTGCGAATATCCATTATGAGATCCGTTGGTTAATTTGAATAAAAAAACTATCTAAATTTTTAATAAAAAATAGATAGTGAAATAAGTTGGGTAAGGTTACCTGAAATTGACAAAATTTGCGATAATTTTTTTCAAAATTAACGGATATTATGTCAATTTCGTTGCTGATCGTCGCAATTAGGTTAAATTTTTTATAAAAATAGGATGATATTTACTTTTGTTGAAACAGGGCGAACCCTGTTTTTTATCGCTCTATTTTGGTATTTAGTAAAAATTGAAGTTATGATTTTTTACGATAGAATCCGTAAAGTCATACCTTGACACTACAATAAAACCTAAAACGGCACATCACTCTCAAATCGCATTCTTTCCCCTGTAACTGGGTGGGTAATTGTCAGCATTTCAGCGTGTAAACACAATCTTGGAGAGAGGCTTTTGGCTAAGGGATTAGCGTAAAACTTATCGCCGATGATTGGGTGTCCGAGAGCGAGAGAGTGTAGTCGCAACTGGTGTGATCGCCCTGTGTGGGGCGTGAGTTTGACCCTTGTGGTATTATTTGGATAATGTGCAAGCACTTCATAAAATGTAACCGCTTGTTTTCCACGCTCGTAGCAAATTTTTTGACGCGGGCGGTTTTCCCAGTCGCAGATCAGCGGGTAGCTGATTGTGCCTGTTTCTCCGACTTCCCCAAATTTTCCCCATAATAATGCTTGGTAATGCTTTTCTGGTTCGCGGTCTCGGAATTGGCGTTTAAGTTCTTTTTCTGCATTTTTGCTTAATGCGAATAAAATGAGACCGCTTGTTGCCATATCTAAACGGTGTACCGGCTGGGCGAATTTGTATTTTTGCAACACGCGGAACATCGCACTGTCTTGATATTCTGGTCTTGCACCTGGAACAGAAAGCAGTCCGCTTGGTTTGTTGATAACCGTGATGTAATCATCACGGTACACTTCTTCTAAATAAGGTTCGAGTGGGGGATTGTATTTGATCAATGCCATTCTTCGTCTTACCCTTGATTGCTGACAATCACACGCAGGCTGTCTAAACGCCAGTTTGCTTGCTCTAATTCAGCCAAAGATTGTTCTCTGATTTGCTCTAACGCTTGCACTTCATCGGCACGGATATTTTTATTAACCGCTTGGAGTGAGGTTAAACGGTGCAATTCAGCAGTTAGGGTTTGATCGGCATTGTGTTTTGCCTCGTCAATCAGTGATTGTGCTTGGCTGACGATCGCTTGTTCGCTTAATTTAATTAAGTTTTCAATGTCGTTGCGTGCCATTTTCACAATTTTATTTGCCATCTGTTTTTTCAATGGTTTTAACTGTTTTTCAAGCCCAAAGAATGACACTTGCTCCGCCATATTTTTGCCGTTTTTATCCACTAAAATACGCACAGGCGTTGGCGGTAAGAAACGGGTTAATTGCAATGATTTTGGTGCTTGGGTTTCAACCACATAAATTGCTTCAAGCAACAGTGTACCAGCAGGTAAGTGTTTATTCACAAGTAGAGAAATCGCATTTTTACCGATGTCGCCTGAGGTAATGAGATCGATACCATTACGCACCATTGGGTGATCCCACGTTAAGAACTCGATTTCTTCTCGCATTAGGGCAAGATCACGGTTAAAGGTAACGGTATTGCCTTCTTCTGATAATCCTGGGAAGTCAGGCACAACCATATGCCCTGTTGGTTTGATGACGATACTTTGTTCGCCTAAATCTTCTTGCTCTAAGCCGATAATATCAAACAGGTGCAAAATAAAGCTCACAAGCTCAGGCGAGTTGTCTTCCGAGGCAATATCAAGAGCTAATTGTTGTGCCTCATCGCCACCGTTTGAGTTGATTTCTAACAGGCGATCACGTCCTGTTTCTAGCTCTAATTTAAGCTGTTGCTGACGCTGTTTGGTCTGATTTAATAAATCTTCAAAGCCGTCTTGGGTTGGATTTTGTAAATAAGCGGTCAGATTTTGTTTAAATTCTGCAAAAATCGCACTTCCCATTGGGCAAGTTTCTTCAAAGGCATTTAATCCTTCGTGATACCACTGGGTTAAGCGTGCTTGGGCAGAATTTTCAAAACAAGGCACGAAAATTTGAATATCACAACGCTGTCCGATACGGTCTAAACGTCCGATACTTTGCTCTAATAAATCAGGGTTATCCGGTAAATTAAACAGCACTAAATGGTGTGCAAATTGGAAGTTACGCCCTTCTGAACCGATACTTGAACTGATTAAGACATTCGCCCCCTCTTCTTGTTGAGCAAAGTAAGCTGACGCACGATCACGCTCCACAATCGACATTCTCTCGTGGAATACTGCACAACGAATAGCCTCTTTTTCACGAAGAATTTGTTCAAGCTCAATCGCCGTGTTGGCGTGTTTACAAATCACAAAGATTTTTTCATCACGGTGTTGTTGTAAGAATGAAATTAACCATTCCACACGGGTATCAAGCTCGCCCCATTTTGCGTCAGGATCATCATTCAGCAAGATATTTTCAGGGTAAAGTAATTCTTCAAGACTTGGCTCGATTAAATCATCAACGATGTGTCGATAAATTTCTGGCATTGTCAGTGTAATTTGATTGAACACACGATGTGGGAAACCTTTTACGCCAGCACGGGTATTACGGAATAACACTCGGCTTGTGCCGTGACGATCGATAAGCTCTTTGATTAACTCTTGGCGAACTGCGGTTTGTTGTTCTTCATCGCAATCTTTGGCGTTGATAATGCGGAACATTGGCTCAACGTCTTCTTCTGGCAATAAATCGCTGATACTGTTTTGTTCTTGTGTGCTTAATGGTTGGTTGTTCAATAAGGTGTTAACGGCATTTGCCACAGGCTGATATTGTGCTTGTTCTTGTACAAAGGCTTGATAATCGTAGAAACGGTCGCTATCCAGTAATTTTAAGCGTGCAAAATGGCTCTCTTGCCCTAATTGTTCAGGGGTGGCGGTAAGCAATAATACCGATGGCACTTGTGCAGAAAGCTGTTCAACGAATTGATATGCCACGCTTGGTTTTTCTTCATTCCATTCTAAATGGTGGGCTTCATCCACAATCAAAATATCCCACTCAGCTTCAAGCACTTCTCGTGAGCGTCTTGGGGATTTTTCTAACCAGTCAATTGAGGCAATCACTAAGGATTCACTTTCAAAAGGATTAAGCTCAACCCCCATTTCTTCATCAAAAAAGTCGCCACAGCGTTCTTCATCAAATAGTGAAAATTTCAAGTTAAAACGACGTAGCATTTCAACCAACCACTGATGTTGTAAACTTTCAGGTACTAACACTAAAACACGATTTACACGGCTTGAAAAAAGCTGCTGTTGTAAAATCATTCCTGCTTCAATGGTTTTACCTAAACCTACTTCATCGGCTAAAAGCACACGTGGAGCAAGACGTTTACCGACTTCTTTGGCGATATGTAATTGGTGTGGGATCAAACTTGCACGAATGCCACGCATTCCACGAAGTGGCGATAGATATTGAGCTTGTTGATGTTGTAACGAACGATAGCGTAACGCAAAACGATCACTACGATCGATTTGTGCGGCAAACAGACGATCTTGTGGACGACTAAAACTGATCTTATGATCTAATCGCATTTCTGCTAACACTGTTTCTTCGTTGGTATCGCTACGGATTCCAAAATAAATTACAACATCTTGATTAACCATTAAATCGGTCACCTCTAGTTTCCAGCCTTCTTCGCTGGTTACTGTATCGCCTTTTTTAAAAGTAACACGAGTTAAAGGTGCAACGTCGATTGCATATACACGTTGCTCATCGGCCGCAGGGAAAGAGAGTGTGACGGTGCGATTATCTACCGCTGTAACAATCCCTAATCCTAAATTATTTTCACTTTCACTTATCCAACGCTGTCCCACAACAAAATTCATATTCAACTCTACCTATTTATAACTTAACTATTACGGGTATTTTACCTGAATTTCACAGAATAAGGGGCAGAATTTCACAGAAAATTTTGGGTGTCTTTTCCTTTACGTTGTCATCAATACTATTTTGCCTTAAAATTTTTTATGAATAGCGTTAAAAAAGGTAATTTAATAAAAAAATCTAATTGATATTATCAAATAATATCGTAGCATTTTGCTTAAAAATTTGATCTCAAATTTAGGCTTTTGTGCTTTAATAATCGTGATTTAAAAAACATAAAATCAGAACAAAAGGAGTATCAAATGAGCGTTCGTATTGAAGAAGATCTATTAGGGAAACGTGAAGTACCTAGTGATGTGTATTGGGGAATTCATACATTAAGAGCGGTCGAAAATTTTAATATTTCTGACACTACTATCTCTGATGTACCAGAGTTTGTACGTGGAATGGTCGCAGTTAAAAAAGCAACGGCATTAGCAAATGGCGAATTAGGTGTTATTCCTAAAAAAATTGCTAGAGCGATTGTGGAGGCTTGTGATGAAATTTTAGAAAATGGTCGCTGTTTGGATCAATTCCCATCTGACGTTTATCAAGGGGGAGCTGGCACTTCGGTAAATATGAATACTAACGAAGTAGTCGCTAACTTAGCATTAGAAATTTTAGGGCATAAGAAAGGGGAATATCAATTCCTTGATCCAATGGATCACGTCAATGCCAGCCAATCAACCAACGATGCTTATCCGACTGGTTTTAGAATTGCGGTATATAACAGCGTAATGGCGTTAATTGAAAAAGTGCGTTATTTACAAGAATCTTTTGATAATAAAGCCACAGAATTTGCTGACGTATTAAAAATGGGGCGTACTCAATTACAAGATGCAGTACCGATGACCGTTGGGCAAGAATTCAAAGCATTTTCTGTCTTATTAGAGGAAGAAGTGCGTAATTTGAAAAATATTGCTAAGTTATTACTTGAAGTAAACTTAGGTGCGACAGCGATCGGAACTGGAGTAAATACGGCGGAAGGGTATCCTGAATTAGCGGTGAAATATTTATCAGAAGTAACAAAATTACCTTGTTCTCTTTCTGAAAACTTAATCGAAGCAACCTCTGACTGTGGTGCTTATGTAATGGTACACGGTGCATTGAAACGTACTGCGGTTAAACTTTCAAAAGTATGTAACGACTTACGTTTACTTTCATCAGGTCCACGTGCGGGCTTAAATGAAATCAATTTACCTGAATTACAAGCGGGTTCATCTATTATGCCTGCCAAAGTAAACCCGGTTGTGCCAGAAGTGGTAAACCAAGTTTGCTTTAAAGTAATCGGTAACGATACAACCGTCACTTTCGCCGCAGAAGCTGGGCAATTACAACTTAACGTAATGGAACCTGTGATTGGTCAAGCGATGTTTGAATCAATCAGCATTTTAGCGAATGCCTGTGTGAATTTACGTGATAAATGTATTGATGGTATTACTGTAAACCGTCAAGTTTGCCAAGATTACGTGTTTAATTCAATTGGTATCGTGACTTACTTAAATCCATTTATCGGACACCATAACGGTGACATCGTGGGTAAAACTTGTGCAACAACAGGTAAGAGCGTAAAAGAAGTTGTGCTTGAATTAGGATTATTAACTGAGGCTGAAATTGATGATATTCTTTCGCCTGAAAACTTAATGAATCCAAAATATAAAGCGAAAAAATTTACGGATGATGAATAGTTTTTAGCAGAATAAGAAGCGGTCATATTTTTTTAAGAATTTGCAAAAAGTTCTAAAAATATGACCGCTTATTTTTTATTGGATTACTTCGCTTTTTGTTGGAGCTTACTTAATATTTCATTCCAAATCAGTCCGCTTTGTTCTCGATGAATTTTAATACAGTCGCAGACTTTTTCATAATCGCCCTCTAAACAAATTTGATAGAGTGTTTTATAGAATTCTAAGGCGATTTTTCTTCCCTCTGGAATGTTAAAATAAATTCCCCCAATTTGATTGTATAAACCTTTAAAGCTATTAAAAAGCAAGCTATACACCGGTTTGTTCGCTACAACAGTAAAACCTCTGAATACATGGTAATCAAATTCTAGATAATCTTTGGCTGTTTCTTTAAGATTGTCAAGATTATCAAAAATAGCAATCGCCCCTTTTTGATTTACTTGTATTGCTTCTTTAATATAGAAATCAGCCATTCTTGTACGAAGTGAAAGAATATCTGAAATAATAAGTGGTGCAATACTGTGATCTAGTTTCATTAGTTTTTCTGCAATAGTCGGACTTCCGGTTTCCCAAATATTATTTACTTGTGTTGGTTTTCCATGTTGAATATTAAGCCAGCCTTCTCTTGATAGTCGTTGTAAGACCTCTCTTAAGGTTGTTCTAGTTACGCCGATAATATCTGAAAGCTCTCGTTCTGCGGGAAGATAACTGCCTGAAGGATAAGTATTATTCCAAATACTTTTTATTAAATACTCTTCTGCAAGAGCAGCAGGGCTACTTGCCTTTAAAATATCCTTGTTATGGTTCATTTTTATATCTCCCTATGTATAACTATCAGTAATTTTAGATAAAATTTGATCTTGTCGATAATTTTTTATGCTAATTGTATTTTTTTATTATCGTTTAATCTAATCTATATTACAATCGTAATGTTTTTAATTTAAGACGGGAATCACACTTTTTTTAAGGAGAGTAATTTTATGATTAACCTTAGCTCTGTCTATAAAAATTTTTTAGGAAATTCTCCAGAATGGTATAAATTTGCCATTATTTCCTTTTTAGTTTTAAATCCAATTCTTTTCATTATTGATCCTTTTATTGCAGGATGGTGCTTAGTTGTCGAATTCATTTTTACACTGGCAATGGCACTTAAATGTTATCCGCTTCAACCAGGTGGATTACTTGCAATAGAAGCGGTATTTATTGGTATGACAAACCCACATCATATCAAAGAAGAAATTATGTCTAATTTTGAAGTTATCCTGCTATTGATGTTTATGGTGGCGGGTATCTATTTTATGAAACAGCTATTACTTTATGTATTTACTAAGCTGTTGATTATGGTTCGCTCAAAAAGAACACTCTCTATTGCTTTCTGTTTAAGTGCTGCGTTTCTTTCTGCATTCTTAGATGCTTTAACGGTTATTGCGGTAATTATCAGTGTGAGTGTTGGTTTTTATGGTGTTTATCATAAAGTTGCATCTGGTCACTCTTTTAAAGATTCGAGCGATATCAGTTGCGATGAAAAAATCACAACTAATGCACAAGTGCTTGAACATTTTCGTAGTTTCTTGCGTAGTTTGTTAATGCACGCTGGCGTGGGGAGTGCATTAGGTGGCGTAATGACAATGGTGGGTGAGCCACAAAACTTAATTATTGCTGAAAAAGCGGGCTGGCACTTTGGTGAGTTTTTCTTACGTGTAGCCCCTGTGAGTATCCCAGTGATTATTTTTGGTGCATTAACTTGCTATGTCCTTGAACGTTATCGTCTATTTGGTTATGGCGATCCATTACCTCGTAAAGTTTGGGCTATTCTTGCTCGTTTTAATCTTGAACAAGATAAACGAATGACCAGTCAAGATCGTGCTAAATTAGCGGTTCAAGCCATCGCTGGTGTATGGTTAGTGATTGGTTTAGCGTTCCATTTAGCGGATGTCGGAATTATCGGTTTAACGATCATTATTATTTGTACCGCGTTCTGTGGTATCACCGATGAACATAATGTGGGGGAATCTTTCAAAGAGTCATTACCTTTTACTGCATTATTGGTGGTCTTCTTCTCTGTGGTGGCGGTCATTGTAGACTTAAAACTGTTTGAACCAATCATTCAATATGTATTATCAGCAGATGAAAGCTCACAACTTGGTTTGTTCTACATCTTTAATGGTATTCTTTCAATGATTTCGGATAACGTATTCGTTGGAACGGTTTACATTAACGAAGCATTACAAGCCTTAAAAGCGAATGTGATTAGCCGAGAACAGTTTGACTTAATTGCGGTTGCGATCAATACAGGAACAAACTTACCTTCTGTGGCAACACCGAATGGGCAAGCGGCTTTCTTGTTCTTATTAACGTCATCTTTTGCACCGTTAATTCGCCTCTCTTACGGTAAAATGGTCTATATGGCATTACCTTATACAATTGTGCTATCATTAGTCGGATTTTTCTCACTTGAATTTTTCTTACCAACCTTAACCTCTTTAATGGAAAACTGGGGTTGGTTAGTCATTCGTTAGACTTAGTAGGAACTGATTATTTATGCTGAATTACATTAAAGAGCTTTCTCTCACACGCAGTGCTTGGTTTTGTCTGATATTAAGCGGTTTGATCCTAGAAGGTGTCGCCCTCTATTTTCAACATAAAATGGGATTAGCCCCTTGTGTAATGTGCATTTATGAACGTGTTGCCTTATTCAGTATTTGTATTGCAGGGGTGATGGCATTTATTGCCCCTCGTTTTCTTATTTTCAGATTACTGGGATTATTTATCGGTATTTTTGGTGCAATTAAAGGGTTGAGTCTTGCCATTAAGCACACCAATTATCAGTTTAATCCATCACCGTGGAATCAATGCCCAATTAAAGTGGATTTTCCACCAACACTGCCATTAAATGAGTGGTTTCCGAACGTATTTGAAGCGACGGGAAGTTGCAGTGAAGTTCAATGGACTTTTTTAAGTTTCTCAATGCCACAATGGCTAATTGTTGTCTTCGGTGGATATTTGTTAGCACTCGTTCTCATTGCTATTAGCCAATTTAAACGATCAAAAAAGAATAACCAACTTATTTTTGGTTAAATTTTTTAAAGCATAAGCGGTAAGATTTTATTGAGAATTTGCAAATTTTTAATAAAATCTTACCGCTTGTTTATTATATTTAAAATAGTAGGGGTGGATTGAATGAGCAACGCGAATGGAATATCCTCCTGTAAAATCACATAGAAAAGGAATAAAAATGTTTGAAGTAAACCCAATTAAAAACCAACTTACAGATCTAACCGAACGCACCCAAGTTATCAGGGGGTATCTTTGACTTTGATGTCAAAGTTGAGCGTTTAGAAGAAGTAAACGCAGAATTAGAACAACCAGAAGTTTGGAATAATCCTGAAAAAGCCCAAGCGTTAGGAAAAGAACGCGTTGCCCTCGAAGAAATTATCAACACAATCAAAGAATTAGAACAAGGTGTTGATGATGTTGAAGGCTTGATTGAGCTTGCTGTTGAAATGGAAGATGAAGACACCTTCAACGAAGCCGTTGAAGAAGCGGACGTTTTAGAACAAAAATTAGCGAAATTAGAATTCCGCCGTATGTTTAGTGGCGAGAATGATCCAAACGATTGTTACATTGATTTACAAGCAGGATCAGGCGGAACAGAAGCCCAAGACTGGACAGAAATGTTGCTGAGAATGTATTTACGTTGGGCAGAAAGCAAAGGCTTTAAAACGGAATTGATCGAAGTTTCAGACGGCGATGTGGCTGGCTTAAAATCGGCAACGGTTAAAGTGTTTGGTGAATATGCCTTTGGTTGGTTGCGTACTGAAACAGGGATTCATCGCCTAGTACGTAAAAGCCCGTTTGACTCAAATAACCGCCGTCACACCTCATTTAGTGCCGCATTTATTTACCCTGAAATCAACGATAACATCGATATTGATATCAACCCAGCGGATCTACGCATTGACGTTTATCGTGCCTCAGGAGCGGGTGGTCAGCACGTGAATAAAACCGAATCGGCAGTGCGTATTACCCACTTACCAACAAATACTGTGGTGCAATGTCAAAACGGACGTTCACAGCACCAAAATAAAGACAGTGCGATGAAACAACTGCGTGCGAAATTATTTGAATTAGAAATGCAAAAACAAAATGCTGAAAAACAAGCCCTTGAAGAAAGCAAATCCGACATCGGCTGGGGTAGTCAAATTCGTTCTTATGTACTTGACGACAGCCGTATCAAAGATTTACGCACGGGCGTTGAAAATCGTAATACCCAAGCGGTACTTGATGGCGATTTAGATCGCTTTATTGAAGCAAGTTTAAAGGCTGGGTTGTAAATGATTTATTTTACCGATCTAACCTTAAAACGCGGGCAAGCAGATCTTTTAGTACATTCTAATGCCGTTATTCATACAGGGCAAAAAGTCGGTCTTGTGGGAAAAAATGGCTGTGGAAAATCGTCGCTATTAGGTTTACTTAAAAATGAATTTACCCCAGAAGGTGGCGAGGCGAAATATCCGAGTAGTTGGTCTATTGCGTGGGTAAACCAAGAAACGCCTGCCCTTGATATTTCTGCGTTGGATTATGTGATTTTAGGGGATCGTCAATATACCGAGCTGAACAAAGCCTTAGAGCAAGCAAATTTAGATAATGATGGGCATTTAATCGCGACGATTCATGCTCAATTAGATACCATTGATGCGTGGACGATCCAAGCTCGTGCCGCAACCTTGTTAAACGGTTTAGGTTTTAGTACCGAACAACTTGATGAGCCTGTAAAAGCCTTTTCTGGTGGTTGGCGTATGCGTTTGAATTTGGCTCAGGCGTTACTTTGTCGTAGTGATTTATTGTTACTTGATGAACCGACTAACCATTTGGATTTAGATGCGGTCATTTGGTTAGAGCGTTGGCTCACACAATATAAAGGTACGTTGATTTTGATTTCACACGACAGGGATTTTTTAGATCCGATTATCAATCGTGTGATCCATATTGAAAATCAGCAGTTGCACGAATACACAGGGAATTACAGCTCCTTTGAAATTCAACGAGCCACTAAATTAGCCCAACAAAATGCAGCCTATCAGCAACAGCAACGTAAAGTCGAGCATTTGCAAAGTTTTATCGATCGCTTTAAAGCCAAAGCGACCAAAGCAAAACAGGCACAAAGCCGAATTAAAGCCTTAGAAAAAATGGAAATGATTGCACCAGCACATATTGATAGCCCATTTTCATTTGAATTCCGTCCGCCGTTATCTTTACCAAGTCCGCTACTTTCAATGGAAAAAGTGAGTGCAGGCTATGGTGATAAAACAATTTTAGAATCGGTAAAACTTAATTTAGTTCCGGGTTCTCGTATTGGCTTGCTTGGGCGAAATGGGGCGGGTAAATCGACCTTAATCAAATTATTAGCTGAAGAATTAGCCCCAAAAACAGGTAAAGTAGCTTTAGCCAAAGGTGTAAAATTGGGTTATTTTGCTCAACACCAGTTAGACACGCTACGAATGGAAGAGAGTGCATTATGGCATTTAACTCATATCGCCCCAGAAAAAACGGAGCAAGAATTACGAAACTATTTGGGTGGATTTGATTTTCACGGCGATAAAGTCAAACAAGCAGTAAAAAGTTTTTCAGGGGGCGAAAAAGCTCGTTTGGTTTTAGCCTTGATCGTGTGGCAACGTCCAAATTTACTGTTACTCGATGAACCGACCAACCATTTAGATTTGGATATGCGACAAGCCTTGACAGAGGCATTGACTCAATATGAAGGTTCGCTTGTGGTGGTATCGCACGATCGTCATTTATTGCGTAGCACCGTTGATGAGTTTTATTTGGTTCACGATAAAAAAGTGGAAGAATTTAAGGGCGATTTGGACGATTATCAAAAATGGCTTAATGAACAAAATCAGCTTGAACTTGCAAAAAGATCACAAAATCAGACCGCTTCAACGGATAATTTAAACAGTGCGGTGAACCGTAAAGAGCAAAAACGCCAAGAAGCCGAATTGCGTAAACAAACTGCACCACTGCGTAAAAAAATTGAAAAATTGGAAAAAAGTTTAGAAAAATTGACCGCTTGCTTGGCGGAAATTGAAACAAAACTTGCCTCAAATGAACTTTATGAAGTTGAAAATAAAGCAAAGTTAACGCAAATTTTAGCCGAACAAGTTGAAACAAAACAACAACTTGAAGAAGTGGAAATGGAGTGGTTGGAGTGTCACGATCAGTTAGAAGAGTTGTTAAATCCTCTTTGATTTTTGATATTGAGTAGATTAAAAAGTATTGGTTAAGGTTGTAATATCTATGTTACAATCTTCCGTTTGAATATAAATTAACCACAAAAAGATGATTATTAGAATAATTTTGGTTAGTTTAATCGATTTCAGATTCTGAGGAGGATATATGAAAAAAACAGTTTTGGTTATACTATTTTCTTGGGTAAGTTCAATGATGGCTTTACCCAGTTACGCAAAAAATGGTGATAATGTTCTAGCAACCTTGAGTTTAAAAGCTCAACAACGTCATACTCAACAAGAAGTTGAAAAATTACGCGGGTTTATGCAAAATCCCAAGTTATTATTACAAGCAGAAAAGCTTCTTCTTCAGAATGTGCCACGTCATCAATTACAATCTTTTGATTCGTTAAAGAAACTTTATATTCTTGCAAATTTTAAATCAATTTGGAGCGACCCAGCATTAGTGAATCTGTTTATGCAAGATTATGCTATTTTTGTTGCAAGTGGTGTGTCGAAGAGATCATTAAGTACATTAAATCATATTTTAGCGAGTCAGAAAGGAAGTGCGAAACGAGATATTTTATTAAGTGATGCTTTTTTAGATTATTATTATTTCAACAAAAATTTAAAGAAAAATATCAATACTTGGCTTTATGCCCCTTTTGATTATCAGCCTTCTTCTATAAAAGAAGTCGATTTAATTGCTTGGATGAATGCGATAAATAGTAATTATGGCGAGTCATTCCTTAAAAAATTCATTCCGATAGATAATGCTATTTATTTAGCGACTGCAAATAAAGTGTTATCTGGAACACTTGGTCCTAAAAATGAACAGAAATTAGCATTAAATGCTCAGCGTTTGCGTGTTATTCCTAATTTTACGAATGGATTATATGTGAACATTCCAACTTATCAGCTAAATTATTTTAAAAATGGGCAATTGGCATTACATTCTGTTGTTGTAGTAGGAAAGAAAAAACGCCCAACGCCTGTTTTATTTAGTCAGTTAAGTGATGTTGTAGTGAATCCACCTTGGACAGTTCCACCAACGATTTTAGAAAAAGATGTTATTCCTAAATATGCAAAAAATGTGGGCTATGGAGCGAAGAAAGGCTTTACCGTGTTAAATTATGCTGGGAAAAAAGTGGATCCAAGTTCTATTGATTGGGAGAGTTATAAAGGAGAAAATGCGAAGAAATTTCCGTATATGATCCGTCAAAAAGCAGGAAAAACAGCAGCATTAGGACGTTATAAATTTAATATGCCAAGTGCGGAAGCCATATTCTTACACGATACACCACACAAAAGTGTATTTAAACGTAAAAAGCGTGCATTAAGTTCAGGGTGCGTACGAGTTGAAAAAGCCTCTGAATTGGGTAAGATTTTGTTAACAGAAGCGGGGTGGTCACAAGAAAAACATAATCAAGTTTATAAAAGTGAAGAAACGGCTTATGTAAAAATTAGATCAGCAAATCCTGTTTATCTCTATTATGTTACATCTTGGGTTGAAAAAGGCAAAGTGAATACAGTGTCGGATATTTATAATTTAGATCCTAAATTTAGTACAAATAGTCTTGATTGGAAGTCACTTAAGATGGCTTTTTAATCAATAGAGTATAATTTAAGCAAAGTTCCTTAAAATTTTGTTTTTTAAGGAACTTTCTTTGAATATAATAAACTAAATGAAACACATTATTATAAAAACTAAAAGGAGATTTCGTGGAACAAATTGATAATAGTCGTCGCCGTTGGCTTTCTCTTGGAGGCATTGTATTAGGAGCTAGTCTGTTACCTGCATCTGTTGAGGCAAAATTATCAACACCAAAGCCAATTTCTTTACGTTTTCATAATATAAATACCGGAGAGCATCTCCAATCAAAATTCCATAATGGACGCCGTTTTATTTCTTCTGAATTGATCAAACTTAACTATATTTTACGCGATCGTAGAACAAATCGAATTAGAAAAATGGATACAAATTTGTTCTTAAAGCTAGATAAACTTCAAAAGAGCTTAGGGTTTCGTAATGCTGAGGTAAAGATTATTTGTGGTTATCGTACAGCACGAACCAATGCAAAAATGCGTCGCCGTAGCCGACAAGTTGCCCTTAGAAGTTATCATATAAAAGGTCAGGCGATAGATTTACGATTTAGTGGCGTCTCTCTTTCTCATTTACGTAATACAGCAATGAATTTGCACGATGGTGGCGTTGGTTATTATCCTCGTAGTAATTTTGTTCATGTAGATACTGGTCCAGTCCGTACTTGGCGTGGATCATAAGCGGTAATATTTTATGTTTAATTTACAAATTATTCCTGTTGGCGCATTCCAGCAGAACTGTTCTATTGTGTGGGACGATCAAAAAAATGCAGCAATTATTGATCCAGGTGACGAAGCAGAAACCTTGATCAATTTTATCGAAAGTAAGCAACTTAATTTAACCAAAATTTTAATTACTCACGGTCATCTCGATCATATTATGGCAGCAGATAAATTACGCACTCATTTTGGTGTGGCAATTTATGGTTCACAAGAGGAAGATCAACCTTTGTTTGAACAACTTGGTGAAATCACTCAAGAATATGGCTTTCCTCGTGTAGAAGGATTCTTACCGAATCATTGGCTTAATGATGGGGATCTAATTAAAGTGGGCGATTTAAAATTTGATATTCGCCATCTTCCTGGACATTCGCCTGGACATATTGGTTTCTTTGATTTTGAAAATAAAATTGTATTTAGTGGTGATGTGCTTTTCCAAAATAGTATTGGGCGTACTGATTTATATAAAGGGAATTTTGACCAGCTCATTTCAACCATTCGCACGAAACTTTTTGATTTAGATGATGATTTTGTGGTAGTGGCTGGACACGGTGCTTATACAACGATTGGTCAAGAAAAACAAAATAACCCTTTCTTAAAAAAATGATGTAAAATTCATTTAGTTAATTCCTATAAGATTATTGAAATTCAAATGCAAAGTAGCAAAAATTTAGTTGAGGTCAAGAACCTCACTTTTAAGAGAGGGGATCGTATTATTTACGATAATCTCAATCTGCGTGTAGAAGCAGGTAAGGTTACTGCTATTATGGGACCTTCTGGGATCGGAAAAACCACCTTATTACGCCTTATCGGCGGGCAACTACAACCTGATTCAGGCGAGATTTTGTTTGATGGTGAGGATATTTGCAAAGTAAACACTGCAAGACTTTATCAAATTCGCCAAAGAATGGGGATGCTATTTCAGTCTGGTGCATTATTTAGTGATCTGTCTACCTTCGATAACGTGGCTTATCCCATCCGTGAACATACCAAATTGTCTGAAAGTTTAATCAGAAAAATGGTGCTAATGAAATTAGAAGCAGTGGGATTACGTGGTGCGATTGATTTAATGCCTTCGGAACTTTCAGGGGGGATGGCTCGCCGTGCTGCATTGGCTCGTGCAATCGCCTTAGATCCTGAATTGATAATGTACGATGAGCCTTTTACTGGGCAAGATCCAATTAGTATGGGCGTTATTGTTGAATTGATTAAAAAGCTCAATGAAGTACTAAAATTAACCTCTATTGTTGTTTCACACGATGTGCAAGAAGTCTTGAGTATCGCTGACTATGCCTATATTGTTGCAGATAAAAAAGTGATTGCCGAAGGGACGCCACAAACATTGATGCAAAGTGATGATCCTCAAGTGGTACAATTCCTAGCTGGCAATGCAGATGGTCCCGTACATTTCCATTATCCAACGCAAAAAAATTATTTACAGGAGCTATTTAATGATTAAATTTATTTCATTTATTGGAGCGACTGTGATTGATTTTATTCGTCAATTTGGGCGTGCTAATTTTATGCTTTATCACGCATTGATTGGTAAACCACAGTTTCGTAAAAATACCCCACTAGTGATTAAAAATCTCTATGTGTTAGGTGTGCAATCCCTACTCATTATTATGCTCTCAGGACTTTTTATTGGAATGGTGCTTGGGCTACAAGGCTATGTAGTGTTAGTGGACTTTTCAGCAGAAACCAGTCTTGGGCAATTAGTCTCGCTTTCTCTGTTAAGAGAATTAGGTCCTGTGGTTACAGCATTGTTATTTGCAGGGCGAGCAGGTTCGGCATTGACCGCTGAAATCGGTTTGATGAAAGCAACAGAACAACTTTCAAGTTTAGAAATGATGGCGGTTAATCCGTTAAGACGGGTGATTGCCCCTCGTTTTTGGGCTGGCGTTATCTCAATGCCGATTCTTGCGGTGATTTTTACTGCGATTGGTATTTGGGGCGGTTCGTTAGTGGGCGTGGATTGGAAAGGTGTGGACTCAGGCAGTTTCTGGTCTGTTATGCAAAATAGTGTCACGTTAATGGATCTGTTTGACGGCTTGGTAAAAAGTCTCTTTTTTGCTTTTGCTGTTGTTTGGATTGCGTTATTTAATGGTTATAATTGTATCCCGACATCAGAAGGGATTAGCCAAGCCACAACAAAAACAGTGGTGAATGCATCATTAGTGGTTTTAGGTTTAGATTTCATCTTAACGGCGATTATGTTTGGCGGTTAAGGTTTAGTAGTTAATATTAAGGAAAAGATAATGAGACAGTCATTAAAATATGAATTTTGGGTTGGGCTATTTGTACTAATTGGTTTAGGTGCATTAGTCTTTTTAGGATTAAGAGTCGCGAATGTACAAGGTTTTTCAGCGGAGAAAACCTATCCTCTTTATGCAACTTTTGATAATATTGGTGGACTAAAAGTGCGTGCACCTGTTAAAGTAGGTGGCGTTGTCGTTGGACGAGTAGCCGAAATTAGCTTAGATGCAGACAGCTACACACCAAAAGTAACCTTAGCCATCAATGAAAAATTTAATGCCATTCCTGACACTAGCTCTCTTTCTATCAAAACAGCAGGTTTATTGGGCGAGCAGTACATCGCGTTGAATATTGGTTTTATGCTTGAAGGTGAAACAGCTCTATTGAAAGCTGGGGATCGTTTTTATGATACCAATTCAGCAATGGTTTTAGAGGATTTAATCGGTCAATTCTTATATGGCGATAAAAAATCAGAGAATTCCGAGACGAAAACAACAAAATAATAATTTAACTTAATTCGGAGATTTATAATGAAAATGTTAAAAAAAATAATTTTAGGTTCTGTTATGAGTATTGCGGTGCTTTTTTCAGCACAAGCAACAGCAGGAAATAGCAATCCATATCAAATGATGAATCAAACTGCAGATAAACTGTTTAATGATATCAAAACACATCAGACAGAAATTAAAGCAGATCCAAATTATTTACGCACTATCGTTCGTAATGATCTAATGCCTTACGTACATGTGAAATATGCAGGTTTATTAGTATTAGGTAAATATTTAAAAACAGCAGATGCTCAACAAAGAGATAAATTTTTTGATGTGTTTGGACAGTTTATTGAACAGTCTTATGCACAGGTTTTAACGCAATATACTAATCAAAAAGTAGAAATTGAGAAAGAGAAACCAGTGGATGATAAAGTGATTGTCAGTATCCGAGTAAATGTGCTTGCATCAGATAATGTTGCACCAATTAAATTAGATTTTAAATGGCGTAAAAACAGTAAAACAGGTGAGTGGCAAGCTTATGATATGGCAGCTGAAGGTGTAAGTATGGTTGCGACAAAACAAAATGAATGGAGTGGTACACTGCGTAAGCAAGGTATTGATGCACTAATTAAGAAAATTGAACAATCTATTCAAAAACCGATTACATTAAGCCACTAATATTTATGAAATCAACACAATCTATCAACTGGTATATAAAGCAAGAAGTAGATTACATACAAGTTGATTTATCAGGTTCGTTAACAAGAGATACGTTGTTTCCATTGTGGGAACAACGTCATTCCTTTTTATCTACTGAGTTATGTAATACAATTCATTGGAATTTAAGTGATATTGATGTCATTGATTCTGCTGGTTTAGCATTACTGGTTGAACTATTACATCTTTACCATACTAAAAATAATCGTTTAATCAACCTTCCTCAATCAGTGAGTGATTTAGCTATACTTTTTGGATTAGAAGATTGGTTAATTTCTTTTAAACTTTAATTAAAATAAGACTCATAATGGAAACTACACAAATAGAAGAACTTTTAAATAATGCATTAGAACTTGATGAAATTCACGTACAGGGCGATGGCTCACACTTTGGTGTTATTGCCGTGAGTGATAGTTTTGCTTCACTTTCAAAAGTAAAACAACAACAAATGATTTACGCACCTCTAACCGAATTATTTGCAACTAACGCTATCCACGCATTAACAATTAAAACCTTTACTGTTGATCAGTGGAAAAGAGAAAAATTATTAAATATGCCGAGCTAGAATAATCGAGTAAGCGGTCAAATTTTTTTTAAAATTTACAAAAATAAAGAATACAAAGGAATTTCAATGGAAAAATTTAGAGTTAAAGGTCCTGTAACGTTGAGTGGGGAAGTCAATATTTCAGGTGCAAAAAATGCAGCATTACCTATTTTATTTGCTGCTATTTTAGCGACAAAACCCGTTCAGCTGACCAATGTTCCTGATTTAAAAGATGTCGATACCACTTTTAAAATTTTACGAGAGCTAGGTGTTTCTATTGAAAGAGATCAGCATAATGTGGTGCATATTGACGCAAGTAAAATCAATCATTATGTTGCACCTTATGAATTAGTGAAAACAATGCGTGCTTCAATTTGGGCATTAGCACCGCTTTTAACTCGTTTCCATCAAGGACAAGTTTCATTACCAGGTGGCTGTACTATTGGTGCAAGACCTGTGGATATGCACATTTCAGCATTGGAGAAAATGGGTGCAACCATTACTTTGGATCAAGGTTATGTGAAAGCACAGGTTAGTGAACGCCTTGTGGGTTGTCGTATTTATATGGATAAAGTGAGCGTTGGTGCAACATTATCTGTAATGATGGCAGCAACCTTAGCACAAGGTACAACGGTAATTGAAAATGCGGCTCGTGAGCCAGAAGTGGTGGATACTGCAGAATTCCTAAATAAAATGGGTGCGAAAATCACAGGGCTTGGTACAGATATGATTACTGTCGAAGGCGTTGCAGAGCTTGGTGGTTGTGAGCATAGTATCGTACCAGATCGTATTGAAACAGGTACATTCTTAATTGCAGCAGCAGTATCAAAAGGAAAAATCACTTGTCGTGGTACAAAAGCTAACACTCTTGATGCCGTGATTGAAAAATTGCGTGAAGCGGGAATGCAAGTTGATGTCACGGAAGATAGCATTACCCTTGATTCATTAGGCAAACGACCAAAAGCAGTAAACATTCGCACAATGCCACACCCAGCATTCCCAACGGATATGCAAGCTCAGTTCACATTATTAAATGTGATTGCGGATGGTTCAAGCACAATCAAAGAAACTATTTTTGAAAACCGTTTTATGCACATTCCTGAACTAATCAGAATGGGAGCGAAAGCGGAAATTGACGGAAATACCGCAATTTGTCACGGTGTAGAAAAATTATCATCAGCTCAAGTAATGGCGACAGATTTACGTGCCTCAATCAGCTTAGTTCTAGCAGGGCTAATTGCAGAGGGTGAAACAGTTGTGGATCGTATTTATCATATTGATCGTGGTTATGAGCATATTGAAGAAAAACTACGAAAAATTGGTGCTAACATAGAGCGTTTCGAAGAATAATAGTTTCTGCTGTTTTATTTAAATTTAGATAAAGGTAATTCTTAGGAGTTACCTTTATTTTTTTGAGTCCTTCTTTATTTCCTTCATTTTTTTTATTTTCTTCATAAAAAAACTATTGCACTTCATCAAAAAACTTGTATATTCCTAAAGCAAGAGCAAAAAATAACACAACATAATGCTCTTATAATAATTATTTTATGCACACACAACACAGGAGTATAACCAATGAAAACAGTACAAAAACTGTCACTGCTGACCCTTGCTCTCGTTTCTTCGACAGCATTTGCAAATACCAAAACGTTTGTTTATTGCTTAGAAGCCTCGCCTTCATTTTTAAGTCCACAACTTGCAACTGATGGTGCTTCGCTAGATGCGGTAGGTCGGACAGTCTATAATCGTTTAACGGCTTTTGAAAAAGGTACAACAAAAGTTATTCCGTCATTAGCGGAAAAATGGGAAGTGTCCGATGATGGAAAAACCTACGTTTTTCACTTACGTAAAGGCGTGAAATTTCACGGCAATAAAGCATTTAAGCCAACGCGTGATTTAAATGCGGATGACGTGGTGTTTTCCTTTAATCGTCAATTAGATCCTAATCATCCATATAATAAAGTATCAGGTGGAAACTATGAATATTTTACAGGGATGGATATGGCAAACATCCTTGATAAAGTCGAGAAAATGGATGATTACACCGTTAAATTTAGCTTAAAAGTACCAAATGCTCCTTTCTTAGCAAATTTAGGGATGGATTTTGCCTCTATTTTCTCAAAAGAATATGCGGATAAAATGTTGCAAGCGGGGACACCAGAAAATGTGGATACCCAGCCAATTGGAACAGGTCCATTTGTTTTTATTTCTTATCAAAAAGATGCAAATCTACGTTATAAAGCCTTCAAAGACTACTGGCAAGGTAAATCAAAAATTGATCGTTTAGTTTTTTCAATCACGCCGGATGCCTCAGTACGTTATGCAAAATTAACCAAAGGGGAGTGTCACGCCGCACCTTATCCAAATCCTGCGGATATTGACAAATTAAAAACTGATTCTGACATTACGTTATTGTCAAAACCGGGTTTAAACATTGGCTATTTAGGTTTTAATACGCAGAAAAAACCGTTTGATAATTTAAAAGTTCGCCAAGCATTGAGCTATGCAGTGAATAAAAAAGCGATTATTGACTCGGTTTATCAAGGTGCTGGACAAGTGGCTAAAAATGCGATTCCACCAACAATGTGGAGTTATAATGACGAGATAAAAGACTATGAATATGATCCTAAAAAAGCGAAAGCATTGCTAAAAGAAGCTGGCTTTGAAAAGGGCTTTGATGTGGAACTTTGGGCAATGCCTGTTTCTCGACCTTATAATCCAAATGCTCGTCGAATGGCTGAAATCATCCAAGAAGATTGGAAAAATGTGGGTGTAAATACCAAAATTGTCAGCTACGAATGGGGCGAATATTTAAAACGTATGCGTCAAGGCGAGCATCAAGCAGGACTAATGGGCTGGACTGGGGATAATGGTGATCCTGACAACTTCTTAAATACGTTATTAAGTTGCTCGGCAATGGAAGCTGGATCTAATTATGCGAGATTTTGTGATCCTGAATTTGATAATTTAGTGACCAAAGCGGTACAAGAGTCAGATCAAGCAAAACGTACAGAGCTTTATAAACAGGCTCAAGTTGTTTTAAAAGAAAAAGCTCCTTGGCTAACAATTGCACATTCAACAACCTACTTCCCTGTGCGTAAAGAAGTGCAAGGTTATGTGGTCAGTCCTTTTGGCTTACACGATTTTTACGGTGTCGATTTAATTAAATAGTCAAAATTAAACCTAAAGCGGTAAGATTTTATATAAAATTTGCAAAAATCCATTATAATCTTACCGCTTTGTTTTTATGATTTAAATTGAGAAAATATCAATGATTAAGTTTATTTTAAAACGTTTACTCTCTGTTATCCCCACTTTTTTTGCGATAACATTGATTACTTTTGCGTTGGTGCATTTAATACCGGGGGATCCTATTGAAATTAGAATGGGTGAGCGTGGATTAAGCCCAGAAGTACATGCTCAAATGATGCACCAACTTGGGTTAGATCTTTCCTTACCTCAACAATATTTTAACTATTTAAAAGGTATTTTTCAGGGAGATCTTGGCAATTCATTCAGAAATAATGAACCTGTTTTAAGCGAGTTTTTTACGCTCTTTCCTGCAACGGTTGAATTAGCCTTTTTTGCGTTATTATGGTCATTGATTGGTGGAATTATTCTTGGCGTGATTGCTGCGGTTAAAAAGGATTCTTGGTGGTCACATTTTATTAGTTCACTGTCTTTAACGGGTTATTCAATGCCTATTTTCTGGTGGGGGCTGATTTTAATTTTATATGTGTCTATTCCATTAGATTTACCTGCATCAGGGCGATTACCTGCTGAATATTGGATTGATAATGAGACAGGATTTATGCTGATTGATACGTGGAATTCCGACGAAGAAGGGGCTTTTTTAGCCGCAATTAAATCGTTGATTTTACCTTCTATCGTACTTGGTACGATCCCATTAGCGATTGTGACTCGAATGACACGTTCATCAATGTTAGAAGTATTAAGCCAAGATTATATCCGTACTGCAAAAGCAAAAGGTTTGCCACAATCACGCATTGTGATTAACCACGCATTGCGTAATGCGTTAATTCCAATTATCACCGTCGTGGGGCTAATTGTCGGACAGCTTTTATCAGGCGCGGTTCTAACAGAAAATATTTTCTCGTGGCCGGGTATTGGGAAATGGGTCATTGATGCAATTAACTCTCGTGATTATCCCGTGTTGCAAGGTGCGGTTTTAATTATTGCAATGGTCATTGTTTTTGTGAATCTTGCCGTTGATTTATTGTATGGGGTTGTGAATCCTCGTATTCGTCATAGTTAATGTGAGTTGGAGAAAAAATGTCTAGTACAACTATTGATAACACTTTACCCCCAGCAAGATCGCTATTGAGTGAATTTTGGCGTAATTTTAGTAAGAATAGAGGGGCGGTCATCGGATTTAGCTTTATTGCGTTGGTTTTTTTCGTGTGCGTGTTTGCTCACTTCGTCGCACCTTATGATCCGATTGAGCAAAACCGCAGTGCCTTATTACTACCGCCCGCTTTCTTAGAAGGCGGAGATTGGGCATATATTTTAGGTACCGATGATATTGGGCGTGATATTCTGTCACGCATCATTTATGGTGCAAGATTATCGGTTTTCATCGGGTTATTTATCGTCTTACTTTCTTGTTTTTTAGGCATATTATTCGGGCTATTAGCGGGATTTTACGGCGGTATTCTGGATGCGACGATTATGCGATTAGTCGATATAATGCTTGCGATTCCGGGTTTATTATTAACCATTGGTGTGGTAACGATTTTAGGTCCATCCCTGTTTAACGCAGCAATTGCGATTGCTGTCGTCTCCATACCAAGTTATGTGCGTTTAACCAGAGCCTCAGTGATCAGTGAAAAAACACGCGATTATGTGACCGCCTCTAAGGTCACTGGCGTGAGCATTTTACGTTTAATGTTTGTCATTATTCTACCGAACTGCCTTGCTCCTCTTATCGTGCAAATGACAATGGGCATTTCAAACGCCATTTTAGAATTGGCCGCACTTGGCTTCTTAGGCATTGGGGCTCAGCCTCCGACTCCTGAACTTGGTACAATGCTGGCAGAATCGCGTGGTTTTATGCAATCAGCTAACTGGCTTGTGACCATTCCCGGTATTGCAATTCTATTATTGGTACTTGCTTTTAACTTAATGGGTGACGGCTTGCGTGATGCACTTGATCCAAGATTAAAATAAGTAGCGATTTTTTATTAAAGACAAGCGGTTATATTTTTTAAGGAATTTGCAAATTTCCAAAAAAATATGACCGCTTCTTTTATGGTTTTACATAACCTTAAATTTACCAACAGTAAGGCTAAAATAGAATTTCTCGCTGACAACAAATTGATTTTATTGGCTTTATAGATATTTCATTTATTTTTAATTTTATGAGCAATGAGATGGGTGAAGTAGTTGCTCTGAGATTAAAATAATTTTGGCGATCAAGCTTCAAACTGTAATATTTTTTATAACAAGCGGTAAGATTTTTTCAAAAAATTTGCAAATTCTTAAAAAAATCTTACCGCTTGCTTTTCTGTATTTTTCTCTCGTTTTCAAGTAAACTATCTCTCAAATTTTTAATACATAAAGAAAGGATAAATAATGTCATCACAATTTGTTTATACGATGCACAGAGTGGGCAAAATTGTTCCACCTAAGCGTCAGATTTTAAAAGATATTTCATTAAGCTTTTTCCCTGGTGCAAAAATTGGGGTGTTAGGTTTAAACGGTGCGGGTAAATCAACTTTATTACGCATTATGGCGGGTATTGATAAAGAGTTTGAAGGTGAAGCTCGTCCACAACCTGGCATTAAAATTGGTTATTTGCCACAAGAACCTAAATTAGATCCTGAGCAAACCGTGCAAGAAGCGGTTGAGGAAGCCGTTGCAGAAGTAAAAGAAGCGTTAACTCGTTTAGATGAGGTTTACGCACTTTATGCTGATCCTGATGCTGATTTTGATAAATTAGCGACAGAGCAAGGTAAATTAGAAGCAATCATTCAAGCACACGATGGACACAATTTACAAAATCAATTAGAGCGTGCGGCAGATGCATTACGTTTACCAGAATGGAATGCAAAAATTGGTAATTTATCGGGTGGGGAACGTCGCCGTGTGGCACTTTGCCGTTTATTGTTAGAAAAACCTGATATGTTATTGTTAGACGAACCAACCAACCACTTAGATGCAGAATCTGTGGCGTGGTTAGAGCGTTTCTTACACGATTATGAAGGCACAGTTGTGGCAATTACCCATGACCGTTATTTCTTAGATAACGTTGCGGGTTGGATTTTAGAGCTTGACCGAGGCGAAGGTATTCCTTGGGAAGGTAACTATTCAACGTGGTTAGAGCAAAAAGAAAAACGATTAGCCCAAGAGCAAGCAACGGAAAATGCACGTCAAAAATCCATTGAAAAAGAGCTTGAATGGGTACGTCAAAATCCAAAAGGTCGCCAAGCAAAATCAAAAGCACGTATGGCACGTTTTGATGAATTAACATCAAGCGAATACCAAAAACGTAACGAAACCAATGAACTCTTTATTCCACCTGGTCCACGTTTAGGGGATAAAGTAATTGAAGTGCAAAAATTAACTAAATCTTATGGCGATCGTACTTTAATTGATGATTTATCTTTCTCAATTCCAAAAGGGGCGATTGTGGGGATTATCGGTGCGAATGGTGCGGGTAAATCTACATTATTTAAAATGCTTTCAGGAAAAGAGCAAGCAGACAGTGGCTCAGTAACCTTAGGTGAAACGGTTGTATTAGCCTCTGTGGATCAGTTCCGTGATGAAATGGACGACAGCAAAACGGTATGGGAAGAAATTTCTAACGGACAAGATATTTTAACGATCGGTAACTTTGAAATTCCAAGCCGTGCTTATGTTGGACGCTTTAACTTTAAAGGTGTGGATCAACAAAAACGTGTTGGCGAACTTTCAGGCGGGGAGCGTGGACGTTTACATTTAGCAAAATTATTGCAAGTGGGCGGAAATGTGCTGTTACTCGATGAGCCAACCAATGATCTTGATGTAGAAACATTACGTGCATTAGAAAATGCGATCTTAGAATTCCCAGGTTGTGCAATGGTAATTTCCCATGACCGTTGGTTCTTAGACCGTATTGCGACCCATATTTTAGATTACGGCGATGAAGGTAAAGTAACGTTTTACGAAGGTAACTTCTCAGACTACGAAGAGTGGAAAAAGAAAACTTTTGGAGCTGCTGCTGTTGAGCCAAGTCGTATTAAATATAAACGTATCGCGAAGTAATTGAATTTATTCCTTCTTTGGGAATACTCAAAAGAAGGAATATTTAATTTTATTAGGAATAACTATGTTTTCAGACCTATCAGAGGTTCGAGCTAATATTAACCAAATTGATTGTGAAATATTGCAATTGTTGGCTCAACGACAGCAAATTGTGCTTCAAATAGCGAAGATTAAGAAAGATAAAAATCTTCCATTACGAGATGTGAAGCGTGAACAAGAATTGCTTGATTATCTTGTTCGATATGCAAAGGAGCAAGAATTGTTGCTTGAGCCAGAATACATTACTCAGATGTTTAAACGAATTATGGCAGAGTCTTTGAGTATTCAGAAGCGTTGTTAGGATAGGGTTTATAGAAATGATAAGGGAGCATAAATGCTCCCTTTGTTTTTTATTTTAAGTTTCTATCTTGATACTCTTTTGCCGCTTTAATAAAGCCTGCAAATAATGGGTGTCCATCACGAGGAGTTGAGGTAAATTCAGGGTGGAACTGAGCTGCTACAAACCAAGGGTGGTTTGGTACTTCAATAATTTCCACTAACTTACGATCCGCCGATAAACCAGTCACTTTCAAGCCTGCTTTTTCAATTTGTGGAAGTAAGTTGTTATTTACTTCATAACGGTGGCGGTGACGCTCAAAAATGGTTTCTGCACCATAAAGTTCACGAGCCAAGCTACCTTCCACTAAGTGACAAGCTTGTTCGCCTAAACGCATTGTTCCACCTAAGTCTGATTTGTCCGTACGTTGTTCAACGTTACCGTCCGCATCTTGCCATTCAGTAATTAAACCAACCACAGGTTGAGCACAGTCTTTATCGAATTCGCTTGAACTTGCTTCGGTTAATCCAGCTACGTTACGAGCATATTCGATTAACGCAATTTGCATACCTAAACAGATGCCTAAGTAAGGAATTTTGTTTTCACGTGCATATTTAGCAGTTAAGATTTTTCCTTCAATACCACGATAGCCAAATCCACCAGGCACTAAAATTGCGTCTAATCCAGCTAAAACGCCAGTTCCTTTGCTTTCAACATCTTGTGAATCAATATATTTGATATTTACGGTTAAACGATTTTTCAAACCGCCGTGTTTTAAGGCTTCATTCACTGATTTATAAGCATCAGGCAATTCAATATATTTACCTACCATACCGATGGTGACTTCGCCCGTTGGGTTTGATTGTTGATATAACACTTGTTCCCATTCAGATAAATCGGCTTCTGGGCAGTTAAATCTAAAGCGGTCACACACAAATTGATCTAGACCTTGCGATTTTAATAATGCAGGGATTTGGTAAATTGAATTTACATCTTTTAATGAAATTACCGCTTTTTCAGGCACGTTACAGAACAACGCAATTTTTGATTTTTCATTGCTTGGTAATGCACGATCTGAACGGCAAATCAACACATCCGGCTGAATACCAATAGAAAGCATTTCTTTTACAGAGTGCTGTGTTGGTTTGGTTTTCACTTCGCCAGCTGTTGGAATATAAGGTACTAAAGTTAAATGCATAAATAAGGTGTTTTCACGCCCCACATCAACGGCTAATTGGCGTAATGCTTCTAAGAATGGTAACGATTCGATATCACCTACTGTTCCACCTACTTCAACGATCACCACGTCATAGCCTTTACCGCCTGCAATCACACGATCTTTGATTTCATTAGTGATATGTGGGATAACCTGAATCGTCGCACCTAAGTAGTCGCCACGACGCTCTTTGCGTAAAACGTCAGAGTAAATACGACCGCTTGTAAAGTTGTTTGCTTGGGTCATTTTATTACGAATGAAACGCTCATAGTGACCTAAGTCTAAATCGGTTTCTGCACCGTCCTTCGTTACAAAAACTTCACCGTGTTGAGTTGGGCTCATTGTACCTGGGTCAACGTTGATATAAGGGTCAAGCTTCATAATGGTTACATTTAAACCACGAGCTTCAAGAATTGCGGCAAGAGAGGCTGCGGCGATCCCTTTACCCAAAGATGACACAACGCCACCCGTTACAAAAATATAATTTGTTGTCATTTTATTTGCCTTGTCTGTTTGATTTTTTAGTTTGGAAGTCTTAATTTCAGAATGGTAATAAACCATTAGGACGGGATCACAGTTTACAGTAAAAATGGTGTTTATGCTAGCTGATCGCAAATATATTTCGTTTTTATATTAAATTGAGGTGATGTCGAAAATATATGCACAAATGGGAAAATAAAAAATCTTTTGGTATCTAGGTAAACCAGCTATTGCATAATAATCTGAAATCTTTTAAAATCAGCAAGTTTATTTTGTATCCTAAATTACTCACAGAGATAATTAGGGAAACAAAAGCGAAAAGATTCATTTCTTCTGCCCAGCATAAAGAAATGATTTTGTTTAATTTATTAGAGGAATAAAACTATCAAACCAGTAAAACGCATTCAGACAAATCGTGCTCATCGAATCAATGATGAAATTCGTGTAAAAGAAGTTCGTTTAACGAATCACGACGGTGAACAAATGGGTATTGTATCAATTCAAGAAGCTTTAAGTGTGGCAGAAGAAGCCTCAATGGATCTTGTTGAAATTAGTCCAAATGCCGAACCACCTGTGTGCCGTGTTATGAACTATGGTAAATTTATTTACGAAAAAACAAAATCAGCAAAAGAGCAGAAGAAAAAACAGAAAGTCGTACAAGTGAAGGAAGTAAAATTCCGTCCAGGTACTGATGTGGGCGACTATCAGGTAAAACTACGCAACCTGATTCGCTTTTTAGAAGATGGAGACAAAGTTAAAGTAACGATCCGTTTCCGTGGTCGTGAAATGGCTCACCAAGAGATTGGACGTGAAATGCTAGAACGTGTTAAAGCGGATACAGCAGAGTTAGCCGTTGTAGAATCTGCACCGGGTAAACTTGAAGCACGTCAAATCATTATGGTGCTTGCTCCTAAGAAGAAATAATTAGTGCAAACAAGTAATTAGTGGCTCAATTTATTAAGATTTCACAAATTTTTTGTAAAATCTTATAAAAATATGACCGCTTATTCGCCTAATTATTAGTGATTAACCAAAGGTTTTATGCCTTACAACAATGCGGAGTTATTAAACAATGCCAAAAATTAAAACTGTACGTGGTGCTGCTAAGCGTTTCAAAAAAACAGGCTCAGGCGGTTTCAAACGTAAACAATCTCACTTACGTCATATTTTGACTAAGAAAAGCACTAAGCGTAAACGTCATCTACGTCATAAATCTATGGTTGCAAAATCAGACCAAGTTTTAGTAGTAGCGTGCTTACCATACGCATAAGCATTCGTTTTAGTATTTATTTTTTTAGTTAATTTATAGAATAGGAGATTAATAATGGCTCGTGTAAAACGTGGTGTTATTGCAAGAGCACGCCATAAGAAAGTTCTTAAGGCTGCTAAAGGTTATTATGGTGCACGCTCACGTGTATATCGTGTTGCGTTCCAAGCAGTAATTAAAGCTGGTCAGTATGCTTACCGTGACCGTCGTCAACGTAAACGTCAATTCCGTCAATTATGGATTGCACGTATCAACGCTGCGGCTCGTCAAAATGGCTTATCTTACAGCAAATTCATCAATGGCTTGAAAAAAGCGTCTGTTGAAATTGACCGTAAAATTCTTGCTGATATCGCAGTATTTGACAAAGTAGCATTTGCTGCTTTAGTTGAAAAAGCAAAATCAGCACTTTAATCGTTTAGATTAAATTGAAAATAGGACGCTCTAAGCGTCCTTTTTTATATCTAACATTTTCACAGATACCTATCAAAACTTTTTAATATTCTGCTGTTAAGAATTTATGTTTATTGCCTCTTTATAGAAACGTAATTTTATGATTATTTAGACTAAGAAATAGTTTAATGGATAATAGGAGCTTATAATAAGCGAGTAGCTCAATCTCATCATAACGATAAATGCATTTTTAGACGTATAAATTCAAATCAATCTTCCTTTCTTATCAAAAAAATATTTGAGTGTACATATATTTCACGCTGCAAATAAAATTGCAGGTAATTTTATATATTCAAATAAAGCCAAAATTGAGATGTTATAATGGCTTAAACTGGAATAAAAAATAAAATTTTAGAATATTGAAGTTATAAAATATTTTTTAACCTTTTAACCTTTTAACCTTTTAACCTTTTAACCTTTTAACCTTTTAACCTTTTGTCCTTTAAGCAGAATATACTTGCTGAGTTTATGGATATATTAGTAATAAAAATGGATAGAGGATTTTCTTAGTTTTTGGTAAACAGTGATTATTTTATTTACGATAAAAAAACGGCTATATATTTGAAATATAGCCGTTTTAGTTTTCTATTAGAGAAAAGAAATAATTTTATTCTTTATCTTCTGTTTTAACGCTCACGCCTAATTCCACTAATGCCTGCGGATTTGCAAAGCTTGGTGCTTCAGTCATTAAACAAGATGCTGTGGTTGTTTTAGGGAATGCGATGACATCACGGATATTTTCTGTGCCTGTCAGTAGCATTGTTAAACGGTCTAAACCAAAGGCTAAACCTGCGTGTGGTGGTGTACCATATTTTAATGCTTCAAGTAAGAAACCAAATTTTTCTTTTTGATCTTGCTCTGAAAGACCTAACAGATTAAATACCGCTTGTTGCATTTCAGGTCTGAAAATACGTACTGAACCGCCGCCCACTTCGTAACCGTTGATTACCATATCATACGCGTTCGCTACCGCACCTTTTGGATCTTTCATCAACTCTTCTGCGGTTAAATCGCGTGGCGAAGTGAATGGGTGGTGCATAGCTGACCAGTTGCCTTCATCATCTTTTTCAAACATTGGGAAGTCAATCACCCAAAGTGGTTTCCATTCGTCTAATTTGGTTAATTCTAAATCACGTCCTACTTTTAAGCGTAATGCACCCATTGCGTCGGTCACGACATTCGCTTTATCTGCACCGAAGAAAATGATATCGCCATTTTGTGCGTTAGTTCTTTCAAGTAAGCCTTTAACCACATCTTCATTTAAGAATTTAGCGACTGGGCTTTGTAAGCCTTCAAGTCCTGCTTCAACGTCATTTACTTTTGCCCAAGCTAAACCTTTTGCACCGTAAATGCCGACAAATTTGGTGTAATCATCAATATTTTTGCGGGTTAAATTTGCTCCATTTGGTACACGAAGTACCGCAACTCGACCATCTTCATCGTTTGCAGGACCGCTGAATACTTTGAAATCAACGTCTTTAACTAAGTCCGCTACGTCCACTAATTCTAATGGGTTACGTAAATCTGGTTTATCTGAACCGTAACGACGCATTGCCTCTTCAAAGGTCATAATTGGGAAATCGCCAAGATCCTCATTTAAACGATCTAACCATAAACCACGGATCATTTTTTCCATTACTGCACGTACTTCTTCGGCAGTCATAAAGCTGGTTTCCACATCGATTTGGGTAAATTCAGGCTGACGATCCGCACGTAAATCTTCATCACGGAAACATTTTACGATTTGGTAATAACGGTCAAAACCAGACATCATCAACAACTGTTTGAAAAGCTGTGGTGATTGTGGAAGTGCGTAGAATTTACCGTTATGCACACGGCTTGGTACTAAATAATCACGCGCACCTTCAGGGGTTGCTTTGGTTAGCATTGGGGTTTCAATATCTAAGAAACCGTTATCGTCCATAAAACGACGCACGAAGCTGGTAATTTTTGCACGAGCTTTGAAACGCTCTGCGATTTCAGGACGGCGTAAATCTAAATAACGGAATTTTAAACGCTGTTCTTCACTGTTGTTTTGGTTGAAGTCTAACGGTAACACATCAGCATTGTTATAAACTTCTAAGTCTTTTACTAAAACTTCAATTTCACCTGTTGCCATTTCTTTATTGATTTGGCTTGCATCACGAGCAATCACATCGCCTTGAATTTTCACACAAGCTTCGTTACGTAAACTTGATGCTTGTTTAAAAAGTGCTTCATTTTCTTTATCAAAAAATACTTGCACAATGCCTTCACGGTCACGAATTTGTACAAAAATAAATTGTCCTAAGTTGCGTACACGGTGTACCCAACCACTTAAAGTTACACTTTGTCCAACGTGGCTTGCATTTAATTGCCCACAATAATGAGAACGCATCATAAAAATTATTCCTTTTAAATTAAAAATTAAGTCAGATAGCGACGATTATAACGGAAAAGCGGTTATATTTTTATAAAAATTTGCAAAAATATAATTTCTTGTAAAAATCAAAATAGCTATTTGTTGGAGAGGGGGGGGATAAGCAAGGTGGATAGCATATTCTTTCGAAAAATGTAGATAGCGTTTGGGAGTATATACACAGACAAAGTTTGCTAATATTTCCCTATGATATTTTGGAGGATAAGCGGTTATATTTTTATAAAAATTTGCAAAATTTTAGAAAAATATGACCGCTTAAATAAACTATTTTAAATAAAAATGGCGATCTATTTTGTAGATCGCCGTTGTTGATTATGTGAATCAGAAAATTATGGCATTATCAGATTAGGAATAAAGGTAATAATCTGTGGGAAAATTGTAATCAATACGAGGGTAATAAATATCGGAATGATAAATGGAATTACCCCTTTAGTTACCGTTGAAACCGTCATATTACCGACTCGTGCTACGACAAATAATGCCATTCCCATTGGTGGTGTTAAGATACCAATCATCATATTTAAGGTGGTTAATACACCGAAGAAGACAAGATCGACACCAAAGTGCATTGCGATTGGAATGAGCATTGGTAATACGAGGAATTGTAAAGCTAATGCATCAATAAACATACCCAAGAAAAGCAATAGTAAGTTTATCATAACCAATACGGTAAGCTGTGAATCAGCCACTGCGACAAAGACTTCGGCGATTCGCATTGCAACTTGTTCACGGGCGATCATATCCCCAAAGAAGGTGACAGTCATTACCATTAAGACTGTTACCCCTGTAATCGCAATGGTTTCAATACAGCCTTGAAATAAAATTTTTAAAGTTAATTCTTTATATACAAAGAACCCGATAATAATGGAATATAACGCAGCGATAACAGCAGCCTCTGTTGGAGTGAAGTAACCAGAGAAGATCCCACCGATAATGATAATTGGGGTTAAAATTGCCCAAATTGCACTTTTAAAAGATTCCCAACGTTCCTGTTTACTTGCTTTTGGTGTTGGTTTGTAACCACGTTTTTTAGATACAAAATAATTCATTACCATTAAAGCAATAGTAATTAGTACACCTGGCACAAAGCCCGCTACGAATAATTTTGCAATAGATTCATTGGCGATAACACCGTAAATAATCATCGCGATTGAAGGTGGCACTAATGGTCCAATAATACAAGATGCCGCAGTAATTCCTCCACAAATATCATCATCATAGCCCGCATCTCGCATTGCTTTAATTTCAAGCTGTCCAAGTCCACCCGCATCAGCTAGAGCTGAACCAGACATGCCAGAGAAGATTAAGCTCGCGCCGATATTTACGTGTCCCATTCCACCCGTATGATGTCCGAGCATTGCTTTAGCAAAGTGGAAAATACGTTCGGTAATTCCACCGGTGTTCATTAACACACCTGTAAGAATAAAAAATGGTACGGATAATAAGGTAAAGCTGTTTAAGCTGTCGATGAGTTTTGGTGCAGCATCAAGTACGATTTCCCAGCGAGTTAGCGAGAAATACATCACGCTAGAGATAAAGAGAGACCAGCCAACAGGCACACCTAAGAACATAATGACAAGCCAAAATAATAGGGCAATGTAAACCGCATTTTCACCAAAATCAACATATTGTTGAAAATTCAAAAATGAGAAAACTTCTGGAGTTACTGCCATTAAGGAGAATATGAGCAAACTTGCAATAATAAAAAATGTGACTGGAATATAAGAAATATTATATTTTACATTTTGGTATTGAGTTTCGATAAATCGAATAAGTATTAAAATAGATAAGAATGGCAATGGTGCATATAACCATTTTTCACTAATGCCTAAATCATCAAGAGTAAAGAATGCGTCATTAAATACGTAGAATCCAAATTTAATAAATAGAATTAAGCAGATCCAAATAATAAGTTGTGTGGCGGTGTAAGTGATTTTGCGTACTTTTTCAGACATAAAATTAGTGATGAAATCAATAAAAATATGTTGCTGTTGTTTTACGCCAATACTAATTCCAAGCAAAGAGGCATAAACGAAAATTAAACGAGAAAGTTCCTCTGTGCCAACAATAGGAGTATTTACAAGGCGAGAAACAATCTGCACTAATAAAATACCAAAAATAACGAGTAATAAGGATGCACCTATATATTCTTCTAATTTTTTGATTAAGTCCATAATAAGCCTCTCCAAACTATAAATAGGATAAATATAAGCAATCTTTGCCGAAGTAAAGATTGCTTATAAAATTATCTAAGGAATTTTAATTTATTTTAAGCTAAGCATTTCTTCAACGGCTTTTTTACCTGTTTCACCTTGTGCTTTGATATATTCATCATAGAATGGTTTCATTGCTTGTTGGAATGGTTTTGTGTCTGGATAAGTCACTTTAATACCTTTCGCTTTGAATGATTCAACCAATTTTTGTTCATCACCTTGGAATAATTCAGTGTGTAATTTAGCCGCTTTTACTGCCGCATCTTTTACTACTTTTTGTAAATCTGCTGGTAGTTTGTGCATGGTTTGGCTACTTGCAAGATATAATTGGTCGTTTAAGATGTGGTTTGTCATTGCAAGATAAGGTTGTACTTCATAGAATTTTTTCGCATCAATCAATGATAATGGGTTTTCTTGTGCATCAACCGCGTTTGTTTGTAATGCAAGATAAACTTCTGAGAATGCCATTGAAACCACGCTCGCACCAGTATATTGACCGTATGCTTTGTTTGCTGGAGCTCCTGGTACACGAAGTTTTAATCCTTTCATATCTTCAATAGAATTGATTGGACGGTTTGAGGTTGTTTGGCGAGTACCATTATAGCCATCAGCTAATACGGTGATACCTAATTTATTGTTAATTTTTTTCAATAAATCTTTACCAAATTGAGTGTCAAATAATGCTTTTTTAGCCACGTCAAAGTTTGGGAAAAGATAAGGGAGAGCGAATACTTGTGCTTCTTCAAATCCTGGGAATGCAGCAAAACGACCTGATTCAGCAAAGGTAAAATCTAAACGACCTTTTGAAAGTGATTTCATCATTTTTAGGTCATTACCTAGCACACCGTCTGGTTGTAATGTTACTTCAATTTTTCCTTGTGAATTTTTAGCCACTTCATCAGCGAAAAGCTGTGCTGCTTTATATTCGTTAGAATTTGTTCCTGCTTGCATACCGAAGGTTAAGTTATAATCAGCAGCGAAAGCTGAACTCGCTAAACCAGCACATAATACAGCTAATAATGATTTTTGAAATTTCATTGTTTTTCTCCTTTGAGTGAATGACGAGCTTATTCTATAAACAATAAATTCATTTTGGAATGAAAAAATGAATTTTTATTTCAAATTTGAGAGATGTGTCACAAATTTGAAAATATCCCTCTCAAAATATAAAAATAGACTGTCATTTTTAAAAGAACTTCCTATAATGTGGAGCAATTATTTTTTAGAAATATATGTTGTGGAGTTACTATGTCAAACTTACTCGATGAAATTAAATATGGATTGATAGCCTCTTGCCAACCTGTTGATGATGGCCCGATGGACTCACCTGAAATTGTCGCAGCGATGGCAAAAGCCTCTGTGATTGGAGGAGCAAAAGGAATTCGTATTGAAGGCGTGGAAAACTTAAAAGCGGTACGCAAAGCGGTTGATGTGCCGATTATTGGGATTGTAAAACGTGATTTACCTGATAGCCCAGTACGTATCACCCCTTTTTTAGAAGACATTGAAGCACTTGCCAAAGCAGGAGCGGATATCATTGCTGTTGATGGTACAAATCGTCCACGTCCAGTCACCATTGAGCAAGCTATCAAAAAAATTAAAGAAGTGGGCTGTTTAGCAATGGCAGATTGCTCCAATCTTGAAGAAGGCTTGCATTGCCAGCAACTAGGTTTTGATATTGTGGGCAGTACAATGTCTGGCTACACAGGGGGTGAAATTCCAAAAGAGCCAGATTATCAACTTGTTAAAGACCTCAACAAAGCAGGCTGTTTTGTAATGGGCGAAGGACGTTATAACACCCCAGAACTTGCAAGAAGTGCGATTGAAGCTGGGGCACATTGTGTCACAGTAGGGTCTGCTTTAACCCGTTTAGAGCATATTGTAAGTTGGTTTGCTGATGAAATTAAATTGGCAAATAAATAGTTTAGTTTTAATTTAATAATGGAACATAAGGATACTTTATGCGTTGTCTTGCGATAGATATTGGAGGCACAAAAATTGCATCGGCATTGGTGGAAAATAATCAAATCAGCCAACGTCAGCAAGTGGCGACACCAACGGAAAATGTCAGTGTAGAAATGCAAAAAACCTTAGCCACGATTGTGAATGGCTACCAAAATCAGTTTGATTTTGTGGCGGTTGCGTCAACAGGGATTATCAATAAAGGCATTTTAACAGCATTAAATCCAAAAAATTTAGGTGGATTAGATCAGTTCCCACTCAAATATGCCATTGCAAATCATACGGATAAACCTGTTTTATTATTAAATGATGTGCAAGCGGCTGCTTATGCTGAATTTCAAAATGAACGTGAAAACGATATTCAAAATTTTGCTTTTATTACCGTATCCACTGGTGTTGGGGGCGGCATTATTTTAAATAAAACCTTACTCACTGAACCAAATGGGATCGCAGGGCATATCGGACATTCACTTGCTGATCCGAATGGCGAAATCTGTGGCTGTGGACGACAAGGCTGTGTGGAAGCGATCGCTTCTGGACGTGCCATTCAACGAGCGACTGAAAGTTGGGAAACACCTTGCTTACCAAAACAAGTTTTTGAATTATTTAGACAAAATGAACCAAAAGCGACACAAATTATTCATCGCAGTGCAAAAGCGATCGCAAATTTAGTGGCGGATTTGGTGATCAGTTTAGATATCCAAAAAATCGTTATCGGAGGAAGTGTTGGACTGGCAGAGGGCTACCTTCCTTTGGTTAAAAATTATATCAATCAAATGCCTAGCATTTATGGTTGTGAGGTTGAACTTGCTTACTATCAAGGTGACGCAGGGTTAATCGGGGCAGCAAAATGGGGCGAAAATGTATTACAAAATCACTAATATTTGGAGATAAAAAATGAAAAATTTAAAAGGATTATTTTCAGCATTACTCGTGTCATTTAACGAAGATGGCACAGTAAATGAAAAAGGTTTGCGTGAAATTATCCGTTACAACATTGATAAAATGAAAGTGGACGGTTTGTACGTTGGCGGTAGTACAGGAGAAAACTTTATGCTCTCTACGGCAGAGAAAAAAGAAATTTTCCGTATTGCCAAAGACGAAGCAAAAGATGACATCGCATTGATTGCACAAGTCGGTAGCGTAAACTTAAAAGAAGCGGTTGAGCTTGGTAAATATGCGACTGAATTAGGCTACGACAGCTTATCAGCCGTCACACCTTTCTATTATAAATTTAGTTTTGCTGAAATTAAACATTACTACGACACCATCATTGCTGAAACAGGCAACAATATGATTGTTTACTCAATCCCGTTCTTAACAGGGGTAAATATTGGCGTTGAGCAATTTGGTGAGCTTTATAAAAATCCAAAAGTGATCGGAGTGAAATTTACAGCAGGCGATTTTTACCTATTAGAACGCTTGAAAAAAGCCTATCCAAATCACTTAATCTGGGCGGGCTTTGATGAAATGATGTTACCAGCGGTTGCATTAGGCGTGGATGGTGCGATTGGTAGTACATTTAACGTCAATGGTGTGCGTGCAAGACAAATTATGGAATTAACCCGTGCTGGAAAACTTGATGAGGCGTTGAAAGTTCAACATACTACCAACGATTTAATCGAAGGTATTTTGGCAAATGGACTTTACTTAACCATTAAAGAAATCTTGAAATTACAAGGTGTGGACGCAGGTTTCTGCCGCGAACCAATGACATCACAAGCAACCCCAGAACAAGTCGCTAAGGCGAAAGAGTTAAAAGAAAAATTCCTATAAGCGGTGATATTTCCTTTAAAATTTACTGATTTTTACAGCCCCTAAACGTGTCTTTTTTTAGGGGCTTTTTTTAGACTTAAATTAAGCCACAACCAATAACTCTGTGCCTAAAATAACTACTAAGAAACCGACAATCATCGGTACGGAAATACGCTTAATAACCACAAATGGGGATAATTTTGCCATTCCTGAAACCGCAACCACGACACCTGAAACTGGCGATAAGCTACGTCCAATATTTGAGGCTTGTAACATTGGGATTGTTAAGTAAGCTGGATTGATGCCCATTTGCACGGCTAAGCGAGGAATTAACTCAACGAAAGCATAAAATGGTGCATTGCCTGAACCTGTCGCAATCGCAGCAAGTGCGGTAATGAGAGCAAGAGCAATCATCATTAAGAAGCCGCCGCTTCCCATTGATTGCACAGAATCAATCAAGGTTTTGATAAATCCAACAGTACTTAAACCCTGTGCGAAAACCCCTGCTGCAACTAATAAAATAACCACGCCAGAGAACGCATCAGCCATTCCTTTATAAGCCATTTCTAAGTTTTCATAGACCAATTTAGCGTTAAAGGTACGGATAAAATCCAAAATAGCGACTAAGATAAAACAGATAATAATAACCGTAACGATATTTAATTCTGGGGCAAAATTGCCGTCAAAAATTAACACCCCAATAATTGGTGTGAAAGGTAAAATTGCATAAAAAGGCGGTACTTTAGTTTGAATTTCTGATACTTCTAACTGCTCAGCCACAAAACCTTCTTTCTTATCTAAATAGCGTTGCCAGAAGAAATGTGCCACCGCAATCGCAAGAATAGACACCACTGAAATTGGCAAAGTTAAGCTAAATGCAAAATCTGTTAATGGCATTTTTGATACTTCTGCGGCAAGAACTACATCGCCAGAGGTTGGTGAAAGAATAATCGCTGCTGGTGATGCACAAATAGATGCAGCCGCACCACGAGAAATCCCCACATTAACCATAATAGGAAATAATGTTGCCATTAACAACACGCCCAAGCCTGTTGCAGAAGGCACAGCAAAAGACATTAAACACGCTAAGAAATAGGCAACAACCATTAAAAGATAAGGCGAATTGATATATTTCAGTGGACGCGATGCAATTTTTACCACCATATCATTTGCCCCTAAATGGGTCATATAAGCCGCGAAGCCACATAACACCATAATGAGCATTCCCAAGCCACCACCACGATTCATCAGTAGATTTTTGACATATTCAACCACGTCTAAATAAACCACACCTGTTGATTTATCCGCAGGAATAATTTCCTTGCCTAAGATCACGCTCGCAAGTAATAATAAAATACCCACCGTCATCAGCACACCTGTCGCAGAGTAGCCTTTGACGACATAATAGCTGACTGCAATAATTGCAATTAACCCAATAATAAGATCCATAATAAAACCTCTTGTGATTTTGATTAAAAATAAAAGTTATTTTGTTTACTTATTCGCTTGAAGCGGTCAAAAATAGTAGCATATTTGCAATTTTTTTCTGTGATCAATGACAAAGAATTGAGGAAATTAACGCTATTTTACGGATTTGTCGTATTGTATTTTTTAATAATCAGATTAGTTATTTTTTTAAAAACATAAAAAGAGTATAATTGCAAAAGTTGAAGAAAATATGACCGCTTCTTTTTCATAAAGAATATTAAACACAACAGTAAGGAAAACATTATGGCAATTTTAGTTACAGGTGGGGCTGGCTACATTGGTTCACACACGGTAGTTGAGCTGTTAAAGCAAAATCAAGAAATCATTGTGTTAGATAATCTTTCTAACTCATCGGAAGTTTCACTCGCCCGTATTTCACAAATTACAGGAAAATCAGTGCATTTTTATAAGGGCGATATTTTAGATCGTCAAATTTTACGCCAGATTTTTGCTGAAAATAACATTGAATCTGTTATCCATTTTGCAGGGCTAAAAGCTGTGGGTGAGAGTGTTCAGAAGCCGTTACATTACTATCAAAATAACGTAACAGGCTCACTGGTTCTGATTGAGGAAATGTTAGAAGCAAACGTAAATACTATTGTATTTAGCTCATCAGCAACCGTTTATGGCGATCCGCAGATTATCCCAATTACCGAAGATTGCCCAGTAGGTGGTACAACCAATCCGTACGGCACATCAAAATATATGGTGGAGCGAATTTTACAAGATACGGTAAAAGCTCACCCTCAATTTAGTGCTGTGATTTTACGTTATTTTAACCCTGTTGGGGCTCACGAAAGTGGGTTGATTGGTGAAGATCCAAATGGCATTCCAAATAATTTATTGCCTTTTATCAGCCAAGTTGCGGTGGGAAAATTACCACAATTAGCGATTTTTGGTGATGATTACAACACCCCTGATGGCACAGGCGTGCGTGATTATATTCACGTTGTGGATCTTGCTCTTGGGCATTTAAAAGCATTAGAAAAACATCATAATGATGCTGGTTGCCACATTTATAATCTCGGTACAGGAACAGGCTATTCGGTGTTAGATATGGTGAAAGCGTTTGAGAAAACCAATCAAATTGACGTGCCTTATAAAATTGCCCCACGTCGTGAAGGTGATATTGCAACTTGTTATTCTAATCCTAAAAAAGCGTTAGAACAGTTAGGTTGGAAGACTGAACGTGATTTAAACCAAATGATGAAAGATACGTGGAATTGGCAAAAAAATAATCCGAATGGATATGCTGAATAATTAACAAATTCACAAATTTTTTATTCTCATAAGCGGTCATATTTTTCTTGAAATTTGCAAATTCTTAGAAAAATATGACCGCTTTGTATTATGACTTTTTAATCTCTTCCTTGAAATTCCGCAAAAATCCCCCATTTATTGTCTATGATAGTTTGAAATTTGTTCAAACTTAGAAATTTTAAATCCTGATATAAGAGGGGAAAGCAAATGAATATTGAAAAATTTACCAGTAAATTCCAAGAGGCGATTGGCGAAGCTCAGTCGTTAGCAATCGGAAAAGATCATAGCTATATTGAACCCGCACATTTATTGATTACATTGTTAAAACAGTCAGAGGGCAGTGTTGCCCCCTTGTTTACAAGCCTACAAGTTGATGTGGTGGCGTTGCAAAACCAATTAAATACGCTAATTAACAAGTTGCCACAGGTGCAAGGTGTCAATACTCAACCAAGCCAGCAATTTATTCGTTTATTAACCTTATGCGAAAAACTGGCGACAGAAATGGGCGATAGCTATATTTCATCGGAAGTCTTTGTTTTGGCTGCCTTAGAAGATCGTGGCGAGCTAGGGCAACTATTAAAACAGCTCGGTTTAAACAAAGCAAAAGTACAAAATGCGATTCAACAAATTAGAGGGGGCGAGAAAGTGAATAACCCAAACGCAGAAGAAACACGTCAAGCACTAGATAAATATACCATTGATTTAACCGAGCGAGCCAAAGCGGGTAAACTGGATCCTGTGATTGGACGAGATGAAGAAATCCGTCGAGCAATTCAAGTGTTGCAACGCCGTACCAAAAATAACCCTGTGTTAATTGGCGAACCTGGAGTCGGTAAAACAGCGATTGTAGAAGGCTTAGCACAACGCATTGTGAATAATGAAGTGCCAGAAGGCTTGCGTAATAAACGTGTGCTTTCATTAGATATGGGGGCGTTGATTGCAGGGGCAAAATATCGTGGCGAATTTGAAGAGCGTTTAAAAGCGGTGTTAAAAGAGCTTGCCAAAGAAGAAGGGCAAGTAATTTTATTTATTGATGAAATTCATACAATGGTTGGTGCAGGTAAAACTGACGGTGCAATGGACGCAGGGAATTTATTAAAACCGTCATTAGCACGTGGCGAGTTGCACTGTTTGGGGGCGACAACCTTAGATGAATATCGTCAATATATTGAAAAAGATGCGGCGTTGGAACGTCGTTTTCAAAAGGTGTTTATTGATGAGCCAACGGTGGAAGATACTATTGCGATTTTGCGTGGCTTGAAAGAGCGTTATGAAATTCATCATCACGTTAAAATTACCGATCCTGCGATTGTGGCGGCAGCAACCCTTTCACATCGTTATGTTTCTGATCGTCAGTTGCCAGATAAAGCAATTGATTTAATTGATGAAGCAGCATCAAGCGTGCGAATGGAAATTGATTCTAAACCAGAGCCATTGGATCGTTTGGATCGCCGTATTATTCAGCTTAAATTAGAACAGCAAGCGTTACAAAAAGAAGACGATGAGGCAAGCCGTCAGCGTTTAGCAAAATTAGAGCAAGAAATGACCGCTAAGGAACGTGAATATGCTGAGCTTGAAGAAATATGGAAAGCGGAAAAATCAAGTCTTTTAGGCACACAACACTTAAAAGAAGAATTAGAAAATAGCCGTATTTTGATGGAACAGGCGAAGCGTGAAAGCAACTATGAAAAAATGTCAGAGTTGCAATACGGCGTGATTCCTGCCTTAGAAAAACAGCTCAAAGAGGCGGAAGAACGTGAGGAACAAGGCACGGAAAATCACTTATTACGCACCAAAGTGACCGAAGAAGAAATTGCCGAAGTGCTTTCTCGTGCAACGGGTATTCCAGTGGCAAAAATGATGGAAGGCGAGAAAGAAAAATTGCTCAAAATGGAACAAGAATTGCATAAACGTGTGATTGGGCAAAATGAGGCGGTGGAATCGGTGGCAAATGCGATCCGCCGTAGCCGAGCAGGATTATCAGATCCTAATCGTCCAATTGGTTCATTCTTATTCCTAGGACCGACAGGGGTTGGGAAAACTGAGCTTTGTAAAACATTGGCAAATTTCTTATTTGATGATGAAAATGCAATGGTTCGCATTGATATGTCAGAATTTATGGAAAAACACAGTGTTTCTCGTTTGGTCGGTGCACCTCCGGGCTATGTGGGCTATGAAGAAGGGGGCTATTTAACGGAGGCGGTACGTCGTCGTCCTTACTCTGTAATTTTGCTTGATGAAGTGGAAAAAGCCCATAGTGATGTGTTTAATATTTTATTACAAGTGCTTGATGATGGGCGTTTAACAGACGGACAAGGTCGTACTGTTGATTTTCGTAATACGGTTGTGATTATGACCTCAAACTTAGGCTCGGATTTAATTCAAGGTAATAATGATTTTACTTATGAAGAAATGCGGACAATGGTAATGGGGGTTGTGGGGCAACATTTCAGACCTGAATTTATTAACCGAATTGATGAAACGGTGGTGTTCCATTCATTGGGCGAAGAAAATATCAAAGCGATTGCAAAAATTCAGTTACAACGCTTAATTAACCGAATGGCAAGTCGTGGCTATCAAATTGAAGTGAGTGATAATGCCCTTACGCATATTGCAAAAGCAGGTTTTGATCCACTCTTTGGTGCAAGACCGTTGAAACGAGCAATTCAGCAAGAATTTGAAAACCCACTTGCTCAACAAATTTTAAGTGGACGATTATTGCCGAATGAATTGGTCACTCTTGATGTGGCTGAGGGGCAAATCATACTTTCACAACAACGATAAGCGGTTAAATTTTTATCACTTTTTACAATTCCCTTTCTTGATTTTTTTAGTTAAGAAAGGGAACTTTTTAATGATGGAATAGTGATATTTATCGTTTAACATAATGATATTATTTGCTATATTTCATTTAGTTTATGAGGCATAAGGAAATTAAAGTGAAACCAATAAAGATGATTATTGACACCGATCCAGGTATTGATGATGTAATGGCGATTCTATTTGCTCATCAGCATCCAAATATTGATTTATTAGGATTAACCACAGTGATTGGCAATGGCACACTGGAAACGGTGACGCGTAATGCATTGTTATTAAAGAAATATTTTAATTTGGCTTGTGATGTTGCAAAAGGGGCAGATAAACCGCTTCAAGGTGAAGCGAGAGAAGAGCCGACCTTTGTGCACGGTGATAATGGGCTTGGCAATATTGAGATTGATGAAAAAGAGGATTTTGGAAAGATCGATCCTCGCCCAGCTTGTGATTATTTAATTGATCAAATTCGAGCAAACCCAAATGAAATCACGCTGGTTGCTATCGGGCAATTAACCAATCTTGCACTGGCGATTGAAAAAGCCCCTGACATTATTCCCCTTGTTAAACAGGTAATTATTATGGGCGGAGCCTTTGGTTACAATGGGCATTTTGGTAATGTAACTCCTGTGGCTGAAGCTAATATTTATGGCGATCCTTGGGCGGCGGATAAAGTGCTGACGGCAAAATGGGACGTGGTTATTGTGGGCTTAGATGTGACGCATCAAGTGATAATGAAAAATGAACATTTTGAGCAACTCAAAGAAAATTCGCAATATGGGCAATTTATTTATGATATCAGCCGTTTTTACCTTAATTTCTATAAAACAAAAGGCTTAGATAATGGCTGTGCGGTTCACGATTCTTCGGCGATATTTTATGCTCTCCATCCTGAATTATTTAAAACGATCAAAGGACCGGTGAGAGTGGTCACAGAAGGGATCACAAAGGGGCAAACGGTTATTAAAACTAGCGATTTTCAGTTTGGTATTGATGAATGGAAGGAGATGCCTCATCAGACTGTTTGTGTAGATGTTGATGCTCAGGCTTGTTTAGATTTGTATCAAACAACGATGTGTAATTGCAAATAATCTGTAAAAAATGACCGCTAGCTTTTCTTCTTCAACACGCAAGATCATTCATATTGATATGGATTGTTTTTATGCGTCGGTAGAAATGCGAGAAAATCCCTCGTTGGCTGGCAAGCCTGTGGCGGTGGGGGGAAGCCCTGATGAACGAGGCGTATTGGCAACCTGTAATTATGAAGCAAGAAAATTTGGGTTACACAGTGCGATGTCGAGCCAGCAAGCAATTAAAAAATGCCCCAATTTGATTTTAATTTCTGGCAATATGGCGTTATATAGAAGCGTATCGCAACAAATTCAGCAAATTTTTCAACGTTATACGTCCATTATTGAGCCACTTTCTCTTGATGAAGCCTTCCTTGATGTAACCGATTGTGAACAACATTTTAATTCCGCAACGTGGATTGCAGAGGCAATTCGTAAAAGCATTTGGGATGAGTTACATCTAACGGCGTCCGCTGGCGTAGCCCCGTTAAAATTTTTAGCCAAAATTGCCTCAGATTTGAATAAACCGAATGGGCAATTTGTCATTCCCCCTGAACAGGTGGACGATTTTATTCATCGCTTGGAATTAAAAAAAATTCCGGGTGTCGGAAAGGTTACCCATAAAAAATTGTTGGCATTGGGTTTTAAAACCTGTGGCGATATTAAGCGGTCAGATTTAGCGACGATTTTGCAACATTTTGGTAAGTTTGGGCAACGCTTGTGGGATTTTAGTCACGGTATTGATAATCGCAAAATTGAAGTGAATCGCGTGCGAAAATCAATAGGGGTGGAAAATACCTTGCTTGTGGATATTGATGATCTTCATCTTGCACAAACGATGTTAGACGAACTTTTTGAGAAGTTAAAATTTAGGATTATGCGTAATTTTGGCGATAAACCTTTGACGGATTTTAAGAAGTTAGGCGTGAAACTTAAATTTGATGATTTTACGCAAACGACCTTAGAAAAAACGACGGAGGGGGTTACAAAAGCCTATTTTGTGGATTTGTTATCTCAAATTTGGGAAAGACGAGAAAATCGTAAAATTCGTTTGATTGGCATTAGTGTGCAAGTCCCTGAGCAAAAAGTAACAAAACAGTTAAATTTATGGGATTGATTTGTTGAATTTAAGTAAAAATCGCCCCATATTAGAAGCCTCTCATTTTTTATTTTATATACAGTTGGAGAACGATTTATGATGAGAATTGTGTTATTCCTTGCGACTAACTTAGGTGTTATGGTTGTACTTGGAATTATTTTAAGTTTAACAGGGATTGAGCGTAGCAGTTTGACGGGCTTATTGCTAATGGCAACCATGTTCGGTTTTGCTGGCTCGCTTATCTCTTTATTTTTATCTAAAACAATGGCATTGCGTTCCGTTGGTGCAGAAGTGATCAAAACACCACGCAACAATGCTGAACGTTGGTTAATGGAAACCGTACAACGCCAAACTCAGCAAGCGGGTATTCCAATGGTTGATGTGGCGATTTATCATTCTGCGGATGTGAATGCTTTTGCGACGGGAGCGACCAAAAAAGGCTCATTAGTAGCAGTAAGTACTGGCTTACTTGATTCAATGACCCAAGATGAAGCGGAAGCCGTGATTGCCCATGAAGTATCGCATATTGCCAACGGTGATATGGTGACGATGACCTTATTACAAGGCGTTTTAAATACCTTTGTCATTTTTATTTCACGTGTGATTGCGGGCGTGATCTCATCAAGCCGTAACGATGATGGCGAAGAAGAGCAAAGCTCAATGACCTATTTCCTCGTCTCAATGGTGTTAGAATTTGCACTGGGTATTCTTGCAAGTATGATTGCAATGTGGTTTTCACGTTATCGTGAATTTAGAGCAGATGCAGGTTCAGCGAGTTTAGTTGGAAAAGAAAAGATGATTGCGGCATTGCAACGTTTACAATCTATCCACGAACCACAGGAAATGCAAGGTTCTCTTGCTGCCTTTATGATTAACGTGAGAAGCAAAGAATTATTTAGTAGTCACCCACCTCTTGAAAAACGTATTGAAGCGTTGAGAAGTTTATAAAATTTGTTTGCAATTTTGAGTAGATAAATATATTATAGACGTCTAGATGGTTAAACACCTAAGCGGAATTATAGTAAGCGGTAAGATTTTGTAAGAAATTTGCAAAAATTACCGCTTAGACTTTTATGCAATCCACCCTAAATAAAGGAAATAAGCAATGGCAATAAATTTATTTACTTCTGAATCTGTATCAGAAGGGCATCCAGATAAAATCGCCGATCAAATCTCAGATGCGGTATTAGACGAAATTATTAAACAAGATCCAAAAGCACGTGTTGCTTGTGAAACTTACGTGAAAACAGGTATGGCATTAGTCGGTGGTGAAATCACAACGAGTGCTTGGGTAGATATTGAAAACTTAACTCGTGAAGTGATTTGTGATATCGGTTATACCCACTCGGATATGGGCTTTGATGCTCACTCTTGTGCGGTTTTAAATGCGATTGGAAAACAGTCACCAGATATCAATCAAGGTGTCGATCGTGCTGATCCATTTGCACAAGGTGCGGGGGATCAGGGGATTATGTTCGGTTATGCAACCAACGAAACTGACGTGTTAATGCCAGCACCAATCACTTACGCTCACTTACTTATGCAAAAACAAGCAGAAGTGCGTAAAAATGGTAAATTAGATTGGTTACGCCCTGATGCAAAAAGCCAAATTACCTTTGTTTATGAAGATAACAAAATCAAGGGCATTGATGCAGTGGTGCTTTCAACACAACACGCTGATACGATCTCACAAAAAGATCTTCACGAAGCGGTAATGGAAGAGATTATTAAACCTGTGTTGCCAAGCGAATGGTTAAGTAAAGACACCAAATATTTCATCAACCCAACAGGTCGTTTTGTGATCGGTGGTCCAATGGGTGACTGTGGCTTAACAGGACGTAAAATCATCGTAGATACTTACGGTGGTGCAGCGCGTCACGGTGGTGGTGCATTCTCTGGTAAAGATCCATCAAAAGTGGATCGTTCAGCGGCTTATGCTGCTCGCTATGTTGCAAAAAATATTGTTGCGGCAGGTTTAGCTGATCGTTGTGAAATTCAACTTTCTTACGCAATCGGTGTGGCAGAGCCAACGTCTATTATGGTGGAAACTTTTGGTACAGGTAAAGTAAGCAATGAAATTTTGGTTCGCTTAGTGCGTGAGCATTTTGATTTACGTCCTTACGGCTTAATTCAAATGTTAGATTTAATTCAACCAATTTACCGTGAAACAGCCGCTTACGGACACTTTGGTCGTTCACACTTCCCTTGGGAAAAAACCGATAAAGCAGAAATCTTACGTTTTGAATCAGGTTTGAAATAAGATTTAAAATTAAATGAATTTTGAAGAGCATATCATTGATATGCTCTTTTTTTATATTTATAGCGGTATGATTTTTTATGAATTTTACAATTATTTCAATGAGTCATAATTGAATAGATAAATTCTATTTTTGTAAAAATAATAAAGGGCGAATATTATTCGCCCTGATGCTTCTTATTGTAATAACTCTACTACAGCAAGAGCCGCTTGCATATCTGCATCACACTGAATTTCTTTATGGATTTGAGTAAATGTTTGTTTCAATTCATTTTTCTCTTTTAAACTTTCGCTGTCTTGAGCTAGGTAACTATTCAAATGCCACACTAAATTTTCAGGGTTACATTCATCTTGAATAAGTTCAGGCACAAGTGGAGCATTAGCGAGTAAATTCGGTAAGGTATAATACTCAGTTTTAATCAGCCTTTTAGCAATAGTGTGGGTTAATGGTTTTAGCTTATAGCCGACAACCATTGGCGATTTACATAACATTGCTTCAAGAGCAGCCGTGCCAGAGGCGAGTAAAGTTGCTTCGGCACAAATCATCGCTTGGCGAGCATTACCTTGTAGTAAAATAAGCTCTAATTCAGGGGCGACTTTGTTTTTGATTTGTTCAAAAAGCTGCTGTGTTTTTTCATTCACAAGGGGAACTAAAAATTGTAAATCAGGGTGTTTTTCTTTTAATAATTGAGCTGTTTTTAAGAATGGTTCAGCTAAAAACTCAATTTCACTGCAACGACTGCCTGCTAAAATTGCCATATAACGCCCTTTTTCATCAAGCCCTAATTTTTCACAGGCTTCACTGCGATTTGGTTTTAATGGAATCGCATCCGCCATTGTGTGTCCGATAAATTTACAAGGCACATTAAAACGATCGTAAAACGCCTTTTCAAAAGGCAATAAAGCTAAAACAAGATTTGTCGCTTTAGCAATTTTATGCACACGACCTTGTCGCCACGCCCAAACTGAAGGGCTAACATAATGCACGGTTTTAATTCCTTGTTGCTTTAATTTATTTTCCACATATAAATTAAAATCAGGGGCATCAATACCGATAAAAATATCAGGTTTAAGTTCAAGCATTGTGTTAATTACTTGCTTACGACGTTTTAATAAACGAGGTAAATGCTTAACCACTTCTGCTAGCCCCATCACAGAAAGTTCTTGCATATCAAATAAGGTTTCACAGCCAGCTTGTTGCATTTTCTCGCCTGCAATGCCAATAAATTTTGCGTTTGGATAATGCAAACGTAATGCATTGATTAACCCCGCCCCTAAAATATCGCCAGAGATTTCACCAGCCACAAGGGCAATAGTTGGATTTTGTGTATTCATTTTGTATTCCTTCTGAAAGGATTGGAAGAAAATAAGCGGTAATATTTTGAATGAAATTTACCATTATTGAAAATAGGAATTCGTCAAGGCATATCTTGATGCTATGTTTTGAGAGATTTTAATATATTTGTAAAAACAGAGCATTCCCTGTTTAGTTTTAATAAATTTGGTAAATTTTTGATTTAATATGACCGCTATTCTTATCTAATTATATTTTTGAGAAATTTTAGATCGAGTAAAGGGCGGATATACAAACAAAGTTTGATAATCACGCCCTCACATAAATTAAAATTACTCTTGTGTTGTTGCAGTTGCTTCTGTTACTTCAACTTCTGCTACTTCAACCGTTTCCACTGTCTCCGCTTCATCATCTTCCACTTCGCACACTTTTTCTAATCCAACCACGCTTTCTTCATCTGCGGTTCGGATAATGCGAACACCTTGTGTATTACGCCCTACGAGGCTCACTTCATGAACGCGTGTACGAACAAGGGTACCGGCATCAGTAATTAGCATAATTTGATCCGTTTCTTCTACTTGAAGTGCAGAAACGACTTTACCATTACGCTCGTTGACTTTGATTGACACTACACCTTTGGTGTTACGCGATTTAGTTGGATATTCCGTAAGAACGGTACGTTTACCATAACCATTTTCGGTAATCGTTAAGATGTCGCCATTTTCTCTTGGGATAACGAGTGAAACTACTTTATCTGCATTCAAATCAATATCAGATGTTTCATCATCGTTATCTGTTTCAATGTCGTTATCATCTTCGGATAATTCCATATTAGATAACGCCAGTTTCATTCCGCGAACACCTGTCGCAGTACGTCCCATTGCACGCACGGCAGTTTCTGCAAAGCGAACCACTTTACCTTGTGCGGAGAACAACATAATTTCGCTGTCGCCTTCGGTAATATCGACACCGATTAACTCATCGCCGTCACGTAAATTCAGAGCGATTAAGCCGTTTGAACGAACTTTACTAAATGCATCAAGGGTGACTTTTTTCACTGTTCCGCTTGCGGTTGCCATCACTACAAATTTCTCAGCGGAGAAGTCGCCGTTTTGGATTGGTAAGATCGCTGTGATACGCTCATTTTGTTCTTTATCTAATGGTAAGATATTTACAATCGGCGTACCTCTTGCCCCACGACTTGCTTGTGGTAATTGATACACTTTTAATTGATATAAACGTCCACGACTTGAGAAACATAAAATGGTATCGTGGGTATTTGCGACTAATAAACGTTCTACGAAGTCATCATCTTTGGTTTTGGTTGCTGATTTACCTTTACCACCACGACGTTGTGCCTCGTAGTCAGAAATTGGTTGATATTTCACATAGCCTGTGTGAGAAAGGGTAACAACCACATCTTCTGGCGTGATTAAATCTTCAAGGTTAATATCTGCTGAGCTTGCAGTAATTTCAGTACGACGTTCGTCGCCAAACTGTGTTTTAACCGCTTCTAATTCTTCACGGATCACTTCCATTAGACGTTCTGGGCTATTTAAAATATGTAATAATTCACCGATTTCAACTAAGATTGCTTTGTATTCATCCACGATTTTTTCGTGTTCTAAACCAGTTAAACGGTGTAATTGAAGTTCTAAAATCGCTTGAGCTTGGGTTTCAGATAAGTAATATTGTCCATCACGAACCCCAAATTCCGCTGGTAAATCTTCAGGGCGTGATGCATCAACACCTGCCGCTTCTAACATTCCAGCCACATTGCCTAATTCCCAAGCGCGAGAAAGTAATGCTTCTTGTGCTTCTGCTTTGCTTTTTGACGCACGGATCAATTCGATCACAGGATCGATATTAGCTAGGGCGATCGCTAAACCTTCTAAAACGTGGGCTCTGCTACGAGCTTTGCGTAATTCAAAAATCGTACGGCGTGTAACCACTTCACGGCGGTGTTTAACAAAGGCTTCAATAATTTGTTTTAGATTGAATAAGCGTGGCTGACCGTGATCAAGAGCAACCATATTGATCCCAAAAGTCACTTGCATTTGGGTTAAAGCGTAAAGGTTATTCAATACGATTTCGCCGACAGAATCGCGTTTCACGTCAATTTCAATACGTAAACCGTCTTTGTTTGATAAATCGGTTACACCACTAATGCCTTCTAATTTTTTATCACGCACTAATTCGGCAATTTTTTCAATTAAACGGGCTTTGTTTACTTGGTAAGGTAATTCAGTGACCGCAATAATCTCACGCCCTTTGGCATTGGTTTCCACCTCTGCTTTTGCACGTACGTAAACTTTACCTCGTCCAGTGCGGTAAGCGTCTTCAATACCTTTACGACCATTGATAATCGCAGCGGTAGGGAAATCAGGACCCGGAATATGTTGCATTAGCTCATCAATGGTAATTTCATCATTATCCATATAAGCTAAACAGCCATCTAACACTTCATTTAAGTTGTGTGGTGGAATGTTGGTTGCCATACCCACCGCAATACCAGATGAACCATTCACTAACAATGCTGGGATTTTGGTTGGAAGGACATCAGGGATCATCTCTTTTCCGTCATAGTTAGGCGAGAAATCCACGGTTTCTTTATCTAAATCCGTCAATAATTGTTGGGTGATTTTCTGCATACGGACTTCGGTATAACGCATTGCAGCTGGTGAGTCGCCATCAATTGAACCAAAGTTACCTTGTCCATCCACTAACATATAGCGTAATGAGAATGGTTGTGCCATACGCACAATGGTGTCATAAACAGCGGTGTCGCCGTGAGGGTGATATTTACCGATTACGTCCCCAACCACACGGGCTGATTTTACATAAGATTTACTTGCTGTATTTCCACTTTGATCCATTGAGAAAAGTACACGACGGTGTACGGGTTTTAAACCATCTCGCACGTCTGGTAATGCACGTCCGACAATTACCGACATTGCATAGTCAAGGTAAGAGGTCTTTAATTCTTCTTCAATACTGATTGGAATAGTATCTTTGGCTAATTCGCTCATTGAAATGTCCTAATTCTAATTTGTAAAAAAATTGCACGCTTCTTTATAAAAAGTATGCAAAAAATTGATGTCATTGTATCACAAAATCAGAGAAAATTGGTTGAAATATCAGAGATAAAAGTTGAAAATAGACTGTAACCGAATGACAAATGAAAATAAGCGGTATGATTTTAAGAACTTTTTACAAAAATAATGAAATATTTAACCGCTTAGGGAGAAAGAAATGAAACAATCTATCCGACATAACAAAATTATTGATTTTATCAATCAGCAAGGTTATATCAGTACGGAAGAGTTAGTTGCAAAATTAAACGTTAGTCCACAGACCATTCGTCGAGATTTGAATGAATTGGCGGAAAATAATTTAATTCGCCGTCATCATGGGGGGGCGGGGATTCCAACAAATTGTGAAAATAGTGATTATAGCGATCGTAAACAGCTATTTTCCCGTCAAAAAAATATTATTGCTCAACATATCGCACAAATCATTCCTAATGGGGCTTCACTTTTTTTAGATATTGGTACAACCGCTGAGGCAGTAGCTCAAGCATTACTTTCTCATCAGGATTTACGTATCGTCACCAATAATTTGAATGCCGCTCATATTTTATTACCAAAAGAGGATTTCCAAGTTACGATTGCAGGGGGAAATTTGCGTCAGGATGGCGGGATTATTGGTTCTACAACCATCGACTTAATTAGCCAATTTAGATTAGATTTTGGTGTGTTGGGGATCAGTGCGATTGATGATGAAGGTTCAATGCTAGATTATGATTATCACGAAGTCAAAGTGAAACGTGCGTTAATGAATAGTTCTCGTCAGGTTATTTTGGCTGCGGATCATTCTAAATTTTATCGTAAGGCTATTGTGCGTCTTGGTGATATTAGTGAAGTCGATCATTTATTCACAGATGAACCTTTACCAGAAAATATAGAGCAAAATTTAAACACCAAAAATATTAAAATCCATCTTTGCCATGAATAATTTTATAAAACAGCACTTTTCACGCTCAAAATTGCGAGGTTATTATCAATTGATGCGATTGGATAGACCTATCGGAACGCTTTTGTTACTTTATCCAACATTGTGGGCATTATTTTTAGCAACTGAGGGAAAAATTGATTTTTCATTGTTCGTTATTTTTGTTGTTGGTGTCATTTTAATGCGAGCAGCTGGATGTGTGATTAACGATTTTGCTGATCGTCATATTGATGGAAAAGTAGCAAGGACTCATCAGCGACCATTGATTACGGGATTAGTGTCAGAAAAAGAAACAAAAACGCTTTTTTTTGTGTTATTGAGTTTTGCTTTTATTTTAGTGTTATTACTAAATAAAATGACTATTTTTCTCTCCTTTATTGCAGCGTTTTTAGCAATTATTTATCCCTTTATGAAGCGTTATACACACTTGCCACAGCTGGTTTTAGGGCTGGCATTCGGGTGGTCCGTCCCAATGGCATTTAGTGCGGTAAATGAAACTTTACCCCTTGAATGTTGGATTCTTTTTTTTGCAAATTTGGTGTGGACGATAGCCTATGATACCCAATATGCAATGGTCGATCGTGATGATGATTTACGCATTGGCGTGAAGTCAACAGCGATACTATTTGCACAATATGATAATAAAATCATAGTATTATTACAGAGTGTTTCTCTTTTATTATTTGTTATTTTAGGTGTTATCAAATCCTTTCCAATGATCTATTTTTGTATGTTAATTGCTCCATTTCTACTTTTCTTACATCAAGCAAAATTAACAAAAAATAGAGTGCGAGAAAAATGTTTTGATGCTTTTTTAAATAATAATTATGTTGGATTGAGTTTCTTGATTTCTATTTTGATTGGGATTTATTTATAAAAATAGGATTTTTTTCATTTTTTTTGCTATTTGAACAAAAAACAGGCTTCCCAAAGTCAGAAAAAGTGTGTATTATTCGCCCCCTTAGAGATCAGTGAGTCTCTGATGAAGCACTTTTGAAAGAATATGGTTGATTCCATATTTTTTTATTTTTAGCAACATTAAAACTAGATTTGATTAAATTTTATTTAATTAAAGCAAAGGTAATTGGTAATGCATATAGGACAATATGAATTAAAAAACCGTATTTTCCTTGCTCCAATGGCGGGAATTACAGATCTCCCATTTCGCCGATTATGTAGTAAGTTTGGTGCGGGTCTGACATTTTCTGAAATGATGTCAACTAATCCGGATGTATGGCATACTGAGAAATCGAAATTACGCCTTGCTCATCATCATGAAATAGGTATAAATGCGGTACAGATTGCGGGTTATGATCCTTTTGAAATGGCAGAAGCAGCAAAAGTTAATGTTGACTACGGTGCAGAAATCATAGACATCAATATGGGTTGTCCTGCAAAAAAGGTTAACAAAAAAATGGCAGGATCTGCTCTATTACGTGAACCTGATCAAGTTGCTCGTATTTTAGAGGCAGTTGTCAATGCAGTTAATGTGCCTGTGACATTGAAAATTAGAACAGGTTGGGATTTAGCGAACCAAAATTGTTTAGAAATTGCTAAAATTGCTGAACAAGCCAATATCTCTGCATTAACGATTCATGGACGAACGCGTAGCTGTCTGTTTAAAGGACAAGCTGAGTACGACAACATAAGAAAAGTAAAACAAGCTGTGTCAATCCCGATTATTGCAAACGGAGATATAACCTCTGCTCAGCAAGCGAAGTCTGTTTTAGATTATACGGGTGCTGATGCGATAATGATTGGACGAGGCAGTCTTGGTCGCCCTTGGTTATTTAAAGAAATAACCGATTTTTTGGAGTTTGGAGAGGTTTCAGCAATTTCCATAGAGGAAAAAGGTCAAATATTGTTGGAGCATATCGAGAGCCTACATCAATTTTATGGTGAACAAAAGGGATATCGCATTGCTCGAAAACACGTTGGCTGGTATGTTGAATCACTGAAACCAGACTCTGACTTTAAACGTACTTTTAATACACTATGCTCAACTCAGGAACAGCTTAATGTATTGGAAGTTTTCATTAAAAATTTAATTTTGGATAAGAAACAACAATGTTAGAACAACAACCACAGCAAAATCCTTTAACGGTTGCAATGCTAAATTCTCAAGCTCAACAAGTAAATAAACCGTTGCGTGATAATGTAAAACAAGCGTTAAGAAACTACCTATCTCAATTAGATGGTCAAGATCCAACAGAATTATATGAGTTGGTTTTATCTGAAATTGAACATCCAATGCTAGATATGGTTATGCAATATACTCGTGGTAACCAAACTCGTGCTGCGACAATGCTTGGCATTAACCGTGGAACATTACGTAAAAAACTTAAAAAATATGGTATGGGCTAAGGCTTATTTTTAGCTAAATCCTAGTATCAAATTATTTGAAAATCCTTGTAATAGTAATATTACGAGGATTTTTTATATTTGGCACTTTTATAATTGATGAAATACTGTATTATTCTTAAAAATTGATATTAGAAAATTGAGTTATAGGGGATGAAAGATGATTTCAGAAAAATGGATTGAACGATTTGTTGAAGGTAAAAAGAGAGAGCAGGATCATCGCTCACCTTATCAACGTGATCGTGGGCGAATTCTACATTCTGAAGCATTTCGTTGCTTGCAAGCAAAAACTCAAATTCACGCTGTGGGCGAAGATGATTTTTATCGTACACGTTTAACCCATTCTCTTGAAGTGGCTCAAATTGGTAATAGTTTAAGAGCGAAATTATTGGCTGATTTAGAGGGATTTAAAGCGGTCACTTCTGCTGAAGAATTTGCAAATTTTTCAAAAAATCTGACCGCTTTACTTCCATCTCGTAGCTTAATTGAATCCATTTGCTATATGCACGATATTGGACATCCGCCTTTTGGGCATGGAGGAGAGACGGCATTAAATTATAAAATGCGAGATTTTGGAGGGTTTGAAGGTAATGGTCAAACCTTTCGAATTGTGACGCATTTAGAATCTTATACCGAAGATTTTGGTATGAATTTAACACGTCGGGCTTTACTTGGTATTTTAAAATATCCTGCTTTTCTAGATGAAACCAAGCCAGAGCAGTATGCAGAAATAAACACGACTCGTTTTGTCAATGCTCATCATTTTAAAACCAGTAAAGGGATTTATCGTGATGATGAAAAAATGTTTGATTGGGTGTTAGAACCCTTGTCAGAACAAGATAAAAAGCTCTTTCGTACTATTAAAAAAAGTAATGAACCATTTAAACCGAGTAAATCGATTTATAAATCGTTAGATTGTAGCATTATGGAGCTTGCGGATGATATTGCTTATGCGGTTCACGATCTAGAAGATGCGATTGTCGTTGGAATGATTACACCACAATGTTGGGAATATGCTGAACAAAAATTTAGGCAGTGTCAATCTCAGTGGATCAAAGATCTTCTTCCTAAAATGACGGAAAATTTATTTTCTGAACATCGCTATGAACGTAAAGATATTATTGGCTCTTTAGTGAATTATTTTATTACTAATGTGAAATGGGCTGTTCACAGTGAATTTGATGAGCCATTGTTAAAGTTTAATGCTGTATTGCTTTCGGATGTGCTTGAAGTGTTACAAGTGCTTAAAAACTTTGTCTACGAGTTTGTGATTATGGATACTAAAACTCAACGAGTAGAGTATAAAGGGCAACGTATTTTAATGGATACTTTTGATATGCTGATGAGTGAACCACTACGTTTACTTCCTAAATCAGTCCGACAACAATGGAATGAAACGGATAAAGCACATCAGCCAAGAGTAATTTGTGATTATCTAGCGAGTATGTCAGATCGCCAAGCATTTAGGTTATATGAAAGCTTATAAATTTTTACTCGGTATTCTTTTTCCGCTCTAATAAATTTGGGAAATGGAAAAAATCCTTTGATTACTTACTGTTTAAGCACTTAAACTCATAGAGATTTAGTTATTTTTAGGGTAAAATTGGGCAATATTTTCTAACCAAATGAAAAGGGACAACCGGCAATGATTAAAGAGACTACTTTGATAGATGATGAGAGTGTAGAACTGAAAAGAGAACAAGCAAATCACGAATTTGATCAAGAAACATTAGGTAATAAGTTAAAAAAAGCACGATTAAACTTAGATCTTTCAGTAGATGACGTTGCTACAAAATTACGTTTAAGAAGTGCGGTGATCGAAAATTTTGAAAATAATATTTTCACGCTTCCTGATCTTCCTGTTGCTTTTACTAAGGGCTATCTAAGAAGTTATGTTCGTTTTTTGAAATTGCCAGATTCCCTATTTCAGAATGCTTTTAGTGATAGCAGTAAAGAAATCCCCAATTTAAAACCTATGCACATTAAGCCACAAGCTAAACCTTGTCGTGGTTTCCTTAAAACTCTTACCATTCTTATTTTATTGATCGCATTTGGTATGACGCTACTTTGGTGGTGGCAAAATTATCAACAAGAACAAGAAAAAAGAGATGATTTAGTTAATGCGAATAGCGATACGATTTCATTACAAGATTCTCGTTTACCTATTACTCAAACGACAACACTTGAGCCAAATAAAGATGTGACTGATTCTGCAACTGAAACAACGGAATCGGCATCCTCAGCAACTGAGCAGCTAGAGAATCAAACAGATTCTATTGTAAATTCAGAAGAGCAACCTTCGGAACCAGAAAATGTGGCTACTGAAGCTCAAGATACTGCTTTAGAAACACAAACAAATGTATTATTGCAAGATCAAGCAAATGTAGAGAATACAGAGGTAGCAGACTTATCAGAAACAGAACAGCTTCCAGCAATTAACGATCAGTTACGCATTGAAGTTGTTTCTGCACCAAGCTGGATTACTGTACGTGGTAATCATAATAAAACTCTAACCGCAAAATTATATAAGGCAGGCGAGGTTTTAAATTTCAATGATAACGACAGTTACAAATTAACTATTGGGGCACCAGTGAATGTAAAAGTCTATTATAAAGGCGAAGTTGTGCCATTAAAATTAGACGGTCGTGTTGCTCGTATCAAATTACCTTAAACTCAATTAGAAATTATAATAATGTTACAAAAACCTTCGATTAAACGTCGTGAATCGCTAAAAATTTATGTTGGCGATGTGCCTGTGGGGGGCGACGCACCAATAAGCGTGCAATCAATGACAAATACAAGAACCACCGATGTTGAAGCAACGGTGGCTCAAATTAAAGCCCTTGAACGAGTAGGGGCGGATATTGTGCGAGTGTCTGTGCCGACAATGGATGCAGCCGAAGCCTTTAAAGTGATTAAACAACAAGTTAACGTACCATTGGTTGCTGATATTCATTTTGATTATCGTATTGCGTTAAAAGTCGCAGAATATGGTGTGGACTGTTTACGTATCAATCCAGGTAATATCGGTAAAGAAGATCGTATTCGAGCAGTGGTCGATTGTGCGAGAGATAAAAATATTCCAATTCGTATCGGTGTAAACGCAGGTTCATTAGAGCGTGATTTGCAAGAAAAATATGGTGAACCTACTCCAGAAGCGTTGCTAGAAAGTGCATTAAGACACGTAGATATTTTAGATCGTCTTAACTTTGATCAATTTAAAGTCAGCGTAAAAGCCTCTGATGTGTTTTTAGCGGTCGAATCTTATCGTTTATTAGCAAAACAGATCAAACAGCCTCTACACTTAGGCATTACTGAAGCGGGTGGTGCAAGAGCAGGATCGGTTAAATCAGCGATTGGTTTGGGATTATTATTGTCTGAAGGGATTGGCGATACATTGCGAATTTCATTGGCAGCGGATCCCGTAGAAGAGATCAAAGTGGGTTTTGATATTTTAAAATCGCTCCGTATTCGTTCTCGAGGGATCAACTTTATTGCTTGCCCAACTTGCTCTCGTCAAGAAATTGATGTGATCGCAACGGTAAATGAACTGGAACAGCGTTTAGAGGATATTATCACACCAATGGATGTTTCAATTATCGGGTGCGTAGTAAATGGACCAGGTGAAGCCTTGATTTCAGATTTAGGCGTAACAGGTTCAAATAAAATGAGCGGTTATTACCTTGATGGCGTGCGTCAAAAAGAGCGTTTTGATAATGCTCAGCTGATTGATCAGCTAGAAGCAAAAATTCGTGCCAAAGTGAGTCAGCAAGACACCAATAAACGCATTGCGGTTGAACAGTTATAGTAAAATTAAGGAAATGCCATGAAAGTTGCAATATTTGGAACAAAAAATTACGATCGTAAATACTTAGAGTTAATCAATAGCAAATATGGCTTTGAGTTAAAATTCTTTGATTTTATGTTGAATGAACAGACCGTCAAGATGGCGGAAGGCTGTGATGCGGTTTGTATTTTTGTGAATGATGATGGCAGCCGAAAAGTCTTAGAAAAATTGGCAGAATACAAAGTGAAAGTGGTTGCGTTGCGTTGTGCGGGTTTTAATAATGTGGATGTTCAAGCAGCCCAAGAGTTAGGTATCAAGGTAGTTCGAGTACCAGCATATTCACCAGAGGCAGTAGCAGAGCATACGGTTGGGCTAATGATGGCATTGAATCGTAAAATTCATCGTGCTTATCAACGTACTCGTGATGCGAATTTCTCGTTAGAGGGATTAACGGGTTTTAATATGCACGGACGTACTGCAGGTGTCATTGGAACAGGAAAAATTGGTTTAGCTGTCATTCGTATTTTAAAAGGATTTGGAATGAATATTCTTGCTTATGATCCTTTTAAAAATCCAGAAGTAGAAGCACTGGGGGCAAAATATGTTGAGCTCGATGAGTTGTATCAAAAATCTCATATTATTACATTGCACTGTCCAGCAACACCTGAAAGTTATCATATGCTGAATGCAGAAAGCTTTGCGAAAATGCGTAGAGGTGTAATGATTATAAATACCAGTCGAGGTACGTTGATCGATACACAAGAAGCCTTAACGGCATTAAAACAACAGAAGATAGGTGCATTAGGTTTAGATGTCTATGAGAATGAACAAGCACTCTTTTTTGAGGATAAATCTAATGATATCATCCAAGATGACTTGTTCCGTAGAATATCATCTTGTCATAATGTGTTATTAACAGGACATCAAGCATTTTTAACCGAAGAAGCATTGGTTAATATCTCTGATGTGACTTTAACGAATATTGCGACGCTCTTGAAAGGTCAAGCGTGTCCGAATATCGTATTACCAAATTAAATAATCAAGAAACAAGCGGTCAGATTTTTTTAAGAATTTGCAAATTTTTGAAAAAATTTAACCGCTTATAATAATTTTATAAAAGAAGAATAATAAGGATAAAAAACGTGGCAAAAAGTATTCAAGCAATTCGTGGAATGAACGATTGTGCCCCAACAGAAACCCCATTATGGCAATGGGTAGAAAAGCAAATTAGAGATGCTCTGGCAAGCTATGGTTATAGTGAAATGCGTAGCCCAGTGTTAGAGCCAACAGCGTTATTCAAACGTGGTGTTGGTGAAGCGACGGATATCGTTGAAAAAGAGATGTTTACCTTTAAAGATCGTGATGATGAAAGCTTAACATTACGCCCAGAAGGAACTGCTGGTTGTGTGCGTGCAGCGATTCAAAACGGTTGGATTTATAACAACGAACAACGTATGTGGTATATGGGACCAATGTTCCGTTATGAGCGTCCACAAAAAGGACGTTATCGTCAATTCCACCAATGTGGTGTGGAAGTATTTGGGATCAATAACCCAGAGGCTGATGCCGAATTGATTTTATTAACGGCTCGTTTATGGGAAAAATTAGGTATTCGTCAGCACGTTACCTTAGAGTTAAATTCAATCGGTGGCTTAGAAACGCGTACTAAATACCGCGAGGCGTTGGTTGAATTTTTAAATCAACATTTAGCGATTTTAGACGAAGATTGTAAACGCCGTTTAACCACGAATCCAATTCGTATTTTAGATACCAAAAATGCGGATATTCAAGCGGTATTAAATGACGCACCAAAATTACATGATTTCTTAAATGAAGAAGAGAAAACGCACTTTGCAGGCGTTTGTCAGATCTTAGATCAACTCGGGATCGACTATGTAATCAACCAAAAATTAGTGCGTGGCTTAGATTACTATAACAAAACCGTATTTGAGTGGGTAACCACAGCGTTGGGTTCACAAGGTACAGTTTGTGCGGGTGGACGTTATGACGGTTTAGTAGCACAACTTGGTGGACACGCAACTGCGGGTGTGGGCTTTGCAATGGGCTTAGAGCGTTTAGTGCTTTTAGTTCAAGAAGTAAATAGTGAAGTGGTGTTGCCTCGTACAGTGGATCTTTATGTGGTTTACAATGGCGAGAATGTTACCGCATCTGCTTTTAAACTCGCAGAAAAATTGCGTGCTGAGTTGCCTGAATTACGCACAATGTTACATTGCAGTGGCGGTGCATTTAAAAAACAATTTAAACGTGCTGATAAATTAGGGGCAAAAATTGCCTTAGTACTTGGCGAAACTGAAGTGGCAGAAAATACAGTTGTTGTGAAGGATCTGTTTGGTGAAGCAGAACAGATGACAATCTCACAAGCTGAACTAATTAACGAATTAAAAAAACGTTTTTAATAAGGAAAAATTATGAGTGAATATTTGAATCAAACCGAAGAACAAGAATTTAACAATGTTAAAAAATGGTTCCAAGAAAATGGCACGCCAATTCTAGTGGTGATTTGTGTAATTTCATTAAGTGTTTTTGGTTGGAATTTTTGGAAAAATCATAAACTACAAGCAACACAGCAAACATCAACAAATTACCAAGCGGTAATGACAAGTTATTTGCAAAATCCTGAAAAAAATCAACCGCTTGTAGAAAGATTTATTACTGAAAACCAAGATACAAGCTATGCTGTTTTCTCCGCATTAGAAATTGCAAAACAACAAGTTGAATCTGCTCAGTTTGAAAAAGCACAAGCAACGTTGCAAAATGCATTAACGAGTACACAAGATGCAACCTTACAAAATGTGATCCGTTTACGTTTAGCAATGGTTGATTATCAATTAAATCAACTAGATGACGCATTAAACCTATTATCACAGGTGGAAGGCAAAGCGTGGGATCTGCGTAAACAGCTTTTAACTGGCGATATTTTAGTATCAAAAGGGGATAAAGCCGCAGCGAAAAGTGCTTATGAGCAAGCGAAACAAAATGCACCAGCAAGCGTACAATCTTTAATTGATATGCGTTTAAATAATTTATAAAACGTCATTCATTTTTCATTCAAAGGGGGAGTTATGAATACGACACAAACGGATAATTTATTTGAGAAGATCCAACACGAGCTTTTTTCTGGCTGGAAGCCTTTTGAGGTGGTTTGGTTAGGGCTATTTTTAGTCGCTCAGATTATTGCTTTTATCCTTCAACCAGATACTTTGTTGGGAATGATTGCAGGGATTTCAGGGATCATTTGTGTTGTATTTGCTGGTAAAGGAAAAATCAGTAACTACTTCTTTGGTTTGATTTTTGCATATAGTTATTTTTATGTTTCTCTTGGTAATAATTATTTGGGTGAAATGAATACCACCCTCTATGTTTATATCCCTGCTCAGTTCATTGGTTATTTTCTTTGGAAAGAGAATATGCAAAGTCAAGACGGTAATGCGACGGTTGTTGCAAAATCTTTAGACTTAAAAGGCTGGGGAATTTTAATCGCTAGCGTTGCTGTGGGATCGTTATGCTTTATTAGTGCATTAAATCATTTTGGTGGTAGTTCAGCTGGGTTAGATGGTGTTACAACAGTATTAGTTGTTGCAGCACAATTATTGATGATTTTACGTTACCGTGAGCAATGGGCTCTATGGATCGTTATCAATATTCTAAGTATGATTCTTTGGGGCGAAACACCAGCGATGTATTTGATGTATGGAGCGTATTTGCTTAACTCATTATATGGTTATTACAACTGGACAAAATTACAAAAAGCGTAATTTATAATAGATTATAGAAAGAAAAAGGGAACATAATGTTCCCTTTTTTATTGTATTGTTAGCTTTGTTTTGCCATTTCAAATTCAATCAGCATCATTAAAATATGAATCACTTTGATATGAATTTCTTGGGTGCGATCGGCATAACGGAAATGAGGTACACGAATTTCAACATCCGCAATTCCTGCCATTTTTCCACCGTCTTTACCTGTCATTGCAATGGTTTTCATTCCTTTGGCTTTTGCCGCTTGCATTGCATTGATGATATTCTGTGAATTTCCAGAAGTTGAAAGACCGAATAATACATCGCCTTTTTGCCCTACGCCTTCAACATAGCGAGAGAATACATATTCATAACCAAAGTCGTTACTGACACAACTTAAATGACTAACATCAGAAATTGCGATTGCAGGGTAACTTGGACGATTTTCACGATAGCGTCCTGTCAATTCTTCGGCGAAGTGCATAGCATCACAGTGTGAGCCACCGTTCCCGCAAGAAAGTACTTTACCGCCTTGTTTAAAGCTATCTGAAATCAATAATGCGGCTTCTTGAATTAACTGAATGTTTTTTTCATCTGTCATAAATTTATTTAAGACATCAGCTGCTTCTTGCAATTCACTTAAAATTTGTTGTTGATACATCATTTCTCCTTAACTATTACCCAACCCTTTTTGAGCACTTTTGTTTTCAATAAATTCAATTTTGTAACCATCAGGATCTTCAGCAAAAGCGATCACCGTATTACCGCCTAATACAGGTCCAGCTTCTCGAGTAATTTTTCCGCCCGCTTTTTTTATTGCTTCACAGGTTGCATAAACATCATCGACACCTAATGCGATATGACCGTACGCTGTGCCAAGTTCATATTCATTGACACCCCAGTTATAGGTTAATTCAATCACTGCACCTTTATCTTCATCGTCGTAACCAACAAAAGCAAGGGTGTATTTATATTCTTGATTTTCGCTTGTGCGTAATAGACGCATACCTAATACTTCTGTGTAGAATTTCAGAGAACGTTCTAGATCCGTGACACGGAACATTGTATGTAAAATTCGCATTAAAACACCTCATTTGATTATCACAAAACTGTGACATTATGGCATAATAGCCTTTTAAAATCCTAGTAAAATTTATTTATTATGCACGATCACGATTCAAAACCTAAACACGAAATTGCCATTCACGGCTCACTTCCTTTAATTTTAATGCTTTTTATTGAAATGGCATTAAATTTTTATTCTGCACCAGCAAATAGCCTTTTTATTTCACCCTATTTACTCTCTTTTTTTACATTGGGTTTAATTAGCTTTATTGTCCTTTGGAAAGGCAAAATTTGTCGAGGGCAGAGAAGTCGTTTTACTTTTGTTTTAACGCTATTGATTATTTTTGCGGTAGGCAATTTCTTATATGCAGTTATTTTTACCCCTAAACATTCACCCGCGATTATTACAAATTTAGCTTCTGTCTTTTTATCAATTATATATTGGCGATTACCAAAAGATAAAAGTTTGTATCAAACAATGATTTATTGTGCGTTTGGTATTATAGCGGTCGGATTTATTCAATATTTTGCAATTTATTGGTTTGAATTGCCATCCATTTTTAACTGGCTAAGAGGCAATAATTTTGCTCAAATTTTATTGGGTATACTGCTTTCAGGTTGGTATTTAGTACTTGCAAAAAGCCGTTTAGAATCATTTTTAAAGCTATTGGTTAAACTGGCTCTGATTTTTGCAGTATTAAATTATATTTGGACAGCTTTTGTGCTTTATCTTTTGCCAGCACAATTTATCAATTATGTTTTAGTAAGCGGTTATTTTCTTGTGCAATTTTGCATATTAGCAATGCTTGGTTGGTTGTTATTAGGAAAAAATATCAAAAATATGACTGCTTGGACAATTGCTACTTTCTGTGCAATGCTATACCCATTTATCAATTGTTAATTTTTTATAATTGAATTTAGTTCTAAAAATACTATTTTTAAACAAGAAAATGCCCTAGTCTCAAGAGGCTAGGGCATTTGTTGTTATAAATTGAGAAAATTATGATTTCTCATTGTAATATTGATAAGCCTCATCAATAGAATTGAAATGGTGTAAATGACCTTTATCAAGCACCATTGCATTATTGCAGTATGCTCTTATCGAAGAGGGGCTATGAGAAACAAGAATAATTGAACGATCCTTTCTTTTTTCAAAAAGTTCATATTTACATTTTGCAGAAAAACGAGAGTCCCCAACCGCGATCACTTCATCAATTAAATAACAATCAAATTCTACGGAGAGTGAAAGTGCAAATGCAAGGCGGGCTTTCATTCCTGATGAATAACTTTTTACAGGCTCATTCAGGTAATCCCCTAGTTCGGAAAACTCTTTTGTAAATTCTGTGACATAATCAACATCTGCATTGTAAATACGACAAATAAATCGTAAATTATCCATACCCGTCAAGCTGCCCTGAAATGCACCACTAAATGCTAGCGGCCAAGAGATGCTCATTTTTCTATTTATCGTGCCAGAAGTAGGGGCTTCCACGCCACTAATTAAACGAATAAGCGTTGATTTTCCTGCACCATTTTTTCCTAGAATACCGATTTTTTCACCTTTATTTAAGGTTAGGTTAATATCTGTTAAAACTTGCTTTTTTCCACTGCGAGTAGAATACGTTTTATTTACATTGAGAAGTTCAATCATTAAGGTTCAATTCCTTCACTAAATTTTCTGACCATAACAAGTCCTATAAAAATCATCACTAGATCACAAGAGAATAAAAAGAGAATATTCTCGTGCGTGATGACGGAATCTCCAAAATAGCCTTTTCTAAACATCTCTGTGCCTGAAATCATCGGAATCCATTTAGCATATTCTTGAATGTCAGTTGGTAGTGAATCGACAAAGAAAAAAGCACCAGATAATGGAATCATTACAAAAGCAAGCGTACCCCATATCTTACCAAAAGGCTCAATATATTGAGCAATAGAACAAATAATCAAGCCAAGTCCCATCGCAAAAAAAGACATCATTATCCAGGCTACAAGCATATAAAAAATATCCGCTGGCATATCAATTAAATTAAATATAATTAAAATTGCCATAATGACTATTTGAGCAATACTTGCCCCTAAAACTTCTAGTAGCATTCGTGTGAAAATAGTGTCTAAAACACGTACATTTCGATGATATAGCAATGCAATATTGGCAGATATTGAACCAATTGCTTTATTTGACGTATTTCGCCACATCATCGCTAAGGGGTATCCTGTCACAGTAAAAGCAATAATATTCAAATCAGAGATACGATTGGCTTTCATTACTCCCCACATAATTGTAATGATCGCGGTTAGTAATAAAGGCTCAACAAAAAGCCATAAAAACCCAATATTTTTACGGCCATAGCGAGTGATGATTTCACGCATCAATAGTGCATAAATCACTCGCCCTTGTATTCTTAATGATTGCCAAAAAGTTGTAGAATCACCGTATTGCATTAGTTTTTATGCTCTCTTATGCTTGCAACAATCAGTTTTAAGATGCCGAATAACATTAAACAGATGAAGAACGTTGAGATAATGTTATATAGGCGATGTGGTTCTAGTGCAATGTCTGGCTTACTAGGCGGATTGATTACTTCTAAATATAATTGCTGTCTATCAATCTCATTTTGTGTATGCTGTAATGACGTGATCGCACTTGCTAACATCTGATCGGCTAATTTATTATCAAGGATTAAACGTTGATATTCAGAAGATTGGGTAACAAAAGAACCATTTTCATTATAAAGCTCAGAAAGTTGTTTGGTGATTTCATTTTTGATATTTTTTTCCCTTAATTTCAAAGATGAAACCTGAGGATTATAAGGTGAAATCGCAATAAGTTGAGCCAATTGATTCTGGATATCAATCAGTTTAACTTGAAGGTTACTTACTAAAGAAAATTGCTCACCTGATTGAGCTGACAGATCAAAAATATTATTTTTAATACGATAGTTCGTTAGCGTTTTTCCAACTTCTTTTACTCGTTCTTCTGCATCTTTTACATTTTTTTTAGCGAAAAATAAAGCATCATTTCTTGCTCGAGTGTTTAATTTGTTGATTAAGTTTTCACCTAGCCTTAAGAGTTCATTATTTATGTTTACACCATCTTCTGGTGAAAATGCGTGAATACTTAATGTTGCAATGCCTGACGTTCTATCAAGATTAACGTTAATATGTTTACGGAAATATTGATAAAATGATTCTTTCGAATTATCAAGTCCAAAGGTATTAAACTTACTTAAAAAATCACCTTTATCTTCATAAAATGCTTTTACAGGTAATGTTACTTGAAGTTGAGATAAGGCATCACGAGAATAGAGATATTCTCTTAATGTGTAAGAGTCATCTTGTGAGCGAGAAAATCCAACGCCTTGAAGCAAAGCTCCAAATCCACTTAATGAATTATTTGTTGTGGATGAACGAACAACAAAGCTTGATTGAGAAATATAAACATCAGATGCAAATATTCCAAAATAAATGACCGCTAAGAAAGTCGGTGCAACAACAATGCTATAAAATAATACAGAAAATTTTCTTAAAAATTTCTTTAACTTTTTTAATTTTTTCATTTTTATCTTATACCTTTAATTAGCCGTTACTGATTTTACAGAGCGAGCAGTTGATATGCTTGTAGAGAATACCATTCTTAAGAATTTGTTGAATTCTGCAAGAGGTGCATTCGATACATAAACGATATCTTTATCTTGAATTGGAAATTTTTGTAAGATAAAAAATGACTGTGGTTTTGATAAGTCTATATTATACACAGTTGGAATTTCTGTATCTGTTGAATAGCCTTGTTTGTACCATTGTTGCTGTTTTGCATCAGGTAATGTATTTAATGGCATATATCGGAATACAAAAATACCACGAGGATCTGAACGAGTATCGATTAAGCCCCCCATTTTTCCGATAGCTTCCGCTAAATTTAAGCCTTTAGTTGGAAATTTAACTTGGCGATTTGTTCCTAATGCTCCCAATCCAGTGAAACTTGATGGTTTGTCTAATAATGCTAATACATCACCAGAACGAAGTGGGATATTCTGTGCTGGCTCTTTAATCAAGCTTTCAAGAGGAATTGTTTTAACCGCATTTTTTCTTGTTAATTGGACAGTTACTTCTTGTATATTATTCGGCGTTCCTCCAACTGCTGCTACAGCATCTAAAATACGTTCACCATAAGTTGTAAGAGGCATTCGAATACTGCCACCTTCACGGATAATAGAAACATTTGCAGAATTATTCTGAGTCACACGAACGATTACCTGAGGTTGATTCGCCTTATTTCTCAATGAGTTGACTAATTGATTTTGAATTTGCTCAGGAGTTTTTCCTTTTACAAAAACACTGCCAACAAAAGGTACGGTTATACGTCCTCTTTTATTGACCATTTGCTCGGGTAATTTCACCAATTTAGAGTTTCCTTGCCCGATTTCAGGAGAAGTTACACCGAATAGCACTGCAGGCGGTGCTTCCCAAATGTAAACGGATAGGATATCCCCTTCATTAACTTCACCATTAAAACTGCCTTTATTTGTAAGTGTTGACAATTGCTGACTTACAGTCGATGAAGACATTTGTTGAGCAAGAGGAAGATCAACATTAACGATATTTACGCGTTGTGGTAGTTGTGTAATTATTGCATCTTTACTCGGACCTGTTGTCGGTAAGAGTGAACAGCCAGAAACAAGCATTATGGAACTTAGTGCTAAAATTGTTTTTATTTTCATTTTATCTTTTAAGTTAAAAATATAATGGTTAATAATACCACAAATATCAAAGTATTCTAAATATTCATAGATTTACTTTAATAATATCGAATTTAGAGACCAACATATATCGATCCCTTATTTAGAATAGTTTAATTAAGTTCTTTAACAATTTCTTTCAAATATTGCTTCAAACTATCTTTCATTTTCGGATTATGAAGACTATATTTTATAAAAGCTTGTGCATAGCCAATCTTATCGCCACAATCAAACGTATCACCTTTTATTCGAAAAGCTTCTATATTTTGTTCTCTGTTTGCAATTAAAGAATCGATAGCATCAGTTAATTGGATTTCACCACCAGTCCCTTCTTTTGTTTGCTCCAACAAAGGCCATAAATTTTTACTAAATACGTATCGACCAACTACAGCTAAATTAGATGGAGCATCCTCAATCTCAGGTTTTTCAACCATTTTTACAATTTTTGTACTTTCACCTTCTTGAATATCAACCCCTAGACAATCAGCAATACCATAATCCTTCACTTTTTCCCTTGGAACAGGAGATACCATGATTTGACTATATCCAGTTTTATTAAAACGTTGAACCATTGCAGAAAGATTTTCTGTTTTATGATTACTTGAAAAATCAGGTAATAATACATCAGGTAATACCACAGCAAAATCATCATCGCCAATAATACTTCTTGCACACAAAACAGCATGACCAAGACCTTTTGCTTGCCCTTGTCTTATATGAATCAAACGAACATCTTCAGGAATAATATTACGAACTTCTTCAAGGAGTACTTTTTTCTGCCGTCTTTCAAGCATTGTTTCCAATTCAAACGTAGTATCAAAATAATTTTCAATTGAATTTTTACTACTATGAGTAACTAAGACAATTTCTTTAAAACCAGCGTCCACACATTCTTTCACTATATAATGAATAAGTGGCTTATCTGCAATCGTCAACATTTCCTTAGGAATTGCTTTAGTTGCTGGTAACATTCTTGTACCTAGTCCAGCAACTGGAATTATTACTTTCATTTAGTTATCTCCATTAAAAATATCTCTAGTATAAACCTTATCTATTACATCGGATAAGTTGTCTGAAATTCTGTTTGCGATAATAATATCAGACTTATTTTTGAACTTATCTAATGATTTTGAAACATTAATCCCATTAAAATGACTATCTTGTAACACTGGTTCATAAATTACAATATCTACGCCAGCATGTTTTAAATGATCAATAATAGTTTGAATTGCTGATGATCTAAAATTATCAGAATTTGATTTCATAATTAAACGATAAATTCCGACAGTTTTAGGATTCTTACTCAAAATATCATCGGCGATAAATTGTTTTCTAATTTCATTAGATTCAACAATTGCCTTAATCATACTTTGTGGCACATCTTTGTAGTTTGCAAGTAACTGTTTGGTATCTTTTGGTAAACAATAACCACCATAACCAAAACTTGGATTATTATAATGTTCGCCAACACGAGGATCTAAACCAACACCTTCTATAATATGTTTGGTATTTAAACCTTTGATTTGAGCATAAGTATCCAACTCATTAAAATAGGCTACTCGCATTGCAAGATAAGTATTTGCAAATAACTTAATTGCTTCAGCTTCGGTATTATCCACAAATAGTGTCGCAATATTTTCTTTGATTGCACCTTGAACCAATAAATCAGCAAATACTTTTGCTCTTGTAGAGTCTTCCCCAATAATAATTCTGCTAGGGTGAAGATTATCGTATAAGGCTTTACTTTCTCTTAAAAACTCCGGTGAGAAAATAATATTATCCGTATTAAATTTTTGCTTAACACTCTCGGTAAAACCAACAGGAATAGTTGATTTAATGATAATTGTTGCATTTGGATTTAATCTTAAAGCATCTTCAATTACACTTTCAACGCTTGAAGTATCAAAAAAATTTGTTTCTGTATCATAATTTGTTGGTGTTGCTACTAAAATAAATTCTGCTCCTTTATAAGCTATTTCTTTATCCATTGTAGCATCAAGATACAACTCTTTCTCTGCTAAAAATTGCTCAATTTCATTATCAGAAATAGGTGATTTTCGATTATTGATAGCTTCAACTCGTGATTCAACAATATCTAAAAGTGTTACTTTATTGTGTTGAGAAAGTAATACTGCATTTGATAATCCAACATATCCAGCACCAACGACTGTGATTTTTTTCATAATAACCTTCTTATTTTATAGATAAAATTACCAATTATTTATATAGCTACGGTTCCATCCAATATTCTGCTTGAGAACTCTAGCAGGATTTCCTCCGATCACTACATTGTCTTCTTTAAATTTCTTTGCAACTACTGCTTGTGTAGCAACAACACAACCGTTAAGAATTTCCGTACCTTTTAAAATCGTCACTCCACTACCAAACCAATTATTATCACCAATTATTATAGGTTTAGTTGTATTAACACAAATTTTTGGAGAGCCTAAATTATAAATAACATGACCATCGGTAGCTCTTATAGTAATATTAGAGCTAAACATACAGTTTTTTCCTATCGTTATAGAACAATTATCCTCATTAGCCATTGCAAATCTTCCTGACTCTATTGAAAATCCTTCATCTATAAATAAAGACGATCCCTTACCTCCTGCCATATCAACAACAAGATTTCTAATACCTCTTTTATGAGTTTCTAATATCTCTATATTGGAGAACTCTCTCATTTTAAATTGAGTATTATGAAAAATTGTTTTTTCTGAAACGATAACTTTATTATTATCTCCAAAAAAATGAATTGTTAACCCTTCGATAGTAGATACTGGAATAAGAGTACCATCAATATTCTTTATGAATATCTGATTCATATTAAAACTCCCCAACAACTTTCAACGCTTCTGCAATAGTAACATCCATATCTAAATAACGATATGTTCCTAATCGACCGACAAAAGTAACATTTTTTTCTTGAGCTGCCTTGTATCGATATTTTTCAATAAGTTCATTTCCACCAACTAGATTAATTGGATAATATGGCGTATCTTCCTGTTCGCATGAACGACTATATTCTTCAAAATATACAGTGTCTTCAAAGCTTTCCCAAGTAGAAAAATATTTATGTTCTGATATTCTTGTATAAGGCACGCTAACATCGCCATAATTCATTACAGCACAGCCTTGAAAATCACCTTTTGCATATTTTTTCTTAAAATCTAATGTTCTATAAGGTAATCGACCATATTCATAATTGAAATAACCGTCAATAGTACCAGAGTAAAAAACGTGATCAAATTCGACCGCTTGTTCTCTAACAAATGGTGTATTTAAACGAATTTCAATATTTTGATGATCTAATATATTTTCAATCATTTTAGTATAACCATCTTTTGGCATACCTTGATAAGGGTGTGCAAAATAATTATCATCATAATTAAAACGCACAGGTAATCTTTTTAGAATACTTGCAGGTAAATTCTTAGGATCTATACCCCACTGCTTTTGAGTATATCCTTTAAAAAATGCCTCATATAAATCTTTACCAACAAAACGCATTGCTTGCTCCTCAAAACTTTGAGGATCTGTAATACTCATATCAGCCTGTTGTTCAATAAACGCTCTTGCTTCATTAGGTGAAAGCGTTTTATTAAAAAACTGGTTAATAGTATGCAAATTTACAGGTAATGAGAAAACTTGCCCCTTAGTCGTACTTTTTACTCTATTAACATAAGGTTTAAATTCCATATATTGATTCACAAAATCCCATACCTCTTTATTATCTGTATGAAAAATATGAGGTCCATACACATGAATCATAACTCCTGTTTTATCATCTCTTTCTGTATGACAATTACCACCAATATGATTTCGGCTTTCAAAAATTGTAATTTTATGCCCTTTTTCAGCTAATTTTCTTGCTATTACAGCACAAGATAATCCAGCTCCTGCCATTGCGATATTTTTCATATTTTTACCTCTTTTAACCCATCAACTATTTGTTTATGTCTCTTTTTATAAAACTCTAACTTCTCTTTTGGAACTCGATCTCTTGCCCAAGTGAGAAGATCTCTAGTAAATTTTTGCCAATAATTGAAGAGTACTGGATAATCATCATATTTTTTCAATAAGTTATGTGTATATCTATAAGCCTCTAATACCATTAATCTACGCTCATCAGAAATATTTGTAATTTGTTGGCGAACATCAAACTTACGATGTGTACAAATAGCTTTATCAAAAACACCAATATTTTTAGCAGCAATAATAGTATGCCAATGATAAGGAACATCATTATGAACTACTGTTTTACCAAAGAAGATATTTTCATTATGTAATAATGAGGTTTTGATAATTCGTATCCAAGGATAATTTACCATTTGACTCGATAAAATTTTCTTTTCTTGATTTGAAGAAGATTTTAATAATTTATTCCAAAGATCTTGATCTGCGTTCCACATACCTCTTGTCGTATTTTTTTCAAAGAAATTAATTTTATATGTAAACATTAATAAGTCATTTTTGTTTTTATCTGCAAACTTAATTGCCTCTTCCAATGCTTTAATATCAACAATATCATCAGCATCAACAAAATATGAGTATTTTCCTGTTAATAATGGAATAACTAAGTTTCTTGCAACTCCTGCACCTTTATTATTTTGAAAGAATGAATATACTCGCTCATTATTTTTGGCGTAAGAATCACAAAGTTCTGTTGAGCCATCTGTTGAACCATCATCAACCAAGAAAATCTCTGTTTTTAAATTTATTTTTAATAGTTCATCAACTAATTTAGGCAACAAATCAACACAATTATATACTGGTATAACAATTGATAAATCTAAATCAGGGTAGTGTTTATTGTACTCTGTACAACGTTTATAAAAATTCGAACGAATTTTTTCTACTGTGTTTTTAGATAAGTTAGCCTCTTTTTCAATATCCATTGAAACTTGTGCATAACGTTTTTGGATCACTTTTTTGATCTTATCTTGTTCTTGTCTATCAATGACCCAGTTAGATCTATATGAAAAATCAATTAATTCTTTTTTGAAATTTTCAGGAACAAAACTGTCTTTAAATAAAAAGTTTTTTATTGTATTCAAATGACTAAATAATGCAGATAATTTAAAATTCATTGCCCCCATCGTTTGACCTTCTCTTTCCATTCGGTGTTGTGCAACAACATAATCAAGCATAATTACTTTACTTGCTTTTGTTAAAACAAACCAATGCAAAGGGTTATCTTCATAAAAATAGTCACCTTCTGGAAAGCGAATATTATTTTTATTTATAAAAGAGCGTAAATATAATTTACGCCAAGGAACCGGCGATATTCTAAAAACAGATGGTGTATCTTTCGGATGAAATACTTTATTCAACGGAATATCATTCCAATTTCCTTTATCATAAGAAATCTTTTTTTCTCTACTTTTATCATCAAATGTTATAAAGTCAGCAATAACAATTTCAGTATTAGTTCTTTCTGCTAAATCAACCATTTTTTCAATAGCATGCTGATCTAAAATATCATCACTATCAGCATAAGCAATATATTTTCCTTGTGCAGCATCAACACCAACATTACTTGGTATCCCTGCACCGCCTAATGTATTAAATTCAAGATCGATTACCTTAACCCTGCTATCTTGTTTTTCATACATTTTAATGATATTTAAACTATGGTCTGTTGAAGCATCATTAACAATTATTAATTCAATATTTTTATAACTTTGATTTAAAACTGATAAAATTGCAGTATCTAAATAATTTGCCACATTAAAAACAGGCATAATAACCGAAACTAACGGCTGATTACTATTCCCTGTTATAACTTGATTTCTTTGCTGAATAGGAGAACCAATATTTTGCTCGCATAATTTAATATTAAATTGCGCACTTTTATAAAGTAAGCTATCACTAGAAACCTTACGATACTCATCTATTGCTTTTTGATAATTTCCTTGTTCAAAATAAAGATTACCTTGTTTTAAACTCATTTATTGTTCTCCTAATTATTAGTTTTAAATTTTTTCTTTACTTGGCACATACGATATGGCATAACAAACCATAAATGTGGCTTTTTAATGTGACTTAAAAATATTTCGCCGATCTTATAAGATAAATGTTCTTTCAGTTTTTCTGCTTTATCAGAATCAGCGTATTTATGTAAAGGCAGATATGTTTCCTTATTATATTTTTTCTCTCCTTTATAATCTCTGTATTCTTTCCAAAGAAAAAAAGGCATACCCCAAATACCAAATAATGAGTTACTTCTATTTACTAAAATATTACCTAAACGATAAGTTAAATAATGTTTAACTCGTTCATCTGCACCCAAAATAGGGGGGGTTTTAAGTTGATTATTTTCTTTTTCTAAATCTTCAAGTATTTCTTGTGTTTTATTTAACTGTAATAAAATATTATAGTTATGATTAGATAATGAGTGATTTTTTTCTGTTAGCCTTAATATTTCATTTTGAATTAAATTAGTTTGAGACATAAGATTATTATTATCTGTTTCTAATTTTTTGTTAGTAAATATTATAGACGAATTATCTTTTTCTAAATTTTCTAATACATTTTGTGTTTCATTTAGTTGCGATAGAATATTTTGATTAAACTCGCTCAATGAAATACTCTTTTGTGTTAAAGATTGGATTTCTTTCTGCGTCAGTTCGCTTTGGGTTAAAAGTTCTTTATTTATCTCATCAAATTCAGATAACTTTGAATTAAGCGATACAATTTCAGTTTGTTTTTGCTCATTTTCAATTTGATATTGTTTATTTAATGACGACATATTAAGCACAGATTTCCACGCTTTTTTAGCACTTTCAACCGATGGCGTTGTGCTTGGAAGCCCTGCTTTACTTTGTAATTTTTGGTATAAATTGCGTACTTGAACTTGTTCCATTAAAACTTGGGTTAAGATAAGCTCTTGTAATGCGTAATGGTTATGATCTTGTTCTTCAATAACATCAGTTAAAAGTTCTAAATTTTTATAAGGTAGTAAAAATTTATTTTGGAATGATTGAATATAATCAGAAGAACGTGAGCTAAACTCATCAAAATTAATTAGAACGGTGTTTTTAGGATACTTATTAATAACATTACATACTTTGGTGTTATATTTAAGCCAAGAGGATAATTTTTTTAATACTTTTTCATCATTTAAATCATCACATTCATCATCAAGTGAAAATAAATGACTAGGATTACGATATAAAATAACAAATTGGGTCGATCGATCCGCTTGATACCATTTATCCAAAATATCAATCGCGTGAGAATCTTCCCAGCAATAAGGTTCAGAATCTAAATTCGCTAGGTTAAAGTCCATCATTAGATATTCAGCCATTTTTTGCTGATGAATATCTATTTCCTGCTTTTTCTTCTTACTTTTAGCATTGCTAGGTTCTTTGTCCTCCAATAAGTAAGTTTCAAATTCTTGTGCAGAAAGTTTTTTAAATACTTCTGTCATTTCTTTTGGCGACATTTGATTTATTTTTGAGAGGCTAGGCGATTGCATTCCAGCCTCAATAAACCAATTTTCCAATTGTTTACAATCTTCTTCTTGATGACCTAAAATGATTAGTTTTTTCATATTATTCTCTTTTTTATTAAGTTTTTTTTCCACTCTTCCCAATATTTCAATCTCCCTAATGGATCTTTTGTATTCGGATTTTGACTAAGCGATTCTTTTCTATAAGATCCTATTGTAAGCGGTAATTTTATCGTCAAAATTTGCTTTGAAAAAATTTGCTTAATGCGAGCATTAAATTCACTGTCAGCTCCTGTTTTTACCTGTTCCCATAGTCTCATTTTATTCATAACGACTTCTTTTCTAAATAAACAAGAGCTAGGGTTTTCTCTTATCAAGGGATAAATTCGATCAGTAACAGGATCACCATCTTTATCTAATCTTAACCATCTTGAAAATGTTGCTACTAGCTTTCTATCTTTTAGTAATGGAATTACTTGCTTTTCTATTTTTTGTGGGCAAGCCCAATCATCACCATCGTGGCATTGCACAAATTCGCCATTTACATATTCCATTGCAATATGTTTACAGGCATATGTGCCAACATTGTTCGTTTGTTTTATTAGTTTAATATTCGTATGTTTCAATGCGATTTTATCAACAATAGCCACAGTGTTATCTGAGCTTGCATCATCAACCACAATAATTTCTATATTTGTATAGGTTTGATTGAGTAACGATTTTATACTATGTTCAATGTATTTTTCTAAATTATAGGTTGTAACAATAATACTAACTAAAGGCATATCTTCTTTTGGTAAAGGGGTAGCCGTGGAATATAAATTGTCGACAAAAAGATTTTTATTTTTATCCTTTAGTTGTAATAGTTCTAATTCATTTTCTTTAAAAAGTGTATTTAACTGTATTATTTTTTGTTTCGCATCGTTATGTAGATAGTTTTTTAAGAGTAATACTTCACTTGAAGAGTCAGCATTTAACTGACTCTTGATTTCTTTTTCTAACTCTGCGTGTTTACCTAAATGAGCCAATAGACTTAAATAAAAATAAGGCTCTTTTAATTGTTTGCTTTTTAATAGTTCTAATGCCACAGAGGGAGCATAAAAACTTAAGTACCTAATTAAAACACAATAATTTTTGTACGATATCTTTTTGCTCATTAAGGTTTCAAGATTATGTTTTGCATTCTCTTTCTGCAACGCAAAATGAGCGATCACTGTTTCAACAGAGATTGTGGAATCGTATTCTAAAAGTAGAGTCTGAAACATATTATGTTCCAATAAAAACTTTTTTCTGTTGTGAAAGAGAGAAAACATAACACCTTAATATTTAATTATAATTTTTCCTATTATACAGGAAAGCTTATCTGTTTTTGTGATTTTTTTGACAAAAACCATAGATTTTAGTTACCCCCCCCCCCTCTGGTTGATTAAAAAACAACCAAGAGTGGTCTAGTCTAGAGGCTCTCTTATGGAGGGAGGTAACTCTGTTCTGTTTAAAAATAATATGCCTTTTTGCTTTATATGAGTAAGTAGGTCAGTATTATCACAATTTTTTATATCAATAAGATCAAGCTCATAGGGGATCTCTAATTCATCATTTAATAGCCCAGAAAGGTTTGCAAGGGTATCTAGGTTTATATTTTTTCCTTCTAAAGCGATATCAATGTCAGAGCCTTTTTTATAATTCCCTAAGGCTCTTGAGCCAAATATCCAAGCCTTTTCAATTTCTGGGAAAGAAAATAATGTTTTAACAATTAAGTTAAAACTTTTTTCATAAATACCAAAACTATTATTCATAGCTCATCTCTTTGAGCTGTTCATATAATTTTTCAATTTGAGAAAAATAGAGATTTATAATACTTTCAAATACTTGTTTAAAATAATCTTCGTTATAAGTATGAGCCATTAAATTACGTTTATTTAGCATTTCAAGCCAATATTCACCGTTATCAAGTAACTCTAATTTAAATGCTGTTTTAATCACTTGTCTTGGTGATAATATTGCTTCTTCTGTTTCATACTCTAAGTAGTCTTTCAGTGTTTTCCAAGATAATTCAAAAGTATATTCAAAGCGTTGTATCAACCCTTCTTTGGATAATTCATCTAATTCATCGGCTCGAATTACTGCTTTTTTTAGTTGTATAAATGCTTTTTCAAAATTTTGGAAACGTTGTTTAAATCGGGTATATTTTAAATTTTCCATTTTTATCCTTTTGTTTGTTGAATATTCTAGAGACGTTATAATTTTAATATTACCCCACCATAAAAACACCCATTCAAATGCGTTTTATTTAAATGATAGTTTCGATAAAGGGTAAATAGTTCTTCATCTACCTGATTTGGCTCTGACCAAAAATCCTTTAAGTCACCTTGATATGTTAGCCCTTCAAAATCGTAATTTGCTTTTCCTAATACTTTAACTGGCACATTATGCACCATTGCGGAAAGCCCACTTGTGCTGTTTACTGTCACCATTGCTTTCGCTTGTCTTAAAATAATCGGTAATGGAATATCGTAAATATAAAACACGCGATTTTTTAAATCAGGATAACGATTTTCATATTCCTTAATCACTTTCGAATAATTGGTAAAGCCACGATCCATTGGATGATGTTTTATGATCAAATTTAGATTTTTAGGTGCAAATTGACTAAATGAATCTAAAACATAGTTTAATGAATGCTGAACATCCTGAAAATCACTATGTACAACTATTTGTGAATCGTTATACACTTGTAATGGCACAATAAAAAAATCATTCAAATCGCCACGAATAATCTTTTTGGTTAGCCAATATTCTGAAAAACGATGATAAAAACGTTTAATTCCTGACTTAAACCATATTCTTATATAATGATTAAGGCTTGTTTCTCTATGATGAACATTGTATTTGTATTTTGTGCTGCTTTTATTGAGATAGTAATAATATTGAACAGCTTTTATTACCACTTTGATAAAGCTTTTTGTAATTTCTTGAGAAGTTTCAGGTATTTTACTCGGTCGATTCCAAAAAAAGTCAGCATTCTTAGGAATAGGCGAGTAGGCATTTACCCCCTGTTTTTCAAGCGTGACAAAATTAGGGCGAAAATAACCTTCCTCAAAGACCCAAAACGCAATATTTAATTGTTTTGCTACTGCTTTGGCTATTTTGTGGCAGGGGCGGTTATCCCCAAAACAAATGAAAGTATCTATATTTTTTTCTTTTACAATATTTTTTAAATAACTACTTAAAAAACAAAAATGATCTTGAAATTGATAGGTATGATCATTCACTGGATAGAAAAAATCATCGCCACCATTAAAATTTATTTTGAACACTTGCTTTTGTTTAGCGGTTAAAAAAGAGGATAATTCTGCAAAAAAATTGCCAATCGCACCTTGTAGCAATAAAATATTTCGTGAACTATCCACTAACTCGTCAAGATTATGTTTGATCATTATCCCACCAACTTTATCAGTTGTTTTAATTTAAAAATTTGTTTTGAAATCCAAAAACGTTTAAAACCATTATGATTTAATGCTTCTTTTTGTGTTTTTAAAATATTGATTGCCTGTAAAGGATCAATAAAATATTGATGCTGTGGCTCAATATATTGCGGGTAGTAAATCATCACGCCAGCCACAAGTTCATCTAAGGTTAATTTTCTTGTTCTTCTTGGTAAAGGTAAATAATCCTTTGTTAATCCCCAGTTTGAATAAAAAGGTAATCCGTAACAGACTACTTTTTTATTTCTTAGTAATGTCTCAAAGCCCGCAAGAGAAGTAAGAGTATGTACTTCATCTACTTGGTTAATACAATCTAAAATATTTGCAGTTTCAATAAGTTGATCTGCATATTGTAACGCAATGTCACGAGCTATTTTGCCATTTCTATTTTTGCTAACTACATCTGGGTGCGGTTTATAAATAATATAACAGTCTGTATTTTGTTCTCGCACTTTTTGCAACAGGGCTAAATTCGTTTTAATTTCAGGCGAACCGAATTTAATTGATGCGTCATCTTCAACTTGCCCCACTACTAAGAGTGTTTTCTTATCTGAATTTATTTCAAAATCTGCGTTTCCAACGTTATATTTCCCAATATGCTGAGCGATAAGTTGTTTTCTAATTTTATTCGCCAGTAATAAATCGTCTGAACTAAATTGAAAGTTTTGCAAAATCTCTTCTAAATATGACCGCTTGGTCGCATCAAAATAAATGCCAATTGGATCGATCACCAAAGAGAGGGGAGGGACTAAATTTGATCCTAGCCCTACCGAGCGAATAAAGCCGTCTTCCATTTTTAGCACAGGAATTTGGTGCTTGTGCGCTAATTCTTCAATCTGATTTTTACTATTTCCCCATACCAAAATTTTCGCATTTGCAAAAAGTGAAATATTATTCACCGCTTGCTTGATAGAAATAAATTTTAGCTGGCATTGTGGTACATTGAAAAACGGTTTAATAGCAGCTCTTTTCCAAATTGACATACCAACACAATAAATTTCACCAGCCAATTTTTGATTGATGATTTTGCTTCTTTTCAAATAATCAATAACTTCAAAAATATCACTTGGTTTTCCATTAAAAGGCGAAATATAACGACTATATTGCAAGTAAGCCGCAGCAAATAATGCCGTAATATTTTTATTCGTTCGTCTTTTCTCTGTTCTTAATTGAGCAATAAAAGCGTGACGATCGTCTGTTAATCCCCAGCCTGCAAACCAAGGCGTACCAAAAGTGACGACTTTTTTACCCAATAACAATGCCTCAAATCCCATTTGTGAAGTTACACAATAGACATTTTCTGCCTGTTCAAGTAACGATTGAGGATTTACATCATCAGCGATAAAAGTCACTTTTTCTTGAAAATCATCAAAATTGCAAAAATACCCTTTTTTCTTACCGCTTAGCACATCAGGGTGCGTTTTGACCCAAATCTGATTTTTGGGATTTTCAGCAATGGCACATTTGACCATTTGTAAAAAAATTTGTTCATCAGCTTTACCATAAGTAACGGACATATCGCCGAAAGTTTGATCAATAATGAGCGTAACAGGACGACAATCACTTATTTTTGATGAAAAATTTAAGGCGTGATTATATTTTGAAAGCTGATATTTCTGCATTAAATACATTGCTTTCTTCGCTTGATAATTGAGTTCAAAATCATCGTTATAATCTAAAATCAATTTTTCTAAGCGAGAAGGTTTAGAGCTATCGTAATAAATGCCTAAATCATCAACGATCATTGATAAAGGTGGATAGCCATTAATGCCTAATCCAAGCGAGCGTAAAAAACCATCTTCTAAGGCAATATAAGACAAATTATGTTTTCTAGCAAAATCTAAAGCTTTTTTAGTTGAAGGGCGATATCCCCAGCCCATTACAACACTATTTTCAACATCAGTTGTAGAATTGGATAAGCCAAATTCTGGTAGAAAATGTTGTAAATGTGGGATTTTTTTTATGCCACGTGAAAAAATAATTGCTTTAATATCAGAACACATAATTTTTTATAAAATTTTACACCTAAAACGTTACTTAACCAGTATCATTTTTATGAGAAAATGAGAAAATGAGAAAATGAGAAAATGAGAAAATGAGAAAATGAGAAAATATTATAACAATAATCCTAGCATTTTTCTACAATTAAAATAATTCCCTCAACTTTTATAACTTTAATTAAATCGCCAATAACTAATTTTTCGCCTTCCACTTTCCACGTGGAATCTGCGAATTTTGCACGAATTGAGCCGTTATCTAAAATTTCAACTACACGCCCCATTCGTCCGATCATTGCGTGATTACGCTGATTGAGTGATGATTCTTCATCTTGTTTACGATCTTTTTTCTGCTGATAACGCCACCAAATAAAACTGAAAATAGAAGCTAAAACCGCAAAAATTGCAAATTGCCACGATAACGAGATTGTTATCATTGCAACAAGCCCGGACATAATGATGGCAGCAAAGCCCCACCACATAAAGAATACACCTGGTAACATCACTTCTAAAATAAGTAGGATAAATCCACCGATTAACCAACTATTCCAATCTGTAAGCCAGTCCATATAATGCTCCTGTTTAAAAGCGGTCAAATTTTTCATTATTTTTGCAAATAAATTTCAATATTCAACCGCTTATAATGATGAAATTGATTATTTTTTCGTACTGTTTAACAATTCAGCAATACCAGAAATCGATCCCATTAAGTTTGAGGCTTCTAGTGGCATTAACACGACTTTGCTATTATCCGCACCACCAATCTCTTTTAATGCTTCGGTATATTTTTGAGCAATAAAGTAGTTGATTGCTTGGGTATTTCCATTCGCAATTGCATCAGACACCATTTGGGTTGCTTTCGCTTCCGCTTCGGCTTGACGTTCACGGGCTTCGGCACGTAAGAAGGCTTCCTGACGTTCCCCTTCCGCTTGCAGAATGCGAGATTGTTTTTCCCCTTCGGAACGTAAAATTTCAGCTTGGCGGATCCCTTCTGCTTCTAAAATTTCTGCACGTTTATTACGTTCTGCTTTCATTTGAGCATTCATTGCATCAATCAATTCTTGTGGTGGGCTAACATCACGAATTTCAATACGGGTTACTTTCACGCCCCACGGATTGGTTGCTTCATCAACGATCCCAAGTAGGCGACCATTGATCAAATCACGTTGTGAAAGCATATCGTCAAGATCCATCGAGCCTAATACGGTACGCATATTGGTCATCGTTAAATTGATAATCGCTTGATCAAGATTATTCACTTCATACGCAGCACTACGAGCATCAACCACTTGCACGAAACACACAGCGTCAATCGATACACTCGCATTATCTTTGGAAATGACTTCTTGGGAAGGAATATCCAGCACTTGTTCCATCATATTGATTTTACGCCCAACCATTTCAACAAAAGGCACAACAATATTTAACCCTGGTTTTAAGGTGCGGGTATAACGTCCAAAACGCTCAACCGTCCAGTTGTATCCCTGTGGTACAATTTTTAAAGTAGATCGTAAAACAACGATGATGAAGATCACGAAAATGATCGGTAACAAAGGTAAAACGCTAATATCAAAACCAAACATAAATTTCTCCTCTGAAAAAAATGGTTTTCATTATATTACTCCTTTTAGTATTTATTTCTATAATATTTTATTTGAAGTATAATTTACCTCCTAAACGATAAAAATAAGCAAATGGAATGATCAATGAAATCAACGATACTGACGCTAAATAAGACCGCATTATATAATAATATACAACGCATAAAAAGCATTGCACCAAAGAGTAAAATTTGTTCCGTTATTAAGGCGAATGGTTATGGAAAAACAATTCCTTATTTGATTGATGTATTAAAATATGAAGTGGACGCTTTTGCTGTTGCACGTCTTTCTGAGGCGATAAAAATTCGTGAGTTGCATTATCCAGGAACGGTATTGTTATTAGAAGGTTTTTTTAATTCCTTTGAATTACAACAAGTTATCGATAAAAAACTAGATGTTGTGATACATAATTTTGAACAAGTAGAAATGATCGAAAATTTGCAAAAAACGAAAAAAATATCACCGCTTGCAACCATTGATATTTGGATCAAAATTGATACGGGTATGCACCGTTTAGGTTTTCAGCCTGAAAAAGTTGATGAAGTGTATCAGCGTTTAAGTCAGTGTAAATTGGTTAATAATCTCTTTTTTGCTTCCCATTTTAGCTGTGCCGATGAACCTGAAAATGATTATTCTAAAAAACAAATTGCTTGCTTTGAACAAGTGACAGCAAAATACAATAATGAACGCAGTATGGCGGCGTCTGGTGGCATTTTATTTTGGGAACAATCTCATTATGATTGGATTCGACCAGGGATCATTCAACACGGCATTTCCCCAAACAGCACCCCTATTCGAGATCTTGGTTTTCAGCCAACAATGACCCTTTCATCCACCTTGATTGCCGTAAGAAACCACAAAGCAGGCGAGCCAGTAGGGTATGGTAATTATTGGATCAGCGAGAAAGACACTAAATTAGGTGTGGTGGCGATTGGTTATGGCGATGGTTATCCACGTAACGCCCCCTTAGGCACGCCAGTTTGGATCAATGGTCGAAAAGTGCCGATTGTTGGGCGTGTTTCAATGGATATGCTAACTGTTGATTTAGGGCTTGATAGCACTGATAAAATGGGTGATAAAGTGATTTTATGGGGCGAAGAATTACCGATCGAAGAAGTGGCACAGGCGATTGGTGTAATCAATTATGAATTAGTTACTCAAATTACACCACGTGTTGAAATTGAGTATAGTTAGAATGAGCGTAGAAAACTGGCAACGAGGCTTTGTATTACACCGCCGAGAATACAGCGAGAGCAGTTTATTGGTGGATTTTTTTACCGAGCAAAATGGCAGAATAACCTTGCTAGCCAAAGGAGCGAGACGTGTACGTTCGCCATTAAAATCGGTGTTGCAACCTTTCACGCCACTTTTATTACGTTGGGCGGGCAAGGGCGAATTAAAAAGTTTAACCAAAGCTGAGCCTGCCTCATTAAGTTTGCCTATGCAAACCACCGCCCTTTATAGTGGCTTTTATGTAAATGAAATTTTGGTAAGAACCTTAGAAAATTCAACCGCTTATCCAGAACTTTTTCAGCAATATCTTTCTTGTATTACACAATTAGCGGTGCAACCTCAACAAATTGAACCGACATTACGGACGTTTGAATTTCATTTGCTTAACGCATTAGGTTATGCGGTAAATTTTAGCCACTGTGCCGCGACAGGCGATCCGATCGATCCTGAAATGAGCTATCAGTTTAGAGAACAAAAAGGCTTTATCGCATCACTTTTGCAAAATAATCAAAGTTATTTAGGCAAAGATTTGCTCGCTTTTCATCGATTAGATTTCAGTGAAAAATCAACGCAACAAGCGGCAAAGCGTTTCACTCGTGGTGCATTAAAGCCTTTTTTAGGTTCAGCTCCCTTAAAGAGCAGAGAGCTGTTCCAAGCTGTGAAGCCTACCAATATGAAATAGGTAAGGTTTTTTGTAACCCTTCAATACTAGTTATGGTTTTGGCATTTTCTACATTTACTGCATCACTCGGCTGAGCTTTTGTGCCAAGTGCTTGACTGATAAAGACAAAACCTGATTGTTTTATAACCGCTTGATCATAAAAATCAATAATTTGTTCTTTGGTTATGTTACGTGTGATTTCAATCAGTTTATCTCTGGTATCAAAACGTAAATTGTTATGATTAAAATCAGACACAAAGCGTCCAAATTCTTGCTCTAAGGATTCTGGTTTACGCTGTAATTTTTCCAATAAACTTTCACGATATTGCTCAAATTCGTTATCCGTTAAAGTCGTAAGTTTTTGCTCACTTTCTTTAAAGAAACGTTTATTGTGAGTCATAATGCCTTTTGGCTTGGTATTTGGGCTTTGTACCATAAAGCCTAAACCAGAGGTTTTACCTGTGTGAACAGCACGAGAAGCGACTACATAACCAAGTTGTTTATCAGTGCGTAAGTCATTAAAATACCAGCGAGAAATAATATCAGCTAATAAAGTTGAACGAACATAATCTGTTAGTCGCTCCTCCCCTTTTACCAAGTAAGTAACTACTAATGCATCATCTTCATTCGGCACTTGCTGAATATAATTGATTTTTTGAGAAATATTTCTGAAATCCACAAAATACTTTTTATTCAGTTGCGTTTTACTGTTTTGAACATATTTTTGTGCAGTTTTAGTCAATGCTTCCACCTGCTTATCCGTTAAGTTTCCCACTGAAAGTACTTCAATTCCTGTCGTTTGATTAAATAAATGCTCTCTCATTTTTTCAATGTCACTGAGAGAAATTTCATTCACTAACGCTTTTTGTTTTTCAGTATCAAAGTAAGGATAATTTTCTAATTTATAGAACGCATTCATCGCTTGATTTAAGCTATTTTCTTTCTTCTCACGATTTAATGCTTCTAAAATCTGTTGCTTAGCTTGTTTTAAATCTTCTTCTGTTAGCTCAAAATTTTTCATTTTAGTTAAACCATCTTGTAACAGTTTATCAAAATTTTGCGTATAACCAGAAAGGCTTGCACCAATACCATTTTCGCCATAAGAGAATGAGGCACTAATACCAGCGATAGAGGATTGAAATGCTAATTTAGATTGAGCTAATCCGTTCATATAATTGAGTAAAGCAACGGTAATTTGCGGTTTTAGTTCGGTATTTTTAGGGGCGATACCAAAGCCTAGATTGATAATCGCTTTTGGTTCTTTTGGAAAATAATGACTTCCCATTGCATAGATTTTTTCGCCTGCCTCAAAAATGACTTTTTGTGGTTTTAATAGCGAGTTTTTGGTTTTATTTAATGAAAAATCCGTTGCAAAATAAGGGTTTAATGCGGGTAATTTTATTTCAGGATTTTTGCTAAAATCTAACCACTGCTTTTTCTGAGCATCACTAAATTTTTGAATAGAGTAAGGTGCATTCATATAAGGCGTTTGCTTATCCGTTTTAACACCTTTGTGCATTATCAAAATACGGGCATTATCCAGCATCATTCCTGCTAATTTTTCGGCGATTGCCTTTTTATCCATAGATTCTGTTTCAAAACTAGCATTGATCACATTTTCTAATGGATAAAACAGCATTGCATCCGTAATATTTTCTACAAAGCTGAGATTTTTCTCTACTTGTAAATGGGCAAAATCTTGCTCTAAACTTTGTTGCATTTCTTTGAAATAGCTTTCTTGAATGCCTTGTTTTTTGATTTGTTCAATTTGTTGAAAAATAAGGGAAATAATCTTATCTTGCTGGGCTAATCCTTTCTCAGTAAGTTCAATATAAATGGTAAAATCGCCACGATTTCGGCTTACATTTGAATCACTGGTTGCTTGAATACCACTTGATGATAAACCGTTTTTAATCAAATAATCCGATAATGTTCCTTCGGTATTATTATTTAACACATAAGAAATGTAAGTGTTTGTTTTATTTTTGAATTTATCTTCATCATTTGGGAAATCAAAACTAATCGCCAATAATTTTGAGGGTTTAATCGGTTTATAATGTAACATTACGCCCTTATCTTCGGCACGATAAAGCGGTTCATTTATCATAGGTTTTTGCAAATTTTTATTTTTCATCAACCCTAAGGTTTTTACGGCGAGTTTTTGTAATTTCTCAATGGATTGATCCGAATAAAGCACCGCTTTGATAAGATTCGCAGAATAATATTGTTGATAGAATTTTTGTAGCTCTTCTTGTAATTTGCTGTCAGGTTTATCGGATAAACTCTCTTTATTTCCCACTGCAAATTTAGACATTGGGTGGTTCGGATTTGAGGTTGCCAAATTTACGCTATACATTAAATAGCCGTCACTAGACTTCGCTCGCACCATTTCTGCATTGACTGCATTAAGCTCTTTTTTGGCGTTTTGTTCTAATAATAATGGCTCAGATAAAATATCCGACAAACGTGCAACCGCCTCATCAAAGGCGTTATTATTTACTTCTAAATAATAAGCGGTACGATATTTTGCGGTAGAGGCATTATTTAGCCCACCATTTTTACTGAGGAAATGATCCAATCCATTGGTTTCTGGGAATTTTTTTGATCCCATAAACACCATATGTTCAAGATAATGTGCTAATCCTTGTTGAGATTGTGGATCTTCCATTGAGCCAATAGGTAACACCGCCGACATTAACGATTTATTCGCTTTGGGATCAGAAATCAATAATACCGTCATTCCATTATCAAGCTGAATGCCTTGATAAGTTGCCGTATCCGCAGGGCTTTTTTTAATATTATTTGAAATAATTTTAAAGCCTGAATGTTGTTGTGAAACAAGGGAAGGATTTTGGGTGTTTTCTGCTTCAAAACTAACCGCTTGCATGCTAATGGTTGTCGCAAGCACCGCAGAAATAAGATAACTTAACAGTGATTTTTGCATCATATTCTCCTTAATATTGATATTAGCGAACATAAGACAGACAAAAGAAAGGAGAATTCCACATTCTCCTTAAAAATAGTCTAAATTTTTAAAAAACTTAAAATTCTTTTTCTAACTGACGATGACGAATTTTAACGTTATGATTTTTTTGTTTGAAATATTCAAATAATTGTTCAGCCACAAAAACAGAACGATGTTTTCCACCAGTACAACCAATGGCAATCGTTAAATAACTGCGGTTATTGTGTTCTAATTCCGTTAACCACATTTCTAAATAATCGCTCGTTTTTTGAATAAATTGTTCTACAAGTTGATGATTTGATAAAAAATCTTGTACAGGTTTCTCTAAACCTGTCATTGAACGTAAGTTTATATCCCAATATGGATTTGGTAAAAAACGTACATCAAAAACATAATCTGCATCAGGTGGAATACCGTATTTAAAGCCAAAAGATTCAACAATAATATGAAGTTCTTTATTTTCGCTATCTGTGAGTAAATTACGTAATTTAGCCGCAAGCTCGTGTGTGGATAAGTGAGTGGTATCAATAATATTATTAGCATATTGATAGAGCGGTGTGAGTAATTTTGTTTCTAGTGTTATCGCACCTTCAAGGGATAAATTTTCTTTGGAGAGAGGATGAAGACGACGAGAATCACTGTAACGTTGAATTAAGATATTTGGATTACAATCTAAAAAAATAAAACGAGTGTTTACATAGTTAGGTAGTTCAGATAACAGGTTATCAAATTTTTTTATGTAGTTAGGGTAGTTGCGAATATCAAGGCTTACAACAATAGAATCATTGGTTTTAGATAAGATATCCACAAGACTAGGAATTAAGGAGAGGGGAAGGTTATCAACACAATAATAGCCCATATCTTCTAATGCTCTGAGTGCTACTGATTTTCCTGAGCCTGAGCGTCCGCTTATAATGATAAGTTCCATTCTTTCCCCTTATTTATTCGATTATTCGTCCTTTGGCTGAGATGATATATCTTCCTTATTCTCTTCGTCAAGTTCTTCTTCTGGAAGTGTGGCTTGCTCAAATATCGTCCAAATATCTTCTAGGGATTGCGTTGTTCGTAATAATTTTGCTAACTGCTTATTATTTAAGACTTTTACGATTTGTTGTAGGCTATTTTGATATTCATCATCTTCTTTGTCTGGAAAAATAACCGCAAAAATCAAGTCAATTTCTCTATTATCAGCGGTTTCAAAATCAATCGGATTTTCAAGCTGTAAAAAAACAGCGATAGGTTTATCGCCATTCCAATTTGGCAATTTTGCGTGAGGTAGGGCGATACCGTAGTTAATGCAAGTTGAACCTAATTTTTCTCGTTTAAATAAACAAGCAAAACAATCAACATCAGAATGATCATTTTCTGTTTCATCTTGTATTAAATAATCCGTTACTAATGTACCAATAGTTTCTAATGCTCGTTTTTTACTTGAAAAATTCATTCCGAGTTGAATTAGTTCAGGTTTTAGATAGTCGGTTAATTTCATAATTTATGTTTATTTATAATGAATAATTATCAGTTTTATAATTTGAACTGATCCCCTAAGTAAACTTGTTTTACATTTTTATCTTCTAAAATTTGTGATGGTGTACCAGAAGCAATCATTTCGCCACTGCCGACAATATAGGCTCTTTCACACACATCAAGGGTTTCTCTCACATTGTGATCGGTAATTAATACCCCCAATCCACGTTCTTTTAAATTGACGATAATTTTTTTAATATCAATAACAGAAATTGGATCAACCCCAGCAAAAGGTTCATCTAATAAAATAAATTTTGGATTGGCGGCTAAGGCACGGGCAATTTCTACACGGCGACGTTCGCCCCCAGAAAGAGATTGTCCTAAATTGTGACGAATATGATCGATATTGAATTCAGCAATTAGCTCATTAGCACGAGCTTTACGTTGTTCATTATTCAAATCTTTACGAATTTGCAAGACAGCCATTAAGTTATCATAGACACTTAAACGGCGAAAAATAGAGGCTTCTTGTGGTAAATAACCAATTCCTTGACTCGCCCTATTGTGCATTGGTAGCAAACTAATATCTTGATCATCAATTTTAATTGTTCCTTTATCATGGCGAACTAATCCCACAACCATATAAAAAGTGGTGGTTTTTCCTGCACCATTTGGACCAAGTAAACCAACAATTTCTCCTGATTTTACATTCAAGCTAACATCTTTAACAACTTGACGAGTTTTATAGCTTTTCGCTAAATTTTCAACTGATAAAATTGCCATTATTGATCCTATTTATTATTTAATTGTGTTGGAATAAGGATAGTTTTTACTCGTGATGATGTGTTTTGTTTTGCTGCTTTTAATTGCTGTTTTTTCACATCATAAGTAATTTTATTTGCTTCTACTGAGCTATCCATTTGTTTTAATTTTGCATTTCCAGTTAGAGTTAAAAACTCATTTCCTAAATCATAATGTGCTTGATTAGCTTGCCCATCAATAGGTTTGCCATTATCAAGGACTTGATGAAATTTCATTGGGTTACCATAAGCATTGATAATTTCTTTTTTGCCTTTCTGACGTAGAATAATGACTTTATCCGCATTAATTTTAATTGAACCTTGTGTAATCACGACATCGCCATCAAAAATAATGGTATTTTTTTTCATATCAAAATTTTGGGTTTTAGATTCAATATTAATCGGTTGTTGAGCATCGTTTGTTACGCAATAAACAGTAGAAAAAGGGGCTAACGATAAACTAAGCAATAATATTTTCTTCATAAAATTCATTTTTAATATCCTTTATTTTTTATCTAATTTAGTCGGTTCAATGAGCGTTTTTACATTTGATTTTAATTGTGCCGATTGTTGTTTTAAATTACCTTGCAATCCAATTCCCTCACTACTAAAACCAATTCCTTTCACAAAAATATGTTTTTGGGTAAAAATATCTTGTGTATTCAAATTAACAGAAAGTTCATCTGTTTCAATAGATTGTAATTGTGTTTCGCCTAAACTTTCAATTTTTACATTTCCGATTAAATGTAAGATCTTATCTTTACTAATTTCTGCCTGTAAAGAGGTAATTTGCCACTCTTTTAATGAATTAACATCATTAAACAGACTTAATAAGGGGTTGATTAGTTCAACTTTTCCTGTTGCTTCATAGTTTTTAATTTCATCTGCTTCGGCAAAATATTGTGCTTTACCATTGGTATCATAAACAGAAGTTGTGACTTTATCCCCGACATATTCGGGTTGCCCTTCTCTTTTTATTAAGCTTTCTAAATGATTGCTGTCTTGTTGCTGATAAAAATACCAACCACCAAGTAGAACAACAATAATAAAAAGGATAATATTTAAACGTATATTCATATAAATCAAGGTAATCAAATATAAAAAATAGAAGCTATCATAACATAATTTTAATTATAGAATTTGTTTATGATAGCTCAATTTGTAATGTTATTAATGTAATTTTAATTTTTGTCCTACATAAATGAGATTGCCTTTAATATGATTTAATTTTTTTAATTTATGCAACGTTATCTTATGCTTCATCGCAATAGCAAAAAGAGTATCGTTCTTTTGTACAGTATAATAATTTGCTGATTGATTATGCGTAATGTCACTATTTTTTAACCGCTTTTTTTTGTGGTTTGATTTTGTTGTATTTAGGTTAATATAATTTTTATTACGATAATTTATTAATCCTTTATAGATCGCCATTGCAATTTTTTGTTGATAATCTCGTTGAGATAAATATTTTTCTTCTTTTGGATTAGATAAAAAACCTGTTTCTACTAAAATTGAAGGAATATCTGGCGAACGTAACACCGCAAGGCTTGCGTGCTGAGGTATTGATTTTACAAGCGGAATTACTTTATTTAGCTGATCTAATACTTCTTTGCCCATTGCATATCCTGCACGTTGTACGTGTGAAAATTGCAAATCTAAAACAGTGGTATCAAGATAACGATCTTTTTTACTGGAAAGAACGCTTCCAATTCCTCCCAGCAATTCAGATTGTTTTTCATGATCTTCAAGCCATTTACCCATTTCATCATTTGCTCGACGATTAGATAAAACCCAAACCGATGCACCTTGAACACTATGAGATTGTGGCGAAACATCTGCGTGAATAGAAATTAATAAATTTGCTTTATATTTACGAGCAACTTCGGAACGTTCATTAACATTAATGAAATAATCGCCATTACGTGTTAAAACACCTTTAAAATGTGGATCATTATCAAGCAATTTCTTTAATTTTTTTGAAATTCCCAATGTAATTGTTTTTTCCTGAATGTGATATTTTGTCCCAATCGCACCAGGATCTTTACCTCCATGTCCAGCATCAATTGCAACAATTATAGGCTGTGAAAAAGCCATTGTTGAGGTTGTTAACAAGCCCCCACATAAAAAGATAAAAAGATAATTTTTCCACATTTTTTTCATTTACGTACCTGTTCTTTCATTATTTAATTGAGTGATTATTTCCACAAGTTCGGCTGTTTTAGGCAAGAGTGTAATATTTCGTCCTTCATCTGCATAATCAATTTGAATGTCTAAATTTGATTCTGCAATAACTCCTTTTCCTTTTTCTGCCCATTCTAACAAGCATAATGATTGAGCTTGAAAATAATCTCGAATGCCCATAAATTCTAATTCTTCTGGATCACTTAACCGATAAAGATCAAAGTGATAAACAGAATATGGCGAAAGTTGATATTCTTCAACTAGGGTATAAGTTGGACTTTTGACATTCCCTGTATGTCCAAAAGCTTGCACGATACTTCTTGTTAGTGTCGTTTTACCTGCACCAAGTTCCCCATTTAAGTACACAACCAGTGAGTTATTAGGCGATTTTGCAAAATATTGCTTAAATATAACCGCCAATTGTGTCCCAAATTGTAGCATTTGAGTTTCATTTTTAAAGGAAAAAGTTAAGTTTTGCATTTTTATCACTTATAGTTGTATAAAATGAGAACGATAAAATTTGAGCTCTCCAATAGATTCTCGAATATCATCTAAGGCTAAATGAGTATTTTTTTTCTCAAACTGTTTTAAAATATCAGGTTTCCAACGAGTTGCAAGCTCTTTTAAGGTACTTACATCTAAATGGCGATAATGAAAATAGTCCGCAAGCTCTGGCATATAACGATATAAAAAACGTTTATCCTGTGCCACACTGTTGCCACAAATTGGCGACGCACCTTTGACAACCCATTGTTTTAAAAATGAAATAGTTTGTAATTCTGCTGCACGCTCGGTTAATTTACTTTGTTTTACACGCTCGATCAAACCATTTGCGGTGTGGGTTTTCATACACCAGTCACTCATTTTATTTAATAATTCATCACTTTGATGAATCGCAAGTACTGGCCCTTCGGCTAAAATATTCAGATCTTTATCTGTGACTATTGTCGCAATTTCAATAATACGTTCTTTTTCTGGATCAAGCCCTGTCATTTCTAGATCGATCCAAATTAGGTTATGTTTGTTTAAATGATGATCCATAAATTATTCCTGTGCTTCTAGTCTTAGTCGTTTAATGAGTTGTTCGTTTGCTGGGGGAAATTGCTCAGGATCTAATTCAGATTGTTCAATCCAAAAACCTTCTTGCCCCTCTCGCCCAAAAGGTTCGCCTATCCATTCTTCGACCAAATAAAAGAAAAATTCAATGATTTTAGTAGGGTATTCAAAAGTAAAATGTTCATAAGGAAATGCCCCTAAGATATGGATGCCGACTTCTTCTTCAAGCTCTCTTGCCACCGCTTGTTCTGGCGTTTCGCCTTTATCGACTTTGCCACCTGGAAATTCCAGTGCCTGTGCAAAATCTTGTCCTTCAAGGCGTTGGGCTAAATAAATTTGTCCAAATTCATTGCGAATAATCGCAGCAGCAACTTGAACTAAGGGTTTTGAGTTTGTGTCAGGTTTGGGGTTGGGTTTCTCATTCATTGTTTATTCCTCTGGTTTTATCCCTATAAATTCTAGGACAAGCGGTTAGATTTTTATGAAAATTTGCAAAATTTATCCTAAATCTAACCGCTTATTCCATTAAGCAATACTACCGTGACAATGTTTATATTTTTTACCTGAACCACAAGGGCAAGGTGCATTGCGTGAAATTTTTTGTTTTGAGAAATCTTGCTCTTCTTCATCGCTAGTATGATAACCAGCGGTTTCTTTTTCTGCAATTGCTCGACGCTGACGCTCTGCTTCTTCCACTTCTTCTTGGCTACGTACTTGAATACGACTTAAAATGCTGATAGTGTTAAATTTCAAGGTTTCTAACATCGTGGTAAACATTTCAAATGATTCTTTTTTGTACTCTTGCTTTGGATCTTTTTGGGCATAGCCACGTAAATGAATACTTTTTCGTAGATAATCCATCGCCGATAAATGCTCTTTCCAAAGCTCGTCAAGATTTTGCAACATTACGCCTTGTTCAAAATGACGCATTGATTCTTCGCCAACAAGTTGTTCTTTTTGACGATAGATTTCAGTCGCTTTTTCAACAATTCTTTCACGTAAGGTTTCTTCGTGTAATTGATCGTCTTCTTCAAGCCATTTTGCAATAGGTAAATCTAACGAGAAGTCTTGCGATAAACGTGTCTCTAACGCTGGAATATCCCACATTTCTTCAATAGATTGTGGCGGAATATACTGGCTTATTACATTATTGAAGACGTCTTCACGGATATTTTCAATCATATCTGAAATATCGTGGGCTTCTAATAATTCATTACGTTGTTCGTAAATGATTTTACGCTGATCGTTCGCCACATCATCATATTGTAATAAATATTTACGTCCATCAAAGTTGTGTGCTTCCACTTTTGCTTGTGCAGAGGCAATCACTTTGGTCAGTAATTTAGACTCCATTGCTTCGCCTTCTTCACTGAACGCTTTACGCATCATATTTAATTTACCTTCGTTCAGGTAAATTCGCATTAACGCATCATCTAATGAAAGATAGAAACGTGATGAACCCGGATCGCCTTGACGACCTGAACGACCACGCAACTGGTTATCAATACGACGTGACTCGTGGCGTTCTGTACCAATAATATGTAAACCACCTGCTTGCATCACAATTTCGTGGCGTTCTTGCCACGCGGCTTTGATCTCGGCAATTTGTTCTTCTGTTGGGTTATCTAATTTCTCAATTTCCGCTTTCCAGTTACCGCCTAATACGATATCCGTTCCACGTCCTGCCATATTAGTTGCAATAGTGACCGCACCCGGATAGCCCGCATTTTCAATGATTTGTGCTTCTTGTTGGTGGAATTTCGCATTTAATACTTTATGCTCAATGCCTACTTTATTTAATGCCTGAGAAAGCTCTTCTGATTTTTCAATCGACACCGTTCCCACTAACACGGGTTGGTTGCGAGCGATACAATCTTGAATATCTTTAATAACTGCCCCAAATTTTTCTGCTTCGGTTTTGAACATTAAATCGGTGCGATCATCACGGATCATCGGTCTGTTAGTTGGGATAACAATGGTATCTAAGCCATAAATATGTTGGAATTCGTAGGCTTCGGTATCTGCTGTTCCTGTCATTCCCGCTAATTTTTCATATAAACGGAAATAGTTTTGGTAAGTAATTGATGCCACAGTTTGGTTTTCTGCTTGAATTTCAACTTTCTCTTTGGCTTCAATCGCTTGGTGTAAACCGTCAGACCAACGACGACCTGCCATTGTACGTCCTGTGTGTTCATCGATGATCACCACTTCGCCATCTTTGATAATATAATCAACATTTTTCTCAAACAATTTATGAGCACGCAACGCCGCATAAGTATGGTGTAATAAACCGATACGAGCAGGCGAATAAAGGGTTTCATTCTCGTGCATTAACCCCATTTTAGTCAGTAATTCTTCTACTTTAACCTGACCACGCTCAGTTAAATGTGCCTGTTTGTTTTTAAGATCTAAGGTAAAATCGCCTTCGCCGATGTATTCTTCGGTATCTTCTTTTTCTTGGAAGATTAAGTGTGGAACAATTTGATCCACCGCTTGATAAATATGGGTTGCATCGTCCGCTTGCCCTGAAATAATCAGAGGGGTACGTGCTTCGTCGATTAAGATAGAATCCACTTCATCAACTAATGCGTAATAAAGATTTTTCTGAAAACGATCTTCTTTTGAATTCGCTAAATTATCACGTAAATAGTCAAAACCGAGCTCACTATTTGTGGCATAGGTAATATCCGCATCATAAGCGGTTTGCTTTTCCGCTGGTGATAAACCTGGCACATTTACCGCCACGCTCATGCCTAAAAATTCAAATAATGGGCGGTTAGTTTCTGCATCACGACGTGCAAGATAATCATTTACTGTAACAACGTGAACACCTTTGCCTGTTAGTGCGTTTAAATAACAAGGTAAGGTTGCGGTTAAGGTTTTTCCTTCCCCTGTACGCATTTCTGCGATATTACGTTCTGTTAATACCATTCCACCGATAAGCTGAACGTCAAAAGGACGTAAACCAAGTACACGTTTACTTGCTTCACGCACTGTTGCAAAAGCTTCGTGTAATAAGCTATCTAAACTCGCACCATCTGCTAAACGTTGTTTAAATTCAGCAGTTTTCGCTTGTAGTTGCTCATCGGTGAGCTGTTCAAATTCTGCTTCTAATTTATTGATTTGATACACACGTTTTCTTAAACGGCGTAGAGTACGATCGTTACTGCTTCCAAAAATGGCAGTGGCTAATTTTGTAATCATTATGTTTTCCTTTAAAAATAAAATTAAGTGTTTAAATATAAAATAATTGCTTATTGATAAAGGAATGTCGGCCCTGCACGGATAGGATTCGCCTTCGTTTCAAGGTGTTGATATTTTTTTACAAAAAACGGAATAAATGTGACCGCTTGTAAACCAAGCGAAAATTTTGTTTTTGATGGATAAAAATGCTGTAAAGTTTGTCTTAGGACAGAATTCTGATGAGCAAGTTGATAAAAAGGTGTTGTTTGTTGAACACTAATGGACTTAGTTTCACTTTGATTGGTACTACCATATACCGACGAAAACGCACAAAAGGCAACGATACCTAATAATAAGTGCGAAAAGCGAGTAGATTTGTAAATGTGTTTAAAAAGTCCCATTATGAATTTAATTATAACTGTATTTATTTTATGATAAAGTTTTATTATACGGTAATTTGTCTTGATTTGGGAAAATATTGGGGCAAAGTTTATAAATTCAAGTCAAAGAAAAGAGAGTGAGATGAAAAAATCAACAATAAAAAATATAAAAGACATCTTGAAAAATGCTCAGTTGATTCATATCGTTGAGCGGGCTAATTTGTTAAACGATTTGAATTATAAAATACAGCAACGATTACCAGATTCTTATCGAGGGCTTTATCGAGTTGTCAATTTAGTTGATAATCAACTCGTATTAGAAGTTCAGAATGCAACAGTAAAAAGTGGCTTACAATTAAAGCAAGAAGAGTTATTAGCGTTAATAAGAATTGACTTTACAGAGGTAACAGGCTTATTATTTCGCATAAATCCGAGATTTTGAATCTCATTTAATTTACCAATTTATAATTATGGGAGTAATTATTATGAAAAAACTTATGGTTATTAGTATTGCAACGTTATTGAGTGCTTGTTCTATGACTGCGAATAATGTAGCAGGTACATATCAAGGTACTTTACCTTGCAGTGATTGTGATAAAATTGAAGCAAAATTAGTATTAAAATCAGATAAATCTTATATTTATGAGACAACATACTTCCAAAATAAACAGCCTAATGAATATCTTGAAAAAGGTCAATTTGAATGGGATGCAAAGAAAGAAGATGTAATTGTACTTGATGAACACGCAGGTAATCGTAAATTTAAAATTAGAGATAATTATGTAGAAATGTGTGATCAAGACGGGAATGTAGCAAAAACAGGTTTAAATTATAAATTAAAAAAAGTACAGGTAAAAAAATAAGAAGGTTGTAATCCATGGCGGTGAGAGGGGGATTCGAACCCCCGATACGCTTTCGCATATACACGCTTTCCAGGCGTGCTCCTTCAACCACTCGGACATCTCACCAGTCTGAATTCATTTATGAAGTGGCGTGATTTTATAGAGATTACGCCACTTTGGCAAGTTTTTATTTAATCAAACGGATATTTATGACACGCTTAACAGCTCGTAAAGGTTATCGACATCATTTTTCGTGGCAATTTTTACACCCTAAATATTGGGGGATTTGGCTTGGGGTTTTAGGACTCGTTATTTTGGCTTTTATCCCCTTTCGTTTAAGGGATAAATTTGCCTATCTTGTAGGGAAAATAGCTTATAAAAAAGCTCATAAACAACGGAATAAAGCGGAAGTAAATTTACGTTATTGCTTCCCTGAGTGGACAGAGCAAAAGCGTAATCAAACTATCGAAGCAATGTTTATCACCGTCGCTCAAACAATGCTTGCAGTAGGAGAAATTGCGGTTCGTTCTCCAAAATATTTACAATCTCGCACTGAATTTTCAGGGCTGGAACATATTCAATCGGTTAAATCTAATTCAAAAAATGTTATTTTATTAGTGCCTCACACTTGGTCTATTGATGTTTCAGGGGCGGTGTTAACCACAATGGGAATGCCGATGGTATCAATGTATAACCCACATCGTAACCCGTTAGTTGATTGGTTTTGGAACTTGGCGAGAGAGCGTTTTGGTGGAAAAATGCACACGCGACAAAATGGCATTAAACCGTTTTTAAGTGATGTTAAAAGTGGAAAACTAGGCTATTTTTTGCCCGATGAAGATTTTGGAGAAAAGGGCAGTGTCTTTGTCGATTTTTTTGCGACTCAGAAAGCGACTTTACCCGGTTTAACTAAAATGGCAAGATTGACCAATGCCGAAGTGATCCCATTATTTCCTATTTATAATGCGGAAAAAGGCGTGTATCAAATTGAGATTTTACCACCAATGTATTTTTCTGGCGAACCAGTACAAGCAGCACGAGAAATGAATAAAGTGATTGAATATTTTGTGCCAAAAAATCCTGAGCAATATGTTTGGATTTTAAAATTGTTGAAAACACGTCAAGATGGAATAGATATTTATCAAAAATAGATATGAAAAAAGCAGATCATTAGATCTGCTTTTTAATTTTTCAAAGATAAAAATTAAGCGTAAACAGGGAAGCGTTTACAAATTTCTAATACTTTTTGCTTAGTTGCTTCGATCACGCTTTGCTCATTCTCTTTTCCTACAGCATCTAATACATCACAAATCCAGCCTGATAATTCAACCGTTTCTGCTTCTTTAAAACCACGACGCGTGATTGATGGTGTACCAATTCGAATGCCAGAGGTAATAAATGGGCTTTGAGGATCGTTCGGAACAGAGTTTTTGTTCACAGTAATATTGGCTGCACCTAAGGCTGCATCAGCGGCTTTACCTGTAATGCCTTTTTTGATGAAATCGACCAAGAATAAATGGTTTTCTGTCCCATTCGAAACGATATCATAACCACGTTCTTGAAAAACGTTAACCATTGCCTTAGCGTTAGTTAAAACTTGTTTCTGATATGCTTTAAATTCAGGTTCCATAGCTTCTTTAAAACAAACCGCTTTTGCAGCAATCACGTGGATCAATGGACCACCTTGACTTGCTGGGAATACCGCAGAATTTAATTTTTTATGTAATTCTTCATCTTTTAAGCTTGAAAGAATCAATCCACCACGAGGGCCAGCAAGGGTTTTATGAGTTGTTGTTGTTACTACGTGAGCGTGTGGAAGTGGATTAGGATAAACTCCCGCAGCGATTAAGCCTGCGACGTGAGCCATATCAACGAATAAATAAGCACCTACTTCATCAGCGATTTCACGCATTTTTGCCCAATCTACAATTTGAGAATAAGCAGAGAAGCCCGCTACAATCATTTTTGGTTTACATTCAAGGGCTTGGCGACGAATATCGTCATAATCCATCACACCATCGGCGGTAATGCCATATTGTACTGCATTATAAATTTTTCCTGAAAAACTGACTTTTGCACCGTGAGTTAGGTGTCCACCGTGAGCAAGACTCATTCCTAAAATGGTATCTCCCGCTTCTAATAATGCCATATATACAGCGGCATTTGCTTGAGAACCAGAGTGTGGTTGTACATTTGCATACTCAGCCCCAAAAAGTGCTTTTGCGCGGTCAATCGCTAATTGTTCAGCAACATCCGCAAATTCACACCCACCATAATAACGTTTACCTGGATAACCTTCGGCATATTTATTAGTAAATTGACAACCTTGTGCTTGCATAACGCGTGGGCTAGTGTAGTTTTCTGAGGCGATAAGTTCGATATGTTCTTCTTGACGGCGATTTTCATCTAAAATAGCTTGCCATAAAACAGGATCATAATCAGCGATATTCATATTACGATTTAACATTGCGTTCTCCTTTTAGTAAACGTTTATGCGGGGTAGAGATGTGGGGCGTATTTTATCTATTTTTAGTTTAAATAGGTAGCTTTTTCTTATAACGAAGCGGTCATTTTCTGCAAATAATTTACAAAAAATGACCGCTTATTAAAATAAAACTAATTTTTAACTTATTGAATTATTAGCAATAATTAAAGTGTTGCAGCAATTTCATCACTGATTTCACCATTGTGATACACGTTTTGAACATCATCACAATCTTCAAGCATATCGATTAAGCGTAATAATTTTGGTGCAGTTTCAGCATCAAGATCCACTGAAGTTGAAGGGATCATTGTCACTTCCGCCGATTCCACTTTAAAGCCCGCTTTTTCGATTTCATCTTTAACTGCACTCACTTCTTCCCACGCAGTATAGATCTCAAAAGATCCATCATCTTGTGGTTGAATATCATCCGCGCCAGCTTCGATAGCAACTTCAGTTAAAGCATCTTCATCTGCTTCTGCAATTAAAATTAACCCTTGTTTAGTAAATAGATAGCCTACAGAACCTTCTGTACCTAAGCTACCACCACATTTTGTAAAACTTGGACGCACTTGTGAAATGGTACGGTTTGCGTTATCACTTAAACATTCAACCATTACCGCAACACCGCCAGCACCGTAACCTTCATAGATTTTGGTTTCCATATTGGTATCATCGCCACCACCGACACCACGCTCAACGGCACGGTTAATGGTGTCACGCGTCATATTACTCGCTAATGCTTTATCAATTGCAGTACGTAAACGAGGATTCGCAGCAGGATCACCGCCCCCAATTTTTGCCGCTGTAACTAATTCACGAATCAACTTTGTAAAAATTTTACCACGCTGTGCGTCTTGTGCCGCTTTGCGGTGTTTGATGTTAGCCCACTTACTATGACCTGCCATAAATTTTTCCTTCTTATTTTGTTGTTGTTTTGATTGAACCTGTTGCAACTAAGGCGGAAAATCCACCTACATTTTGTGCATTTTTAAATCCAGCTTCTTCTAATAATTTCTTTGCTTGTCCTGAACGATTCCCTGAGCGGCAATATAATAAAAGCGTATCGCTCACTTGGTATCCTTTTTGTAATACATCATTTGCAAAATTTATATTTAATGGAATATTTTCTGCATTTACCACGTGTCCTTCTTGGTATTCAGCGGGAGTACGAACATCAATCCAAAATGTTTTAGCATTTGCAACCCCCATCATTAGTATAAGTGAAGCGACTGTAACAATCTTAGGGATAAGTTTTCCCATTTTTACTCCTATTTATATTTCATAAAATTAAAGATATTGCTCAATCACCTGTGCATTATTCGGTGATTTTGTTAATTGCATTGCATCATTGATATTTAGCCACTGAAAAGCCAAATGTTCGGTTAATATAGGCTCAATTTCTTGTTCAAGTCCTAATAAAAACCAGTGTTCTGTAAAATGCGTCACATTAGGTGCGTATTTATAACGGAATTGCGGAAAAATCTCAAATTTAAAACGCTTTTTTGTGTCATAAAGGGATAAATTTTGAGCAACAATATCAATTCCTGTTTCTTCTTTTACTTCCCTTAATGCCGTTTGAAAAGGCGTTTCATTATCTTCAATTGTACCGGTGACGGATTGCCAAAAATCAGGATCATCTTTACGTTGCAACATCAATACACGCTGGGTATCTTTGGCGTAAATGACCACTAAAACAGATTGATTATTTTTATACACCATTATAAACGCTCTTTAATGCCACCAAATTCTTCAATTAAATATTGCGTAAATTGTTTTAACTCTTCGGTCATCAAGACAAAATCCGCATCAAAACGCTGTGCAATATCTTCTTTCAAAATATCATCATTTTTTTCTTTAATTTCATCGGCATATTTGACACGAGAAAAAGTTACATCATCGTTAAAAATAAAAGAGAAATGATCTTCCCACTCTAAGGCTAATTTTGTGACATATTTTCCTGCGGCGAGGTGCGATTCAATTTCTTCACTTTCTAAATCTTGACGCTTACAACGAATAGTGCTCTCGGTATCAAAGGATTTTAATTCTGCCTCTTCTAATAATGTCAGCCAATTTGGCGTATGCCCTTTTGCGACCCAATTTGTCATCACTTCGCTCGGCTCTAAAACAAAAGAAAGGGGCACAACAGGCAGAGAACCTAAACTTTTACGCAACAAGGCTAAACTGTCTTCGGCACGCTTGCTTGACGCACTATCCACATAAACCAACTGATTTTCTAAATCTAACCAAATTGCGGTATGTTGATGTTTACTGAACGCACGAGGTAGTAACATCGCCACCACATCATCCTTAATCGCCTGCTTCTCAGTTTTCTTCAATCTACGGTTTTCTTTCTCTTCTAAAACCGCAATGCGCTCGTCCATCTCACTTTTAATGACAGGGGCTGGCAAGAGTTTTTCTTCTCTATGAGACACGAGTAAAAATTGTTTATTGACATTAAAGTGTAATTGTTCACTTGTAATTAGCGGCGCTCCCCAGCCAAATCTACTCATATCACTTTGCGTGCAAGGGCGGTATTTGTTTGCTTGTAATTTTTCTTCTAACATTGCACTCGTTAAATCAAGGGGAGTTGTTAGACGATAAATCATTATATTTTTAAACCAGTACATTGAAGATTCCTTGAAATTATAAAACAGAATATTGATACTATTGTATCATTAACAATAAGGTTTATTTAGTAAATATGATGAAATTTTTGCGGGAGAAATAATTAAATAAGAAATGGTTAGGGTCATAACTGAACTAATTCCGCTAAGCCTTGTAAACACTAGCTTTTACCGTTTTCAACATATCAAAAAGGGATCAGTCAAGGGATCATTAAAAATCTTGTTTTAGTTTTTTGATTGATTATTGATCGGTTTTTAGGGTTTAACAATTTTTATCTGATTGTTTGTTGAGGTGGGTCAATTCTGGGTTATCTGTGCAAAAATTGCTTTTTTATTATACGCTGTCTTTTTGGTTTGTTTTTTAAACAAAGTGCGAAGTGAGTATTTTATTCATTTTTGTATTTTATTTTTCTATTCGTTCAAAAGTAGCGGAAAAATGGGATTTTGGGCACAAGGTGCTTTTTTCTTTTTTATTTCAATATGTTGTTTTTTAATTTTGTGCCCATTTTACCCTTTTAAAAATGGGATTGTGCCCAAAAGTTTTCGGGATCATAAAAAAGGGTAAAAGCATAAAATGGGATTTTTGGGCACAAAATTAAACAAAATGGGCACATTTATTTATATAGTATTTAATATAATATATTGTTTTATAATAACTATTTATATAATTATTCTATTTGTGCCCAAAAATCCCACTTTTCCGTTAATAAAAAACGGTTCTGCGTTTTTGGTTTTTTAGTGGTTGTTTTTTGAACTTTGAAATTTTTTCTATTTAACATAATATTTTCTATTCAATATAAAAAAAGCAATTAAGACGGATCTCAATTGCTTTAAAAAAATTCTCTGATTAGTCTTCAAATATGCCTTGAATTAAATAACCTCTCGCCCCTCTGTGTGGTGTGATGTTTGCTGGAATTCTTGAATGGTAGCGATCTTTCTCTTTTCGCTTTAATAAATTCTTTTTTTCTAGGGTCTTTAATGCTTCTAGGCGGTTAAAGCCTTTCATTATAACATTATCAAAAATTTCCGTGTTTATATAAAAATCTTCTCTAATAACTTTATCTTTATCATCTTTTATTTCTAAAATCGCCCCTAAAAATTCAACATTATGCAAGCCTTCCCCTTGTTTAATAAATTTAGGGTAGTTAGTCGATATATAATTTTTTAGTGTTTCGATGATTTGTTCGTCTTCTTTATCGCCTCGCCCAAAATTATCCAGCCATAAATCAAAACAAAAAATTAGAGCCTGCTTTATATCCTGTTGCTTAAAGCCTGTGAATTGTGTTGTAAGTTGTAATGAAGTTTCTAATAGTGAAAATCTTCTCGCTACTCGGTAAGCCTGTGGGGTTATATCGCCTTGTTTTAATAAATAGGCTTGCCATTCTTTTGCATACTGTTCTGATTTTGATTGTAAAAGCTCGGTATTTTTTGCCAAATATTCGATCCAGGCTCTACCAACTAAGCCATAATGATTTTTACATTGTTCATTGATATTATCTGCAAAATCTTTTGCCGTGTTGAATTCGTGCCACTTTTCCGCCTGTTGCATTGGAATATTCAATAATCGCACTAATTCGCCAGCCTTTGCCCCTGTTTTGTTGTTAGCTGTATTTGCGGTTTTTAACATTGTGTCTAGGTCTTTTTCGCCCGTGCTAAATGCTAAAACGTTCCAACGTTTAACGGTTCTATTTCCGCCTTTCTCGTGTCCTTGTAGCTTACTAACGCCACTAAATAGATCATAAGCAATAGAGTTTAATTGCATTGGGTCGGCGGTGGTAATTTCGTCCATTGGTAAAAGGTTATCATTGTGGGCTAAGGCTTCGTTAGTTATACCTAGCTTTGTGCTATTCCACGTTAATCGCATTTCTTCACAATAGCCCCATATACTGCTGGCAATGTTGCCCGCAGTGGTTTTTTCCGTCTGTTGATTTTCCGTAAATATGCACCCCAAAACTATCCGCTTTTAAAAGGTGCAACATTGGAGCAGTAAAGCCACAAGCAAGAGCTAAAATAAAGATAGGGTTACCTTGTGCATATTTTGCGATATTGTCTCGCCAGCTTTCAATCGAACCGCTTACGCCGTAGCCCTTTGCACTGGCTGATTTGTTTTTTAATAATACATTTTTGCCCGTGTCCGCTAAGCTGTCGCCATTTGGCAAAAAGAATACGCCGTGTTGCCAGCCTGTTTTGTTGGTCACATTCCAGCGGGCATTTTTAATCGCTTCAATTTGCCAGTAAGTGGCTAATTCTTTATTAGCTTTTCCATCATAAGGAATAACTAAACCTAGCTCTCTTAGGTCGTCCCAACATTCACCTTTACCAAAATCTTTATTAGAAATAGGCTCTACATATTGTTTATTATTACCTACTGATACCCATTCAAGAATAGTATAATGTTTATTATCTTCATCAATACCTATGCCTTTTGTATAGGCTTCATTGCATAAAAAAATCGGTGTAGCTTCGTATTCATTGCCGTTTTTATCGGTTTTTGTTTCTGCTAAATAGAGCCCATCATTTCCCATTATGTAACGTTTTCTTTGTGGTATAAGAGATTTTGCATTACTCTCCACCAGTTTTAAAACTTCTGGGGTTGCTTCGCCGTTTCTAATGCGTTTTATATAGTCGCTACAATCTTCTTCTGTTAAGCCTTTATCATAAAATAAAAGCGTTTCTGCTTGGGTATATTTCGCCACGGCGACACAAATCGCTGTGATTTGGTCTTCTGATAATTCGCCCATTTGATAAACACAAATACGATCATTCTCGCCATCTGTGATTTTTACATTTGGCAAATATTCAAGTTCTTTTTTCCCTATAAAAACGGGGGGAAATTCCGCTCTGTTTTCAGGTTTAATTGCACTTAAAATAAGTTCGTATTCAACTGAATTTTTGTTATAGGGTTCTGCTTCACTTCCAGCAAGCACGGTTATTTGATAAGGTTTATCTTTTTTCTGCTTGCTTGAATTTCGTGCATTTAGTAGCTTATTATTTATTCCGTTCATCATAATTCGACCTTTTTTAGTTGTTTTATTAGGGGGATTTCTCCCCCTTTGGTATGGTTTATTGTTTCTTTTACTTGCTATGTTTCCAAGCCATTACATCACTTAAACGCCATTGTTTTGGGTTTGTTGTTTCAGGCGGTAGCTCGCCTTTTAATTCAAGTTTAAGCATTCCGATATGGTTTAAGCCTGTGATCGCCATTACTTGCTGGGCAGTAATTAAAACATTCTCATTTTTCATTATTTGCCCCCTGGTCTTTTAGAAACTGAATAACTTCACTTGCATAAAAACGTGGGCGGCTGCTTGGTTTTATTGGTTTTGGAAAGCCTGCTTTTTTTGATAGTGTTCGCATTACGTGGTCATAAGAAACGCCTATATACTGAGCTATCTCTTTATAACTTAGGATTTTATCTGCTGTTTCAGGGCTGATTTTTAATAATGCGCGTTCAAGTAGTTTTTGCTTGCTTTCTAGCTTTTCAATTCGTTTTAAAAGCGTTTGAACGAGTTCCGTATAAGTTGGTTTAGTCATCATTTCCCCCTTGTTCTGTCTGATTATCTCTTTCATCGATTAGCTTTTGCATATAAGCCTTAATTTCACTGCGAACATAAACAACATAATTGCTACCTTGTTTTATTTTTTTAGGAAAATCAGGGCGATAATATCCGCTGTCTTTACGTTGCCAACGGTCAAACACTGCTGGGCTTACTTGAAATAGTTTTATAACGTCCTGCTTACGTATAAATTCAATATTAGGTTCAGGATTTTGAATGCCTGTGATTATCTTATTTTCCATTATTCACTACTCCCATAAATCTATCCGTACTTCTTGAAACCGAGCCTATTTGAGTATTAAAACTTGAAAAGCGTTTTGTTAAATGTTTGATATAAACCTGCTCTAAAATGGCTAATTGCTGAATACTAAATTTTAATCTGTGATAGTCTTGCTCATGATTTTCTGAGCAAATATTTTCACTTAACGCTTCAAGCAGTGTTGGAAATACTTCAAGCACTTCAATATCACAGCTTGTTTCATTGCCTAAATCTTCAAACGTTTGGAGCGTGTTTAGGATTTCATTTAGTGTCATATTTGAATTAAGCATAAAGCCCCCCTTGAACATTATTTGAAAGGGGGCAAGCGGTTGAATTTTTGTGATTTTTTGCAAATCTTGAAAAGCGGTTAGGGTTTAAACGTCCGCATACGGTTAAGAGTTGATAGTCTGCTGTAAGTTTAAAGCGTGCTTCATCTGCGTTTGGGGCTTGAATGCGTACGATTTCAGTATTGAAAGTAGGTTTTGTGCGATTGACACACAATAATAAATAGATCATTGCTGATAACTCCAAGATTAAATTTTTAGAAGTTACCGCATAAGTTTCCAGGCTTGGGCGGTAACACGTAACGAGCTGGAAAACTACAAATCTTGGAAAGTAGCAAAGGGCGAAACCTTTCTCATTACGTGCCACCATTGAGAATAGTCTATCACAAGATAGATCTATATTGGGGTACGTACAAACAAAAAAGCACGCTTGAAAAGGCGTACTACTGTTCACCAAGATTATATTATTCGAGTTTCCAGGCTCGGCTGTAGATTTTGCTACAACTTGGACAATATAACCCTGTTTTTGATGGTTTTCAATGGTTTTTTTGTATGTTGAGTGTGTTTTTTGTTCGTTTGTTTGTGTTTTATAGGGGGTTTTTATTAAAATAGCCCCACTGTGTTTAATTAGTTTCATCTGGTTAACCTTTTTAGTAAAATTTTAAAGCCTTGTTAGACGTTGTCGCCACAACGTCTTTTTTTTGCCTGTCGCAAGCGGTGAAATTTTGGGGAAAATTTACAGATCGCGATATTTAGGCAAATCATCTTGATTAATACCGTTTTTTATTTCTGCATCATCATTCCATTTTGCGGTTTTAATTCGAGTAATCTCGCCCACAAAATCCCCCTTGAAATCGCCACAACCTGTGCAATAAAGTTGAGCGGTTACGGTCGTTTTTGTTGGTCTGTCGCTGGTTCTTGTATGGGTTTTATGCCCACATAACGGGCAATAGATATTCACTGCCATTTATTCCCCCTGTAATGCTTGCTTGCGTTGTTCTAGTAGCCATTGTTCAATATCGTATAAAAGCCACTTTCTAAAACGCCCACACTTGATCGGTTTCGGAAATGCCCCCACTTTTACCCATCGCCAAATCGTCGATCTAGACGCGATACTAAAAGGCGGTTTTGCGAGTTCTTCTGCTGTAAAGAGTTGTAGTTTATTGTGTTCTGGTTGTGTCATAGTTTCCCCTTGTGTGAAAAATTACGCTTAAAAATTCATTTCTAACGTTCGCCAACGTGTTTTTTGAGTTTCTAATGCGTTCTTGTGTTGATTTCATTGCTATTGGATAGCGTGGGGGATCGTAGTGGGTTTGAAGGAGGCAAATAAGACATAAATAATAAATAGCTAGTTATTTATTATTTATGTTCTTTAATTTACTAATTAAATCATGGGGTTATACATTCTAAAAAAAGAAAAGGGCTATTAATTCATTTTAGTGATTAATAGCCTTTTTATTGATAAGTTAATAATTATAATTTTTCTTTTTAATAACAAGAGATCTATTTTGTTGTTTGCTTGGTGCTCCTATATTTTCTTTTTCAAAATATTTTTTTAAGGTAGATTCAGGGATATTATAATTGTCTACTAAGAAATCAATTATTTTATTTTTCGATGCGGTTGGATTTTCTTTAAAAATATTTTTAGCCATTTTAATAATCTGTTCTTTATCTTCTCGTTCTTTACGTCCAACCTTATTTTCTTTTTGCTTTTTATTATTTTCTAAGAATGCGATTAAATCATCATATAACATATATAGATCATCATATTTAAAATGAATATATTTTTTTCTTAAAGGTTGGCTACCATTATCAAAATAGATTAAATCTTCGTCATATTCTTTATCTAGCTCATTACCATATTCATCTAAAAGCCAAGGATCAAGAGCCTTTTCAAATCCCCACAAATAGAATTTAATATTTTTATCATTCGGAGGATAAAATGAAATAATGCCAAATTTATCATCTAAATAGACATCTTTTTTAGTCGCTTTTAATAAATGGTTAAGCCCAAAATCAAAAGTATCTATACCATCAACTTCAATAGGTTTTGAATATTCAAAATTGATATGTAAAAAACCACTAATAACAAAGGCTTCATCTAGTGAATTTATCAGTAGATAGACATTATTTTTATATGTCGCGATATCTTTATTAAACTGTCCAAAATCTAGATCAAAATCATATTTTTTACCATTTATAGACAAAAATAATAAGTTTTCATCAAGACGTACGGAACCTATTTTTTTGTGATACTTTGTTATATGAGTTTTAATACTTATTTTTAATAATCCAATTTTTGCATAATGTATTAAATCATCTTTTGTTACATTTTCATCAGTGTATTTATATATTTGTTCACAAGCCTGATCTAAGGAATACCATTTTTTAGGGGGTAGTTTGAATTGTGAGTTTGTTGTTTTCATCTGTTCCGCCTTGTTAGTTTCTAGCTGTTTTTAGTTGTTTCTAGTAAAAATTTAATCATTGTTTTTTTATGCGTATTCTAGCAAATTTAGATACAAAAAAGCGGATTTCTCCGCCTTGTGCTTCCGTGCAATGCCTAGCTTTTAATCATCTATCATTTGAATATTTTCAATTAAAACGGCTGATTTGTAGCTGTCGATAACATAATCCACGTTTGTACTAAACCAGTGTTCAATGCGTGATTCTGAAGGATTATTTAATAAAGCAAATCTAGTGGATTTATTCTGAATAACAAGCCTTAAATTATCTAGGGTTGTGATTAAAACGCTATCTTCTGGAAAAAATGGCATTGTAAGACATTTTATGCCTGCAATCGTTTTTTGTGATAATGTTGCCTGTTCCTTTTCAAAAGATAGCTCGTTATAAGTAAATTGAATATCAACATCTGGCAAAATATCAGAACCACAAATTGCGATCAATTTACCGCTTTTTGCAATAATTGGGGGTAATTGCTCTTTTGCTTTTTTGAATAAATCATTTAAGTTGTTATTACTTTGTGCCTTGCCTACTGTTTCATTATTTAAAACGGCTTGCGGTGCTTTATCTCTGATTTTCTGTAACCAGCCTTTAATCACATCTTGCCCTAGTGGGTAGCGTTGTGGGTCGCTGTTTTTGCTTCTGTGTGTTCCATTAAAGCCTAGCATTATCAAATTAGAAATAATGTCATCCGTTGCAACGGTTTCTAGTTTCTTTTCTTTTTGAGAAGTTGAAATAAACGCATCAAGATCATTGTAAGTAATATTAGAATCAATGTTGATTTGTTGCACGTTTACTTCTTTTGATTCTTTTTCAAGTACAATTTTAGGTTCTCTCGCAGTTGTTCTTGTGTCTGTTGTTCCAGCGATAGCTTTGCCAGAATTTTGAATATCTAAGGCAACATTGACACAAATAGCTAAGTTAATGAATCTGAAAAGCGGGTGAGTTTGCAAATTAGCAAGTAGATCACGCTCTTTTTCTTCGCTTAAATTTTCCCAACCTGTAAAATCTACTTTATGTTGTAAAAATCGCTGCTGTTCTTCGGACATAACCTTAGAGAGTGTAAAAATATTTTTGTCTTTGTTGTCTGCTAATTTTTTAATAGTGAAATTATTCATTGCTGTTTCCTTCTTGTTTTACTTCAAATTCTGAAAATACTTTTTTAAAGCCTGTAAGCCCTTTATTTTTACGATATTTTTCAAATCCCATTTTTGATAGTCGCTCTCCTTGAACTGTGGGCTTGCTTTCTATATGTAATTCTTTGGGTAGTGCTGTTTTGTGTGAATGTGGGAGTAATTTAGCGATGAATTTATTGTTTGCCTTTCTTACTCTGTCGCTTTCTTCTTCGTATTCGTTGCATTTGGTGAGCAAGTCATTCAAATAGAAAAATAAGTGTAGTTTTTCGGCGTATTCTTGGGAAAATTCATCGAGTAATTTATCACAAGTAAATTCTAACAATATGTCCCTGCGATATTCTGCTTCGCGATATTTGTCAAATGCTTCAATATGTTTTAGATACATTGATTTTTCTTCTATGTCTTCATTAAGAGCCGTAAAATATTCTAGCTTGTCCTTAGCTTCGTTATTTTCTCGGCGTAGTTTAATGAAGTCTTTAATATCAATATTTAATGAATTTACCTGTTTTTCTTTTGCATTTTCTGCTTGTTCTTCAATCGTTGCTTTTAATGCACTGATAACGGATTTATTTTTGTTGTATTCACTATCAAGCCTGCTAATTTCATCTTTAACGCTTTTTAATGCGTTATTGGCTGTATCTAGGCTTGCTTTCAAGCGTTCAAATTCTGCCTGTGTTTCTGGGTTCTTAAATTCAATTTTCATTGTGTTTTCCTTTAAAATTTAATACGGTTATTTGTTGCTTGTTGGTCTATCCAGCTGTCAATCTCGCTTTCTAGCCATCTTGCGGTTTTATTGCCTAAACGAACAGAACGAGGGAAATTATTATTTTTCATTCGGTCATAGATAACCGATCTTGATAACCCTGTGCGGTCTTGAACTTCATCAATAGCAATAAACCGTTCTTTCTTTTCTGTGGTCATTGGTGTTCCTTTTTTGTTGTCCCTAAATACGATTATTTATCCTTGCTAGCTTGCTCGGACGGTTTAAATATAAAGAGAATTGATTTTTTTATCACTCTGTTCAGGTTGTTAAAAGGGGGATAACACGTATAAACCATCAAAAAACATAAATAAGCTAAATTTTCTCGATATAAAAAAGGGAAAAAATTCAAACTGGGACACATCAGGGCGTTTCAGGAATATGAAAAAATAGGCTTTTTTATAAACGGTTGAATTTTCAACATAATGGAAAAAAAGCTCCTAAAAAATAACGCAAATTTTGCATAATTATGCGTAATTTTTTGCGTGATAAAAATCGTAAGCCAAGCTAGATGAAGCAAGGCGTGAACGTCTTTTTATTTTTGCGTAATAAAACACACTTTTAGTGTGCAGGCGACGCGAGGGAAAGGGTATGATCTCTCAGTTTAGACGTCTAAACTTCCATTTTTCAAAATGGGCAAAAAATAAGCAAAAATTATCATTGAATAAATATTCGTTTTTTTGAATAAATTTTTTTGTAAATAGCTAAGAAAAGATTTTGAGATGAGTTAAATTAAATGAAAACTTGCTCCATTGCCGGCTTTTTCTCTGCAATATAGGTATAGATGAAAAGTGACGATATTAGAGCAATAAAAAGAGCAGCGCCTCCGTTTATATCTAAACCTTTATAGAATAATGAGGTAAGCAAAACAATATTTACAAAGTTAATTAAATTAAGTATTGGGATATCCGTCCAACTTGATTCTTGTTTTGTAAATGGCTGTATTTTTTCGTTACTTGGCAATAGCCAAACCCAACAACGCATAAATAAATAGACAATTATAGGAACAAACATAAATTGTGGTAGTTCATAACATAAGAATCCAATACCTAATACAGCTATAAGAGTTCCAACAGCCAGTGCAAGAATAGCAATATATCTGAAAAATATAACGAAGAGAAATACACCTCCAATAATCATCAAAATTATTGGAAAATAAGTAATAATAAGTGCAATTAAGACAAAAAATGCAATAAAAGGAAGACTGATGATAAAAATAATAATTTCCATATTGCTACCCTACGTTTAATAGATTTTCAATTTAAAACTAAATATTAAAAAAGTCAATGAAACTTAATGAAAACAAAAAGGCGGAATAACCCGCCCCATCATTCAATATCTAAGCTTTTCTACAAGCCTCTACATATTCGCCCCACTTATCCATAATCGGGCGACGTTGCTCCAAATAATCGCCCCTATTGTATGCACGCTGAACTTCATTCCCTGTAACGTGCGATAAACAAGCCTCAATTAAATGCGGTTCAAAATCGGTCTGATTATGCAAATAAGTACTTGCAATACTTCGCAAGCCGTGGGCGGTTAGAATGCCCTTGAAGTAGCCGTTATTGATATCTTTTATAGCCTTGTTTGCTGTTGCGCTATTCATCGGATTTAAAGGGCTTCTAACGCTTGCAAAAATATATTGTCTTCGCCCGTTGTGTCTGTGCATTTCTTCAAGAATATTTAATGCCTGTTTGCTTAATGGAACGCTATGCGATCTTGCCCTGTCTTTTCTACCTTTCATTTTTTCAGCTGGAATAAGCCAAACAGAATTTTTAAAATCTATTTCTTGCCATTCAGCTGTAACGGCTTCTCTTGGGCGTACCATTGTTAAAAGTTGCCACATGATCAAAAGCTTTGTTTCCGCTCTACTATTAGAATTTTCTAAACAGTGCAAGAAATGCGGTAATTCATCAGGCTTTATAGTCGGCTGATTTTTAGCTTTAACCTTAATAAAGGCTTTTGTAAGCGGTGTTAAATTATTAAATTTGATTAGCCCTTTAATTTGAGCATAATCAAAAATTTGTACTAATTTCCGCATTACTTTAAATGCTGTTTCAGGGCTTGATTTATATAACGTTTCTAATTCTTGAACAACGATATAAAGCTCTAATTGATCAATGCGATAATGCCCAAACATTGGGAATAAATGCTTATGAAGTCGCCACACTTCCTTTTTTAAGGTGCTTTCTTTAACTGTTGGTTTCCAGAAAGTAAGCCATTCATCAGTAAATTCTTGAACTGTTGGAACTTTTAGAGCTTGTTTTTTATAATTTTTAGGATTGATTCCACGCTGTAAAAGTCCTTCAAATTCTAACCGCTTTTCTCTTGCTTGTTTGAGTGTAGTTGCTGGATAGCTTCCCAAACTAATTTTTAAACGTTCGCCGTTGAATGAATACATATATCGCCATAATTTAGTCCCATTCGGTTTTACTAATAAAAATAATCCGTAGCCATCAGATTTTCTATATTCTTTTTCTTCTGGTTTAAATGATTTGATTTTTGTATCTGTTAAAGGTGCGACTTGTTTCGCCATATTAAAAGCCTTTTTCATCAATTTTTTAAATAAAATTACTTTTAATGATTTATCAAAAGAGGGATCAGTCGAGGGATCATTAAAAATTGCTTGTTATGAAATTCAATGAAACGCTGTGAAACTCTCTGAAACGATAAAGCCTTGCTATTACTGGCTTTATGATACTTTTTGAAACGTTGGCGAACGTTGTGAAATGATGTCTTGGTGCCTAGGGTCGGACTCGAACCGACACGATTATTCATCGGCGGATTTTGAATCCGCTGCGTCTACCAATTTCGCCACCCAGGCGGTGTGAAAACTCTTTAATTATAGAACACATTCTCTTTTTCGCAAGCAGAAAACACAAAAAAATAATTGATTGTTCTAAAAATCAACATTTTTATAATAAATCAAATCAGTTATTCTAAAAAAAAGTAAAAAATGCTATATTCTGCCTCTATATTTACATTAAATTTAAGATAAAAAATGGCAAATTATTTTGATATTTCCGTTGCTGTGGCAGGTGCTTGCCAAGCGGGCAGTTTAGTGCAGAAATTTGCACATCATGATATGACTTTTGATGAAAGTGAAATCCTTCGACATTCCTTAAAAAGTTTATTCGTTATGCAACCTGATTCGACTTTAGGTGTATTTGATGATGATTTATCGCACTTAAAATTGGGGATTGAAACGGGTTTCGCACAATTTGGTGGTGGGAAAGGTAATCTGGATACTGAAATTAGTCGTTATTGGATCGGAATGCTGGCATTAAGCCGAAAATTATTAGAAAACCCAGAAGCTAAACCCCTGTTGGCACAACGTTTACAGCAAATTGAGCGTCAATTATCCCTTTGTGAAAATGATGTTTTAAATGAACAGATTATTGCCAATCTCGCGAGTATTTATCGTGAAGTGATTAGCCCATTGGGAAATAAAATTCAAGTCACAGGCTCACAACAACATCTTGCTCGCACTGATGTACAAAATCGCATTCGAGCCACCTTGCTTGCAGGTGTGCGAGCGGGCGTATTATGGCAACAAGTTGGCGGAAAACGTTGGCAATTTTTGTTTGCTCGTAAAAAAATCTTAAACCAAATGCAATCTTTTTATCAAACCTTATAATTTTATCGGAGAATATTTTATGGAACTGAATACCCTTACCGCTGTGTCGCCTATTGATGGACGCTACCAAGACAAAGTCGCAGATTTACGCCCAATTTTTAGTGAATTTGGATTGATTAAATTCCGTGTAATGGTGGAAATAAAATGGTTGCAAAAATTAGCACAAACCCAAGAAATTCAAGAGGTTGCACCATTATCAGAGCAAGCAGATCACTACTTAAATCAAATCATTGAAAATTTTTCTGTGCAAGATGCTCAGCGAATTAAAGAGATTGAGCGAGTCACCAATCACGATGTTAAAGCCGTAGAATATTTCTTAAAAGAGAAAAGCGAGGCTTTACCTGAATTAGCGAAAATCAGTGAGTTTTGGCACTTTGCTTGTACATCGGAAGACATCAATAACCTTTCTCACGCCTTGATGTTGAAAACAGCACGTGAAGAGGTATTATTGCCACAGTGGAAAGCGGTAACTAATGCGATTGTTGAGCTAGCAAATCATTATCAGCATATTCCAATGCTATGTCGCACACACGGACAGCCAGCGACGCCATCAACAATGGGTAAGGAAATGGCGAACGTGGCGTATCGTTTAAAACGTCAATTTAAACAGTTGCAACAAATTGAGATACTCGGAAAAATCAACGGTGCGGTAGGGAATTATAATGCTCATTTATCGGCTTATCCTGAGATTGACTGGCATAAATTTAGCCAAGAATTTGTGACATCATTAGGTATTGAATGGAATCCGTATTCAACCCAAATTGAACCACACGATTATATTGCCGAATATTTTGATTGTATCGCACGTTTCAATACGATCTTAATTGATTTTGACCGTGATTTATGGGGCTATATCGCGTTAAATTATTTCAAACAACGCACTGTTGCGGGCGAAATTGGATCAAGCACAATGCCACACAAAGTGAACCCAATTGATTTTGAAAATTCCGAAGGAAATTTAGGTTTAGCCAATGCGTTAATGAGCCACCTTGCTCAAAAATTACCGATTTCTCGTTGGCAACGTGATTTAACAGATTCGACCGTATTGCGTAATTTAGGCGTAGGCGTGGGATATTCGTTGATCGCATACAGCTCAATCTTGAAAGGGATTAGCAAATTAGAAGTGAACGAAGAACGTTTACAAGAAGATCTTGATCAAAACTGGGAAGTGTTAGCTGAACCTATCCAAACCGTAATGCGTCGCTATGGTATTGAAAAACCTTATGAAAAATTAAAAGAACTCACACGAGGCAAGCGAGTAACCAAAGAAATTATGCAAAATTTCGTTGAAACGCTACCGCTTCCACAGGCTGAAATTGAACGCTTGAAACAAATGACACCAGCGAATTATATTGGTTATGCGGTGGAGTTGGTGGAGAAGTTGGACTAGGTTTACGTGTAACTTATTAAGGAGCTTTACAATGAACAAGTTTTTTCATTATGTATTATGCTTTGGTTTCTTATTTTTTAGTATGTTTTCAAATGCAGATACAACTAAAAACGTTATTACCCCAATATCAATAGAAGATGAAATAAAAGATAAAAGTATTGATGAGGTTTTAAGTATCGTTATATATCGTAATGATGTAGAAAAAATGAAAGAACTATTGGCTGATAATATTGATGTTAATGTTACTGATGAGTTTGGTTTCACGCCTTTAATGATTGCAGTTCAGGCTGATAGAGTAGAAGTAGTAAAATTACTCATTGAAGCAGGAGCTGATATTAATAAACAAGATGAATTTGGTAATTCTATGTTGATCTTGGCTATTCAGAGAAATAGAGAAAATGTATTAGATATAGTTAATACATTCTTATTAGCAGGAATAGATGTGGAATCTAAGACTGAATCAGGTCTTACTGCGTTAATGGAAGCCTCATTTTTAGGTCAAAAAATATGGTAGAATTACTATTGGATGCTGGTGCAGATGTTAATTCTCAGGATAATAATGGTCATATTGCACTGGAATATGCTTTATTTAATAAACAGTTAGAAATAGCCGAACTTTTAAAATCAGTAAAAACTAAGTGATTTTTTTACTTAGTAAAATTGATAATTTATAAATTAAAACAGGAGTAAACGATGCCACATTTAAAAATTCGTGGAATTGAGAAAAGTTTAATTGTTGAAAACAGCAAAGAAATCATCGATGGTTTAACGGACATTATCAAATGTGATCGTGAATGGTTTACCTTAGAATGTAATTCAACCGAGTATATTTTTGATGGAAAAATCGTTGAAGGCTTTACCTTTATTGAGCTTTATTGGTTTGATCGAGGCGAAGAAGTGAAAAAGCAGACCGCTGATTTTCTGATTAAATTGATTAAACGTATTAACAATGACAAAGATTGCACTGTGATTTTCTTCCCTTTGACTGGGGATAATTATTGTGAAAACGGCGAGTTTTTTGGGTAATTTTAGTGATTAAAAAGCGTATTTAAGCGGTCATATTTTTATCAATTTTTGCAAAAAGATAAATTTTTTTGACCGCTTTATTTGATTATTTTTATTTAAAATAATTTATTCAACCAACCTAATTTTGAGCCTAATACCGAGAAATAGTTGTAATCATCAAGATGCAGTAAGTGTAGGCGATCATTACTCTTACGCACAATAATGCGATCATCTCGTGAGAATGGTAGATAAACTTGACTATCACAGCTCACTTGTAATTCTTCAAGGTTGTTTTCTGTAAAGCGTAATGAGACCTCGCTGTCACCATCAATAACGAGAGGGCGGGCAGATAATGTATGAGGATACATCGGTACGAGTGCCATTGCGTCCATATTTGGGGTGAGAATTGGCCCCCCAACAGAAAGAGAATAGGCGGTTGAGCCTGTTGGTGTTGAGATAATCATTCCGTCTGAACGTTGAGAAAAGGCAAATTTCCCATCAATACAAACTTCAAACTCCATTGTTTTTACTATCTGAGCAGGGTTGATGACCACTTCATTTAAGGCATTATTGCTTTTAATGATTTTACCATTGCGTTCAATATGTGCTTCTAATAAAAAGCGTTCTTCAATCACAAATTCTTCACGTTCTAAGCAACTGTAAAGTTGCTCAAACGCTGTTTGAGGTGCGATGTCAGTTAAGAAACCAAAATTGCCACGATTTATACCGACTAAAGGTACTCTATATTTTGCTAATTCGCGTGCTACGCCGAGCATATTTCCATCGCCACCGATTACGATGACTAAATGAGCTTGTTGTCCAATGTCATCAAGGCTTAAACCAATGGCGGATAAATTGAGTTGTTTTGCCACATTTTTTTCAATAGAAACCTGATAGCCACGATCTTTAAGCCAGTTATAAACCGCAAGATGTGTTTCTAATGCAGCATTGCGACGAGGTTGTCCAACAATGGCGATGTGTTGAAAATTACGTTCTTTTTCCATTTTTTTACTCGTTTTAAAGATAAGAATTGTTAATACAATAACGAATATAGCTGTCGTCTAAATTTTGGTACTAAGGGATCGTTTGTTCCCATTGCTGAAAGTATCGTTAAAAATTGTTTCTTAATTTCGCCGTTTGTGATGCTTAAATCTTGTTTTAGCCATTCAAATAAGAGGGTTAATGCTTCTTCATTTCGTCCAACTTGGTGTAGTTGATTCGCTAATTTTATTGCAATTTCAGGCGTTTTATTTTTTGTGTAATCTTGCTGTAATTGTTGGATTTCAGGAGAATCGCTTGCTTGTTCGAGTAAGGCGATTTGATCCTGTAAACCCTGCCAGCGACTATCACGATCTTGTAATGGAATTTGGTTTAAGATTGCTTTTGCAGGTTCTGTTTGCTTAATGGCAATGTAGGTTTCGGCGTAAAGTAAACCGAAATCACTGTTTTTCTTTTCGTTCAGCTCCCACGCACTTTTTAACAATGGCAGTGCTTTATCAAATTCATTATTTTGTAAGAAAGTTAAGGCTTCATTAAATTTTAATTCATCTTCTTTTGGTAAAATATTGGCTAAGCGAAGACGTAATTCTTGTTCTGTTATTGGCTCTAAAATTGCATCAACAGGCTGACCTTCTAAGAAGAAATAAGTCGTTGGAATAACTTGTAAACGAAATTGTGAAGCAACGAAAGGTTGTGCGTCACAATCTACCAAAGCCAGTAAAAACTGTTCTGGATATTCTTCGGTTAATTTTTCAAAGGTATTTTTTAGTTCAATAGACGTTGGTTGTTGAGCGGAAAAGAAATGAAATACAACAGGCATTGTTGCCGTCATATCCAATACATCTCTAAGATTATTTTCGTGAATGTCAATTATGCAGTTCATAAGCGGTTATTTTTTCGTGAATTTTGCAAATTTTAACAGAAAAGCACAGAGAAATAATCTCTTTTTTCAGATTTGAATATTGTAATAGAGGGACAGTGAAGAGTGATGTTGATATCAAAATATGTTTTTTGAACGGCTAAGCTCACAATTTTACAAGAAGAGTATAATTTGGGGATCTACGCAACCTAAGGATATTTACATTTAGATAATGGCAATAAAAAACGGCACCATTTTGATGCCGTGTTATGTTATTGAATTTTAGTCGTCTAACATTACTTTATAAGTTGGATCTTCCATCACGTTTACATCAATCACGCTTTCCGCATTTTTGATTAACGCTTTACAGTCCGCACTTAAATGGCGTAAATGGACTTTTTTGCCTAGTTTTCTATAACGCTCTGTTAATTTATTCAAGGCTTCAATCGCCGACATATCGGCTACTCGGCTATTTTTAAAATCAATGACGATTTCTTTTGGATCGCCTGATACATTGAATTTTTCAATAAACGCCGTCGTTGAAGCAAAGAATAATGGGCCGTTAACTTCATAATAACGAACGGCTTTGTCATCGACATATTTAGTGACACGGATGTGTTTTGCATTATCCCAAGCAAAGACAAGGGCAGCAATAATGACACCAACCACAACAGCAAGGGCAAGGTTGTGTAACACGATAGTTACTAAGGTTACTAGCACCATTACTAAAATGTCTGATTTAGGGAATTTGGTAAATACTTTTAAACTCGCCCACTCAAATGTACCGATTGAGACCATAATCATCAAGCCTGTTAATGCTGCCATTGGCACTTGTTCAATTAAGCTACTCCCGAACATCACAAACATCAACAACATTACAGATGCGACAATACCTGAAATTCTTGCTCTTGCACCGTTTGAAATGTTGATCAAGCTTTGTCCGATCATCGCACAGCCCCCCATTCCTGAGAATAAGCCTGATAAAATATTTGCTGTACCTTGTGCAATCGCTTCTTTGTTACTCTTACCGTGACTTTCTGTGATTTCATCAACGATATTTAAGGTTAATAGACTTTCAATCAAGCCCACGCCTGCAACAATGGCGGCATAAGGGAAAATGACACTTAATGTTTCCCATTCAAAAGGCACGCTTGGTAAATGGAATGGTGGGAATCCACCTTTAATTGAGGCGATATCGCCCACTGTTTTGGTGTCTAAATTAAAGAGGGTTACGATACCAAAAATAATTAAAATTGATGCCAAAGAAGCTGGAATTGCTTTGGTAAATTTTGGTAATAACCAAATAATTGCCATTGTGAGCAAGACTAAACCTAAGAAAATATAAAGTGGCGAGCCTGTTAGCCAGTTACCTGCATCATCTTTAAATTGTGCTAGCTGTGCCGTAAAAATAACCACCGCTAAACCGTTCACAAAGCCGAATATTACTGGATGTGGTACAAGGCGGATCAGTTTTCCTAATCTAAATGTACCTGCTAATACTTGTAAAATTCCCGCGAGAATCACGGTTGCAAATACATATTCCACACCGTGTGTTTTTACTAAGGCAACTAAGACAACGGCAACCGCTCCTGTTGCACCTGAAATCATACCTGGACGACCACCTAAAATAGAGGTGACTAAGCCCATCATAAATGCAGCATAAAGCCCTGTTAATGGTGAGAGTCCAGCAATTAACGCAAACGCGACAGCTTCTGGTACAAGGGCTAATGCAACGGTTAAGCCGGATAATATTTCTGTTTTGTAATCAATCTGATTATTTTGATTGAATAAATTTATTACTTTTTTCATTAAATTTGGGTTGTTTCCTAATCTTGAAGGGGGATAAGACTATACGTTATTTACGCTTGTTTTTCAATCAAATCAAAAGAAAGTCTGTTTTTTGTAAATTTTCACTAAAAAAAGACCGCTTACTCACTATTTTATTCTAGTGTTATAAATGATAATTGCTTGTTTTTAATTTGTAAATTTAGTATATTTACTGGTTGGGTAGAATTTAATTATTCTCCATTTTTCTCTCAAAAAACTCATTTATAAGGATCTTCTATGAATAGTATTTTTCTCCTTATCGCTGGTCTTGGCTTTATGGCTTTAGGCTTCTTTATTTATTCAAAATTTATCGCTGAAAAAGTCTTCAAATTTAGTGAAGATTTCAAAACGCCTGCACACGAATTTAATGATGGTATCGATTATGTACCAAGTAATAAATACGTGCTTTGGGGACACCATTTCACCTCTGTTGCTGGAGCTGCACCAATTATCGGGCCTGCAATTGCGGTAATTTGGGGTTGGGTGCCTGCGTTCATTTGGGTTGTATTTGGTACAATCTTTATGGCAGGGGTTCACGATATGTCTGCAATCTGGGCGTCGGTGCGTAATCGTGGACAATCAATGGGCTTTATCGTTGGTAAAGTGATTGGCGGACGTGCGAGAGCATTGTTAATGGTGGTTATCTTCTTGTTACTATTGATGGTAAACACTGCATTTGGTACGGTAATCGCTCGAATGATGGTTAACACACCTTCTTCTGTGTTACCTGTTTGGGGTGCATTAGTGGTTGCATTTATCATCGGGCAAGCTATTTATCGCTTTAAATTGTCACTTCCAATCGTGTCTATCGTTGGGGTTATCGCATTATATGCGTTAATTTGGGCGGGTCCACAAGTGCCTCTTGCATTACCAACAGAAATGATGGGAATGAGTAGCACAGGTTGGTGGATTTTAATCCTTTTCGCTTATGCAGCGATTGCTTCATTATTACCAGTTTGGATGTTGTTACAACCACGTGATTACATCAATGGCTTACAATTATTCATCGGTTTAGGTATTTTATACGTTTCAATTATGCTATTTGCACCAGATGTGGTTGCACCGGCATTTAATGAAAATATGCCAAACGGCACACCACCAATTATGCCATTATTATTCGTAACCATTGCGTGTGGTGCGATTTCAGGCTTCCACGGTTTAGTTTCATCAGGTACAACATCAAAACAAATCAATAATGAAAAAGATATTCGTTTTGTTGGTTACTTTGGTGCAATGGGTGAAGGGATGCTTTCTCTTGGTGCAATCATCGCAGCAACAGCAGGTTTTGCAACACTTGCAGATTGGGAAGCGGTTTACACTGCATTTGGTAAAGGCTCAATCGGTGCATTTATCAATGGTGGTGGTGAAATCATCAATCAAGGCGTGGGTATCAGCAAAGAAATTTCAGTGACAATGCTAACCGTAATGGCAGCATTATTTGCTGGAACAACAATGGATACCGGTGTGCGTTTACAACGTTATATCGTACAAGAATTTGGTGAAATCTATAACTTACCAGCATTAAAAAATGGTACGGTTGCAACTTTATCAGCAGTCGGTATCTGTATCGGATTAGTATTCGGAACAGGTGGCGATGACGGTGCGGGTGGTTTAACAATCTGGCCTTTATTCGGTACAACTAACCAGTTAATGGCAGGTTTAACCTTATTGATCGTATCAGTGATGTTATTACGTAAAGGTATCAAAAGCTGGTACACCTTATTACCAATGGCATTCTTGCTTGCGATGACTGTAATGGCTCTTTTAATCCAATTACAATCATTCTACGCAAAAGAGCAATGGTTATTATTGGTGTTAGATATCATCATCTTAATCGCATCAATTTTGGTTTCTTTCGAGTGCGTATCAGTACTTAGAAAAGAATGGCCATCAAAAGAGAAAGAAGCGGTTAAATAATTACTAAAATTTACCAAAATAAAAGTCGTCTAAATGTTGAGTTTAGGCGACTTTTTTGTTTTATCTGGAAGTAATTTATTATTTTTATCATCTAATTATGGTAAATTAAATTGAAATTAGCACCCAAAATTTTACTGAAGCACGATTGCTGAGCCTGTCGAAGCATAAGTGCTTCACACACTGTTTTCCCTTCGACAGACTCAGGGAACGAGTACTGTCTTATTTTGTATTTAATTTTCTAACTTATTGATTGAATAATTATATTTGTAGAGATGTTGTATGCAACGTCTCCAAGCTGGATATTTAATTTGTACATTTAGTCATTAATATAACCGCTATATTTAAATTTTATGTTTAATTTATAAAAATCAATAGGTAAAAGTTTGCGGTTGTCCTAGAGTCTAAATAAAGTACATTATTTAACAAGCTGTTATTTTTTATAATAAAAGTTATAATGCAAATCTATTTTTATAAAAAGAAAAAACCAATGAATATTGCAAATCTTAAAGAAAAATTGACCGCTTTCTATGCCGGTTTAGATGAATTTTATCACGCCCCTTATCGCCAAACCCTCGCACGAGCTAATCGTGATGAGGCAGATTTATTTATGTTAATGCTTTTTGCTGAAAGTCTTGGCGTACCAAATCCTGTGGCATTTTACACCCTTGAATTACAACCAATCTTCCTCGAAGCCTTCCATGAATGGCATACCCGAATGGGCATTGAAAAATCACCATTAGAGCATTTTGGTTGCTGTTAATTCGCCGTTGTTAATAAGATATAAATAGAGAAATAAAATGAAATTAGTTGAAAGTTTATTAGATAAAAAAGTCATCTTTGTTGGTGGTAAAGGTGGAGTAGGGAAAACGACTTCATCGGCGGCGTTAGCGGTGCATTTTGCAAGCTTAGGGCGTAAAACCTTAATTATTTCAACGGATCCCGCCCATAGTTTGGGTGATGCTTTAGCGATTGAACTTAGTCATACAGCAACTCAAATCAATGATAATTTAGATGCCATTGAATTAAATTCTCACACTATTATCCATAAGCATTTTGAACAGGTAGAAAATACGCTACGAGCTTATACCAACCCTGATATGATGCCCAAATTACGTGAGTTTTTAAAACTTTCTCATCACGCACCAGGTGCAGAAGAAGCGGCGATGTTGGAAGCAATTTGTCAGCATTTGGTGGATGCACAAGCGGATTATCAGCATATTATTTTTGATACCGCACCGACAGGGCATACTTTACGTTTACTGAGCTTACCTGAAATGATGCAAGCGTGGACAGACGGCTTACTCGCACAACAAAAACATCAAACTAAATTACGAGAAGCGTCACAAAATTTGGATAAACAGCGTAATTTCAATCCTTTTGTGAAAGAAAATAACCGTTGGAATGATGCAGTAAGCGTGTTGGAAAGACGACGTCAGCTCTTTTCACAAGCAAGAGATATTTTGCATAACCAAGATAAAACGGTGATCGTATTGGTGCTGATTGCAGAAACTTTGCCGATTGCGGAAACGAAACGTGCATTAAAACAGCTTCACGCCAGCCATTTACCTTGCAAGGGTTTAATCGTAAACCAAATTTTAAGCGAACAACAACCGAATGAATTTTGGCAAAAACGTAGTCAAAGACAGCGTGAAATTATGACTCAACTTGATGAGTTATTAGCACAATACAAAGATTTGCAAGCGTTATATGTTCCGTTAAAACAAAATGATATTCAAGGTGTCACGGCATTGGCTGAATTTTGGGACGATGCGTTTTAATTAAGATATATTTCAAATAAGCGGTCAAATTTTTTTTACTTTTTATACATTTTAGTTGAGGGATGAATTATTTCTCAATCATTTTTTATATTTGGGGTTTAATGACATATAGTTCAATAATGATGATGTATTGATAGCACCTTTATATATTGCTGGTGTTCTAATTATATTCAATAAGCGGTGATATTTTTGATGAAATTTGCAAATAAAATCGTATTCAATTAGCATAAATATAATCCTTTATTTGAAAAGAACATATTGATTTTAAAAATAGATATAAAGTTAGACTTATTTTAGTGTATGACGACCTAGTGAATCATGAATCTTTTACTGCTTGAGTGCGATGAAAAAAAGGCTAAAAAATGATATAAATATGAAAATATCCTTTTTTAAACAAGCAAGAATTGATACAATCTTCACTAGTAGTTGCGATATTTTAAGAACCTTGCTTGAAAACACTGCGTTGCAAGATAAAAGTTGACCTATGTTCGTTGATGAACTTATCGTCAAATTTATTGTAACCTTAGGTTATAAAAGAAAATATTATCGTTTCAACACAAGTGAATAGTTCTAGTTTATTGGAAGCAGTGATAAATAAATTAGGATAAAACAGTATAAATATCAATTAGAGAAGGGTGGTTTTATGTCAATACCAAATAAAGACGTTAAACAAACAACGGATAAAGCTGAAGCAGTTGTTTCTGAACAAAAAAATGCACAATCAGGAAAAGCAACGAATAACAAAAATTTCAATAAAAAAGATAAAAAGTCAAATACGACATCAACGTCTAACGTAAACAATTCTAAAAATTCTGAATCAATTTCAGAGAAGACTGAAAAACCTCAACCAGAAAAAACTGAAAAAGTAGCAGAAAAACCAGCACCAAAAAAAGAAGAAAAAGAAACTAAAAAATCAGGTGGTACGGCGATTGCCTTACTTGCATTGTTGATTTCTTTAGGTGTTGGCGGTGCTGGTTACTATTTTGGTATGCAAAAATTTAATCAATTAGAACAAAAGATTGCAAGCCATTCGCAACAATTACCAGCAGGCTCATCAAGTGAAGGATTAGAGCAGAAATTTGCTGAATTAAGCACAAAACTTGAAAATCAAGTAAAAGCAGATATTCAAGCGGGCTTATCTCATTCAATGATGAATGGGCAAACTACTGCCTCAGAGGGTGGGGAAAAAACCGATGTTGTGGCTCACGCTCATTCAAAAATGAAAGAATTAGCGGAAAATTATGCTCAATCACAACAAAAATTAGCAAAATTAGAAGCAGAACAGACCGCTTATGCTCAACAAATCACTCAATTAAGATCACAGCTTAATGTGGTTGAGCAAGCAACAGGCAATACGACACAAACTCGCTCGGTGGCAAGTGTGTTAGCGGATACTGATTTCTTATTAAATAATGCATTACGCAAAATGCTTGCTGATAATGATGTGGAAAGTGCAAAAGCATTATTAAAAGATGCACTTAATGCTGTTTCAATATCAAATTCTCCAGAGTTAATGCAAGTTCAAGCTGCGATTAAATCTGATTTAACAAAATTAGCGAATATCCATGATGTGGATCAGGATGCTTTAATGCTTAAATTAACGCAACTGGCTAAAAATGTTGATGATCTGCCAATGTTAAATGAGCAAGATGAACCAGTGAGCGTTGCAAGTTCAGAAGTGAGCAGTTCTGTTGAAGATTGGAAAAAGAATCTTGAAAACAGTGCGGAATCTTTCTTGTCACACTTCATTCGTATAAATGATAAGAGTGGAACTTCTTTACAAAAAGTATTTACTTCGCCAAGCCAAGAAGCGTATTTACGTGAAAATATCCGTTTACGCTTACAAATTGCAACACTTGCGATTCCTCGTATGCAAACAGCATTATATAAAGAATCATTAGAAACAGCTGCAACTTGGGTTAGAAGCTATTTTGATGTTGAAGATAGTCACGTGAAAGCATTTTTAAATGAAGTAGACAAACTTGCTGATCAGCCGATTTATACTGATACACCACAACAATTAACCAGCTTAGATTTACTCAATAGCCTATCAGGTCAGAGTGAACAAGCGAAAGAACAATAGGGGGAAAAGATGTTTAGAATTCTTTTTTTAATGTTCTTATTACTTGCAGGTTTAGTTGCAGGTCCTTATATTGCTGGTCATCAGGGATATGTTCGTATTGTAACGGATACCAAAGTGATCGAAATGAGCGTGATTATGCTTGTGGTGTTCTTTGTATCTGCAATGGCGGTGGTTTATTTTATTGAGTGGATCTTAAAACGCTTCTTTGCATTAAGTCGTGGATCTTATACGTGGTTCTTTAATCGCAAACGTAAAAAAGCACAAAAACAAACCCTTGAAGGCTTAATTAAAATGAGTGAAGGGGATTATTCTAAAGCTGAAAAACTAATTGGAAAAAATGCGAAACACTCAGATAAACCTGTGTTGAACTTCATTAAAGCAGCTGAAGCGGCTCAAATGAAAGGCAATGAGAAAGCAGCAAACAGATATTTAGTTGAAGCGTCAAAAATTGCAGGCAATAATAATATCGCACTTGAAATTGCTCGTGCAAAAATTCTGTTATTACAGAAAAAATTACCAGCAGCACGCACAGCGATTGATAGCTTATTAGCACTTGAGCCTTGTAATTCAGAAGTGCTTAGCTTAGCGATTCCAATTTATCAAAAATCAGGTGCTTTTGTTGCAGTTGATCATATTTTAGAGAATGTGAAACATCAAAATATCTTAACCAAAGAAGATTATGTAAATCTTGAGCATTGGGTTGATGATGGTTTATTAGATGAAAAACTTCACGAAGAAGGACAAGAAGGTTTATTAAGATGGTGGCAGGATCAACCAAGCCGTCGTAACAGATCTGTCTATGCCCGTGTTGGCTTAATTAAGCGTTTAATTGATTGTGAAGATCACGAATCAGCTCAACGTTTAGTAATGGAAACCGTGAAGAAATTTGATGATAATGAACTTGAAATCTTATTTGATGAATTGACTCGCTTAGAAATTGCAGGCAATACACGTTTATTAAAATTATTAACAAAACGTGGTAAAAAAGCAGCTGAAAATTACAGTGATGATTACGCTCGTATCGTGGGTTATGCATTGGTACGTGATGGTCAATATGCACAAGCAAAACCATATTTCCTTCAACTTCTTGACCATAGAGAGTGTAATGCAAATGACCGTGTGATGGCAGCTTGTGTAGCAGATCATACATCAGATAGAGAGTTATCAGCACAAATTCACGCTTTAAATTTAAAAGAAGTGAATGTGAAAGAAGTGTCTCCTGTTTTAGCATTACCTGAAACGGTAGAGCAATAATAGTACAATATAAAAACAGTTAGTTTTAAATAAAACAGCCCAAAAGTAATCAATCTACTTTTGGGCTGTTGTTTTTTTATCAAAGAAGCTTAGGTTATTCCGTGTTTTTTTATTCTTGCTATGTTAAGATCTTTCTCTTATTTTGTATAAAATTTGTTAATGAGAACAAGAATGATAGATCAACATTTATTGACTGCTCGAAGTGAAAGAGTAGCCATTATTTCAGGTGTGAGAACGCCTTTTGCAGAGCGAGATTCTGCATTCAAAGAGGCGTATGCGACAGATTTGGGAACAATGATTACCAATGAGTTATTAAGCCGAACCCCAATAGATCGCAAAGAGATCAGCCAACTGGTGTTTGGACAAGTTATTCAGCAACCTGATATTCCTAATTTAGCTCGTGAAATTGCTCTATCATTAAGTATGCCTCATTTACAGGCTTATACATTAAGTAGTTCTTGTATTTCTGGAATGCAGGCTTTTGCCAATGTCGCGAGTAGTATTGTCAGTGGCTCGATTACGACGGGGATTGCAGGTGGGGCAGATTCTATTTCAAATGCACCATTTAGTTTAAGTCCGTTAATGGTTAGAAAAATTAAGGGGATTTTTAGACAAAAAACCTTAGAAAGAAAATATGAACTGTTACGTCAGTTATCGTGGCGAGATCTAAAACCGAACAGTGTTAATTTAAAAGATTATATGACACAGCTTTCGGTCTCTGATATTTCAGAGCAAATGGCACAATATTATGGTATTAGCCGTCAAGAACAAGATGATTTTGCTCGTCTTTCTAACCAGAACGCTCAAAATGCGTGGAAAATTGGCTTGTTTAAAGATGAGGTAATTTCGTCTTTTCCAAGACCTTACAATGACTTTGTTGTATCGGATAATTTGAATCCTAAAGCGAGTCGTCGTCGCTATTATGAAGGTTTTTCCCCATTAAGTTCTTCGGATTATGCAACAGTTACTTCGGCAAATATTTCTCAACCAGCCGATGGGGCTGCTGCTATTTTATTGATGAATGAGAGCAGAGCCAAAGCATTGGGATTAAAACCTCTTGGTTATATTAAAAGTTATGCGATCACGGGCAATGATATTTGGGAAAATATGTTTGTTGGTTCGGTGATTTCAAGTGCAAAAGCATTGGATCGTGTGGGATTACAAATACAAGATTTGGATTATGTCGATATCCACGAAACCTCAGCAAGCCAAGTTTTAGCGAATTTACAATTATTTGAATCGCAAAAATTTGCAAAAAATCACTTAAATCGCACCGCTTGTTTAGGCGAAATTGATAGACAAAAACTCAATCATCTTGGTGGTTCTATTGCGTTTGGTAATCCTCGAGCCGTGAGTAGCTTACGTTTAGTGATTCAATCATTAAATGCATTGAAACGTAAAGGGGGCGGTGTGTCATTAGTCGCATCGGGTGGTTTAGGTGGCTTAGGGGCTGCAATGATATTGGAAAGCGAAGGATAAAAAATGCAATCACAATTAAAAAATTTATCATTATTAAAACTTGAAATGCAGCCATCAAATATTGCATTGTTAAGTATTGATGTACCTGATAATGCTGTTAACTGGCTACCTGAACATTTTTTTCGTGAGCTCAATGATGTTTTAGAATATTTAAAAACGGATTTACCTAGTGGGCTAGTGATTACATCAGCTAAAAAGCAGTGTTTTATTCAAGGCTTTGATTTGGATTGTTTTCAAAATAAAACAGCGGATGAATTAAAACAGTATTCTGCGTTTGCACAACAAGTGCTAACGAGTTTAGCGAATTTAACAATTCCAACGTTATCAGCGATAAATGGAAATTGCTTTGGTGTAGGACTAGAAATCGCTCTAGCCTGTGATTATCGTTTTGTCAGTGATAAGCAATCCCTTAATTTGGCATTGCCACAAGTGCTTTCTGGTATTTTACCTTTTGCTGGAGGAACGCAACGTTTGGCTCAATGTATTGGGTTGCGTAATGCCACACCGTTGTTACTTTCTGGTAGAAAAATTTCCCATAATGAAGCGTTAAAATTAGGTTTAGTAGATAAAATAGTACCCGTTCCTCGTTTATTAGCTCTCTCTTATCAATGGATTAAACAGCGACAAAATAATGTGCCACCTCTGAAAAAAAATCCACTTTCTCTGACGATTAAAAAGTTAGAAAATAGCCATTATTTACGTCATAAATATTTAGAGCGAGCAGAAACAAAAATTTGGTTAAAAGAGTTTGGACATTATCCTGCTATTAAAAAAATTATTGATGTTTTGAAAGAAACTGATTTTGACATAGCATTACAGCAGGAACAAAATGCTTTTGTTGAGTTGTTCCAAACAGAAGAATCGCAAGTGTTGATTAAGTTAAAACGTACTCAACGAGCAATGCGACTTCAATATCGTCATATTAGTAATAAAGTGCAAGATGTGAAGCACGTGAGTATTCTTGGTAGTGGTTATATGGGAGCAGGAATTGCGTATTTAACCGCGAATGCTCAAATTCCAGTGCGGATTAAAGATATTCAGCCGATAGAAATCCAAAAGGCATTACATACTTGCTATGCGTTGATGAGAGACGCTGTTGCGAATAAAGAAATGGCGTATGGTGAAATGATTCAGCGAATGAATCTAATCTCAGGAGGCGAGCGTTTGGTTTCAATGCAACAAACGGATTTTATTATGGAAGCCGTTTATGAGAATTTAGCCTTGAAACAACAAATTTTACAGGAAAGTGAACGTTTTTATTCTGAAAAAGCCATTTTTGCAACGAATACTTCGACTTGTCATATTCAAGACATTGCGAGTGTTGCGAGACATCCAGAACGCGTGATTGGTTTTCACTATCTTAGCCCTTTAACAAAACGTAAAATTGTTGAAATTATTCCCCATAAAACGACCAGTGATCAAGTGATTGCAACAGCAGTTCATTTTGCGATTCAGCAAGGACGTATTCCAATGTTGGTGTCGGATACTGAAGGTTTTTTTGTAAACCGCGTTTTAATCCCTTATTTATTAGAGGCGATAGAATGCGTGGTTGATGGCGAAGCGATTGAATTTATTGATCGTTCATTACAAGAGTTTGGATTTCAAATCGGCCCGTTATCAATGATAGATGATATGGGATTGGATATGATTGTGAAGTCAAATTTTGCAATGGTGTCAGAATTAGGTGAGCGTTTTAGATTGCCAAAAAATATCAGTTTACTTGTGCAAAATGAACGTAAAGGACGTAAAAATAAACGTGGTTTTTATTTATATGATTCGAATGGCGAACGTAGCCAAGAAGATAAAAGTATCTATCACGTAATGGAAGTTATTCCGCGTAACGATTTAGAATCAGAAGAAATCGTTCGTCGTTGTTTGCTACGAATGATCAACGAAGCCTGTTGGTGTTTGCAAGATAACGTGATTTCATCAACTGATGAAGGTGACGTTGCCTCTGTATTTGCAATGGCATTTCCTGAATTTAGAGGGGGGATCTATGCCTATATCGATAAAATTGGGGCAAAAGAGATTGTTAAACAGTTACGCAAACACACTGAACTTTATGGTTCACGATTTGAGCCTTGTGATTGGTTGTTAGAACGAGCTTAGTTTTCGTTTGCTCATAAAAAAACACCTTTATTCTTAACTAATTAGGAATAAAGGTGTTTTTTATTGCTTTGAGATAAATGAGGTTTTTTGTAAATTTTTAAAAAAATATGACCGCTTATTCAAATACTTTTTTGATTTGTTCGTTAGTCAAATGCCCTGCTTGAGATTTTTTGATATTAAGTTCTTTATCTAAAATGATACTTGAAGGATAACCACGAATTCTGGCTCGTTTAATAATTTCTCCTTGTTCATCAAGTAGTACAGTGATATTTTTGTAATCTAATCCGTTGTACCAGCGAATAAAATCTTCCGTTGATTTTTCGCCTCTGTGAGTCGGCGAGACAATGGTAATCACTTCAAAATTTTTGTCTTTTTCAGCACTCAATTTATCAAGGTCTGCTAATCCCGCTAAGCAGAATGGACACCACGATGCCCAAACTTTCACATAAACGTCTTTACCTTTATATTGGTTAAGTGAAACAGGCTGATTATTCAAATTTTTAAGTGGAATATCCGCTAAACTTGTTTGTGCATAGGCGTTAATTGAGAATAACGCCAGCAATATAGAAAAATATTTTTTCATTTTTTGTTCCTCACATAGTCTTTACATAAAGACATTTAAGTTATTCGTAATCAGCAAAATACCCATTAAGATAATCAGTACGCCACCAAAAATTTTGAATTTACCGAGATGGTTATTTAATACTTTGGTTTTCTTCAATAATTCTTCTGAGAATAATGAGAAAATGACAAAAGGTGTTGCGAGTCCAAGTACATATACAAACATCATTGTCACCCCATAAAGTGCTGAACTTTCTTGGCTCGATAAGGCTAATACTGATGCTAAAATTGGGCCAATACAAGGTGTCCAACCTAAGCTAAATGTGAGTCCTAAAATAAAGGCTTCAATTGAGGCACTTTTACCTGAGGTTTTAATTTCTACGGTTTTGGTTCTTTCTAAAAAGCCGAATTTAATGATATCTAATTGATGAATACCAAGAATAATGACGATTACCCCTGCGACAACACGCGTCGTTTCATTAAAGAGCAAGTCGCCTAAAAAGCTAAAACTAAATCCGAGTCCAATAAAAGTAACAGATAACCCTAGAATAAATAAAAATGTATTAAGGATTTTTCTGCCTCCTTTACTTAAAATACCAAAATAGATCGGCATAATTGGAAATATACACGGCGATAAAAAAGAGGCTAGCCCCGCTAAAAATACACTACTAATAACTAATTGTTGTTCGATCATCTTATTTTGTTTGTCCTTTTACTTGGTTGATTAAATAACCATATCCTTCTGCTTCCATTTGTTCTAATGGAATAAATTTAATTGCGGCACTGTTAATGCAATAGCGTAAGCCACCTTTGTCTTTTGGACCGTCATCAAAAACGTGTCCTAAGTGTGCTTGACCACTACGGCTTAATACTTCAGTTCTGACCATATTAAAACTCGTATCATCATCATAATTTACGACATCTTTATCAATTGGCTTCGTGAAGCTTGGCCAACCACAGCCCGATTCAAATTTATCCATTGATGAAAATAACGGTTCGCCAGTGGTGACATCTACATAAATACCGTCTTTGAAATTATCCCAATATTCATTACTGAACGAATGCTCAGTGTTTTTCTTTTGGGTAACGCTATATTGTAACGGTGTTAATTTTGCTTTTAATTCTTTATCGCTTGGCTTTGGATAATCATTTGGATCGATAATCACATTATTTGCTTTCTCTAAATCAATATGACAATAACCATTAGGATTTTTTGCTAAATAATCCTGATGATAGTCTTCCGCTAATACATAATTTTTTAACGGCTCAACTTCCACTTGAATTTTATCTTGATATTTTTTCTGCTGTTGCTCAATCACTTTTAATACAACAGCTTTATCCATATCATTTTGGTAGTAAACGCCAGTACGATACTGTCTGCCACGATCATTGCCTTGTTTATTTACGCTGGTTGGATCGATAACTTGGAAATAGTATTTCAATAATTTTTCTAACGAAATTTTATTGGCGTCATAAGTCACTTTTACCGTTTCCGCGTGATCGGTTTTTCCGATTAGCTGATAATTTGTTTGAGATGTTTTGCCATTTGCATAGCCTGAAACAGCGTCTTTCACGCCATATATTTTTTCCATATAGGCTTCAATACCCCAGAAACAGCCGCCCGCTAAGTAAATATGTTGCAAGTTTTCAGTTTGTGTTTGCGTCATCATTGTATGCTCCATCTGATTATTTGTTTTATTGTTTGCCATTACATTAACGGAACAAACTAATAAAGCCAAGATAGAAAAGTTTAATTTTTTCATTTTCTTTATCTCTTTGAGTCTGTTGATTATTTCATCATTTTATCGTGCATTTTCATATTGTTGTGCATTTTCATATTGTTGTGCATTTTCATATTGTTGTGCATTTTCATATTGTTGTGCATTTTCATGTTGTCTTGCATTTTCATATTGTCGTGCATTTTCATATTGTCGTGCATTTTCATATTGTCGTGCATTTTCATATTGTCGTGCATTTTCATATTGTCGTGCATTTTCATATTGTCGTGCATTTTCATGTTGTCGTGCATTTTCATGTTGTTGTGCATTTTCATATTGTCGTGCATTTTCATATTATCATTCATTTCCATATGATTTTGCATCTGCATATTATCTTGCATTGCCATTTCCTTATTCATCATCTTATCGGTGCTACATGCTGATAATGCGAATACGGCTAAAAGAGAAAGACTTAATTTTTTCATTTTGATTACTCCATAAAATAGGTTGATGTTCTAATCTAATAAATTTTTGAAAGATAATGCTAGGTTTCATTCAAAAAATTGACTAATATACAACGATTTCTCGTCTTATCTTATTAGTCGGGCGAATAGCGAAATCCTTACACTTTTTTTTGACTTTTTTTCAGGAAATTAAATGGAATTTGAAAAAGATAATAATATCAATGAGATATCTAACCATCAAATTGATGATATTCGACAACAAATGTTGAAGTTTGCTCATTTACAGCTAAAAAATAGCGATGTTGCAGAAGATATGGTACAAGATGCTTTATTAAGTGCGTTTAAAAATATTGCACATTTTAAACGTAAAGCGGCATTAAAAACGTGGATCTTTGCCATTTTAAAAAATAAAATTATTGATTATTTGCGTCAAAAAGATCGCTTAGTACTAGAAAGTGATCTAATAGATGAAGAAGATGAAAATACATTTTTTGATCAAAAAGATCATTGGAAACCAGAATATAGCCAAACGGCGTGGCAGGAAAATGAAGATAAAATTTATTCAAAGGAATTTTGGTTGATTTTTGAGGCGTGTTTAACTTATTTACCTGCCAAGCAAGCTCAGGTCTTTATGATGAGAGAGTATTTAGACTTTCCATCGAAAGAAATTTGTGAAACCGTCAAAATCACGACGAGTAATTTACATATTTTGTTATATCGTGCCAGATTACAATTACAACATTGTTTATCTAAAAAATTAGTATCGGAGAATTAAAATGAAATGTTTACAAGTGACTAAACTTATTTCACAGTCCCAAGAAAGAAAATTAAAATTGGCTGAAAAATGTGGGGTAGTGTCTCATTTAGTTATTTGCCCACAATGTCGTAATTTTAATCAGAATTGCCAAACAATGCGTCAAATGATGAAAAAGTTTGCTAAAGAAGAATAAAATAATGTCATTTTTGTTTTAATTTCCTTCATTAGGTTCAATTTTTAGGCTTATGGTATAATAACCATAAGTTTTTTATTTTTTATGGTTTTTATGAATTTCAAACAAACAACGCTTTCAGTGGCTCTGACCACTGCTTTTATGAGCATGACCCAAGCTCAACTTCTTAATATTGATACCTTTCATTATCAGGATTATTTAGATTTTGGGCAAAATAAAGGAAAATTTATCCCCACAGATACACCTTTTGATTATCAAGGTAGGAATGGCAATGTTGCTCATTTTACGGCTATGCCTGATTTTTCTCATCGTAATCAGTCAGGGAATATTACGGCAATGGGACGTAATAATGTTGTCACTGCTTATCATGTGCGTACGTATTTTTATCCGAATACGGTAACGACAAAAGGCGACCATTATAATAATCGCTGGGGCAACACCACTTATTTATTTAATTACGACAAGGCTAAGCAAGAAGAAAATAAAGAAGGCGTTTATGGGCGTGATACGATGTTTTTACGCACCAACAAATATGTCGTAGAAGGGAAAGCCGACGCACTTTCTATTGATGGGATTACTGAAAATCCATCAGCTTTAATCAATACAAAAGAAAAACAATGTGCAGCATTACCAGAAAGAGAGCAAAAAGTTGCTTGTTATAATGAAAATTATGCTCGTAAAACAGAGTTTGATAAGCAAATGACGGATTACTTGATGAATAATCTTGCTAAAAATGAGCAAGGTGATCCTCAATTGTATCAATCGGGTTCTGGTACGCTGAGTTTTATTAAAGATAATGAGAAATTTGGTGCGCTGAATGATCCGAAAAAAGATAATGAAGGTATACAGTACAATATCAATCCTTATCACAATGGTAAGAGTGGAGGGCTTTGGTTTTTATCGGAAGAAGTTTCGCCTAATAGTAAAAGTAATCAAGTTGTTAATTGGGGAGTGGCAACAGGTTTTCTTTCAAACAAACGCAAGGAAAAAGAGCTAAATTTTAATGGCGAAGGCTATGTAATAGAAGGCTCATCTTTTGACGGCGATGGAAATTTTAATAAATATAATCCGAGTGATTTTATTAAGAATAAGTTCGTTTCTGCTGTTGATAAAGGTGACAGTGGTAGCGGTGTGGTTGCTTACGATACCAAAACTAAAAAATGGGTATTACTCGGTGTGAATTCTGAAACCAGCTTTACCGATGCTCGGCTTTCTCCCGTGCTTGATGTGGATTACCAAGATTTTAAGAAAAAATATGAAGTGATCAAAACAGCAAATGATAGCTTAGAAAAAGATAAAGACAATGTTTTTCAAACACCCGTCACTTTAAACTTCACCCAAGATCTAGATTTAGACAGTGGCGGTTTGGTGTTCCAAAAGGGCGAGAATACCTTAACGGGAACGGCAAATATTAGCGATATTGCAGGGCTAGATATTGAAAAAAATGCAACGCTTAATCTCAATAATTCCCTGACTTTAAATGGCAAAAATTTGCATAAAGTAGGCGATGGTACGCTTAAAGTGAATACTGCAACCAACGGAAATTTACGATTTGGAAATGGTACAGTTGAACTTAATAATACAAATGCGTTTGAGAAAATTTATATCACAGGTAAAACCGCAACGGTTAAATTGAACAGCGATTTTGACTCAAATAATAAGCTCTTTTTTGCTGACGGTGGCGGTGTTTTAGACCTAAACGGTCATAATCAACATTTAACCCAAATTTCTGCGAATAATAATCGAGCGAAAATTATCAATGGCGGAACACAAGCGGTCAATTTATCCCTTAATTTAGCAGATAATATTCCTGTCAATGAAAAAGAAAAGGGCATTGCCTATCATTTTTCTGACGATGTCGATAAAAAAGCAAATATTGTTCACGCTCAAATTGGCGATGAAAATCATCAGCAAATAAATGTAAATGTGACAGGAAAAGCAGATAAAAAAATTGCCTTTGATGGTGGTTTTAATGTTAATGATCTTCGCGTAGAAAATGGAACGGTTGTGTTGCAATCGCACCCAACTCTTCACGCTTATTTAAAACCAAGTGCTTATTACACCACACCTCGTGGCGATAATGGTCAATCACGCATTAAGCCACAAAATGCTTGTGATGATATGTGGGTATCACGCTATGATAGTTACTATACCAATCCTTCGCGTCAATGCCACATTGAAATGTATCAAAAATATTTGGCGGATAAAAATGAACGAGACATCACTCGCCCGAGTACGCTAACACAATCGGATTGGGATAATCGTCAATACCGTGCTGAAAATATTACCGTGAATGAAAATGCCAACCTTGTTGTTGCAAGCTCAACGGAACTACACGGAAATATTATCGCCAAGCAAGGTTCAACAGTCAATTTTGGTAAAAACCAACATTTTATTGACCGCTTAGATGGCGAAAATACCTATGGTAACGGCTTTAAATATCAGCAAGCAGTCACAGAGGGAACGGCAACAGCAGATTTTGGTAAAAAATCTTTCAATGATGAAATTACCACAGACAATGCCACAATTTCTAGCACAATCGCACATTTTAGTCCAAGCCATTTGACGATGACTGAGGGCGAACTGAATGCAGATTACTGGCAAGTGAAAGACAATCAAATTGCAAATTTTACTCAAAATATGACCGCTAAGGTGAAAAATTTAATGACTGCGGGAAGTATTAACCTTGATAATTCTACTTTAACGGTAAATGAAAAATTCGAGCAAACCGCAGGGACTATTTCAGGCTTAAATAACGCAACATTGAATTTTAACGATGTAAAATTTACCCAACGTGGCGGAAATATTGCGGTACCAAAAGTGAACTTAAATCACACCGCGATTGCTGATCCTGTGAATTTATCAAATTTAACGCACTTAACCTTAAAAGATAACAGTGCGATTAAATTAAATGACATTGATTTAGCTGATACCACACTCCAAACGGACGATAGCTCAAATATTGAAGTTGCAACATTACACGTGCCAAATAAAGCCGTGACTTTGAATGCGAATACCAAAGTGACCAAAGAATTACAGATCACACAAGGTTCAGAAACAGCGGTGCGTTCCGATAAAGCGACAACCTTGGGCGAGCAGGCTTTAATGAATATTCATTTATCTCAGGAATTTGTGGATAACGAGGCGCAAAAAGAAATTACTATTCCTTTTGAAAATTTAACTGCGGATGAGCAACGTGTTGCATACCTAGATGGAAAAGGCGATTACCGTTATACCTATCTGGATAATCAGATTGTTATTCGTAAAGTACCTAAGCCAACCCCACCAGTGATAGAGCCTAAACAGGAAGAGAACATTGTGACGAAACCTGAAAAAGTTACACCGCCAGTAGTTGAGCCTAAACAGGAAGAACAGATTGTCACTAAACCTGAAAAAGTCACCTCACCAGTGGTTGAACCTAAACAGGAAGAACAGATTGTGACTAAGCCTGAAAAAATCACACCGCCAGTAGTGGAGCCTAAACAGGAAGAAAAAATTGTGACTAAGCCTGAAAAAATCACACCGCCAGTAGTGGAGCCTAAACAGGAAGAAAAAATTGTGACTAAACCTGAAAAAGTCACCCCTCCAGTGGTTGAACCTAAGCAGGAAGAACAAATTGTGACTAAGCCTGAAAAAGTCACCCCACCAGTAGTTGAACCTAAACAGGAAAAACCAGTAGAAGTGTGGCAACATCCTTTATTGAGTCATATAAACAATTATGCGAATAGCCAGCATAATGCCTATTTCTATCGCTTATGGAAGGGGATTAACCAAAATGAGAATTCTACGCCATTACGTAAGAAAATGATGAACAAAGTACGCCACGATTTTACTCAATTAGCGAAGTTGGCGGATCCAAGTGTACATCAATGGGCGTTAGTCAATGATATGATTTTGCGTGATCGTGATAGTTTGTTTACTGAAACGATGGCAAGTCATAATGGCGTTATTCAAGCCTTAGGTGGGCATTATAGTGTCAATGATTCAGTGAAACTTGGCTTGACTGCGTTGTTAGGAAGTCGTCAAGGTGCAAGAATGACACTTCAATATCAAACCGAAGATTGGACGATTGCGTTAAGAGAAAGCGTATTGACGAGTAAAGAAAAAGAAAGCTTTATCGCTAAAAGTACTGCTGAAAAGCAATCAGCAAGCTGGCGTAATACCCTCATCAATAGTGAACTAGCGGTTGAAAAATCGTGGGAATTTGCAAAAAATTGGCAGGTGGGAACGCGTGCTGTATTGGGGCATCAAATGCAGAAAAACAGCGGGTTTGAAACCGAAGATTTTGCGGTGAAAGGAAATCGCCGTCAGTGGTTGACGACAGGGGCTGGATTGATGATTCAACAACAATCTGCACAATGGCAAAATCGCGTTAATATTGGTGCAACTTATTTCACACCAATTGGCGATCACAAACAGCGTGTTGGTTTTATTGGTCACTCAAATTATCAAATTGACGCTAAAAAACTGCATTTACAATGGTTTGCAGATTGGGAAACACGTTATCAAATCACACCGAATTTCAGTATCGGATTTGGCGTTGCTCAGAAAGCGAAAAATACCAGTGCTAAAATAGGCATTGATTACCAATTCTAAGAAATAGAAATATAAAAGCCCACAATATTGGCTCAGACCAAGTTGTGGGCTTTTTTGTTCTATTCTTTTAGAAAGTCACGCCAATAACGGCTTGGAAATTTGTATCAGATAGCTTGTCCTGACGACCAATATCTTTATTCAATCCTAAATTGATATAGAACGATGAATCTATTGGTTTAAATTGCAAGCCCGCCATTACATTGACCCAGCTTTTATCTTGCTGAATCGCAGTTAAGAATGCACTACCGTTCAGTGTTGCTTTAATATTCTTTTCTTCGTTGTTCCACTCTTTCACCCAACGTGTGGTGAGATAAGGTTGCCACTGTTGAGACTTATAACGTAAATCAAACCCTATGCCACTTTTCAGGCTGTGTAGTGTATCCACAGCAAATTCCATTTGGGTAATATCCGCATTTTCTTCCCCAAATGCCCCAATGTTGGTTTTGGTTTTATTTAAGTCTGCTAATAGCGTGAAATCCCAATTATTGAATTGCCACTCATAGCCCCCAAATACAGAGAATCCCAAGCTATTGGTATTGCTATGTGCAGATTGAGGATGACTTGATTCCCCAATGTGAGTCATTCGTTGAGTGTCAAATTTAGTCAGATTGAGTTGTGCTGCCGATCCTAAATACCAATGTTGAGCATCATAGCGTAGTGCAGTACTCAATGCTCGGTTTCTGGTTTTAATATTCACCAAGCCATTTTGGGTGTTTTGTTGTTGTGTATTCGCAAAAACCGCCCATTGCCAGTGTGGATCAAATTGTACTTTTGCGCCAATATGCAAGCTATCGCCCTCTTTTTGTTTTTGATAGCTGATAACTGAGCCAAGAGTATGTGCTGTTTGAGGTGTCAGACGATTTTGATTACTTTGTTGGCGGGTGAAATCAGATACAACATCATCTTGTTGTTGTAACATCGGAATTAAAATCCCCATCTGTTTTGGTGTTTGTACCACATTTAAAATATAGTCAGCCATCGCCTTATGAGCTTTGGTACCTGGATGGAAACTATCTGCAAATAATCGTTTATTTGCTACCGCTTGATCTGCTGGATTACACGCGGGGGTTTTTGGATCTGCAGTACTGCCTTCGCAAGCTGGGGCTGTGGTATTTTCAATACCGTAACGCAGTGGATCGCTGATCATCTCTTTAACCAACCCATCAGCATCCACTCGCACAATATTGCCTCCAACTTGGTTTAATGCCGTAGTGATATTCGCATTGACTAAATGGGTGACTTTTAATGCTTCTTGGGTAATTTTTTTGTATGCGGTGAGTAAGGCTTTTGCGATGCCTTTTGCATCATAGCCTGCTTTTGATAATCCCCATTGAGTGATACTCCAACGGCTTTTATAAAAATCTTTGGCAGATTTTTCAAACACCTGTAAGCGATATTTTTCTAAATCTTGTGCATTTTTGGTTGGTTGTGCGGATAGCTCTTTTGCGGCGTGATTAAAAATGGTAATAAAATCATTTTTGTTAATAAAACCTAATGATTTTTGAGAAATCATATTTCCTGCGGTGAGCCCTAACTGATTAAAAAATTCAGGGGTATAAGTGATATTTGGAATTGTTGGTGCAATCACTTGTGTCACACCAGCCTGTTTTAATTTCTGCCATTGCATTGCCATTGTTTGCGTCATTTCTTGCATACTCGCTAAAACATAGGCTTGTTTTTCTTCGGGTGTTTTTTTCGTGATTGCTTGGGCAAGTATTGCCGCCATATCATTTCCACCCGCCCAAAGAATGTGCATCGCGTCTTTTTTTACAGCGGTATTTAAATAGTGATCAACTTGTTTTTCAACCGCCAAATGAGATTGAATCGGGGTACGAGCATTATTTTTACCCACAATCACACCACCACTAAACGCATAATTTGTACCATTTTGTGTCGAGGGGGTTAATTGGCTGCCGAGAGCATTCGCCAAATGTTCGTTATAAAGCCAATGATATTGCCCATTGTTTTTCAAGTATGCCGCTTTATGATTCCAGTTATTTTGTCCCATATCACTTAAACTATCGCCAAAAACGACGACTTCTTGTGCCATAGACACTGAACTGAATAAACATAATAACGATAATGTATTTCTTTTAAATTTCACAAAAATATCCTTACATAATTAAAAAAGATCAAATAATTTTTACCATAACTTCATCGTTATGCCTTATTTTTTCTGTATTTTCGAATTGTGGTCGGAGGTCTTGAAATGGAAGGTTTTGATTGATTTTATGGGACTTTTTGCAAAATTTGATAAAAAAATGACCGCTTGTTGAGATGAGTGAAGCGGTCATTTTTTAGTTAAAATTTACAAATTATATAAATTCGGATCATTTTCATCAGGGCGTGTTTTAAAGCGTCTATGTAGCCACATATATTGCTCTGGGGCATTCATAATCTCTTTTTCCACGACTTTATTCATCAGCGTTGCGGTATCAACATCATTAGTGCAATGGCTAAAATCAACCGCAGGACTAACGGTTAAAGTATAGCCTGAACCATCTTGATTGCGAACTGGCGAGAAGGGAATAACCACTGTATTTGGGGCAGAGCGGAGTAGCATTCTTGTTCCAGTGGTTGTCGCCGTTTGTTGCACGTTAAAGAAAGGCACAAAAACAGTGTTTTTTCTACCGTAGTCGTGATCGGGGGCGTACCAAATCATCTCGCCTTGACGTAACGCTTTAATCATTCCTCGTAAATCTTTGCGGTTAAGTAATGCTTTGTTTGAGCGAACGCGTCCTCTAAATTGTATCCAGTCTAAGAGTGGATTGTCATTTGGTCGGTAAACGCCAATGCCTTGATGATGTAGCCCCATAATTCTTGCACCAAGCTCTAAGGTAAGAAAATGCACACCAACGAGAAGAATACCGTTTTGCTCTTTTTCTGCTTGTTTTAGGTGTTCTAATCCTTCAAATTTTGACCATTTTAAAATACGTTTATCCGACCAAAACCACGCCATTCCCGTTTCAATAATTGCCATTCCGACGGATTCCGTATTTTTTTCTACAAGCTCAGCGATTTCATTTTCAGAGTAATCGGGAAAGCAAAGTTCTAGATTACGTTTTGCGATAGCGGTACGATATTTTCCAAATTTTGCCATTTTGAAAAGTTGACTTAATCCTTTGCTAATTTTTAATAAAATAGGGTAAGGAAGAAGTAAAATGAGGCGGAAAAAGCCTAAGCCAAACCATAATCCCCAATATTTAGGGGCTAAAAAGGCTGTTTGAAAAGGCGGAAATTTTGTTTTATCACTCATTTTTATGCTCATTATTTCTATTTATATCGTCATTTTTCGCTAATTATAATCAAATAAATGTGAAAAGTGTTAGCTACTTCAAATTTTTCAAGTTTTTTTATGATTTTGCTCTTGATATTTTTATTCATAAGACTTAAGTTAGAACTATCTTGAAACGACCTAAAAAAGGTCATCATCAGAGAGGTAAAAACTATGACAATTAACATTTCAAGTAAACAAATGGATATTACCCCAGCCATTCGTAGTCATATTGAAGATCGCTTAGCCAAATTGAGAAAATGGCATACTCAGTTAATAAATCCTCATTTTATGATCCATAAATTACCGCATACCTATGAAGTGGAAGTTTCAATCGGTACACCAAATGGCGACTTATTTGCGAAAGCACAGGATGAGGATCTTTATAAAGCAATCAATGGTGTCGAGCAGAAATTAGAAGTGCAGCTCAATAAGCAGAAAACAAAAACAGAATCGCGTCGCACTGACCGTAGTTTGAATGTTGAATAATTATTTTTATGTTATAATCTTAGCCCACAATCTTCATTGTGGGCTTTTTAATTTGTAAAACCTTTCAATTCAATAATCCATATCAATAGTAAAATTACTTGACTAAAATAGTCAGGTATATAAAATTACGTCTTAATAAAAGCAAATGGGATATTTTATGAAATTAACATCAAGAGGGCGTTATGCCGTTACCGCAATATTAGATATTGCGCTTTATGGAAAATCGAAGCCAGTGAGTTTGGCTGATATTTCAGAACGTCAGGCGATCTCATTATCTTATTTAGAACAACTTTTTGGACAGTTACGTAGAGAAGGCATTGTATCTAGCGTGAGAGGGCCAGGTGGAGGCTATCAGTTAGATAAAGCCGTTTCAGATATTAGTGTTGGAATGGTGGTGAATGCTGTCAATGAAAATCTTGATGTAACCAAATGCAAAGGCAATGGAAATTGCAATAATGAATCAAGATGTTTAACGCATTCCCTCTGGGAGCGTTTAGAAGATCAGATTGCCGATTTTCTTTATACTATTTCAATTGAAGAATTAGTTTCAGAGCATTTAGAACGTCAACGTTAAAAAATTTTAAAGAAGTAGATTAGCTGCTTTTTATATTAGGAGAGAAAATGAAATTACCGATTTATTTGGATTATGCTGCAACCACACCAATGGATCAGCGTGTCGCAGATGAAATGATGAAATATATGACCAAAGACGGTATCTTTGGTAACCCTGCTTCTCGTTCGCATAAATTCGGTTGGGAAGCCGAAGAAGCAGTAGATATTGCACGTAATCACATCGCTGATTTAATTGGTGCGGATTCACGTGAAATCGTGTTTACCTCTGGTGCAACGGAATCAGATAACCTTGCAATTAAAGGGGCGGCACATTTTTATCAAACCAAAGGTAAGCATATCATCACTTGTAAAACCGAACATAAAGCGGTGTTAGATACTTGTCGTCAGTTAGAGCGTGAAGGTTTTGAAATTACTTATTTAGAGCCAGAAACCAACGGCTTGATTGATTTAGCAAAATTTGAATCAGCGATTCGTGAAGACACGATTTTAGTCTCAATTATGTTAGTGAATAATGAAATCGGTGTGATTCAAGATATTGAAACTATGGGTAAAATTTGCCGTAGCAAAAAAATCGTTTTCCACGTTGATGGTACGCAAGGTGTGGGTAAATTACCTGTTGATGTGAAAGCGATGAATATCGATTTAATGTCGTTTTCAAGTCATAAATTATACGGACCAAAAGGCATCGGTGGTTTATATGTAGGACGCCGTCCACGTATTCGTTTGGAAGCGTTAATTCATGGTGGCGGGCACGAAAGAGGTATGCGTTCAGGCACATTACCTGTTCACCAAATCGTGGGAATGGGCGAAGCATACCGTATCGCGAAGCTAGAAATGGCAATGGAAATGGAGCGCTTAACGGTGTTGCGTAATCGTTTATTAGACGGCTTTAAAGATATGGAAGAAGTGTATATCAATGGCTGTATGGAACAAGGTATCGGCTCATTATTAAACATCAGCTTTAACTATGTGGAAGGCGAATCAATGATGATGTCATTACGTGATTTAGCAGTATCATCAGGATCAGCGTGTACATCAGCAAGTTTAGAACCCTCTTATGTATTGCGTGCATTAGGACGTAATGATGAATTAGCACACAGCTCAATTCGTTTCTCTTTGGGTCGTTGGACAACGGAAGAAGAAATTGATTACACCATTGAAGTGGTGAAAAAAGCGGTGGTTAAATTGCGTGAACTTTCGCCACTTTGGGATATGTACAAAGAAGGCATTGATTTAAGCACCATCGAATGGGCAGCACACTAATTAAACAGAATTGAGAAAAAGGATAGAAAATGGCGTATAGCGAAAAAGTAATAGATCATTATGAAAACCCACGTAACGTTGGGACATTAGACAAACAAGATAGCCACGTTGGGACTGGAATGGTAGGGGCACCTGCCTGTGGTGACGTAATGCAACTGCAAATTAAAGTAAGCGATGAAGGCATTATTGAAGATGCGAAATTCAAAACTTACGGTTGTGGCAGTGCAATTGCGTCAAGCTCACTGATTACTGAATGGGTAAAAGGCAAATCTCTTGATGAAGCACAAGCAATCAAGAACAGCGACATTGCACAAGAACTTGAATTACCACCAGTAAAAGTGCATTGCTCAATTCTTGCAGAAGACGCAATCAAAGCAGCAATCTCTGACTACAAAGAGAAAAAACGTTAATTTTCATCATGTTATGAAAAGTTAAAATAAAGCGGTAAGATTTTGTAAATTTTTTGCAAAATTCTACCGCTTGTTTGGTAATTAAAATCAGCAAAAATAAAGAAAATTTAAAGGAACGACAATGGGTATCACATTAACAGAAACCGCAGCGAACAGAGTAAAATTATTTTTAGACAAACGTGGTAAAGGTATTGGATTACGCTTAGGGATTAAAACCTCAGGCTGTTCAGGTTTAGCTTATGTGTTGGAATTTGTTGATGAATTAAATGAAGAAGATCACGTGTTTGAACAACACGGGATCAAAATTATTGTCGATCCCAAAAGTTTAATTCACCTAGAAGGCACACAGCTTGACTACGTGAAAGAAGGCTTAAACGAAGGTTTCAAATACACTAACCCAAATGTCAAAGATGAATGCGGCTGTGGCGAAAGTTTCTACGTATAGTTTTTGTGTATAGTTTAGCGTAACAATTAGGAAAAATAATGAATAATCCTTTTGAACTCTTTGATCTAGCGGTTAAATTTGAGATCGATAATGCAAAATTATCCGCAAATTATCTCGCCTTACAAAAAGCGTTACACCCAGATAATTTTGCAACGGGTACGGCTCAGGAACAACGTCAAGCAATGCAAAAATCAGCACAACTGAATGACGCATTGCAAACCCTAAAAGATCCGATTTTGCGAGCAGAGGCGATCATCGAAATTGCCACAGGAAAAGCAGAAAATATCGAACAAAAAAGCAATAATGACATCGAATTTTTAATGCAACAAATGCAATGGCGTGAAACCTTAGAACAGATCGAAATTGCAAAAAATGAAGAAAATCTGACCGCTTTCACAACTGAGATTGAACAACAAAATAAAGAAATTTTAAATCAATTAAGTGAAACCTTAGCTAACGAACAATGGCAACACGCCAAAGCATTATGCGATAAATTACGTTTTATCAAAAAATTAAATGTCGAAATTGAGAGAGTAGAAGAGAGTATTTTTGAATTGTAAGTGAAATCAGCAAGGGAGTAGCAAAATGAAAAAACAACTTTTAAGTGTGGCAGATAGTGAATATAAAAATTTTATTGTTGAAATAAAAAATAAAATTAAACATTCACAACTCAAAGCAGCAATAAGTGTTAATTATGAACTACTTCATTTGTACTGGGAGTTAGGCGAACTCATTGTTAAAAAACAGCAAGAATATAAATGGGGAGAGGCTTTTTTAAAAGAACTTTCTAATGATTTGAAAAAAGAATTTCCTGATATGAAAGGATTTTCAGAGCAAAATTTAAGAAGTATTCGTTATTGGTTCTCTTTTTATAGCGAATATTTAATTGGCTTACAAGCTGTAAGCGAATTAGAAAAAGTAAAAAACTTGGTAAAAAGTATTCCTTGGGGACATAACCAAAGAATAATGTATAAATGCCAAACAGTGGCGGAAGCCTTGTTTTATGTGCAAAAGACGATTGATAATGGGTGGAGTAGATCTGTTTTAGAACACCAAATTGAAAGTAATTTATATGTTAGAAATGGTAAAGCAATTACTAACTTTGATAATAGATTACCAGAGATTCAATCAGATTTAGCCAAGCAAACCCTAAAAGATCCTTATAATTTTGATTTTTTGACTTTGTCAGAACATCATAACGAAAAAGAATTAGAAAATGCTTTAACCAGCCAGATTACTGAATTTTTATTAGAGCTTGGTGCTGGTTTTTCTTATATTGGTAAACAAGTACATTTAAAAGTGGGAGAAAGTGATTTTTATATTGATTTACTTTTTTATCACGTAAAATTACATTGTTATGTTGTTGTCGAGCTTAAAACAGAGAAGTTTAAGCCAGAATTTGCAGGCAAATTAAATTTTTATATTACAGCGGTTAATAAGCAAATAAAAACAGACTATGATAATGAAACTATTGGTATTTTGATTTGTAAGGATAAAGATAATATTGTTGCTGAGTATTCTTTAAACCGAATTGATCAGCCAATAGGTGTCGCAGAATATGAAATCAGTGAATATTTAGAGAATAAATTAAAAAGTAGTTTACCGAAAATTGAAGATATAGAATTATAACTTTATACATTGGGGGGATTAAAATGCAAGATTTAGAACAGCTAATTAACGTGCCGAAACCTGCGTGGGATATTTTGGAAACGTGGTTTGCTCAGACAAGAAATAGTTTTGAAATTTTAGAAAAAGATGATGAGCGAGCAGCACAAGAATTATTAACCTTGCAACTAAATATTGGTACACCATTGGGTGCTGTTATTTTTGAAACAGGTGGCATTTTAGTTAAAAATGGCTGGTTGCGTTTGTTGGGTTCAGGATCAAAAAAAATGGATCGTGGCTTAACAGAATGGAATTATGGCAAAACCTTTGCGGAATCAGGAGAAAAGCCGAGTTATTTATTAGTGGCTGATGACGTAATTGGTGGTTATTTTGCATTAAATTCTGGCGGTTTGTCTGGTGGGTTGGGTAAAATTCATTATTATTCGCCAGTAACAGAACAATGGAAAGACTTAAATTTAGGTTACTCAGAATTTTTAGGTTGGGCGTTAAATGCGGATTTAGATAGTTTTTATCAAGGGCTATTTTGGGATAATTGGCAACAGCAAGTGGGCGAGTTAAGTGGTAATCAAGTGCTAATTTTTAGCCCTGAATTATCTGTTAAAACGGATAATCAACGTCATTCACAGGTTGTACCGATTGAACGTCATTACCAAGCAACCTTTAAAATAGACGATAAATTTGGCGGAGCGTATTCCGTTAGCTAGAAAATTGTAGGGGTGTATTGCATACGCCCATAAAAAATAAATATAGAAAAGATTAGAGAAAATAATGGCATTATTACAAATTGCAGAACCGGGTCAAAGTGTTGAACCACACCAAGCAAAGCTGGCAGTGGGGATTGATTTAGGCACAACAAATTCGTTGGTGGCAAGTGTACGCAGTGGGCAAGCGACCATTTTAAACGACGAACAAGAGCGAGCGTTAATTCCGTCTATCGTGCATTATGCTGATGAACAGAAATCGGTGGGACACGAAGCTTTCGCACAAGCGAGCGTTGATCCGCAAAATACGGTGATTTCTGTGAAACGTTTGATTGGGCGTAGTCTGAGTGATATTCAGCAACGTTACCCTAAATTACCTTATCAGTTTACAGAAAGCGAAAATGGCTTGCCGTTATTACACACTCGTCAAGGCAACAAAAGCCCTGTTGAGATTTCAAGTGATATTTTAAGTCGTCTTAATCATATTGCTGAACAGCGTTTAGCGGGCGAATTATCAGGTGTGGTAATTACTGTGCCAGCCTATTTTGATGATGCACAACGTCAAAGCACCAAAGACGCGGCTCGTTTAGCGGGCTTAAATGTATTACGTCTGTTAAATGAACCAACAGCAGCGGCGATTGCTTATGGTTTGGATAGCGGTCAAGAAGGTGTGATTGCGGTTTACGATCTTGGCGGTGGTACTTTTGATATTTCGATTTTACGTTTATCTCGTGGCGTATTTGAAGTACTAGCAACAGGCGGCGATACCGCATTAGGTGGCGATGATTTCGATCATCTTATTGCAAATTGGATCGTGGAACAATCGCAGTTTGCACCACAAAATAACACTGAGCAACGTGATTTATTAATCCTTGCAACCCAAATCAAAATTGCATTAAGCGAGCAAGAAAGGGTAACGGTTAGTTGGAAAGCGTGGCAAGGTGAATTATCAAAATTGCAATTTTCTGATCTAATTACACCGCTTGTAAAACGCTCTTTGATGACCTGTCGTCGTGCGTTAAAAGATGCTCAAATTTCTAATGATGAAGTGCAACAAGTCGTAATGGTGGGCGGTTCAACTCGTGTGCCTTATATACGTGAAAAAGTGGGCGAATTTTTTGGAAAAACACCGCTAACCTCCATTGATCCTGATAAAGTCGTGGCACTTGGTGCGGCTATTCAAGCGGATATTTTGGTTGGGAATAAACCTGATTCGGATATGCTATTGCTTGATGTTGTGCCACTTTCACTGGGTATTGAAACAATGGGCGGATTGGTGGAAAAAATTATTCCACGCAATACCACTATTCCTGTGGCAAAAGCCCAAGAATTTACCACCTTTAAAGATGGACAAACCGCAATGACGGTTCACGTGGTGCAAGGCGAACGTGAGTTAGTCGCCGATTGCCGTTCATTAGGGCGTTTTACACTACGAGGCATTCCACCGATGGTAGCCGGTGCAGCACATATTCGTGTAACTTACCAAGTGGACGCTGATGGATTGTTAAGTGTAACCGCAATGGAAAAATCTACCAAAGTGCAAGCGTCTATTCAAATTAAACCGTCTTATGGATTAAGCGATGATGAAATTACACAAATGATCAAATCGTCTTTTGAGAATGCTAAGCAAGACATTACGGCGCGTGAATTAGCGGAACAGCGAGTAGAGGCGGATCGTGTGATTGAAAGCGTGATTAACGCATTAAAAGCAGACGGTGCAGAACTGTTAAGTGAAGCAGAATTTCATCAAATTGAACAGGTATTAGCCGAATTGATTGAAATTAAAAAAGGTGAGGATCGTAGTTTGATCGCTCAGGGAATTAAAAAAGTAGATTTAGCAACGCAAGAATTTGCTGCACGAAGAATGAATGCGTCTGTGAATAAAGCATTAACAGGAAAATCTGTTAGTGAAGTTGAATAATATAAAGGAAAGAAAATGCCAAAAATAATAGTGTTACCCCACGATGAACTTTGCCCTGAGGGTGATGTAATTGACGCGAAAGAGGGCGATAACTTACTAAATTTAATGTTAGATAAACATATTGAAGTGGATCACGCTTGTGAAAAATCCTGTGCTTGTACCACTTGCCACGTGATTATTCGTGAAGGTTTTGACTCGTTAAATGAGGCCAGCGATCTTGAAGAAGATATGCTAGATAAAGCGTGGGGCTTAGAAATGGATAGCCGTTTAGGTTGTCAATGTATCGTGGGCGATGAAGATTTAGTGGTCGAAATTCCAAAATATACATTAAACCACGCCAAAGAAGCCGATCACTAAGAAAAAATAATGAAATTAACGTGGCAAGATACCCAAGATATCGCCATTGAGCTTTATGATCGTGATCCTGATTTAGATCCAAAAACCGTGCGTTTTACGGATATGCACCGCTGGATCTGTGAGTTAGAGGGATTTGATGATGACCCACAAAAATCGAATGAGAAAATTCTCGAAGCAATTTTGTTAAAATGGCTTGATGAATACGAGTAATTACAAAATTTGTAAATTTTAAGAAAAAAATGACCGCTTATATTTATTTATGAGCGGTTATTTTTATTAAAGAATCTGGTTGTATCCTATTTGTTTTTTGGTAAAATTCGCCCTGTTTTGGATTTTTTATATTAAGGAAAACAATGCGTTCGTCACATTTTATTTTAAAAGTTGTCTTTTTTCTCTCGGGCTTTTCGGCCTTAATTTATCAAATTATATGGCAAAGAATGCTTTTTACTGCATTTGGCGTTGATCTTGAATCTATAACAATTATTATCAGCGTATTTATGGCTGGATTAGGTATTGGTGCATATTTTGGTGGACGAATAGCAGATATTTTATTGTTTAGATTAGGCGTGAGTAGCTTGCTCGTCTTTTTTGCAATTACGAAAGTGGGAATTGGTAGTTTTGGTATATTGAGTCCTTTCTTAATTGAGTTTATTCAACAAACCTTTCTTTATAGTAGCACCTCAACCATCGCTTTCGTTAATTTCTTACTTCTTCTTTTTCCTACTTTTCTAATGGGAAGCACTTTACCGCTGTTAACGACCTATTTACAACAATTCATCAATAACATTGGTGAAAATATTGGTTGGTTATATTTTACAAATACACTAGGTGCTGCATTCGCGTGTTTTATGACAGGCTTTGTATTATTTGATATGTATACTCTTGATCAAGTGATTTATATTGCAGGCGGAATCAATTTTATTGTTGCGATGACAGTGTTAGGCGGTTTTAGTAAAAAGGAGAAAAAAAATGACTAAGAAAGCGATGTTGCTGTCATTTTTAGGCGGTTTTTTAAGTTTGAGTGTAGAAGTGCTTTATATCCGAATTTTTAGTTTTTCTGCACTTTCAATTCCTCAAGCATTTTCACTCACGCTTGCTATTTTTCTTATTGGCATAGCTTTAGGTTCATTTATTGGAAAAGGAATTTGCCAAAAGGGAAGAGCATCTATCAACACGATAGGAAAATTATTTTTACTTGCTGGAATATGTGATTTACTCGCTATTTTTAGCGTGATTAGCTCTTCTTATAATCATATAGCGTTGTTGCTGGTTTGTATTTTAATTTGTGCATCGGTTAGAGGAATTGTATTTCCTATCGTGCATCATTTAGGTACTGAAAAAGTGAAAAGCGGTGCAGCTATTTCTAACGTGTATTTTGCAAATGTATTAGGCTGTACTATTGCACCGGTATTGATAGGTTTTTATTTACTTGATATTTTTTCAACTCAGCAAACTTATTTTTCTGTGATTGTCGTGACTTTTGTGATTGCTGTATTTTGTGTTGATCATAAAGGGTTAAAATTTTCTGCTGGATTAGTGAGTTTAGCCGTATTAAGTGGTATTTTTATGATGCCAGAGAAGCTAATTACTACTTTAGCAACACGTCCATCAATGGAATTAGAAACACTAATTGAAAATAAACATGGCTTTATTCAAGTGTATCAAGATGATAAAAAAGAACATGCGGTATTTGGCAATAATGTATATGATGGCAAACTAAATGTAGATTTAATCAATAATTCTAATATGATTGATCGTGCTTATCTTGTTCCAGTTATTGCCCCTGATCTTAAAAATATTTTAGTCATTGGGCTTTCTACGGGATCTTGGGTTGAAGTGTTAACGGCAATGCCAAATTTAGAAAAGATCACGGTGGTAGAATTAAATCCTGCATATACAAAATTTGCTCAATTTTATCCTGAAATGGAAAAATTACTACAAGATCCGCGTGTTGAAATTATTGCAGATGATGGGCGACGTTGGCTAAATCGTCATAAAGAGAGCAAGTTTGATTTTATTTTAATGAATACGACTTGGCACTGGCGAAATTACAGTTCAAACTTACTGAGCCGTGAGTTTTTAACATTGGCAAAATCCCACTTAAATAACAATGGTTTCTTGCTTTATAATACGACCGAAGCATTAGATGCCTATTACACGGCAAAACAGGTCTTTCCTTATGTTTATCAATATAAGAATATGGCACTTGCCTCACTAAAATCAATTCTAAGTTTTAGTAAAGAGCAAGTTTATCAACGTTTTAAAAATATGAAATGGCGTAATGGTGAACTTATTTTCCCAACTGAAGAAAAGCTGAATATTGGTATAAAACGAATGTTTGAAGCACCTTTTGTAGGCTATGAAAAAATCAATTTTTCAAAACTAAATCGACCTTTGGAAGTGATCACTGATAAAAATATGATTACTGAGTATAAGTATGGCTTTTTATCTCAAAAAGGTCATTAAGAGACATAAATTAAAATGTTTTTATATATTCACGGATTTTTATCTTCATCGCAATCATCGAAGGCTCAATACTTAAAACAATGGTTGCAACAACAGGGGCGAGCAGACGAATGGCTTTGCCCTGATTTATCGCCGAATCCTGAAAAGGCGATACAACAATTAAGAGCGTTGATTATAAATTGTAAGCAACCGTTGAAATTAGTTGGAAGTTCGCTCGGTGGATTTTATGCGACTATTTTAAGTGAAGAATTTAATTTAAAAGCCGTAGCAATCAATCCTGCGGTGACACCTCACTTATTACTAAAAGATAAAATTGGCGTGCATAAAGCGTGGCATTGTGATGAAAACATTTCTTTTACACAACAAGATGTTAATGCGTTAAAAGCGATGGATGTTCAGATGATCAAACATCCAGATAATTTATTGTTGATGATTGAAAAAGGTGATGAGGTGTTAGATTATAGGCTAGCGTTAGATCTTTATAAGGATTGCAATCAGATGATATTTAATGGTGGCGATCATCGTTTTAGCCGCTTTGAGCAACTATTATCTTTTATCGATCAGTTTTAAATTTTAAAATTTGCAAATTTTTAATAAAATTTAACCGCTTATGTTTATTTTGAAATATCAATTTTCTTGAAAGTAAAGTATAATCTTTCGTAATTTTATACATTGTAATTTGAAGGGATAAAAATGTCTGAACAACAAAATCAAGAATTAGATCTAAACGGCGAAATGCTGGCACGTCGTGAAAAATTAAATCACATTCGTGAGCAAGGAAATGCCTTTCCAAACACTTTCCGTCGTGAAAATTTAGCTAAAGATCTACAAGGTACTTATGCTGAAATTGATGGTGAATCATTAAAAGAGCAAAACGTTGAAGTAAAAGTAGCTGGACGCATTATGTTACGTCGTGTGATGGGTAAAGCATCTTTTGTGACCATTCAAGATGTGAGCGGACAAATCCAACTCTATATTGCACGTGATAATTTGCCAGAAGGCGAGTATAACGACAAAGTAAAATTGTGGGATCTTGGCGATATCGTTGGGGTTAAAGGTGAGTTATTTAAAACCAAAACAGGCGAATTAACGGTTCGTTGCCGTGAAGTTCAACTTTTAACCAAAGCATTACGTCCACTTCCTGAAAAATTCCACGGTTTAAGTGATCAAGAAACTCGCTACCGTCAACGTTATTTAGACTTAATTTCAAACGAGCATTCTCGTAATACCTTCTTAATTCGTTCAAAAGTAATTAGCGAAATCCGTCAATATTTCTTAGAAAAAGACTTTATTGAAGTGGAAACCCCAATGTTACAAGTGATTCCAGGTGGTGCGGCTGCACGTCCATTTATTACGCACCATAATGCGTTAGATGTGGATATGTATTTACGTATTGCACCTGAATTATACTTAAAACGCCTTGTAGTTGGTGGTTTTGAGCGTGTGTTTGAATTAAACCGTAACTTCCGTAACGAAGGGGTTTCAGTTCGTCACAATCCAGAATTTACAATGATCGAATACTATCAAGCGTATGCGGATTACATTGATTTAATGGATAACACCGAAGAATTATTACGCCGTTTAGCAATCAATATTTTAGGTACAACAACCGTTCCTTACGGCGAATATACCTTTGATTTTGGTAAACCATTCGAACGTATTTCAATGCACGATGCAATTGTAAAATATGGTAATGGTATTGAGCGTTCAGATTTAGATAATTTTGAGAAAACCTGTGAAATCGCGAAAGGTTTAGGCATTGAAATTCAAAAATCTTGGGGCTTAGGCTCAGTGGTGAATGCAATTTTTGAAGAAGTGGCTGAGCATAAATTGATTCAACCAACATTCTTAACGTCACACCCAGCGGAAATTTCACCGTTAGCACGTCGTAATGATGAAAATCCAGAAGTAACGGATCGTTTTGAATTATTTATTGGTGGACGTGAAATTGGTAATGGTTTCTCAGAATTAAATGATGCAGAAGATCAAGCACAACGTTTCAAAGATCAAGTCGCAGCAAAAGAAGCAGGTGATGATGAAGCGATGTTCTATGATGATGACTTCGTGGTTGCATTAGAACACGGTTTACCACCAACAGCGGGAGAGGGCTTAGGAATTGACCGTTTAGCAATGATTTTTGCAAATGCACCATCAATTCGTGATGTAATTTTATTCCCAGCAATGCGTCAAAAAGCATAATTGCTCACTATTTTTTATAAGATGATAAAAATCCTTTTATACCCTATTGTATAGAAGGATTTTTTGGTTTATAAACAATACTCGGTCTTTAATTAAGCCGAGAATGGTTTATAACTATATAATAAAAATAAGGAATTATTTATGACACAACAACAAAACGTTCTTCAAGAGTCAGAGGGGCAAGATTTTTTACATCAGCCTTCATTTTTAGAGGCAAGTATTGTCTCTGGGATAACTGTCGCATTATTATCTTTTTTAATTATAGGTACAGGCTGGGCTCCGCATATTGGGATCGCCTTTGTAATGCTTTGTTTATTGATTTATGGACGCGTAAAAGGTATCTCTTATAAAAAAATGCAACAGGCGATGGCAGATTCTTTAATGTCTAGCGTCGGTGCTTTATATTTATTCTTTTTCATTGGTATTTTAGTGACCTCATTATTGATAAGCGGTGCAATTCCGAGCTTAATTTACTACGGTACACTATTGATGAGTGCTAACTATTTTTATGTGTCAGTTTTCTTAATTACAGGGATTATTGGTATTTCATTAGGAAGTAGTTTAACAACCGTCGCAACATTAGGTGTGGCATTTATGGGGATTGGCGAAGCTTTTGATGCAAATGCAGTGATTACTGCTGGGGCGATTGTCTCAGGTGCATTTTTAGGTGATAAAATGTCGCCACTTTCAGATACGACCACGATTTCAGCCGCAACAGTAGAAATTGATCTTTTTGATCATATTAAAAATATGTTGCGTACAACTGTACCTGCATTGATTTTATGCTGTGTGATTTATATTGGCTTCTCTGCTTTTAATCATAATGATGTTGGCAATGTTGAACGAATTGAAACATTCAGACAAGCATTGCTGGATACCAATTTAGTGCATTTGGTCTCTTTACTGCCTTTCGTTTTGTTGGTTTGCTTAGCGATAATGCGTGTTTCGGCGGTAATGGCGATGATTTACACCTCATTATTAGCTGTTATAATTGCACAATTTTTAGGTTATAACGATTTCTCGCAGTACGGCACTTACTTTTTTGCTGGCTTTGTGCCGAATTCAGAATGGAATCCTGACTTAGTCCGAATGCTTAGTCGTGGTGGATTGCAAAGTATGTTCTTCACTCTAACAATCGTGCTTTTAGCCGTGAGTATGGGGGGGTTATTATTCGCATTAGGTGTTATTCCTCGTCTATTAAAAGAAATCGCAAATTGGCTAAATAGTCGTTTACGTGCCACTGTTGCAGTTGCAATGACAAGTGTTGGCGTGAATGTGTTAATTGGGGAACAATACCTTAGTATTCTACTTTCAGGGGAAACCTTTAAACCAATTTATGACCGTTTAGGTTTAGAGCGTAAGCATTTATCTCGTACCTTAGAAGACGCAGGAACGGTGGTTAACCCACTTGTTCCTTGGAGTGTATGTGGTGTGTTTATCGCAAACCAGTTAAATGTAAGTGTAATTGATTACTTACCTTTTGCATTTTTCTGTTATTTAAGCGTGTTGATTACGTTGGTTATCCCAAGTAAACAGTAATTTTATTTTTTAATTAAGAAGGGAACGCAGTGCATTTACGTTCAATCATCAGAATTATGGGAATCTTAGTGATGTGTTTCTCACTCACTATGCTAGCACCAGCCCTTGTGGCATTGATTTATGGCGATGGCGAAGGGACAACTTTCGTAAAATCATTTTTTATTAGTATCGCTGTAGGATTTCTACTTTGGTGGAGCTGTCGAGCTCATAAGGATGAACTGCGTTCCCGAGAAGGTTTCTTAATCGTTGTTGCTTTTTGGTTTGTATTAGGAATCATCGCAGCGTTACCGCTATTTTTTGCGAATAGTTTGAATATGAGTACCGCTGATATTCTGTTTGAAGCATTTTCAGCTCTAACGACCACTGGGGCCACAGTAATGTCTGGGCTAGACGCTTTGCCAAAAGCGATATTATTCCATCGCCAGTTTACTCAATTTGTTGGCGGTATGGGGATTATCGTTTTAGCGGTTGCCGTTATTCCTTTATTAGGTGTTGGGGGAACGCAACTCTATAAAGCGGAATCATCAGGTCCGATGAAAGATCAAAAAATTCTGCCACGTATTGCAGAAATTGCAAAATTATTATGGCTACTTTATTCCTGTATGATTTTAGCTTGTGCATTATCTTATTGGATTGCTGGAATGTCAGTTTTTGATGCAATAGGGCATAGTTTCTCAACGATTTCTAATGGTGGTTTTTCAACCCACGATGCGAATATGGGCTTTTTCAAGAGTCCAGCGATTCATATTATCGCAACAGTATTTATGCTTATTGCAGGCTGTAACTTCTCATTACATATTTTAGCTGTAATGAATTGGCGAAAAGGAAAAATTTCGAAAATCTATTTTAGAGATCCAGAGTTCCGCTTTTTTGTGTTATCACAACTCTTTTTTATCACACTATTTTCGCTTGGCTTATATTTAACAATATCTGATTACTCATTGGCAAAAGCGTTTGAAGTTGGTGCATTACAATTGGTATCAATGTCAATGACCGCAGGTTTTACGGTATTTGATTTTAATGACCTCTCGCCATTTTTAGGTATATTATTGCTTTTTGCTGCCTCAGTTGGGGGCTGTGCTGGCTCGACTTCTGGGGGCTTAAAAGCTATTCGAGTATTAGTTTTATGGTTACAGGTAAAACGAGAATTAAAACAGTTAGTGCATCCTAATTTAGTGAATTCCATTAAACTAGAAAAAACAGCATTACCAATTCGTATTATTGAAAGTATTTGGGCATTTTTTATTGTGTTTGTATTAGTCTTTTTTGGCTGTACTTTTGCTGCAATGTTATGTGGAATGAATGCTTTTGATGCACTAGGTGGTGTTTGGGCAACAGTAACAAATGCGGGTCCAGGTGTAGGCTTAACAAGCTTGGGATTTGCTGATACACCAGATAGTGCAAAATATGTTTTTATTTTTGCAATGATTGCAGGACGTTTAGAATTCTTTTCATTATTAGTGATTTTCACCCCAGCTTTTTGGAAAACTTAATTAGAAAATAACGAAAAATTTTTAACAAAAGACTATTGACAAAATTATGACTTTGTTTCATTCTTAAACGAACTTAACTTTATTACAGAATTTTAAAATGAACAAATTTATTGCAATTATGACCACCACCACGACCATTATGGAAACATAGTGCGGGTGGTTGTATTTGAAATAAAGGAATAAACAATCAGAGTTAAAAAGAGAACCCGCTTATAAGCGGGTTTTTTTGTATCAGAATTTACAAATTTATTAAAATTAGAGGGAAAAATTATGCGAGTTCTTAAATTTGGAGGCACTTCGTTGGCAAATGCCGAGCGATTTATTCAAGCTGCCGATATTATTGAAAAAGCACATTTAGAAGATCAAGCGGCGGTCGTATTATCCGCACCTGCCAAAGTGACCAATCATTTGGTGGCGATTATAGAAAATGCAAAAAGTCGAGAAAATATGACCGCTTGTTTTACGGAGCTAAGTGGCATTTTTACCGCGATTATTGAGGGTTTATATCAAGTCAATCCAAAGGTGGATCGTGATGGCTTACTTGATTTAATCAATTCAGAGCTAGCTCAAATTCAAGGTGTCGCTAATGAGATTATAAAAACAGGATATTGTGAAGATAAAGTAAGTGCAACGGTGCATTGTCGTGGTGAAAAACTATCTATCGCAATGATGAAAGCGTGGTTTGAGGCAAAAGGCTATGGTGTAACGAAGATTGATCCTGTGGAAAAATTGCTTGCAAAAGGGGATTATTTAGAATCTTCGGTGGATATTGCCGAGTCCATAAAACGAATGAGCAGTGAGTCAATTCCTGAGAAAAATCTTGTGTTAATGGCGGGCTTTACCGCAGGAAATGAGCAAGGTGAATTGGTGTTGCTCGGGCGTAATGGATCGGATTATTCAGCGGCTTGTTTAGCGGCGTGTTTGAAAGCAGAACGCTGTGAAATTTGGACAGATGTTGATGGCGTTTATACTTGTGATCCTCGTTTAGTTCCTGACGCAATCTGCTTAGAAACAATGAGTTATCAAGAGGCAATGGAGCTGGCGTATTTTGGGGCAAAAGTAATCCACCCAAGAACAATTTCGCCTTTGGTTACGCAAAATATCCCTTGTGTCATTAAAAATACGGCGAATCCTGAGGCAAAAGGGACTTCTATCGGCAATCATCCCTCTAATGATAATGTGATGGTTAAAGGAATTTCTAACCTTGATAATGTGGCGATGTTTAACGTGTCTGGCTCTGGAATGCAAGGTATGGTCGGAATGGCGGCTCGAGTTTTTTCGACAATGTCTGACGCAGGAATTTCTATTATTTTAATTACTCAGTCATCTTCGGAATATAGCATTAGTTTTTGCGTATTGGAAAAATATGCTGAGAAAGCGTTATCTGTGTTAAATCGTGAATTTGAACAAGAATTATCACAACATTTATTAGACCCAATTGAAGTAATCAATCGCTTGTCTATTGTGTCAGTAGTAGGCGATGGAATGCAGGCAACACAAGGTTTGGCTGCTCGTTTCTTTTCAGCCTTAGCACAAGTTAATATTAGCATTGTGGCGATTGCACAGGGTTCATCGGAGCGTTCTATTTCAGCGGTTGTGCCATTAGAAAAAGCGATTGATGGTGTGCGAGCAACCCACCAAATTTTATTTAGCAATAAAAAAGTGATTAACCTTTGCCTATTCGGTGTTGGGGGCGTGGGGGCGAATCTGATTGAACAAATTAAAAATCAGCGAGCTTATTTGGCAAATAAAGATATTGAAATCAATGTGTGTGCGTTGGCAAATTCCACAAAAGTTGTTTTGGATAAAGGGGGAATTGACTTAGCCAACTGGAAAGAACGCCTAATGAATTCAACGCTTTCATCGGATTTTGACACTTTAAACGCATTTGTAAAACAGCACCATATTGTTAATCCTGTGTTGGTTGATTGTACCACATCGCCAGTAGTGGCAAGTTGGTATGCGATGGCTTTAAAAGAAGGTTTTCACGTGGTCACACCGAATAAAAAAGCGAATACATCAGATTACGCCTATTACCAAGAATTACGAGAAAATGCACGTCGTAGCCATCATAAATTCCTTTATGAAACCAACGTTGGGGCAGGTTTACCTGTCATTGAGAACTTGCAAAATCTACTCGCTGCGGGCGATGAAGTGGAATGTTTTGAAGGGATTTTATCAGGCTCACTCTCTTTTATTTTTGGTTTATTGGAAGAGGGTTTGACGCTTTCAGAGGCGACATTGCTTGCTAAACAAAAAGGCTTTACCGAGCCAGATCCACGAGATGATCTCTCAGGCGAAGACGTGGCACGTAAATTGTTAATTTTAGCCCGTGAAATTGGTTTACCCTTAGAGCTTTCAGATATTGAAGTGGAAAGCGTGTTACCACGAGGTTTTGCTGAGGGAAAAAGTACCGCAGAATTTTTAGCATTATTACCAAGCTTAGATCAAGAATTTGCAAAAAGTGTTGAAAAAGCGACCGCTTGCCAGAAGGTGTTACGCTATGTTGGATCAATTGATAATGGAAAATGTAAGGTATCAATTAAGGCAGTGGACGGCGATGATCCATTATATAAAGTAAAAAATGGCGAAAATGCCCTTGCGTTTTATACTCACTATTATTCGCCAATTCCTTTGCTGTTGCGTGGTTATGGTGCAGGGAATGATGTGACTGCGGCAGGGATTTTTGCAGATATTTTGCGTACATTGAGATAAGGAGAAAATAAATGGCATTACGAATTTATGCACCAGCAACCAGTGCGAATATCAGCGTAGGATTTGATTCCTTAGGGGCAGCAATCTCACCAATAGATGGTTCATTGTTAGGCGATGTGGTTGAAATTGATGATTGTAAAACGGCTTTTGAATTAGAAAGTGTCGGACGATTTGTTAAAAAATTACCACGAGAAAAAGAAAAAAATATTGTTTATCAGGCTTATGTATTGTTTAGTGAAAACCTAAAATTACGTGGCGGAAAAGTAAAAAAATTACGTTTAACCTTAGAAAAAAATATGCCGATAGGATCCGGATTAGGATCAAGTGCCTGTTCGATTGTGGCAGCATTGGTTGCACTGAATCAATTTCATCAAAATCCGTTTAGTAAAATGGAATTGTTAGCGATGATGGGGCAGTTAGAAGGGCGAGTTTCTGGTGGTGTTCATTATGATAATGTCGCTCCAAGCTATTTAGGTGGCTTACAGTTAATGGTTGAGAATCAGGGGGAAATTTGCCAGCCTTTACCTTTCTTTGAAAATTGGTATTGGGTGTTAGCTTATCCGGGAATCAAGGTTTCAACAGCCAAAGCCCGAGCTATTTTACCAGAGAGCTATTCTCGTGCTGATATTGTGGCACAAGCTCGTTATTTAGGGAGTTTTATTCACGCTTGCCACACCAAACAGGAAAAATTAGCGACTGCGATGATGAAAGATGTGATTGCTGAACCTTACCGTGAAAAATTATTGCCTAACTTTGCTGAGATCAAGCAACAGTGTAAATCACAAGGGGCATTATCGGTGGGCATTTCAGGTTCAGGTCCAACGATGTACGCCATTGCACCAGATTTTGACACTGCGAATAAATTATCCAGTTATCTTGAAAATAATTATTTACAAAATGACTCTGGTTTTGTGCATATTTGTAAGGTGGATAAGGTTGGGGCGAGAGAATTAGGGTAGTAAGTAATTAAGGGGTAATTGCGGCGTTAATTAGTTGATTAAAATACTTGGATTGATAGACAAATCCCCTTGTTTTTGTTATCTTGTTTTGCAAATTTATCTGTACAATTTAAACAATTTTTTAATATTTGAAATAGTTGTTTAATATCAATCAGATAGCTTATCAAACCTAGATAGATGATAAGGGTATATCAAGTAAATTATATTCAATATAGGCTTGTCTCTGTCTTAAATTTAGTCAAATAAATTATTTTTGTTAAAAAATTGTTATTTGGTTGTAATTCAATAAAACATAGGAATAAAGTATGTCAGAAAATATCAAAAATGACGTAGATCCAATTGAAACAAATGATTGGTTACTCGCAGTTAATTCATTAGTGAAAGCAGAAGGTGCGGAACGTGCACAATTTATTATTGAGCAAGTGATCAATCAAGCACGTGAAAATGGTGTTGCCGTAGCATCTGGTTGCACAACAGATTATGTAAATACAATTAGAGTAGAAGATGAGCCAACTTATCCAGGTGATTTAGAACTTGAACGCCGTATCAGCAGTGCAATCCGTTGGAATGCGATTATGATGGTGTTAAAAGCAGGTAAAAAAGATCTTGAATTAGGTGGACATATTTCTTCTTACCAAGCAGCGACAACAATCTATGAAGTTGCATTTAACCACTTTTTCCGAGCAAGAAATGAAAAAGACGGTGGCGATTTAGTCTTCTTCCAAGGTCACTCTGCACCAGGTATCTATGCTCGTGCGTTTGTTGAAGGTCGTTTAACAGAAGAGCAAATGAATAACTTCCGTCAAGAAGTCGGCGGTAAAGGTTTATCTTCATATCCACACCCTAAATTATTACCAGAATTCTGGCAGTTCCCAACGGTTTCTATGGGATTAGGTCCTGTAAATGCAATCTATCAAGCACGTTTCTTAAAATACTTACACAACCGTGGCTTAAAAGATACCACAGAGCAAAAAGTATATGCGTATCTTGGTGATGGTGAGATGGATGAAATCGAATCAAAAGGTGCATTAACCCTTGCAGGTCGTGAAGGCTTAGATAACTTAATCTTTGTTGTAAACTGTAACTTACAACGTTTAGATGGTCCAGTAAACGGTAACGGTAAAATCGTTCAAGAATTAGAAGGCTTATTCAGTGGTGCTGGCTGGGAAGTTATCAAAGTAATGTGGAGCAGACGTTGGGATAAATTATTCGAAAAAGATACGTCTGGTAAACTGACTCAGTTAATGATGGAAGTCGTTGATGGCGATTACTTAACATTCAAATCAAAAGACGGTGCGTATGTGCGTGAGCATTTCTTCGGTCGTTACCCTGAAACTGCGGCATTAGTGGCTGATATGACAGACGATGAAATCTGGCATTTAACCCGTGGTGGACACGATTCACTGAAAATGTATGCGGCTTACCACAAAGCACAAACAGCAGGTAAACCAGCAGTATTATTAGTGCAAACCATCAAAGGTTATAAGATTGATGAAGCACAAAGTAAAAACGTTGCTCACCAAACGAAGAAAATGTCTGAGCACAGCTTACGTTCATTCCGTGATTACTTCGATCTTCCAGTTAAAGATGAAGAGATTGCAAACTATCCTTATGTGAAATTTGAAGAAGGTTCAGCGGAATACGAATATCTTCACAAACAACGTCAAAACTTAAAAGGTTATGTACCAACGCGTTTACCTAAATTTACCACTGAGTTTAACATTCCTTCATTAGAAGAATTTGCACCGTTATTAGAAGAGCAAAAACGTCCAATTTCAACGACTATGGCGTTTGTTCGTTTCTTAAACACCTTATTAAAAGATAAAGGTATCGGTAAAAATATCGTTCCTATCTTAGCGGACGAAGCACGTACTTTCGGTATGGAAGGTTTATTCCGTCAAGTGGGTATTTATAACCCTAAAGGTCAAAACTATACTCCATCGGATCGTGAGCAAGTGGCTTACTATAAAGAAGCAACAGATGGTCAAGTGTTACAAGAAGGTATCAATGAGTTAGGTGCAACAGCATCTTGGTTAGCAGCAGCGACTTCATACTCAACCAACAACGTACCAATGATCCCATTCTTCATCTATTACTCAATGTTTGGTTTCCAACGTGTGGGCGATATGATGTGGGCAGCGGGTGACCAACGTGCACGCGGCTTTATGATTGGTGGTACTTCTGGTCGTACAACATTAAACGGTGAAGGTTTACAACACGAAGATGGTCACAGCCATATTCAATCATTAACGATTCCTAACTGTGTCTCTTACGATCCTGCTTATGTTTACGAAGTTGCAGTAATTATGCAAGACGGTTTAAAACGTATGTATGGTGATCAAGAAGACGTGTTCTACTACATCACAACCTTAAACGAAACTTACGATCAACCAGCAATGCCAGAAGGTGCAGAAGAAGGTATCCGTAAAGGTATCTATAAATTTGAAACCGTTGAAGCGAAAGGCAAAGCGAAAGTTCAGTTATTAGGTTCTGGTGCAATTTTCCGTCACGTACGTCAAGCGGCACAAATTCTTGCAAATGACTATGGCATTTCTTCTGATGTATATAGCGTACCATCATTCACAGAAGTTGCTCGTGAAGGTAACGATGTAGCTCGTTGGAACTTATTACACCCAGAAGCAGAAGCACAAGTACCTTACATTGCACAAGTAATGAATGACGCACCAGCAGTGGCAGCAACTGACTATATGAAACTCTTTGCTGAGCAAGTACGTGCATACATTCCAGCATCAAGCTACCACGTATTAGGTACAGACGGTTTTGGTCGTTCAGACAGCCGTGAAAACTTACGTGATCACTTTGAAGTTGACGCTCACTATGTTGTTGTTGCAGCTTTAACTGAGCTTGCAAAACAAGGTACTATCGAGAAGAAAGTAGTAGCAGAAGCGATTGCTAAATTTGGTATTGATGCTGAAAAAGCAAATCCATTTTACGCATAATTTATAGTGTAACAAGCGGTAAGATTTGTGAATAAATTTGCAAATTTTTATCAAAATCCTACCGCTTATAATTTTAAGGAATACAAAAATGGCAAAAGAAATTCAAATCCCAGATATCGGTGGTGATGAAGTTACCGTAACTGAAATTATGGTAAAAGTGGGCGATACTATCGAAGTAGATCAGTCTGTAATTAACGTTGAAGGTGATAAAGCGTCAATGGAAGTACCAGCACCAGAAGCGGGCGTGGTAAAAGAAATTCTTGTAAAAGAAGGCGACGCAGTAACGACTGGCACACCAATGTTAGTATTGGAATCAGCTGACGCAGCGCCTGCACCAGTAGCAGAAGAGCCAAAAGCAGAAACAGCAGCACCAGTGGCAACAGCGTCAGCAGTCGTTGATGTAAACGTGCCTGATATTGGTGGTGATGAAGTAACCGTAACTGAAATTATGGTTAAAGTTGGCGATAGCGTAGAAGAAGATCAATCAATCTTAAACGTTGAAGGCGACAAAGCATCAATGGAAGTCCCTGCTCCAATGGCGGGCGTGGTAAAAGAAATTTTAATCGCAGAAGGCGATATGGTTTCTACGGGTAAATTAGTAATGCGTTTTGAAACCTCTGCTCCAGCAGCAGCGGAAGCACCTGCTCAACCACAAGCGGCACCAGTAGAAGCACCAAAACAAGAAGCAGCACCTGCACCAGCAGCCTCTTCTGCGAAAAATGAATCTGGTTTAAGCCAAGATAAAGTAGAAGCAAGTGCAAGCTTTGCTCACGCAACACCTGTGATTCGTCGTTTAGCACGTGAATTTGGCGTAAACTTAGATAATATTAAAGGTACAGGTCGTAAAAACCGTATCGTGAAAGAAGATTTACAAGCTTACGTTAAAAATGCGGTTCAAGTATTTGAAAACAAAGCGTCAGGTAAAGCAGGCAACGGCGTAGCAGACGGTTCTGGTTTAGGTTTATTACCTTGGCCAAAAGTTGATTTCAGCAAATTTGGGGAAACCGAAGAAGTTGAATTAGGTCGTATCCAAAAAATCTCAGGGGCAAACTTACACCGTAACTGGGTAATGATCCCACACGTAACACAATGGGATAAAGCGGATATCACAACCCTTGAAGAATTCCGTAAAGAGCAAAATGCTTACTTACAAAAAACCAAACAAGACGTGAAAATCACGCCACTTGTTTTCATTATGAAAGCAGCAGCAAAAGCCTTAGAGCAATTCCCACGTTTCAATAGCTCATTGTCAGAAGACGGTCAGCGTTTAACCTTGAAAAAATACGTGAATATCGGTATCGCAGTAGATACGCCAAACGGCTTAGTCGTACCTGTATTTAAAAATGTAAACAAAAAAGGCATTTTAGAACTTTCTCGTGAAATCGCAGAAGTGTCTAAAAAAGCACGTGAAGGTAAATTAACCGCGTCAGATATGCAAGGTGGCTGTTTCACAATTTCATCATTAGGTGGAATCGGTGGTACGCACTTTACTCCAATCGTAAATGCACCAGAAGTGGCTATTTTAGGTGTGTCTAAATCTGAAATGACACCAGTTTGGAACGGTAAAGACTTTGACGCTCGTTTAATGTTACCATTATCATTATCTTACGATCACAGAGTGATTGACGGTGCTGATGGTGCAAGATTTATCACATATTTAAGTAGCGTATTAGCGGATCTTCGTCGTTTAGCGATGTAAGAAAGCGATGTGAAAAAATAAGTAACAAATAAGACATAAGCGGTCATTTTTGCAGAAGAATTTGCAAATTTAACCAAAAATATGACCGCTTAAACCTAAACATAAAGAGGTTAAAATGGGTAAAGAAATTAAAACACAAGTCGTGGTTCTAGGTGCAGGACCAGCTGGATATTCAGCTGCGTTTCGTTGTGCGGACTTAGGCTTAGAAACAGTCATTGTTGAACGTTATTCAACATTAGGTGGTGTGTGCTTAAACGTGGGTTGTATCCCTTCAAAAGCATTACTTCACGTTGCAAAAGTTATTGAAGAAGCAAAACATGCAGAACATAATGGTATCTACTTCGGTGAGCCAAAAATCGATTTAGACAAAGTGCGTGAAGGTAAAGAAGCGGTTGTGTCTAAATTAACAGGTGGACTTGCGGGAATGGCAAAAGCACGTAAAGTGACGATTGTTGAAGGTTTAGCGTCTTTCGTTGATCCACATACCATCGTGGCACGTGACCGTAAAGGTAATGCAACAACTGTTAAATTTGATAACGCAATTATTGCAGCGGGCTCTCGTCCTATTCAATTACCATTTATTCCACACGAAGATCCACGTGTTTGGGATTCAACTGACGCCCTTAAATTAAAAGAAGTACCAAAACGCTTATTGATTATGGGTGGTGGTATCATCGGTTTAGAGATGGGAACGGTTTATCAATCATTAGGTTCAGAAGTTGAAGTGGTTGAAATGTTCGATCAAGTGATCCCAGCGGCAGATAAAGATATTGTTCAAATTTATACTAAACAGGTTGAGAAAAAATTCAAGTTAATGCTTGAAACTAAAGTAATGGCTGTTGAAGCAAAAGATGATGGTATCTATGTAACAATGGAAGGTAAAGCGTGTAACGATACTAAACGTTATGATGCGGTGTTAGTTGCAATCGGTCGTACCCCAAATGGTAAATTGATTGAAGCGGGTAAAGCAGGCGTTGCCGTTGATGAGCGTGGTTTCATCAATGTGGATAAACAAATGCGTACTAACGTGCCACACATTTTTGCAATCGGTGATATCGTAGGACAACCAATGTTAGCACACAAAGGTGTTCACGAAGGTCATGTTGCAGCAGAAGTCATTGCAGGGAAAAAACACTATTTTGATCCTAAGGTTATTCCTTCAATCGCTTATACTGAACCAGAAGTGGCTTGGGTTGGTAAAACAGAGAAAGAATGTCGTCAAGAAGGCTTAAACTTTGAAGTGGCTAAATTCCCTTGGGCAGCATCAGGTCGTGCGATTGCTTCTGAATGTTCAGAAGGTATGACAAAACTGATCTTTGATAAAGATACACACAAAGTACTTGGTGGTGCGATTGTGGGTTCTAACGGTGGTGAATTATTAGGTGAAATCGGTCTTGCGATTGAAATGGCGTGTGACGCTGAAGATCTTGCATTAACTATTCACGCTCACCCAACCTTACACGAATCAGTTGGTTTAGCGGCAGAAGTATTTGAAGGATCAATTACCGATCTTCCAAATCCAAAAGCGAAGAAAAAATAAGTTTTGATACTTAATAAAAGATAATAAAAATGCCCTATTTAATAGGGCATTTTTTATGGATTAGATTTTTTATTTATCTTCTAGCTTTGTGCCGTGTAAATAAACATAGCCAAATGGGCTACTTTTATAGTTTGCTACGCGTTTGCTGAGTGGAACAACAAGAGTTGAGTGAGCCACTGTTACCCAAGGCATTTCTTTTCGCACAATTTGTTGTGCTTTTTTATAAAGCTCTGTTCTTTGTGCTTTATCAGATGATATTTTAGCTTGTGCTAATAAATCATCAAATTCTTTATTACAGAAACGTCCATAGTTACTGATTCCAATACTATCACAGCCAAGTAGTGGTGATAAGAAGTTATCAGGATCACCATTATCTCCAGACCAACCAGCAATGACTGCATCAAAATTACCTTGTCTCGCACGTTTTCTATAATCTAATACTTCATTGATTAGCTCTACTTTTACACCGATTTTTTCCCAATCAGATTTGATCAATGTAGCTAACTTACCTGGCTCTGGCAATGATGAACCTTTTTTCTGATCGTTCATTAACACTTTCATTGTAAAGCCATTTGGATAACCAGCTTCCGCCAATAATTTTTTCGCTTTTTCGATATCTTGATGATAAGGTTTGATGTCATCATTATATCCCCAAACTGTTGGTGCTAATGGGTTTTTAGCTGAAACAGCAAAACCATTATACACAATATCAATAATTGCTTTTCTATCAACTGCATCATTTAAGGCTTCACGTACTTTTGGATTAGCCATAATTGGGCTTTCGCTGTTAAAAGCGATATAAGAAACATTCATTCCTTTATATCTTAGCATCTGGATATTTGGATTTTTTTCCATTTCAGGAATGTCATTTTGATTTGGAAACTCGATCATATCGCATTTACTTTTGATCAATTTTGCATAGCGTGTTGTCGCATCAGGTACGATATCAATGATCAATGTGTCAATATCAGGTTTACCATTCCAATAGTCTTTATTAGCAAAATAACGAATTTTTTGATCTTTTTTATACCCTGCAAAAACAAATGGCCCAGTACCGATAGGTAATTTATCAATCGTTTCTGGTTTTCCTTCTTTCATCATATTATCAGCATATTCCGCAGAATGAATTGAAGTAAAATCCATTCCTAAGCTGGCTAAGAAAGTCGCATCAGGCTTGGTTAGTTTTATTTCAACGGTGTTATCATCAAGTTTTTTTACTGATTTTAACAGTTTATGAAATCCCATACCTTTAAAGTAAGGATATACACCATTGGACACATTATGGAATGGGTGGTTTTCATCTAACATACGGTTAAAAGAGAAAACAACATCATCCGCATTAAAATTGCGAGTTGGTTTAAATTGTTTGCTTGAATGGAATTTTACATTTGGGCGTAAATGAAAAGTATAAGTCAAACCATCATTGCTAATATCCCAGCTCTCCGCCAATGCGGGTTCAATATCTGTGCTACCACGCTTAAATTCGACTAAACGGTTATACACTTGCTGTGAACTTGCATTATAGGTTTTACCATCAATGACTAATATTGGACTAAACCCTTTTGGTGCTTTATCCGTACAGTAAAAAAATGTTTTTCCAGCTGCTTGTGCTACACCACTTGCAAGCATAAAGGTTGTGGTAATAATTGAAAATTTTGTACGTAATTTCATAGGATCTCCTAAGGTTTAAATATTAGTATTGAAAATTGTTGCTAAATGAAAGCTATATAGATAGCAAGCTGTACTATATTATGTAAAAAATATGTAAAAGTCTAATTTTTAGATAATTTTAAAAAGGCGTTATGAGAAATAAGAATGATATTATCTAAAAATAATGTGAGAGAATTAAATAATACTCTCACATATAATGGTAAATTTTAGAAAAAATTTAACCGCTTATTTTCCGATACAAAATGAACTGAAAATATTACCGAGTAAATCATCAGAGGTAAATTCACCTGTAATTTCACTTAACGCATTTTGTGTCATTCGTAGCTCTTCTGCTAGTAATTCGCCTGCATAAAATTCGGTTAATTGCGTATGTCCATTGGCTAAATGTTCCGCCGCTTTTTCAAGGGCAACTAAATGGCGACGGCGAGCAATAAAGCCTCCCTCCGTTGAGCTTTGATAACCCATTGATTGTTTCAAATGTTCACGTAACAGCTCCACCCCAACTTTTGTTTGGGCAGAAAGGCGGATTAAATCAAAGTTGTTTAATTTCTCAAAACCTTCTTTTTCACCAGAGAGATCCACTTTATTGCGAATGACCGTTACTGGAATATTTTCAGGTAAACGAGTGAGAAAATCTTGCCATTCAGTTTGAATATTTTCAGTGCTACTTTCAGTGCTATCAATCATCAATAAAACGTGATCCGCTTGCTCGATTTCGCCCCACGCACGCTCAATCCCAATACGTTCCACTTCATCACTTGCATCTCGTAAGCCTGCAGTATCGATAATATGCAATGGCATTCCATCAATATGAATATGCTCACGCAATACATCGCGAGTTGTTCCTGCAATATTGGTTACAATCGCTGCATCTCGTCCTGCAAGGGCATTCAATAAGCTTGATTTTCCTGCATTTGGACGCCCTGCAATCACGACTTTCATTCCTTCACGAATAATTGAACCTTGCTTTGCTTCTTTACGCACATTGTCTAAACTGGCAATAATTTGGTTAAGTTTATTCTCAATTTTACCGTCCGCAAGAAAATCAATTTCTTCATCAGGAAAATCAATCGATGCTTCCACATAGGTACGCAAATAAATTACATCATCAACAAGCTGATGAATTTTATTTGAAAACTCGCCTTGTAATGATTTTAACGCACTACGAGCCGCTTGTTCAGAGGTAGCGTCAATTAAATCGGCAATCGCTTCGGCTTGGGCCAAATCTAATTTATCATTTAAAAAGGCCTGTTCAGAGAATTCCCCTGCACGAGCAATACGTAAGCCTTTTACTTGTAAAATACGTTTTAACAGAATATCTAAAATAATCTGCCCGCCGTGTCCTTGTAACTCAAGAACATCTTCGCCAGTAAAAGAATTGGGGGCTTTAAAAAATAATGCAATCCCTTGATCAATGGTTGAACCATCAATGTCCTTAAAAGGTAAATAATTTGCCATTCGAGGCTTAAGGGTTTTCCCTAACACTTCCTGAGCTACTGTTTCAGCCAAAGGTCCTGAAATACGTAAAATACCAACCCCACCACGACCGATTGGGGTTGCTTGTGCAACTATAGTTTCTTTCATTGTTGTTTATATTTAGTGAATAAAATGTTAGGGGATATGATACCTTGATAGTAAAGAATATCAAGTAAGTTAAAAAGAAGGTGTAAGCGTTTTAATTAGAGTATTCAAACGTTCTATTTAAAAATGAGATCTATATCTTATTTTTGAAACAAACATTCCAAAAGAAATAAATGTGGATTGAAATGTTTTATCTTGTGGTGTAATTTTCCATATAAATTAAAGCGTATTTAGACTTGGTTTTATCAGAAAATTATTTCTCATATAAAAGAGGTATCAGAATGAATATTTCAATTCAACAACGGTATTTATTTTCTCAAAAACTCATTAAAGAAGCGGGAAAAATCGCCCTAGATTATTATTTAAATCGTGAAAATTTAACGATTGAATGTAAAAAAGGAGAAAAATTAGATTTAGTCAGTATCGCTGATAAAAAAGTGGAAGAGCATATTAAATCAGCACTTAACCATTCTTTTCCAAATGATGGATTTTTAGGAGAGGAATCAGGGGCTGATGAGATGGATTCGGAATTCTGTTGGGTGGTTGATCCAATAGATGGGACGAATCCTTTTTTATATGGGTTACACGCTTGGTGTGTGTCTATTGCATTATTACATAATAAAGAAATTGTGGTGGGGGTAATCTTCGATCCTGTTCACAACGAGCTTTTTCACGCTTGTCGTGGAGGTGGTGCATTTCTCAATCAAAAACTAATCCACACTATGAATGCAATTTCTGTAAAAGATGGCTTAATGGGGCTAGGAATATCTCACCGAGTATCAGCCGATACCTTCACGCCTGTTTTAAATCAACTCTTGCTAGATGGAGGAATGTTTATTCGTAATGGCTCAGGGGCATTGATGTTAGCTTATGTCGCAGCAGGACGATTGATTGGCTATTTTGAACCTCATATCAATGCTTGGGACGTATGTGCGGGCATTCTGCTTATTGAAGAATCCGGAGGAAAGGTAAATCATTTTTTAGAAGGAGAAGGACTACACAAAGGTAATTATATCTTAGCCACAGCCTCAAATGTGCTGTATCAAAAATTCAACAAATAAGAAATCATTAACTATCAACTAAATAATAGGAGATACGAATATGTCTATCTTAACCTTTTTCAAAGCAAGCCCAGCTGTTCCACTAAAAGATTACACTGAAAAAATGTTTAAAAGCACGAGAATGAAAAGTTTTTGGGCGTTCTCTTTTGCTTATGCCATTTGTTATGTTTGCCGTCTTTCTTTTAATGTAGCAAAACCAGCATTAGTAAATAATGGTGTTCTAACGGCAACAGAATTAGGGGTGATTGGCTCGGCAATTTTTATTACTTACGCAGTGGGAAAATTTGTTAATAGTGCATTGGCGGATCACTCTAATATCGTACGTTTTTTATCCTTAGGCTTGTTCTTCTCTGCCTTAGCTAATTTTGCAATGGGAATGAATACCAGTGCAATTGCACTCACGATTATTTGGGCATTCAATGGCTGGGTACAATCAATGGGGGTAGGACCTTGTGTCGTCGCTCTTTCCCGTTGGTATGATGATAATGAACGTGGTTCTTATTATGGATTTTGGTCAGTTGCACATAATGTCGGTGAAGGAATTACCTTTGTGGTTACCGCAGCTATCATTACAACTTTTGGTTGGCGTTTTGGATTTAACTTTGCAGGTATTATGGGACTACTCGGTGTATTGGTTGCAATGATGTTTATGAAAGATTCACCCGCTGCTTGTGGCTTTAAACCGATAATTCAATTACCTTCAAAAGATGAAGAATTAGATAATAAAGAAGTGTTACATCATCAATGGGCAGTTGTAAAAAATCCAGCTATTTGGATTTTAGCCGTTGCTTCTTGTTGTATGTACGTTGCTCGTTATGGGGTGAATAGCTGGGGAGTATTTTTCTTAGAAAACGGTAAAGGTTATACCACGATTGAAGCCGCTTCCATTATCAGTATAAATAGTATCGTTGGTATTATTGGAACGGTGGTTTCTGGCTGGTTATCGGATCGTTTTTTACATGGTAAACGTAATTTAATGACTGTTGCAGTATGTTTATTGAATGCAATTTCCTTAGCAATGTTCTTGTTTGCACCGGAAGGCGCAACGTGGTTAATTATTATTGGATTATCAATCTTTGGTATCACACTTGGAATTCAACTTTGTTTCTTAGGCGGATTATTAGCAACCGATATTTCTCATAAATCAGCTTCTGGTATTGCACTTGGAATGATGGGGGTATTTGGTTATGCGGGTGCTGCTGCAGGTGAACTTTTAACCGGTATAATGATTGATAAAACAACGATAATCAATGATGCAGGCGAAAAAATTTATGACTTTGATAGCCTTTCTTATTTCTGGGTTGGGGCTGATTTACTTTCAGTCTTTGCGTCGGTGTTATTTTCAGTGGTTGTTTATTATCAAATGAGAAAATAGGGAATAATTAATGAAAAATGGAGTAGGCGTTCTCGCTTACTCCATTTATTTTCTAATCTCATTGATAAAATTATAAAACCATCGCGGCAATCCAGCCAAATGTTAATAATGGAAGATTAAAGTGTAAGAATGTTGGAACAACAGAATCCCAGATGTGATCGTGTTTTCCGTCTGCATTTAATCCAGATGTTGGACCTAAGGTTGAATCTGATGCTGGTGAGCCTGCATCACCTAAGGCTGCTGCAACACCTACGATTGCGACTGTTGCTAATGGTGTGAAGCCAAAAGATAAGCAAAGTGGCACGTAAATTGACGCAATAATTGGCACGGTTGAGAATGATGACCCGATTCCCATTGTGATAAATAATCCGACTACTAGCATTAAGAATGCGGCTAAGCCTTTGTTTTCAGCTCCGATAGTTTGACTCAGTGCTGTAACTAATTCAGGTACGCCACCTGTTGAATTCACTACATTGGCAAAGCCTGAGGCTGCAATCATTACAAAGCCAATCATTGCCATTAGGCGTAAGCCTTGTTGGAATATATCGTTACTTTCTTTCAGTTTGAAAATACCACCAAGTGCAAAAATAATTAAACCAGCAACGCCCCCCATAATGGTTGAACCTGTTGCTAATTGTACCGCACAGGTAATCACAATCGCAGTTACGCTGATTGCAATATGACGTGGTTTTACTCGTTTTACGCGTTGCTCAATGCTTTCTGCTGTTGGTTCTGGGCGACGTTCAATATAAATACGTGGTTTACGATAAGTGATAAAGAAAGCACATAACAGTCCTAAAATCATACCAAAAACAGGAATTAACATTGCTTTTGACACTTGTAAAACAGAGGTTGTTAAACCTAAATCTGTGCCTGCCATATTGATGTTTTTAACGAGTACGCTTTGGATAAAAATTTGTCCGAAGCCTGCTGGAATCAACATATAAGTTGCCGTTAAACCAAAAGTTAACGCACAAGCAACGGCTCGACGATCCATTTTTAATTGATTCATTACACCTAATAATGGTGGAATAACAATTGGAATAAAGGCGATATGGATTGGAATGACATTTTGTGATGACATTGAGAATGCCACTAACACGAATAATAGAATATATTTAAACCAAGTGACGGAATTACCTGTTGGTTGTTTTCCAAAATGCTGAATGATTTTATAGGAAAGCAGATCTGTTACGCCTGATTTTGATAGGGCAACGGCAAAAGCACCTAAAACAGCATAATTCATTGCCGTTTCAGAACCACCGCCTAGTCCACCAGTAAAACTTGTGATTGTTTTTGATATTGCATCTGAGAAACCGATACCATCTACACCATAATTGCCGATAACTCCGCAAATTAAGGCTGAAATAATAAGTGCAAGTATCACATTTATGCGTAGCAAGCTTAGTCCAAGCAAGACGATAATTGAGATAACAACTTCGTTCGTTAACATTGTGTTTGACCTCTTTTATAATTATAAAAAATTTGAGTAGATAAAACGGTGTTTATCTACCTCTATTGTCGAGTATAAGGTTTTTTTTTTCGTTTGAAAAGGGATGGCGGCGGCTGTTTTAAATACAATTTGCAAAAAATGATAAAAATATGACCGCTTATGATTTTTCATAAAGATTTTGTTGAAAGATCTTATGTAAATAATCCGTTGCCTTTAACCAAAATATTCACAAAACTGCTTTGCAGTAATAGAACCCCAAAAATGATCAGGATCATTCCTACTATGAGTTTTAAGATAACGCTGATTTTATTTCCCATTTGAATGGACAAATACCACTTGCTTAAAGAAATCGCTTTATGGCGAGCAAATAAGACAACCACAGCAAATAAGGTGAGGGTAAAACCGGTGCCGATTGCCATGGCTAATGCTGAGAATACGCCCCAATAATAAAGATCAAGCGTATATGAAAAAAATAATACTAAAATTGCACCAGAGCAAGGACGACTTGCAATACTTAAAATAATCATCAATTGTGCTTTCCAGTCTGTTGCCTTAGATAATTGTGCTGAATTGGGCAAGTGTTGGTGACCACAGCCACAATTTGCTGAGTGTTGATGATTGTGTAGCATCATTTTTGATGGCAATAATGGGGTAGCAAGCGGTAAGATTTTTGTCACTTTTTGCACATTAAACTTTGGTGTTTTTTTCATTTTGATTTTAAATGACTTTATTGCGTTATAGCACCAATAACATCCAAATAAAATCATTAAAGTAAAGCTCCCTCGCTCTATCCATTGTAGTGCAAGGTTGAAATAATGGCGTGATAAAGTAAAAATAACGACGATAATAGAAACTAATAGAATAGCCATTACCCCTTGTGCAAGAGAAGAAAGTAGCGTTAGACGAATTGCTTGTGGCAGTTTTGTTTTTTCAAAAGAGAGATAACTGGTTAAAATAAATTTTCCGTGTCCTGGACCAACAGCGTGAAAAATACCATAGAAAAAACTGATACTAATTAGAATCCAACCTGAATGCTGATTTTTTTGAAGAGCGAGCATTGAGGAACTTATTTGTTGATGAAAACTCTTTTGCAATGCGATCACTTTAAACAACAAATAAGGATAAAAATGATAAATTGCAAAAACCAGTAAAAATCCGACCGCTAATAAGAATATTTTCATTACTATTTTTTGCATACGATTTTTACCTCTTGTGCGAATTGTGCTCCCAAAGATAAATCTTGATCTGGTGTTTGTGTTCGATCTAAATCCATTGCATATTGCTGTATTTCGGTGTCGACATTAGGTGGATTTAAATGTAATTTGCACAAATGATCAGAATCACTGATGAGCAATGCATTCTCATCTTCATAACTCATTGAAATATAATAGCTTGGTTCATAGGTAAATAATTTGAAAATACGATCTTGAACTTGCTGAGGATGAGTTAAATAAAAATGAATATGAAAAGTGACTCGATTATCTGTAATTTCAAAATAAGTATTTTTAGGATGAGTCGTATATTTTATTGGTTGATTTTGTTCATCATACAAATAGCTAAAATAATGATTAAGGATGGCAGTTTGAACCATCTCTTGTGTAATTTTTTCTCTTGTTTCAGATTCATTATCACTGATTTTCATTTCATAAATCAATTCAGAAGAGGCTATTTCATCAAGTTGCCATTCCATTTTAAATCCGATGAGTTGGCGATTTTCAATCAACACATTGGTTTTCATATTGATCCACGAATGGGGATGAGCCGAGCTAAGAGAAGGAAAGAGAATAAAAAGTGTGAAAATCACGCTAAATAGATATTTTTTCATAATCACATCCTAATAAAATCCTATTTATATGATCAGATGATAAAGGAAAGGTATAAGCTGATACTTATACCTTTCTTGGAATGAGGTGAGTTGGTCGATAAGCCGAGTTCTGTCGCGGACAATCATTCCTCTAGGCGTATATTCGCACATACGCTCAAGCAACCTACCCGAACTCTGAGCGGGCCACCCATTGAGTTCCTATTTGGTCTTGCTACGAGTGGAGTTTACCCTGCTATGAAATGTTACCATACATACGGTGCGCTCTTACCGCACCCTTTCACCCTTACCTGATCTTTCTAAAAAGAAAGCCATCGGCGGTCTTCTCTCTGCTGCACTTGTCGTAGGCTCACGCCTCCCAGACGTTATCTGGCACTCTGCCCTTTGTAGCTCGGACTTTCCTCTCGTCTATTTGTCCCACTAGATCGTTTTATTTATTTCTAAATAAACCATTTAAGGGCTTCAATAAACCAGCGATTGTCTAACCAACTCAGGGAGCGAAGTATAAAGGTTTTTTATTTGTTTGAAAAGGGAATAACCAGAGAATGTATTAAATTAGTAAATTTTATAAAAAATTTAACCGCTTAAAGAAAAATAAAGGCAGTATGAAAACATACTGCCTTTACTTGAAAGCATTAAATAAAATCTACTTTCTATTAAAATGGAATATCATCATCAAAATTATCTACTGGCGGTGGAGCAGGTTGTGATGGAGCAGCTTGAGCTGGAGCTGGTCTTGATGGTGCTGAACCATAATTATTCTGAGGTGCAGAATAGTTATTTTGTGGCGCAGAATAATTTGCTTGAGGTGCAGGAGCATAACCTTCTGCTTGGCTACCACGACTATCTAACATTTGTAGAACATCACCCATAATTTCAGTGGTATAACGATCTTGTCCATTCTGGTCTGTCCATTTACGGGTTTTCAATCTACCTTCAACGTACACTTTTGAGCCCTTACGTAAATATTCACCCGCTACTTCAGCTTGACGACGGAAGAACACAATTCTGTGCCACTCTGTCACTTCACGACGTTCACCGGTGTTACGATCAGTCCAACTTTCAGACGTTGCTACGCTAATATTTGCAACTGCATCACCATTTGGCATTGTACGCATATCAGGATTATTTCCTAAGTTTCCTACAATAATTACTTTATTTACTCCAGCCATTAAAAATTCCTCATTACTTAATTGGTTTCTGTTTTATTTGATTTGGTGTATTTTGCCTGAAATAAAAAATAAAATCACTAATAAAACTGATTTTCTGTACAGTTATTACAAAATTTATGACAATGATCGAAAAATTAAATTTTAATATGTTTACTTTTAGAAAAAATTCAGCCACAAAAAAATAGCACTATATGAATATAGTGCTATTTTGGAATAAAATGCGTGTTTATTGGTACATTACCAAGCTGAGTTTACTAAGACTTCTTCACCGTAACCACCGTTTAATTTTTGTGGGTTAGTTGAAGAGTATGAACGTTGAACACGGATACCACGAATACCTACTTCGCGAGCAGATAATATATCATCATCTGAATCACCATAGTGTAATTGTGAACCTGTTTTCTTAATATAGGCAGATTTTACTTGTTTGAAGCCATCAGCTGGCGTATCGTTAGTGTACCAAACGACAGTATCTGCTGGTAAGTCAAAGTATTTTTGTAATGTTTTTGCAGTTTTAGTTACAGTACCATTTTTATCTTTGCTGTGTCCTGTACGACCAGTTACGAATACAATTTTATCGCCACGTTCTTTGTGCATTTTGATAAGATCTTTGGCCGATTGTTTTGGAATAGAGTGTTGATCGCCTTGCTCCGCAACATAATCCCAGAATTTTTGTGAATGTAATACTTCTTTTGGACCTTTACCAAAACCTAATTCTTCACCAAAAGTAAAACCATAGTGAAAATATTGGCTTGATAATACAACGGTGTCATCAATGTCAAAACTTACTGTCATTGGTGCTTTACCTTCTAAGCTCTTTTTGATACCTTCAACATCAACAAAGTGCACTGCGACTTGAGTTGGTGCATTGGTATAAAAACCAGGATTAGTGTAAGGTACTTTGTGTTTTGCAATTGCTGTTGCAGATACAGCGGTTGCACATAAAGCAGCTAATGTGAGTAATTTAAAATGTTTTTTCATAGAATGAACTCCTTGATCATTATTTTAAGTATTGAAACTACCATTTAATTTGGTGCTACATTGTGCTTTTTTTTAAGAATAAAATCATCACAAAATTGAATTTTTATGTGGTTTTTTTCTAATTATGAGATAATGATCACATTATTTTTATAAAAAAGATTATTTTAAGAGTGTTAAAAAAATGAAAAATATCGATGTACGTGGGGCGAGAACCCATAATTTAAAAAATATCAATGTGATTATTCCCCGAGATAAGTTGATTGTCATTACAGGGCTATCGGGTTCGGGAAAATCCTCTTTGGCTTTTGATACGCTTTATGCCGAAGGGCAACGCCGTTATGTAGAGTCGTTATCGCCTTATGCAAGGCAGTTTTTGTCTTTAATGGAAAAGCCGGATGTGGATCATATTGAAGGGCTCTCGCCCGCGATTTCGATTGAGCAAAAATCTACATCGCACAACCCACGCTCAACAGTGGGGACAATCACGGAAATTCACGATTATTTACGTTTGCTTTTTGCGCGTGTGGGCGAACCACGCTGTCCTGAACATAACACCACTTTACAAGCTCAAACAATCTCACAAATGGTGGATCGTGTTTTAGAAGAGCCAGAAGGCAAGCGTTTAATGTTGCTTGCACCTGTGGTTAAATCTCGCAAAGGTGAACATGTAAAATTGTTAGAAAATTTGACCGCTTCGGGCTATATCCGAGCCAGAATTGATGGCGAGATTTGCGATTTATCTGATCCTCCTGCTTTAGAATTACAGAAAAAACATACCATTGAAGTGGTGGTGGATCGTTTCAAAGTACGAGCAGATCTAAAAACGCGTTTAGCCGAATCTTTTGAGACGGCGTTAGAGCTTTCAGGTTCAACGGCAATCGTGGCGGATATGGACGATCCAAATGCTGAAGAGTTGATGTTCTCATCAAGTTTTGCCTGTAATGAATGTGGTTATTCTTTAACAGAATTAGAACCGCGTTTATTCTCATTTAACAATCCAGCTGGGGCGTGTTCAACCTGTGATGGTTTGGGTATTCAGCAATATTTTGATGAAACCAAAGTGATCCAAAATGCGGAAATATCCTTAGCAAATGGGGCAATTAAGGGCTGGGATCGCCGTAGTTTTTACTATTTTAGTATTTTAAAATCCCTTGCAAAACATTATGAATTTGATATTGAAACCCCTTTTAATCAACTACCGAAAAAGATCCAACATATTATTTTAAATGGTTCGGAAGAAGAAGAGATCAAGTTTAACTATATCAACGACAAAGGCGATACAGTAACGCGCACCCACCCTTTTGAAGGCGTATTAAATAATATGGCTCGCCGTTATCAACAAACGGAATCTAATTCGGTGCGTGATGAATTGTCAAAATATATCAATAATCGTCCTTGTAAAGCCTGTGATGGTTCACGTTTGTGTAAAGAGGCTCGCAATGTGTTTATTGAAAAAACTAATTTGCCTGAAATTTCAGAAAAAAGTATTGGCGAGGCGGCTGAATTTTTTGAAAATCTCACCCTTTCAGGGCAAAGAGCCAAAATTGCCGAGAAAATTTTAAAAGAAATTCGTGAGCGTTTGCAGTTTTTAGTCAATGTTGGCTTAAATTATTTATCCCTTTCTCGCAGTGCTGAAACCTTGTCAGGGGGCGAGGCACAGCGTATCCGCTTGGCGAGTCAAATCGGTGCAGGGTTAGTGGGCGTGATGTATGTGCTTGATGAACCTTCAATCGGTTTACACCAACGAGATAATGAACGTTTATTAAAAACATTGGAGCATTTGCGTGATTTAGGCAACACTGTAATCGTGGTTGAACACGATGAAGACGCGATTTTAATGGCGGATCATATTATTGATATTGGACCAGGTGCAGGGGTTCACGGCGGTAATGTTATCGCCGAAGGAACAGCCCAAGAAATTATGCAAAATGAAAATTCTTTAACAGGTAAATTCCTTTCAGGCAAAGAAAGAATTGAAATTCCCCAAGAGCGTGTTAAACGTGATCCAACCCGTATTTTAAGTTTAAAAGGGGCATCAGGAAATAACCTCAAAAATGTCAATTTAGATATTCCAGCTGGCTTATTTACTTGTATTACAGGCGTGTCAGGATCAGGAAAATCAACTCTTGTGAACGATACCTTATTCCCATTGGCTCAAAATGAATTAAACCGTGCTGATAAACGCAATATCGCGCCTTACAAAAGTATTGAAGGTTTAGCTTATTTTGACAAAGTGATTGATATTAACCAAAGTCCGATTGGGCGTACACCACGTTCAAATCCAGCCACTTACACAGGCGTGTTTACCCCTATTCGTGAACTGTTTGCTGGTGTGCCAGAGGCTCGTGCAAGAGGCTATAATGTGGGGCGTTTTAGTTTTAACGTGCGAGGCGGACGTTGCGAGGCGTGTCAGGGGGATGGTGTTATTAAAGTTGAAATGCACTTTTTACCTGATGTTTATGTGCCTTGCGACCACTGTAAAGGAAAACGCTACAACCGAGAAACTTTAGAAATTCGTTATAAAGGTAAAACCATTGATCAAGTGTTGAATATGACAGTGGAAGAGGCAAGAGAATTTTTTGACGCGATTCCTGTGCTTGCACGTAAATTACAAACCTTAGTTGATGTAGGGCTGTCTTATATCCGCTTAGGACAAGCCTCAACGACCCTTTCTGGGGGCGAGGCTCAACGTGTTAAATTAGCGACTGAATTGTCAAAACGCGATACAGGAAAAACCCTTTATATCCTTGATGAACCCACAACAGGTTTACATTTTGCGGATATTAAACAGCTTTTAACGGTGTTGCATAAATTACGTGATCATGGCAACACGATTGTGGTGATTGAGCATAATTTAGACGTGATTAAAACCGCCGACTGGGTTATTGATTTAGGTCCTGAAGGCGGTAGTGGCGGTGGTCAAATCATTGCACAAGGGACACCAGAAGAGGTCGCCAGAGATAAAAAATCCCATACGGCTAGATTCTTGAAAATGGTGCTAGATAAAGGTTAGTGATAAGCGGTTATATTTTATTAACAATTTACCAAATTTGAATAAAATAGAGTCAAGGTATGTCTTGGCTGAATACAAATAATAATGATATAGACAGGGCTTGCCCTGTCTATACGTATCTCAACAACCAAGAATAAAATGAAATTAAATACACAACAACAACAAGCTGTAGAATATACGAAAGGGGCGTGCTTGGTGCTTGCAGGGGCAGGCTCAGGTAAAACAAGGGTAATTATCAATAAAATTGCTCACTTAATCAGCTATTGTGATTATTCCCCAAAGCATATTGCTGCGGTTACTTTTACGAATAAAGCTGCTCGTGAAATGCGAGAGCGTGTCGCCCATTCAATCGGTAAAGAAAAGTCTAAAGGGCTGACGATTTCTACCTTTCATACCTTAGGTTTTGACATTATCAAACGTGAATATAAATCGCTTGGTTTTAAATCAGGAATGACACTGTTTGATGAGTATGATCAGATTGCTTTGCTCAAACATTTATTGCCTGAAAATGTGACTGAAGATAAAGATTTATTAAAACAGTTGATTAGTCAAATTTCAAATTGGAAAAATAGCCTGTTATCGCCCGAACGCGTGATTTCACTGGCAAGTGATGAGCGCTCTCGAGTATTTAGTTATTTTTATCAGCAATATCAAAATCAGTTACGAGCTTATAACGCCCTTGATTTTGATGATTTGATAATGCTTCCAACCTTGCTTTTTCAACAAAATGAAGAGGTAAAACAGCGTTGGCAACAGCGAATTCAATATTTATTAGTTGATGAATATCAGGATACCAATACCAGTCAGTATGAGCTGATTAAATTATTAGTGGGTGAGCGAGCTAATTTTACCGTTGTAGGTGATGATGATCAGTCAATCTACTCGTGGCGTGGAGCAAAACCTGAAAATATGCAACGTCTGAAAGCGGATTTCCCAAATTTAAACGTGATTAAATTAGAACAAAATTACCGCTCAAGTCAGCGAATTTTACATTGTGCGAATATTTTGATTGATAACAATCCACACGTTTTTCAAAAACGTCTTTTTTCACAGCTTGCTCAGGGCGAGAAGTTAAATGTAATCGAAGCAAAAGATGAAGAACACGAGGCGGAACGCATCGTTGGTGAACTTATTGCACATCGTTTTTCTCGTAGAACAAAATACAAAGAATATGCGATTTTATATCGTGGCAATCATCAATCACGTTTGATGGAAAAAATGCTGGTGCAAAACCGTATTCCTTATAAAATTTCAGGAGGAACATCGTTTTTCTCGCGTGTTGAAATCAAAGATATGATGGCATATTTGCGTTTGTTGGTGAATCAAGATGATGACGCGGCATTTTTACGCATTGTGAATACACCACGCCGTGAAATTGGGGCAACAACCTTAGAGAAACTGGGCAATCTTGCGAATGAAAAACAAGTGAGCTTATTTGAAGCGATTTTTGATTTTGATTTGATCCAACGAATTACGCCAAAACCTTATCAAGCTTTGCAAGATTTTGGGCGTTGGATTGTGGAATTATCAGATCAAGCGGTCAGATCTGATCCTCTTTTTGCAATAAAAGAGATGCTGGCTAAAATCCAGTATGAAGCCTATCTATATGAACACGCCAATAATCCAAAGGCAGCAGAAATGCAAAGTCGCAATGTGGAGACGTTGTTTGAATGGGTGGAAGGAATGTTAGCCGGTGATGACATCAACGAACCAATGAATCTTGCCCAAGTCGTCACACGTTTAACCTTACGAGATATGTTAGAGCGAGGTGAAGACGACGATGATAGCGATCAAGTGCAATTGATGACCTTACACGCGTCAAAAGGGTTAGAATTCCCTCACGTTTTTTTAGTTGGAATGGAAGAAGGCTTATTGCCACACCAAACCAGTGTGGATGAAGATAACATCGAAGAAGAACGCCGTTTAGCTTATGTTGGAATCACTCGTGCTCAGCAAACCTTGACTTTTTCACTGTGCAAAACACGTCGTCAATATGGTGAACTCATCAAGCCTGAACCGAGCCGATTTTTAATGGAACTTCCCCAAGATGAACTCCAATGGGAGCGTGATAAACCACCCATTACCGAACAACAAAAACAGCAAAAAGTATCGGATAATGTGGCGAGATTAAGAGCGATGTTGAAGAAAAATAAATAAATTTACACGGTAGGATTTTTATCAAAATTTACAAATTGCAAAACTTGATAAAAATCCTACCGCTTCAATTATTTATTTACTGCACTTTCCCTTTAAAAAGAGTAAACTACAATTTTCATTTTTTATTCAAGGACATAAAATGACTGAAAATACCCTTCCACAACAATCTATCTGGCAACAGATTTTCACTAAGAATATGTTGCTTTGTATTTACACTGGATTTTGTTCAGGTTTACCTTTATTCGTTTTAATTCAACTTATCCCCGCATGGTTTACGTCAAAAGATCTCGATATTAAAACAATCGCCGCTTTCACGCTGATTTCACTTCCTTATACCTTTAAATTTTTATGGGCAGCATTATTAGACCGTTATCCGTTCCCATTGTTAGGACGTCGTCGTGGTTGGATTTTTGTGGCTCAAATTGTATTGGTTGCTATCTTAGGTAGTTACGGATTTTTTGATCCAAAACGAGATATTGTCCTTATCTCAGGGCTTTCGTTATTGTTTGCCTTTGCTTCTGCGACACAAGATATTGTGATCGATGCTTATCGTCGTGAAATTTTAACGGATAATCAGTTAGGCTTAGGGAACTCTATTCACGTAAATGCCTATCGTGTGGCAGGGTTGATTCCAGGTGGACTTTCACTTGCATTGGCGGATCATATGTCTTGGGAAAGCGTATTTATGATTACATCTGCTTTTCTTCTTCCCGGTTTATTGATTACGGTCTTTTTTAGTGATGAAAAAGTATTTTCTAATACCGACCGTAGCAAGCCTTTTTATACTGCCTTTGTTGATCCGTTCAAAGAGTTTTTTACTCGTAAAGGTGTTTACGGTGCGATTGGTTTAATTTTATTTATTTTCTTGTATAAATTAGGTGACTCGCTTGCAACCACATTACAAACCAAATTTATTTTAGATATGGGTTTTACCAAGTCAGATATTGCACTGGTGGTAAAAACAACCTCATTTTGGTGTAGTATCGTCGGGGGAATTGTTGGCGGTGTGGCAATGCTGAAAATTGGGGTAAACCGCTCCTTATGGATTTTTGGTGTGGTTCAAGTGATTACCATTTTAGGTTTTGCCTATTTAGCAAGTTTTGGACATTTTGAAACAGATTCAATTGGTACAGCTGAACTGATTAAATTAGGTGGTGTCATTTCAGGGGAATATCTCGGTGTAGGTTTAGGCACAGTCGCTTTTGTGGCATTTATGGCGAGAGAAACCAACCCAATGTACACCGCAATGCAATTAGCAATCTTTACCAGCTTATACGCATTACCAAGTAAATTATTAGGTGCAAGTACAGGGTGGGTTGTAGAGCAAATCGGTTATTATCACTTCTTTATCGGTTGTTTCTTTGTCGCCATTCCAGGTATGATTTGTTTATTCTGGGTTGCACCTTGGAATGAGAAAAGTAAGTCTATAAGCGGTTAAATTTTAATAACTTTTTACAAAAATACTTTCTCAGATTATAATGCGAGGTCTTTAATTTCTCGGATTAGGATCTGAGAAATTTTTTTAACCATAACAAATAGAAAAATAATGAATAACGAATTAACGAAAAAACAAACTTATAATTTGAATAAATTACAAAAACGCTTACGTCGCAATGTGGGAAATGCGATCGCTGATTTTAATATGATCGAAGAGGGCGATAAAGTAATGGTGTGTTTATCTGGCGGTAAGGATAGCTATACTTTGCTGGATATTTTATTAAATTTACGTATTAACGCTCCGATTCATTTTGATATTGTGGCGGTCAATTTAGATCAAAAACAACCCGGATTTCCTGAACACGTTTTACCTGCATACTTAGAAAGTATCGGCGTGGATTATAAAATCGTACAAGAAAATACTTATGGTATTGTGAAAGAAAAAATTCCTGAGGGTAAAACCACTTGTTCATTGTGTTCTCGTTTACGTCGTGGAATTTTATATCGTACCGCGACCGAGCTTGGGGCGACTAAAATTGCGTTAGGACATCATCGTGATGATATGCTTGAAACCTTATTTTTAAATATGTTTTATGGCGGTAAGATGAAATCTATGCCACCGAAATTGATGAGTGATGACGGTAAGCAGATCGTGATCCGTCCACTTGCTTATTGTAAAGAGAAAGATATTATTAAATATTCTGAGGCAAAAGATTTTCCGATTATTCCTTGTAATCTGTGTGGTTCACAGCCAAATTTACAGCGTCAAGTGGTCAAAGATATGTTGCAAACTTGGGATCGTCAATATCCAGGACGTATTGAAACGATGTTTAGTGCGTTACAAAATGTGACGCCTTCACACTTATGCGATCCTAAATTATTTGATTTTAAAGGCATTCAACACGGTACTGTTTTTGAAGGGATAGAAGGTGATATCGCCTTTGATAAAGAAGAAATTGTGACGCCAAAATTTGATGATGAGGTAGAGCAATACGCAGAAGATGGCTTGATTCAGTTTAAAGCGGTCGAATAATTTTAACAATTTACAAAAAGTGGGGTAAATATGAAGTATAAATGGATTTTGTTTGATGCAGATGAAACCTTGTTTTCTTTTAATTCTTATTTAGGGTTAAAAGCAATGCTAAAAGGTTACGGGATTGATTTTACACCACAGGATTATGACGAATTTCAAGCAGTAAATAAACCGTTGTGGGTTGCTTATCAAAATCAAGAAATTAAAGCAGAGGATATTCAAACGCGTCGTTTTGCTAAACTTTCTCAACAGACAGGGCAAGATCCGTTAGACTTGAATAATCAGCTAATGGATGCAATGGCAAAAGTCAGCCAGCCATTGAATAATGTGAAAGAAATGCTTAACCATTTTTATGGCAAAGTAAAAATGGGCATTATTACGAATGGTTTTGTGCAAATGCAAGACGCCCGCTTAATCAATACGGAAACAAAATCATTTTTTGATTTATTGGTGGTATCAGAAGAAGTCGGTGTGGCAAAACCAGATATTAAAGTATTTGATTATGCACTTGCTAAAATGGGCAATGTTGAGAAATCGGAAGTGTTGATGGTGGGCGATACGCTTGCTTCTGATATTTTAGGCGGGAATAATGCGGGGTTTGATACTTGTTGGATCAACGTGCATAATAATGTCAATGAAACAGAAATCCGCCCAACTTATGAAATTCAAGATATGTTACAACTGATTGATATTGCAAAGAAATAAGATATAAACGATTTCCTTTGAAAAACTTATGAACAAATAGCTTGTGTTTATTGTCTAACAGATTGATAAATGAGATTTTATGCAGAGATATTTGTTATATGTAATCTATTTAAAGTGAAAACAGAATGATGACCGAGTGATAGTTTTATTACTCGGTCATTTTAATATAGCCCCAAAAGAGGAAAGAATATGAGTGTATGGAGAAAAATTAGATACGTTGTGCTAAGCATTATCGTTTTAAATAGCGTAGCTTTTGCAGAAGAGTTTAAAATTAAATATAGTTCAAATTATGTGATGCCTGCTTATGTGCATTTTAAAAATGATGAAAAAAGTTATTCTGTCAAAGCAAGAATCAATGTACCTTTTTATAAAATTATATTTTCATCAGAAGGGACGAAAGAAAAAGATCGTTTTAATATGATGAAATATCAAGATTTGCGGAATGGAAAACTTTACTCAATCAGTGAAATAAAGAGTGATAAAGTAACTTATGGACGAGTGAAGAAAGGAAAAAAATTAGAAACAGTTGCTCTAAATTCGCCTATTTTCGATTTATTTACAATGGCATATCAGCTAAGTTATTTTGATTCTTTGCCGAGTAGTTTTCAAATTACGAATGGTAAGAAAATTTATGCAATGAATAATATTAGTGTGAATAAAGCAGTGAATACTATTCAAAAAGACAATAAAGATTATCAAGAAATTACTTATACATTTAGAACAGGCGATAAAGACATCACTGTGAAAAAATATGCGAATGAAAAGTTCCCTCGTTATATTTCTTACAATAAAGATGGCGATAATTATGAATTAGAATTTGCAGGATTTGAGAAGTAAAATATACACTGAGTTCCCTAATATATAGGGAACTCAACCTTTAAAATGTATTAGGATTGTTGCTTAATACGTTCAAAATAACGTTTTGTTTCATCAATAATTACGTGACGAAGGGCAATTAAAGCGATTAAGTTTGGAAACGCCATTAAGCCATTCACAATATCAGCGATTGTCCAAATGGTTTGTAATTTGATCATTGGGGCAATAGCAATCAATAAGATAAAGACAAAGCGATATAATTTAATGCCTTTGGTTCGCCCACCTGTTAAGTACACAAAACAACGCTCGCCGTAGTAACACCAGCCTAGAATAGTCGTAAAGGCAAAGAAAACTAAACCGATAGTGACTACGATTGAACCTAATGAGCTTGACAATCCTGTTGAAAATGCAAGATTAGTCAACGCGGCACCTTCAACATCGCCTTGCCAAGTGCCTGTTAAAACAATCACTAAACCCGTCATTGTACATACGACGATAGTATCCAAAAATGTACCTGTCATTGAGATTAACCCTTGACGAACAGGCTCATTTGTTTGAGCTGCAGCTGCTGCGATTGGGGCAGAACCTAATCCTGATTCATTAGAGAAAATACCACGAGCAACACCAGATTGAATCGCTTGCATAACAGTAAAGCCCAATGCACCGCTTACAGCAGCCTCAGGATTAAATGCCATTTTAATGATAAATAGGATAGTTGCAGGTAATTTATCTGCATTTAGCACCAAGATCGTGATCGAAACCAAAATATAAGCCAGTGCCATAAAAGGCACAACAACGCTGGCAATTTTAGCAATACGTTTTACACCACCTAAGATGATTGATGCCACACAAAGGGTTAATACTACTCCGCTGATGATGATTGGCACATTGAATGTGTCGTGCAAAGCGTGGGTGATTCCGTTGATTTGAGGGAATGTACCGATACCGAAAAAAGCAACTAATACACCAAATAGTGCAAATAATTTTGCGAGCCATCGCCATTTTTTGCCCATCCCCATTTCAATATAGTACATAGGCCCACCAGCAATAAAGCCGTCTTTGTCTTTGCCTCTAAATTTTATGGCAAGTAAGCCTTCGGCATATTTTGTTGCCATTCCAAACACAGCGATAATCCACATCCAAAATAAGGCACCAGGTCCGCCTGCTTGAATAGCCGTTGCTACCCCGACAATATTTCCTGTTCCGATGGTTGCCGCTAATGCGGTTGCCAAAGAGGCAAATGCAGAAATATCACCTTTATGATTTTCGCCTTGCTCTGATTTAAAAATATATTTTAATGCTCGCGGTAGGCGAAACAGCTGAATTAAGCGTAGTTGAAACGTAAAATAGATACCGACACCAGCCAGTAAAATAAGTAGGGGAGGACCCCAAATAAAATTATCTATTGATTTTAAAATTGTATCTAACATTGAAAATTCCTCGTAAAAAATAACTTACAAGGAAAGAAAAGTAGAAATGAAAGCGGTCATTTTTTTATAACATTTTGCAAAATTACAAAATAAATTAAAAAACGAAACCACTTTATAAAAAGTGTTACTTTTCTCCCCTGTCCTTTTGCCTGAGCGTTTCACATAACATTGTGTCTCTGTTACATTTTCGCCTTCGGCGTTCATTTTCCGCCTTAACGGATTGAATCTCTCCAAGGGGTCGTCCAATAACTGTCCTCGCTGCACGATTTAACTTATTGATAAATTAAATAATTTTGCACAGCACCTGAAAGATTTTACCTCTTCGGTATAGCGTACTCGCTATTCTCCAGCTACCTTCAACCGAATTTCTTTTTATACTTAAAAATAAAAAGAGATAGAATTTTAGCAAGAATTAAATTTTTTTCAAAGGGGGGATACTAAATTATTTTATTTTTATAATGATGAATACATTTTTTGAGGCAGGGAAAGGAAAAAAGGCTAATTTAGTCAATTAGCCTAAAAGTGATTATTATGAATAAAATTATTCGCTTTCTAACGCTGAACGTTGAGCGTCAAAAAGTTGTTCGATACCTTCTTTTGCTAATCCTAATAATTGTAATAATTCATCGTGTGAGAATGGTTCGCCTTCCGCAGTGCCTTGCACCTCGACAAATTTGCCACCTTCAACCATTACCACATTCATATCTGTTTCAGCATTTGAATCTTCAACATATTCTAAATCGCACACGGCTTCATTATCGACCACACCCACAGAAATTGCTGCTACTAAGCTTTTCATTGGGTTTGTCTTTAATTTACCTTCCGCAACTAATTTATTTAACGCATCTTGCAGAGCAACTGCTGCCCCTGTGATTGCAGCAGTACGAGTGCCTCCATCCGCTTGGATGACATCACAATCCACCGTGATAGTGCGTTCGCCTAAGGCTTTTAAATCTACAACAGCACGCAATGAACGTGCGATTAAGCGTTGAATTTCAAGGGTTCTGCCACCTTGTTTACCTTTTGATGCTTCACGTTGGGTGCGAGAATGCGTCGCACGAGGTAACATAGCATATTCAGCGGTTACCCAGCCTTGATTTTTACCACGCAAGAAACGAGGAACGCTTTCTTCAACAGAAGCGTTACACAATACTTTGGTTTCGCCAAATTCAATAAATACTGAACCTTCGGCATATTTTGTGTAGTTGCGAGTAATTTTTACAGGACGAGTTTGATTTGATTTACGATTATTTGGACGCATAGATTTTCCTTAAAACTAAAAAGTAGAGGCATTTTAACAAATAACCCGTACAATGTACGAAAATTTTTGTGCTATCTTTTTTCAATTAAAGAAGCAAGTTCATAGAGCTTGAAATTGGCAAACTGTGTCAGGAATTGTAACCAAAATGCGAATAGTGTCATTTTTCTTTTACAATTATTCTGTTAAAGCAATAAATTCTCATTAAAATTTAAAAAAATGAAAGCATTTTAGGAAATAAACAGTACAATATAGGCAAATTTTATATCACTTATTAAGACGGCAATTTTTAGTAAATTTGTCCTAAAATTTGACCGCTTACCAGAAGGACATTCACAATGATTTATAGTATGACAGCATTTGCACACCTTGAAATTAAAAAAGAATGGGGCAGTGCAGTATGGGAATTACGTTCCGTAAACCAACGCTTTTTAGATACCTATTTTCGCTTACCTGACGCATTTCGCCATTTAGAAATGACCTTGCGTGACCGTCTAAGAGCGAGTTTAACACGTGGTAAAGTAGAGTGTAGTTTAAAGATTGAATTAAATGACAACCAAAACAATGAGTTAGCATTGAATCAAGAGTATGCAACTCAAGTGATCAATTCATTAAAATGGTTAAAAGAAACCGCAAATGAAGGTGAAATTAACCTTGTTGATGTGTTGCGTTATCCTGGGGTTGTGAATAATGCCAATCAAGATTTTGATAAAATCGGCGAAGATTTATTAGCAGGTTTTGAGCAGATTTTGACTGAGTTTGTGGCAATGCGAGGACGTGAAGGGGAAAATTTACACCAGTTAATCCAACAACGTTTAGAAGCGATTTCATTTGAAGCAACAAAAGTACAAAAGCAAATGCTAGAGGTTTTACAATGGCAAAAAGATCGTTTACAGCAAAAATTTGATGATTTGAATTTACAGCTCGATCCACAACGTTTAGAGCAAGAAATGGTGTTAATGGCACAAAAATCCGATGTGGCGGAAGAGTTAGACCGTTTACAACTGCACGTTAAAGAAACCACTGCGATCTTAAAGAAAGGCGGTGCTGTGGGGCGTAAACTGGATTTTATGATGCAAGAATTAAATCGTGAAGCAAATACCCTTGCATCTAAATCAATCAATGCAGAAATTACAAATTCTGCCGTTGAATTAAAAGTCTTAATTGAACAAATGCGTGAACAAATCCAAAACTTAGAGTAAGAAACGAATGATCCATTTAAAGCAATATAAAGTCGTTGAAATAGCAGGCATTGATGCACAAAAGTTTTTACAAGGTCAATTGACTTGCGATGTGGTTAAATTAGAAAGTGGCAAGCAAACGCTTACTGCCCATTGTGATCCAAAGGGTAAAGTGAGTGGCTTATTCCGATTGTATAAAGTATCAGAAGAATATTTTTTAATGATCATTCATCAAAATTTATTACCTGAATCTTTGGATCAATTAAAAAAATATGCGATTTTTTCAAAAGTCACTTTTACTGAAAAAGAGGCTTTGGTTTATGGTAAAGTTGATGAAACAAGCGGTGATATTTTTGCAAAAATTAACGAAAATATGACCGCTATCAAACTGGAAGAAAATACCAATCGTTATTTAGTGTTAAGTGATGAAAGCATTGAAGCATCACAAAATAGCGATGACTGGGACTTGCTAGATATACAACAAGGCATTCCTGTTTTATTGCAACAAAACAGACTGAACTTTATTCCGCAAGCCTTGAATTTACAATGTATTGAGCAAGCTATTTCCTTTAAAAAAGGCTGTTATATTGGGCAAGAAACGGTAGCAAGAGCAAAATTCAGAGGAGCAAATAAACGTGCGATGTTTACTTTGTGTGGCGATATTTCAAGTGAAATGAATTTGCCTAAAATTGGCTCTGCGGTTGAAATGCAATTGGCAGAAAACTGGAAATCAACAGGTACGATTTTATATGCGATGGCAACGAAGCAACAACTTTGGGTGCAAGTTGTTTTAAATAAAGAGATTGATCCTGATACAACTTTTAGAATTAATGGCGTAAATTTAGCGATTTATCCGTTACCTTATTCATTAGAAAATTAAAATTTTATGCAAATACAATAAAAAATAAGGAGTAAAAAATGCAAAATGTTGGTTTAATTGGTTGGCGTGGAATGGTTGGTTCCGTGTTAATGGATAGAATGGAGCAAGAACAGGATTTTGCTCGTTTTAACCCCGTTTATTTCACGACGTCTCAAGCTGGACAAGTGGCACCAACCTTTGGTGGCAAGCAAGCTGGCGAATTAAAAGATGCATTTGATCTTGAAGAACTAAAAAAATTAGACATTATTTTAACCTGTCAAGGTGGCGATTATACCTCTGAAATTTATCCAAAATTGCGTGCGGCAGGTTGGAATGGTTACTGGATTGATGCCGCTTCAACCTTACGAATGAAAGATGAAGCGATTATCGTGCTTGATCCAGTAAACCAAAATGTGATCAGCGAAGGCTTGAAAAAAGGCGTAAAAACCTTTGTGGGCGGAAACTGTACCGTAAGCTTAATGTTAATGGCATTGGGCGGATTATTTGAAAAAGATCTTGTGGAATGGGTGTCGGTTGCTACTTATCAAGCAGCGAGCGGTGCGGGTGCTAAAAATATGCGTGAACTATTAACCCAAATGGGCGAACTAAAAAATGTGGTTTCACAAGAATTAGAGAATCCTGCAAGTGCTATTTTAGAGATCGAACGCAAAGTGACTTCTGCAATGCGTGAAGATTCTTTCCCAGCAGATAATTTTGGCGTGCCATTAGCAGGCAGTTTAATCCCTTGGATCGATTGCCTATGGGAAAACGGACAAACCAAAGAAGAATGGAAAGGCTATGCAGAAACCAACAAAATTTTAGGTTTAAGTGATACACCGATTGCGATTGACGGATTATGTGTGCGTATCGGGGCATTGCGTTGCCACAGCCAAGCCTTTACGATCAAAATGAAGAAAGACATACCGTTGTCTGAAATTGAAGAAATTTTAGCAAATCACAATGAGTGGGTTAAGGTGATTCCAAATGAAAAAGAAGCAACCTTAAAAGAGCTAACGCCTGCAAAAGTAACAGGTACATTGAGCGTGCCAGTTGGACGCTTACGTAAGCTTAATATGGGCGGAGAATACCTTTCAGCCTTTACTGTTGGCGACCAGTTATTATGGGGTGCAGCAGAGCCTGTACGTAGGGTGTTAATGCAGTTGTTAGACAAATAGTCTAAGCGGTCAGATTTTTACTGGTTTTTGCAAAAAATGAAGAAGATCATGAAGTAGGTTATGAAATAACTTACTTCATTTTTTTGTGAAATAGGTTTAAATTTAGGGATTAAAAATGTATATTTACTAGGCTATGATTAGTCTTTCAATGAAAAAGGAACACAAAATGGAAAAAGAGTACCAAGAAACTATTTTTAGTAAAATTATCAGTAAAGAAATTCCAGCAAATATCGTTTATCAAGATGAGTTAGTGACTGCATTTAGAGATATTTCGCCACAAGCTAAAACCCATATTTTAATTATTCCAAATAAATTTATTCCAACAATTAACCACGTGAAAAGTGAAGATGAACTTGTTTTAGGTCGAATGATCACGACTGCATCTAAATTAGCCAAAGAAGAAGGTATTGCGGAGGATGGTTATCGTTTGATTATGAATTGTAATAAGCACGGTGGGCAAGAGGTTTTCCATATTCATATGCACCTTGTAGGTGGTGAGCCATTGGGAAAAATGCTTTCAATATAAGGTAATAAAATGAAAAAAATAATTATTACTGTATTTGCAATCTTGTTGAGTGGCTGTATAAATCGCTCAGGTAGTTTGATTGAAGTATCGACGAAGCCTTTGGTTAATATTGATGAAAATATTGCTTCAATGATTGAGGTAGAGGCTAAACCTGAGCAAGTGTTGATGCAGAATCTTACTGCGAAACAGATAAAAATGAGCTATAAATTTTTTTGGTTTGATGAGAAAGGAACAAGCCAATTAAATGATACCAAATGGCATAAATTAACCCTTGAACCTCATCAAGCACAACAACTTTTGGTTGAGAAACCAAATCAACAAAGCTACAACTACCGTATTTATTTACGCCATAAAGGGTAGAATAGTTCGTTATTGTCTTGTTTGTATAATAGGGTTGTTTTAGAATGAAGTTTCAGTATGAAATAAGAGAATAAAACATAATGACGTTAGTCTATTCAACAGAATTAGGGCGTATTAAGCCTGAAAAAGAAGAAGTGGTACGTCCAAAAGGCGATGGGATTGTGAGAATTCAACGTCAAACAGCTGGGCGAAAAGGAAAAGGCGTTTGTGTTATAACAGGGTTAGATCTTGATGATAAAGCATTAAATGAGCTAGGCAAAGCGTTAAAAAAACGCTGTGGTGTTGGAGGCTCAGTGAAAGATGGTGTGATTGAAATTCAAGGTGATAAACGTGATGTTATCAAACAATTTTTAGAGCAGAAAAATTTTACAGTAAAACTCTCAGGTGGTTAAGTTATGAAAAAGTATCATATTGAAACAATGTATTCAACAGCAGAAATTCACGAACGTATTTCTGAATTAGCAAACCAAATCAATGAATATTATCAACAAAATCAATGTAAAAATTTGGTTGTGATTGGTTTATTGCGTGGATCTTTTATGTTTATGGCAGATTTGGTTCGTTTATTAGATCTTCCTGTGGAAGTTGATTTTATGACGGCATCAAGCTATGGTTCAAGTATGGAATCAAATCGTGATGTAAAAATCTTAAAAGATCTTGACGGTGAGATAAATGGTAAAGATGTGCTGATTGTTGAAGACATTATTGATACAGGTTTTACATTAAGCAAAGTGAGAGATATGTTACTGTTACGTTCGCCAAACTCGGTACAAATCTGTACTCTTTTAGACAAGCCTTCTCGCCGAGAAGTGAAAGTACCAGTAAAATGGGTTGGTTTTGAAATTCCTGATGAGTTTGTGGTGGGCTATGGCATTGACTATGCACAGCAATATCGTCATCTTAATTACATCGGACAGGTCGTTATAGACGAATAAAATTTGTAAAATGTCATAAAAAATAGACCGCTTGTTTATATAAATAAGCGGTTTTCTCTATCATTATTAGTTAATATTAAGGAATAAAAGTGCTAAAAAAGTTAAAAGGAAAAGATAAGTTAGTTCAGTTTTTATTGGTAATAACAATGTGCGTTGGCTTATATTTATTTGCTGGATGGATAAGCTATAGTCCATTAGACAGTGCGTGGTCAGTATCTGATAATATTACGTCTCAAATACTGAATAAGACGGGCATTATTGGTGCTTGGAGCATTGATTTACTCTTTTCTACTTTTGGAATGACAGCGATTTTTATTCCTTTGGCACTCATTCTTTCTCCGCTATATTGGCTATCTTGTAATTTAACCACGCAATTACATTGGGGATATGTGGTTGTTAAAAGTGTTTACTTTAGTTTGTTTTTGATGGGCTTAGCGATTATATGCCACATTCTTTTTGGCTATTCTGAATATTATGCTGTAGGTGGTTTTGTTGGGGGAATAGCAACATCTATTATTTCTAACTATATAGGCATTCTTGGGGCGTTAGTCATATCTATTTTCTTGATTGTTGTTGGATTTTATTTATGCTTTGGAAATGTTTTCTTGGTGTTAGCAGAACAGTTTTTCGCTTGGGTTATGACGACAGAGGAGCAAAATAAATCTCACTCTCCTATTTTAGAAACAGAATCATCTATTACTCCTTCTTTTTTAGCAAAAGAACAGACTCAACCTGTTTCGCAGGAGGAGGAAGTTGAAAATCAAGCAGAAAATACAGAAAGCTCATTGATAGACGTGACTCAATTTACTCGTCCTGTGCCTAAAATTACTCGTGCCAATAAGGATGAAGAAAGACAAGAAGAGATAGAGCAACAACAAGAAATTGAATCTGAGTTGAATCCTTTTGAGCATCTTCATCATATTAAACCAGCGTCTCAATTAAAGGTTGAAACAGCGTCCGTTGAAGTTGAAGATAATTCTCTGATTGATGAAATTTCACAACCGATAATACCGCAACCACAAGCGGTCGAATTTTCTTCACAATTTGCAAATGAAGATTTGCCTCAGGTTCATTTGGAGCTTGATGATGAGGTTTCTGAACGCATTGACGTTATATTGCAAGATGAACCAAGTGAGGTAGAGAGCGTATCCGTTGTTTCTCAGAAAGAACAAGAGCCAAAAGTAGAAAAAGGAAACGTAAATCCGTATCCAAAAGGCTATGGTGATACCTTGATTCATCCATTATTACAGCAACATACTAAGATGCCAAAACCAACTACACCGTTGCCAACATTGAATTTAATGGAAGTGCCACCAGAAGAAACGCAGATGATTACGGATCGAGAGATTACTGAAACATCGGAAAGAATTGAGCAGGCATTAGCTGATTTTGGTGTAAAAGCAACGGTTGAAGATGTACTGGTTGGCCCTGTGGTGACTCGTTATGAGATTCAATTAGCACCAGGGGTGAAATCCTCTAAAGTGATTAACATTGGTAGTGATTTAGCTCGAGCATTGATGTTTAAAGCAATCCGAATTACCGAAGTTGTACCTGGAAAGCCTTATATGGGGATTGAAACACCAAATTCTTATCGTGAAACAGTTTGGTTACGAGATATTTTTGCGAGCAAGGAGTTTGCCCATTCTACGGCTAAATTACCGATGGCATTGGGTAAAGATATCAGTGGGCAATCGGTAGTTGTTGATATGGCTAAAATGCCTCATTTACTCGTTGCAGGGCAAACGGGTGGCGGTAAATCTGTTGGGGTAAACACAATGATTTTAAGTTTGCTATATAAACTGACCCCAGAACAAGTCCGTTTTATTATGATTGATCCGAAAGTGGTTGAGTTGAGTATTTATGACAATATTCCACATCTATTAACCCCTGTTGTTACGGATATGAAAAAAGCTGTAAATTCATTACGTTGGGTAGTTGATGAAATGGAACGTCGCTATATGTTATTAAAACATCTAAGCGTACGAAATATTGAAGGCTATAATGACAAGATTAAACAGGCGGAAGAGATGCAACTGCCTATCCCTGATCCAAGCTGGAAGCAAGGTGATACAATGGATCTTATGCCACCACCATTAAAGAATTTAAGCTACATTGTAGTGATTATTGATGAGTTTTCTGATCTGATTATGACGCAGGGAAAACAGGTTGAGGAATATATTATTCGTATTGGGCAAAAAGCACGAGCAGCGGGAATTCACTTAATTTTAGCGACTCAAAGACCGTCTGCCGATGTGATTACAGGTTTGATTAAATCAAATATTCCAAGCCGAATTGCGTTTACAGTGGCAAGCCAAATAGATTCAAGAACAATTTTGGATAAAGGTGGTGCAGAGAGCTTATTAGGGCGAGGCGATATGCTTTATTCGGCAGCAGGCACGCCTGATATTATTCGTATTCACGGCGCATTTATGACCGATAATGATGTTCAGCAAGTCACAGATAACTGGCGAGCCAGAGCTAAACCAAATTATATTGAGGCGATTGTTGCTTCAAGTGAGAATGGTGAGGAACAAGCAAGCTCATCAAGTGATGGCGGTGATTTAGATCCTCTCTTTGATGAAGTTGTTGCGTTTGTCGTTGATTCAGGTGTAACGTCTGCGAGTGGAGTACAACGTAAATTCTCAATCGGCTTCCCTCGTGCAGCTCGTATTTTAGATCAATTACAAGAACAAGGCATTTTATCAACGCCAGATCATCGAGGCAAAAGAGAGATTGTTGCTCAGTAAATAATTTTTTAATAACAATTATTTTTCTTATTCTATTAAGCCACTTAATCATAAAAAATTAAGTGGCTTTGCTTTTATAAAAGAAGCACTACTTCCATTTTTCAATCACTTTACTAGCCTCTAAAAGTGATTTCACAAAAGTGGTTTTTTCTTTTAAATAATCAGGCATATTGTGATATTCACCATCGCCGTGTTTATTCTCAACTAAAATTAAATGACACCCCGCGTCGTAGCCTGCTTGCATATCGCGTTCATAATCACCAATAAACACGGCATCATTTGGCTCAACATTAAAGTGAGCGAGTAATTCTAATAGCATTCCTGGATTTGGTTTACGGCGTGGATCGCTATTATCAAAACTTGGGCAGTAAACGATCTTATCAATATCTCCCCCGTTTGAGCGTAATTCTTTTAGCATTTTATCGTGGATTGCATCTAAATCCGCTACGCTAAAACGTCCACGATCGATGTGAGATTGATTAGTGGCGATTGCAGTGATGTAACCCGCTTTTTTAAAATTGGCAATTGCTTCTATTGCTCCATCAATAAATTCGAATTCATCAGGGGTTTCAACCCATTTTAGCTCCTTATTGATGACACCATCTCTATCTAAAATCACTAATTTCATAATTTCTCCTTATTAAAATAACAAAATTTAACTTTAATTTTGTGAACTATAACACAAAAATGATAATTTATGATATTTTGTGTTGAAAGCTGTTGTTTTTTTATTTATATTATGCTCAAAGAATAACAATAAATAACACTACACTTTTGTAGTAACATATTTTAACAGTAAATTTTAACATAGATAAATAATGGATATAAAAATGAAAAAATCACCAGCTCAGCGCAGAACAGAAATTCTTAGTCGTTTAAGACAAGGTTTAGCATCTTCACCTATGCAGCTAGCGGAACTATTTGATGTTTCGGTGATGACAATTCATCGTGATTTAAAACAATTAGATGCTGAAGGATATTTGAGTAAACAGCATGGTGGGGCAGTGGTTACACAACAATCATTTCTTTCTGCAAATATAGAAAGACGTACCACAATAAATAGTAATGCAAAACAAGCAATCGGAAGATTTATTGCAACTCAACTTATTACGCCAGAAGATTCAATCGTGATTGACTCAGGTTCAACTACATTGGCGTTGGTGAATGAGTTACCTGATACGCCTATGACTGTAATGGTTAATGGTATTTCAGCATTGGCCGTATTGTCTCAGCATAAGCACACAAATGTTTATTCTTTGGGGGGAAGATTGAACGCCGATATTATGGCGTTTGAGGGCACAGTGGCTTGCGATATGCTAAATAGATGTCATTTTACAAAAGCCTTTATTGGTACAGACGGTATTGATTTAGAGGCAGGTTTTTCCACAACAGATACGGCTAATGCTCAGTTAACTCGTTTAATGGCACAGCAAGCCAAAGAAGTTTATGTATTAGCGGATCTGTCTAAATTTAATAGACGTGCGTTTGCATCTATTATGAACTTTGAGGATATCACGGGAATTATTACTCAAAAAGGGGTATCCGATGAATTTAGAGCTGTTTTCAAACAACATAATATTCAACTTTTCGAGGTAGATGACGATGAAAATCAATCCAATCCAACAACGTATCAACGACCATAAAGCAACGGGCAAAGGTGGTGTGGTTTCTGTTTGTAGTGCGAATCCTGATGTGATTATTGCTGCTGCAAAACTCGCGACACAATATAACGATTTATTGTTAGTCGAATCCACATCCAACCAAGTCGATCAATTTGGCGGCTATACAGGAATGAAACCTGTTGAATTTGTCGCTTATGTAAAAAATCTATTAAAAGAAAACGGATTATCGGATCAAAACTTAGTACTAGGCGGCGATCATTTAGGTCCAAATGCGTGGCAAGATCAAGATAGCGTCACCGCAATGAATCATTCAGAAGAATTGATTCGCCATTATGTGAGTGCGGGCTATCAAAAAATTCACTTAGATTGCAGTATGTCTTGCTCAGATGATCCTGTTCCTTTAACCGATGAAATTGTGGCAGAGCGTGCGGCTCGTTTATGCAAAATTGCCGAAGACACCGCAAAAGCCACCAATCAACCACACGATATTGTCTATATTATCGGTACGGAAGTGCCAGTTCCAGGTGGGGCACAAGAAGATTTAGATGTGGTGACACCAACCACACCAGAGGCAGCAAGAACCACTTATCAAGTTCATCAAGCAATTTTTGAAAAACACGGCTTAGGCGATGTATGGTCAAGAATTGTTGGCTTAGTCGTACAGCCTGCGGTGGAATTTGATCATCATAGTGTGGTGGATTATATCCCTGAAAATGCAGAAAAATTATCAGCCCTAGCAAATGAATTCCCAAATGCCACTTTTGAGGCTCACTCTACCGATTACCAAAAACCACTTGCATTCCAACATTTAGTGCGTGATCACTTTGCGATTTTAAAAGTCGGACCAGCATTAACTTTTGCATTGCGTGAAGCGTATTTTGCATTAGATCATATCGCCCAAGATATGCAATTAAACGTACCATCATTTAAAGCAACCCTTGAAGAAATAATGGTGGAAAAACCAAAATATTGGAAAAAATATTATTTAGGTAACGAGCAAGAACAACGTATCGCACGAGCATATAGCTTATCAGATCGTTGCCGTTATTACTTACCAGAACCAAAATTACAACAAGTTATCAGTGAAATGAAAACCGCCTTTGCGGGCAGAACCATTCCACTTGGCTTATTAAAACAATATATGCCTGCGGAATTTGATGCAGTGCGTGAAGGTAAAATCAAAGGCGACTTTGATAATTTAGTACATTTTCATATTCAGTTGGCTCTCTTGCCATACTATGAAGCAGCTAAAATCTAGGAGGAGATGAAGGCGATGGACTATAAAACTCTTAATAGCAATCTGTATGAATTAAAATTAGAGGGTGCATTAGACACCATTACAGAAATTGCTCAGCAGCCAAATTGTTGGCGACAAATTGAAGGCTTATTAGATAACACCGATCCAGCGTTATACGAACTTATTGCAAAAACCTTAGAAAATCCGACCGCTTGTATTACATTTTGTGGTGCAGGAACGTCGGCTTATGTTGGCGATGTATTAGCACCAGCTATACAGCAATTTGCAAAAGCACGTGTTCGCTCTGTGCCGACAACGGATATCGTAAGCCGTCCAGATTATTATTTTAATAAAGAAAGCGAAGGCATTGTGTTTGCATTTGGTCGCTCAGGAAACAGCCCTGAAAGTGTTGATACGGCGGATAAAGTGTCACAACTTGCACCAAATGTGCATCAAATCAATGTCACTTGTAACCCGAACGGCGAGTTATCAAAACGCAACGACAGCCATAATCACGTTTGCTTAATGCCAGCGGAAACTCACGATAAAAGTTTTGTGATGACATCAAGTTTCTCAACCATGTTGTTATTCACATTCCAATTAGTGAGCCGTGCGGCAGGTCGTCCAGCAGCGAACTTAAAAGCAGTGGCGGATTGTGCAGAAGATTGGTGCAAGCGGTTACTTTCTGCGAACTTTTTGCAAAAAATTCCAAGTTCACAGCGTTTAGTTTATTTAGGTTCAAATACGTTATTTGGTGCAGCCAAAGAATCTGCATTAAAAGCCTTAGAAATGACAGGCGGAAAAGTGGTTACTTTGTATGAAACCTCACTCGGATTTAGACACGGTCCAAAATCTATCGTTGATGAAAATACCACTGTTTGTGTATTTGTGAGCAACAATGAATACACTTCACGTTTTGACCGCGATATGGCGATTGAATTGCTTTCAAACAACAAATGTAAACAAGTGGTTGTGATTGCAACACAGCGAATTGCGGATCAACTTTTGCAAAAATTCGATGAAAAATCACCGCTTGAATTGATTGTTTTACCAGATGATTTAGCCGATGTGGATGATGTGTTACTTGCACCGCTTGGTGTCCTAGTTTCACAAGTCATTGGCTTAACATTAAGTATTACCTTTGATATTTCACCTGATAATCCTTGCCCAACAGGGGAAGTGAATCGAGTGGTTCAAGGGGTCACTTTATACGAATTTCAACAATAAATCATAATGAAAGGAGACAAATGATGCCAAATATTCTTGCGACTCGAATTGATAACCGCCTTGTTCACGGACAGGTTGGTATGACTTGGACAAGCTGGTTAGGTGCTAACTTAGTGCTTGTTGCAGACGACATTCTTGCAGAGGATAAAGTGCAACAAAATCTAATGGATATGGTGTTAGCTGATGGGGTGCAATCACGTTATTTTTCTGTTCAGAAAACCATTGATGTGATCCATAAAGCGTCACCAAAACAAAAAATATTCTTGGTTTGTCGTACACCGCAAACCGTATTAGCCTTAGTAGAAGGAGGGGTGCCGATTAGTGCCGTTAACGTAGGTAATCTTCATTTTGCAGAAGGTAAGAAACAAATCGATAAAACCGTGAGTGTGACAGAAGACGATATTCGTTGTTTTAAAGCACTTGTGGAAAAGGGTATTCCTTGCACCGTTCAAGGTATTCCTGCCGATGCTAAAAAAGACATTTTGTCATTACTTTAACTTAATCTTAACTTAAATTAGGAGAATGCTATGGAAGTTGTTACTGACGTCAGTTTGATGCAAGCTTTACTTATAGCGCTTTTTGCCGGTATTGCTGGTATTGATTTATTTAACGTACTTACACATATCCACCGTCCAATTATTACAGGTCCAATTGTGGGTTTAATTCTAGGTAAACCAGAAGCAGGTCTAGTTGCTGGTGCAACCTTTGAGTTAATGTGGATGGGACTTGTTCCACTTGCAGGGGCTCAGCCACCTAACGTAGTACTTGGCGGTATCATCGGTACTGCATTTGCTCTTGTTACAGGGCAAACCGCTGAACAAGCGATCTTAGTTGCTGTACCATTTGCGATTTTCGTTCAAATTTGTATCACTTTATTATTCACCGTGTATTCACCGTTAATGAGTGTTGCGGATCGTTATGCGAAAAAACTTAACTTTGCCGGTATTGCAAACCTTAACTATTTAGGTATGACAATCTTGTTCTTCTTCTACTCAATTATTGCGTTTGCAGTTATCTATTTTGGTGCAGAAGCAGCACAAGGCTTTGTGAAGTTAATTCCTAAATGGGTAACAGATGGTTTAGGTTTTGCAGGTGGTTTAATGCCAGCGATCGGATTTGGTATCTTGTTAAATATTATGCTTAAAAAACAATATGTTGCTTATTTCATCTTAGGCTTCTTATTGTCAGCATACTTCAAACAACCATTACTTGCGATTGCATTGATCGGTTTAGTCTTCGCGTTAATCGAGTTCTTTATCCGTGGCGATGCACCAGCGGAAGGTAGTCATTCAACTCAAACTGAAACTGAAGAAGAGGGAATTTAAGATGACAGATATGAATAAAACCGTTGATCCAGATGTTTATGAAGATCAAACCAAACAAAAAGTCATTACTAATAAAGATATTTCAAAAATGGCTTGGCGTTCACTATTCTTACAAGCAAGTTTTAACTATGAGCGTATGCAAGCAAATGGTTGGTTATACACTATTTTACCAGGCTTACGCAAAATTCATAAAAATGAAGAAGACTTGAAAAAATCAATGGGAATGCACCTTGAATTCTTCAATACGCACCCATTCTTAGTAACCTTCATTTCAGGTTTAGTACTTGCGATGGAAGAATCAAAAGAACGTGTTTCAACGATTCGTGCAATTAAAATCTCAACAATGGGTCCAGGTGGTGGTATCGGTGATGCGGTATTCTGGCTAACCTTACTTTCTATCTGTGGTGGTGTGGGTGCTTCATTCTCACTTAACGGCTCTTGGTTAGGTCCTATTTTCTTCTTAGTTGCGTTTAACCTTGTACACTTCGGTTTACGTTTTGGTTTAGCGAGCTACGGTTATAAAATGGGGGTTTCAGCGATTGCTAACCTGAAAGAGCAAACCAAACGACTCGGTCACGCCGCGTCTATTGTGGGGTTAACTGTAATTGGGGCAATGACGGCAAGTTATGTTCGCTTAGAAGCTGGACTACAAATGATTCGCCACGTACCTGGGGTTGAAAAACCTTATATTTATACTTTACAAGGCGACTTAATTGACCCAATTATGCCTAAATTATTACCATTATTATGGACACTAATGATTTTATGGCGCATTAAGAAAGGGGACAGTGCGTTACGTTTAGTAATGTTCACAGTCATCTTTGGTCTAGCGTGTACTTTAATTCCAGTATTAGTGAAAATGATGTTCGGTGTTGATATTATCGACCCAGCAGTATTAGCAACTCGTATGGGATAATCCTAGCGAATAAGTAATCAGAAAAAGGGGTAAATGAGAAAATCGTTTCCCCTTTTTCAATTTTCAACATAACCAATTTTTTATTATCACGGGAGCAGAATATGACAATCGGCATTATTGTTTGTGGGCACGGGCATTTTGCAACAGGGATTACTTCAACACTCGAATTAGTTGCAGGGGAACAAGAAGATTATAAAGCAGTAGATTTTGATGGAAGCTGTGATTTTGGGGTATTACTTCAACAAGCCGTTGGAGAATTAAATTGTGAAAAATTGATTTTCTTTACAGATATTTTAGGGGGAACGCCATTTAGACAAGCATCAATTATCGCATCACAACGAGAAAATTGTGAAGTGGTAACTGGTACAACGGCACAAATGTTAATAGAGGCTTGCCTAGAAAGAGAGGAGTATGATAATTTAAGCGACAGTGTTAATGAACTTATTGAAAGTGCACGTCAAGGCATCACAACGTTTGCACTGCAAATGAGCCAAAATCAAAATACTCAAGCCGATGATGACGGTATTTAACGAATGGATGAAAAATAATGATTTACTATCAAAATGCAGCCATATTTGATGGCAATAATTTACTTTACGGACATAGTCTAGCGGTCGAAAATGATCGCACTTTTGCAGTTATTCCAAATGAACAACTTCCTGCGGATGCTAACATTATTCAACTAAACGGCGGAATTTTAACACCGGGCTATGTTGAATTACAAGCAAACGGTGGCGGTGGTGTGCTGTTCAATGATGAACCGAATATTGAAGGCTTAAAAACCATTATAGCGGCACATCGTAAATTTGGTACAGTCGCTATTTTACCAACCTTTATTACGGATACTCCGGAAAAATTAGAGCAAGGTTTAACAGCAATTCAAGAGGGGATTAAACAAAAGCTACACGGTTTAATTGGTGGGCATTTTGAAGGACCTTTTATCAGCTTAGAGAAAAAAGGGACACACCAACCTGCTTATATCCGCAAACCAACCCAAGAAGATTATGATCGTTATGCAAAAGAAGGATTAGGTAATAGCTTAGTGACCGTTGCTCCAGAACAAGTGCCTGCAGATTTTATCAAGCACCTTGTGGATCACGGTTTTAAAGTCAATGCAGGTCACACAATGGCACAAAAAGAGGATATGTTGCGAGCATATAGTATGGGATTAACAGGTGTCACCCATTTATATAACGCAATGCCACCATTACAAGGCAGAGAGCCTGCCGTAATCGGTACAGCTTGTACATTGGGCTTATATTGCGGTGTGATTGTAGATGGTGTTCATAGCGATCCATTCTCATTAAAAACGGCTTATAAATTGCTTGGAAAAGATCGCTTACACCTTGTTACCGACAGTATGCACACGATCGGTGTTGAAGGCATAGAATCCTTTGATCTAATGGGACAAAAAGTCTTTGTGCAAGGCAATAAATTAGTGAATGAAAACGGCTCATTGGCAGGTGCTCATATCACAATGGAACAAAATGTGAAAAATGCCCTGAAATTTATGCAAGCGAGCGTGGTTGATGTGTTAACAATGGCGATCACAACCCCAGCAAAACATATTGGACGAGAAGATTTAGCGACTATTCTTAATCGTGAAATGTGTGATATTCTGTATTTAGATGATGAACTAAGTTTACAAGAATTACCAAACTAATTTAGCATTTCTTTCAGAAACAAAAGGCACAAGCGGTTAAGTTTTGTGCCTTTTTTGCAAATATTATTATGTAATAATATGGTCGATAGAAGCTTCTATTTTAGATTTGAGATAATTTTTTATTAAAAATTGTATTGTGACTCTATCTCTCTTTTTTATTGCAAGAAAAGTAAAAAAAACGTTGAACTGTATATTCAAACAGTATATTATCATCAGTAATAAATTAGTTCTAATACAACCCACAAGGAATAACAATGGCTGAGAAAAAATCATCTAAAAATACGGGTGTTCAAATAAATAAAACTGAACAAGAAAAAGAAAAAGCACTTGCAGCAGCCCTTGCTCAAATTGAGAAACAATTTGGTAAAGGCTCAATTATGCGTTTAGGCGAGAATAAAAAGCTAGATATTGAAGCGGTATCAACAGGTTCATTAGGCTTGGATATTGCGTTAGGTATTGGCGGATTGCCAATGGGACGAATTGTTGAAATTTATGGTCCTGAATCATCGGGTAAAACAACCTTAACCCTTTCTGCTATTGCACAAGCACAAAAAGCAGGTAAAACCTGTGCATTTATTGATGCTGAACACGCATTAGATCCTATATATGCAACGAAATTAGGCGTTGATACTAACGAATTGTTAATTTCACAACCAGATCACGGTGAACAAGCATTAGAAATTTGTGATGCATTAGTTCGTTCTGGGGCTGTTGATGTGATTGTTGTGGATTCAGTTGCTGCATTAACACCAAAAGCTGAAATTGAAGGGGATATGGGCGATTCTCATATGGGATTGCAAGCTCGTTTAATGTCTCAAGCATTACGTAAACTGACTGGAAATATCAAAACTGCAAACTGTTTAGTGATTTTCATCAACCAAATTCGTATGAAAATTGGGGTGATGTTTGGAAATCCTGAAACAACAACAGGGGGAAATGCATTAAAATTCTACGCTTCTGTACGTTTGGATATCCGTCGTTCTACACCAATTAAAAATGGTGATGAAATTATTGGTAATGAAACCAAAGTTAAAGTGGTTAAAAATAAAGTTGCTCCACCATTTAGAGAAACCGTTTTTGATATTATGTATGGCGAAGGTATTTCTAAATATGGTGAATTATTGAATCTTGCTGTAGATCAGAAAATGATTGGTAAAGCAGGTGCTTGGTTCTCTTATGAAGGCGAGAAAATTGGTCAAGGAAAAGCAAACGCTATTAAATGGTTAAAAGAAAATCCAGAAACAATGGCGAAGATTGAAGCGGATATTCGTGACTTGTTAATGAATAAAAAAGAAGCTGATTTTGTTGAACTAGACTATGTTGAAGATGAAACAGTAGATAGTGTAGTAACAGAAGACGAATTCTAGTCTTTAATCTAATTATTCCCTCTATTTGAGAAAAGTAGAGGGAGTTTTTCTAAAAAAAATTTTATGTCTAAATATACCGCGATACAATATGTCGTTTACTTACTTGCTCGCCGAGATTATAGTGAATATGAGTTACGCCAAAAAATGGCTCAAAAAGAGTATTCTGAAAATGAGATAGATGAAGCTATTTTTGATGCACAAACACAAAATTGGCAGAGTGATGAGCGTTTTTGTGAGAGCTATATACGTTACCGTTCATCTGCTGGTTTTGGAATAAGAAAAATTCAGTATGAATTACAACGTAAAGGTGTTTCATCAGATATTATTTCAAGAAAAATAGATGAGAGTGAAGTTGATTGGTATAGCTTGGCAGAAACTGTCTTTTTTAAGAAAAAACCATCTGACTGGGATATGAAAGCAAAGCAGAAAATGTGGCGATTTATGATGAGTCGAGGTTTTGACAGTGAATATTTTAGTGATTTAATGAATGGACATTATGATGAATAAAATTACTTTTTTTACTCGTTTCGAACAAGATATTCTTAGTGGCAAAAAAACAATTACTATCCGTGATCATTCAGAATCACATTTTAAACCAAATCAAATTTTAGATGTATTTACTAATGAAACGGATCGCTTTTTTGCTAAAATCAAAGTGAAATCTGTGACGCCTATTCTATTTGATGAGTTAAATGAAACTCATGCAAAACAAGAGAATATGTCGCTAGATCAGCTAAGGGACGTTATTAAAGACATTTATCCAAATGATAATGAATTTTTTGTTATTGAATACCAATTAGTATCATAAATGAGTATTTTTCAATCTAAAAAACACGCTGAAAATTGCCCTGAATGTGGTGCTTCTTTACAAATGAAGCGAAGCAAACAGGGATTATTTTTAGGCTGTTCAGCCTATCCAAGTTGTGACTATTTAAAACCGCTACACAATGCAACACATATAATTAAAAATCTTGATGAACACTGTCCAGAATGTCATAACCCATTACAGTTAAAGCAAGGGAATTATGGTATGTTCATAGGGTGTAGCAACTATCCCGATTGTGATTTTACTGTACATGATGAAACCGAAGAAATAGAGTGTTTCTGTCCACAATGCGATGAGAATAAATTAGTTGCTAGGCAAGGTCGCTCAGGAAAAACATTTTACGGTTGTGCTGGATATCCTCAATGTAGATTTACATTGTTTAGCAAGCCTATTCAAAAAGAATGCCCGCTTTGTCATAGTCATATTGTGACGGCAAAAAAAGTAAGAGGAAAAAAAGTCTATACTTGTATAATGCCATCTTGCCAACATTCATTTATAGAGGAAGAATAATGTATTCTTTGGAACAAGTCGTTGAACAATTTTTTCAAAATAACGTCATTGCTTATCCAACAGAAGCTGTTTTTGGCTTAGGTTGTAATCCGAATAGTGAAGAAGCTGTAAATAGATTACTCGCATTAAAAAAACGCCCGAAGGAAAAAGGGCTTATTCTGATTGCATCAGAGCCAAAGTTTCTATTGTCTTATATTGATACCGAAAGATTAACAGAGGCTGAATGGCAACGATTTAATACAATTCAAGAGCAGGCGATTACTTGGATAATGCCCGCAAAATCAAGTGTTCCTGATTATTTAACAGGACAATTTGATACTATAGCGGTCAGATTATGTAAACTTTTTGCAATTTCTCAGCTTTGCACTGCAACACAAAGTGCTATTACATCAACGAGTGCTAATTTATCTGGAATGCCACCGTGTCGTACATCTGATGAAGTTCAACAACAATTTGGTATATCTTTTCCTATTCTTAATATGCCAACAGCAAACAAAGCAAATCCGTCCGAAATTAGAGATATTTTCACTCAGAAAATTTTTAGAGAAGGATAATTTATGAATCGTTATGCTGTTTGGGGGAATCCTATTAAACATAGTCTATCCCCAGTTATTCATCAACATTTTGCCAAACAAACAAATAAACAAATCGAATATGTTGCTCAACAAGGGGATAACACCTTATTTAAACAACAGATCTCACAATTTTTTGAATTAGGGGCAAAGGGAGCAAATATAACAGCACCCTTTAAGGAAGTAGCCTTTCAGCTTGCTGATGAGCATAGTGAATATTGTTTATTAGCAGAAGCTTGTAATACCTTGAAAAAGTTATCAGATGGGCGATTATATGCAGATAATACCGATGGAATGGGGCTTATTTTTGACTTGAAGCGATTAGGTTGGTTATCAAAAAATCAAAAGGTTCTTATCTTAGGGGCTGGCGGAGCAACACAAGGTGTTTTGTATCCTCTGTTAAAAGTACAACAGAAGATAACTATTTATAATCGAACTTTTAGTAAAGCGGTTAAATTATCAGAGAAATTTGCAAAATATGGCAATATTGGCGTGAACTCTTTTGATGAACTACAAACCAACTCTTTTGATTTGATTATCAATGCAACTTCTGCTGGCTTACAAGGGCAATGTATTGTATTACCAGAAAATCTTTTTCAAAAAAATACAAAAATTTATGATATGCAGTATGCACCCAATATGAATACCGCCTTTCTTAACTATGCGAAGAAAAATAAAGAACAAAATATTCAAGATGGATTAGGAATGTTAGTGGCTCAGGCAGGATATTCTTTTTATATTTGGGAACAAATACAGCCAGAAATAGAACTAGTTCTACAAGAAATCAGAAGAAAAATAGATAAGAAAATATAAATAATGGATAAATTGAAAACAAAATGTTGATTTTACATTCAAACGATACAAAAAACTGAATTTTTAATAAAAAAGTATTTGACGAACCCTCCCTAAATCAGCATAATACACCCCGCAAAGCCGATATGGTAAAGCAGAAAATAAAAATGGCTATGTAGCTCAGCTGGTTAGAGCACAACACTCATAATGTTGGGGTCACAAGTTCGAATCTCGTCATAGCCACCATTTTTATTTTTAACTGCGGAAGTGGCGAAATTGGTAGACGCACCAGATTTAGGTTCTGGCGCCGCGAGGTGTGTGGGTTCAAGTCCCTCCTTCCGCACCATTTTTTCGGTTTGTATTTTAAGGTTTTTGGGGTATCGCCAAGCGGTAAGGCACTGGGTTTTGATCTCAGCATCCCTAGGTTCGAATCCTAGTACCCCAGCCATATTAACCTAATGTTAAACTAACTTTTGTTAGTTTTTTCTTTTTTTGGGGTATCGCCAAGCGGTAAGGCACTGGGTTTTGATCTCAGCATCCCTAGGTTCGAATCCTAGTACCCCAGCCATTCATTCTCTTCACTCTGTAAATTAACTTTTCTGTTACATAAAATAATTTGTTTTATTGTATGTTAAATTGTAAATTTTAGCTAAAATCTAACCGCTTATACAACAATATGTAACTATTATTTTAGATGTATTTAATCTTATAGAACTTTTTACAAAAATCTTATCTAATAATTGGACTACTTTTAATCTATTTCTATCTTCAAGCCATCGGGGTGTAAAAGATAAAATAATAAGGAGAAATCATAATGAAGAAAACATTAGTCACTATTGCTATCGCAACTACATTAGCAGGGTGCCAATTAACCCCACAACAAGAAACTGCTCTCGGTGCTTTGGGTGGAGCTGTTGCTGGTGGTGTTATTGGTCATCAATTTAATCATAAAAATGGTCGCTACGTTGGTGCGGTTCTTGGGGCGTTAGCTGGTGGCGGTATTACTTATTATATGACTCAGCAACAACAGGATTTAGAAAAAGTATTGGAAAAATCAGGCATTTCTGTTACTCGTATTAATGATTCAACAATCAAGCTAAATATTCCAAGCGATATTACTTTTGCTGTAAATAAAGCTCAATTAAGTCAAGGAGCTATGAATTCTTTAAGTGCGGTAGCGAATGTACTTAATAAATATAAAGCAACAGCTATTCACGTTTTAGGCTTTACTGATAGCACAGGAAGCGATAGCTATAATTTAACACTTTCTCAAAAGCGTGCTGAATCAGCAGCTAATTTCCTTGCTTCTCGTGGTGTCGTTGCTGGGCGTATTGTTGCAACAGGTTATGGCGAAAGTCACACCATTGCTAATAATGATACAGAGCAAGGTCGTGCGATGAATCGTCGTGCAGAAATTTATATTCGTGCAATTGAAAAAGGTAATGAGCAGAGTGCTTATAGCCCAATTTATTGATTAGATAAGATAAAAAAGCCATTGTGATGTTTTACAATGGCTTTATGTATTTTGGATCAAATTTTAATATATTCTATATCAATATCTAAATAGGCTTTTGCAAGACTTTCTGTTACTTGCTTATGGCTTAGACCAGCTTCTTTCTCTACCATCACAATTCTATTGATTTTTACTTCACTTAAACTATTTAAACGTCGATAGTTTAATGCACTCTGTAATGGGGGGAAGCTAGGATTGAATGCGGCATTTTCTACATAGCGTCCTGTAATAACTTCGCCATTATCTAATGATAAAGCCACACCACAGAAAGCCTGACTATAAGGTGCGTGAGATTTATTTAAGGCTTGTAATGCTGATTGAGCAACATTGTCATTACGATTTAGTGTAAATTTATGATCTTGTTCATCAAATAATAATTTTGAAATATTAAGATCTTTTGGACCGAATGAATCAGGTAAATAGGAATGTAATAAATTATTTTGAGAATGAGGAAGGTGGACTTTTAAGTTTGAGGATACATTGAGCTCATTTAAAAATTGACGACAATGTCCACAAGGGGTGTAATTTACAACAATATCCGTTATGGATTCTTCATCAGCGTGCCAAGCATGGCTAATTGCACTTTGTTCAGCGTGAACGGTTTGTGCAATGGCTACACTGTTATATTCTTGATTTGCTCCAAAATAAAATGTTCCTGATTTTCCAATTGCAACAGCCCCCACATTAAAGTTTGAAATTGGTGTTAGGCCATAGCAACTTGCGATAGATAAACAGTTTAATGCTAGTTCAATTGTTGATAATTGGAATGTTTGACAAAATTCTTCAACAGTATTTGCTGATAATTGTCCTTTAAAAGAATGAATTGAGAGGTGATCAATAATAGCTGAAACGACAGCGTTATTTTCTTGTTGTGCTAATTGCATTAAACGTTCTGAGATAGTGTTATTTTGCATAATTACCCTCCTATTTATGCACTAATCTTGATCCTCTTTCTACAATTACGCCAACGCTGTTAGCTTGTGCAACAGCTTGTGGCTTGTGCAACTCAATTTTGATCCACGGAATATTAAATCTTACTTTTAATAATTTTACTAATCGGTAAGCGATAGTTTCAACTAGATCAAAATGTTGTGATTCTACAAATTTGATAACAGCTTGAGAAACAGTTGCATAGTTTAAACAGTTTGCAACATCATCCGATTGAGCCGCTTTTTCAAAATCCCACGCCATCTCAATATTAAACACTAAACGTTGTTTAATCGTTTTTTCCCAGTCATAAACGCCCACAGAGGCAAAAACAGTAAGTTCTTTTATAAATATAATATCCATCATTGATCGGTTTTAATTATTAAGTGATAGCACCCTAAATTTATTACAATAATTGTAGTTTTTGTTAGAAATATAAAGCCAGTTGCAATAACGTTATTCGCTTTTCTGATGATTGATAGGCAAGAATATAGAGACAACTGACCGCGTGGCAAAGATACCATATTTTCTATATATTGCAATATAAACGTGATTATATTCACAATAGTTTGTGCGATTTCTTACATTCTATTTTTCGATGTAAGCTTTTGTTTAGTTAAATACTTTCGCCTAAATGAATTTGATAGCCTAAATTGATAATATGGCTTTGTTGGGGGTGATTATTTAAACGTTCTAACAATTGCGTTGCAGCAACTTTGCCGATTTCCAAACGAGGCGTGATAACGGTGGCAAGTTGAGGTGTCATTGATTGACCGACATTGTGTCCGTGAAAGCCTGCGATGGCAATTTGCTTTGGTACTGCAATACCCAAACGCTGACATTCAAATAATGCCCCGATGGCTAAGTCATCATTGGTGCAAAAAATCCCATTTATATCAGGATATTGTTTTAATGCTTGGTGTAATTGTTTCGCCCCTAAGCTGAAAGATGAGGATTCTTCCGTAATGATACAGCGTGGTGTTAAAGCGTGTTTTTGCATTGCTTGTTGATAGCCTTGCATTTTCAGTTGGGTACGTTTATCCATTCTCGCACAAAAATAGACAATATTTTTATGCCCTCTATTTATGATAGTTTCAGTCATTGATTGAGCGGCTGCCACATTATCAAAACCGATAGCTTGATATCCCCCAATCTCTGAGCATTCCATAATTTCTATCACGGGAATATTCGCTGTTTTCAGCATTTTTAAGGTACGAGGGCTATGATGATTTTCAGACAAAATCAAGCCATCAACATTATAAGAAAGCAAACTTTCAATACGTTGTTCTTCTTTTTTAATGCTATAACCGTAGTGAGCAAGCATTGTTTGATAGCCAGCAGGATCGGTAACGGTTTCAATGCCTTTAATCACATTAGCAAACACTTGGTTGGTTAAAGAAGGAACAAGCACACCAATAGCGTGGCTTTTGGCATTAGAAAGAATATCAGGGGCTCGATTTGGAATATAGCCGAATTCTTCAATCGCAACAGCTATCTTTTTACGCGTTGCCTCTGCCACTGAATCAGGATTACGCAAATAACGGCTTACCGTCATCTTAGTAATCCCTAAATGTGAGGCAATATCTTGTAATGTTGGGCGTTTGTTTTTTGTCATTCTACTAAGCTACTTTGATGATAACTGAAACCTGATCACTTTGTGATAACGGTTTATCAATACGGGCAGTTTCCACACAAACCATTGTTTTATAACCCTCTTCACTCATTCCGCTGGTTGCTTTATGCCACGGATTCCAAAATACGGTATTACTTGCATTTTTATGAGAGATTTCAATATTACGTTGATAAATAGGATCAACAATGTGATGCGTTGCATTGTTTGAAATCGCATAAATACAGTCAATATTTTCAGCAACTTGGCGTGGCGAAGGCACTTGTTCTGGTTGTTGGGTCAGTGAATTGAAGCAACTTGTTGGCAAACCTTCCACCGAGATAGGATTGATATCTGCGATATTAAAATAGCTATGCAATGCCACTTCGGCATTTTCCACGCCATAGTGTTTAAAGTTAAGTTCACAGCTATCTGAAAACGTCATTGTGATTTTTGCTTCAATCAGATCATCATCAGAAAAAAGTGAAAATGCTAATGTTGCGTTGTCTTCAGTGATTTGATAATCACTTAATTGCCACATTGAAATGCGAGCATAGCCGTGCGAAGGCGAGCTTTTACCGCCAAACCAAGGATAACAAACCGGTACACCGCCACGAATCGCAGTGCCAAGTTTAAAGGGTTCAACCTCACTCAACCAGAGTACATTTTGAGCGGTGTGTTTAGGCTGCCAACTTAATAAATGTGCCCCTTGTAGTGAAATGATCGCTTGTCCAACGGGATGATCTAAGACGATCATAGGAATTTCATTATATTGCTGTAAGCTAAGCGTTGGGGCGATTTGTTTGATAAATTGAGGTTGAATGTTTAACATTTTAATGATCCTTTGATTTTTTTATTTTTGTAAATTCTTGATAAAATATGACCGCTTATATTTGCGGTTTTATCCAAATCAGGCTTGCCATTCTGCCTGTTTGTCCATCACGGCGATAAGAGAAAAACTTATTTTTTTCACTATATGTGCAATGCTCACCGCCAGAAATTTGCGTAATGCCTAATGTGTTTAAACGTTGCGTGGCGAGCTGATAAAGATCCGCAAAATATTTTCCTTTTTCATTAGGATCTGCTTTAAAGGCGGAGATCGCTTGTGGATCGACATCACAAAATTGTTCTCGTACATCATCACCAACTTGAAAGGCTTTTTGACTGATTGCTGGGGCGAGCCATACACTGATTTCAGAAGCAAGGCTTTGAAATTTCTTAACGGTTTCTTCTAAAATTCCATCGCATAAACCTCGCCAGCCTGCGTGAGCTGCCGCGACTTCCGTTCCCTCTTTATTACAAAATAACACAGGCAAACAATCTGCCGTCATCACTAAGCAAACTTGATTTGGTTGATGGGTATAAACCGCATCTGCCTCTAAATTATCGCCTGAATAGGGGAGGGTAATCACTCGGGTGCTGTGGGTTTGGGTCAGATAAATCGGTGGATTTGGTAAATTTTGTGATAAAAGTAACCGCTTACGATTATTAGCTACGGCAATGGGGTCATCCCCCACGTGATCGCCTAAATTTAAGCTATCAAAAGGGAAAAGGCTTTCGCCACCTGTTCGCAAGGTAGTGAAAGCCTGAATGTGTTTTGGTATATCCCAACTTGGTTGGATAACACGAATATTTGTCATTATTTTCTTACAGCGATAGCTTCAATTTCAATGCCCGCGTCTTTTGGTAAACGAGCCACTTCCACACAAGAACGAGCAGGGAATTGAGGGTGATTATTTTCTTTAAAGAAGGCATCATATTCTGCATTAACTGCGGCAAAATCGTTTAAATCTTTAACGAAAATGGTTGTTTTCACAATGTCCGCCACGCTCAAACCTGCTTGCTCAACAATCGCTTTCACATTTTCAAGAGATTGACGTGCTTGTTTTACGATATCCGCTGGAAATTCGCCGGTGGCTGGATCGATAGGTAACTGACCAGATGTGATGATCATATTGCCTAAATCAACGGCTTGTACATAAGGACCGATTGCAGCAGGGGCTTTTTCTGTATGGATAAATTGAGTCATTTTAATTCTCCTTTGAGTTTAAATAAACCTAGTTAAATAAATTACACGTGTGCTTTACAAGGTGGTAACGTCCCGACGATTTCAAAGACTTTGTCACCATCTTTAAAGAAAACATAGCCACCATTTTTCATTTCTATCCATTCTTCATTTTTAGTGAGCGGTTGAGTGGTGATAATGGTCACTTTATCTTGTTCTGTGGTGTATTGACTAAAATCAATCACAACATCATCTTCACGAAATACTTTGCTAAATGGGTGTTTACGTGTGACATAATGCAGTTTTGTGGCACAGCGAGCAATCATCCATTCACCATTAGAAAGGATAAAATTAAACACTCCTTTTGTCGCAATTTCTTCTGAAATATCCACTACCGCATTAAAAAGTTCACGCTCTGTTGGTTTTTCTGAAAAGCGTTTTTTTAATTCTGCTGCCATACAACAAAAAGCACGTTCCGAATCCGTTGTACCTATCGGCTGATAATGATTATTTGGGCAAATTTCTAAATCTTCAACTGTACCATTATGGGCAAACACCCAGTTTTCACCCCAAATTTCACGAATAAAAGGGTGGGTATTTTCAATATTCACCGCCCCTTGCGTCGCTTGGCGGATATGAGCGATCACATTAAAGGATTTAATACGATAATTTTTAACCACATCACCTAATGGCGAAAATGCAGCGGGTTGATTATCTCTAAAAATTCGAACGCCTTTACCTTCAAAAAAGGCGATACCAAAACCGTCTGAGTGTTTATCTGTGACGCCGGCACGACGTCGAAATCCTTCAAAAGAAAAAGAAATATCTGTTGGTGTATTGCAATTCATTCCTAATAATTGGCACATTGTTTGTTTCCGTTTGCTTTAAATTTTATTCTTGTTTATAGGGTGCATATTATACAGTAGTAATAAAAAAATGTTTAATTTTTACCAGCAATATTAACGCTCTTTTTTCCAAAGGGAAAGCATAAAAATTGTTGCGGCACAAATTACAACAGAAGGCCCTGCTGGGGTATCTTTAAGCCCTGAAAAGAGCAGTCCGCCAGTAACAGAAAGCACGCTAAATAAGATCGCATAAGCGGTCATATTTTCAGGACTTTTTGCAAATCGTCTTGCTGTTGCACAAGGGATAATCAGTAATGATGTGATTATCAATGCACCGACAAATTTCATACTCAGTGCAATGGTTAATGCGGTTAATAACATCAGTAATAAACGTAATCGAGTCACATTTAAGCCTTCAATTTGAGCCAATTCTGGGCTAATGGTAATTGAAAGTAGTTTTTTCCAAAAATACCCGAGTAATGAGGCGATAAAAATAACGCCAATGGCAATGATTTTGACATCATAGAAATCAATTGCGAGCAGATCCCCGAATAGATAAGCCATTAAATCTACTCTTACGTTATCCAATAAGCTAATCGTAATAACCCCCAAAGAAAGGCAGCTGTGGGCGATAATACCAAGCATTGTATCAACGGCAAAATCTGTTCGATGTTCCAGCCAAGCGAGAATCAAGGCGAGAATAATGGTCATCAAAATAACAGCAATATAAGGATTGATTTGTAAAAATATGCCTAATGCCACACCGAGTAATGCAGAATGAGAGAGGGTATCGCCAAAATAAGCCATTTTTCGCCATACAACAAAAGAGCCAAGAGGGGCTGTAATAAACGCCAGTAGCGTGCCAGCTAACCAAGCTGGAAATAAAATTTCAAACATAACTAAACCTTAATCTTTGCAATGACAATTTGTACAAACATCGCCGTGTAAGTCGTGATGATGATTGTGATGATGTGAGTAAAGTGCGATATTTTTCGCAAATTGATCCCCAAAGAAATCAATAAATTTGGGATCATTTGTAATTTTTTCAGGTGTACCAGAGCAACAAATATGATGATTTACACACAACACTTCATCGGTGTTTGCCATCACAATATTGAGATCGTGGGAGACCATTAAAATGGCACAATTTAGTAACGAACGCATTTTATTTAAAAGTTGATAAAGTTCCGTTTGCCCTGTGATATCAACCCCTTGCATTGGTTCGTCCAAAATCAAAATTTGTGGCGAATTTAACATTGCTCGGGCGAGTAATACACGTTGCATTTCACCCCCTGAGAGTTTCTGTAACTGATTTTCTGCAAGGTGTTCAATTGAAAATAGGGCTAACACATCTTGAATCATTTTCTTTGTCGATTGTGGTTTTAATGACAAAAATTTAACGACACTCATTGGCATTGAATTTTCAATATGCAATTTTTGAGGGACGTAACCTATTTTCAAATTCTTAGCGTGAATAACCTCGCCACTCTTTGGCGGAAGTAATTTTAACAATACTTTGAGTAGTGTTGATTTTCCCCCACCATTTGGGCCTACAATGGTGGTTATCGTATTTGGGTAAATATCTAAATGGATATTTTGTAATACGTGTTGGGTATTGAAATAAACATTGATATTTTTCAATGAAATAAGCGGTGTAATTTTAGTCATTTTTTGCAAAAAAATTTTCTAGGGTTGAGAAATGTGATAAAGCTAACGGATTTTAGAAAAAGTCGCAACATTTTATGAAATAAAAACTAAAATAATTCTCTATTAGGGTGTATAATCCGCAATCGCATTTTTTAATAATTATAACTAGATACTCAGAATTAAATCGGGATATGAAATTGAAACCTATAATTTTACCTTCAACACTTTCAAAAAAGAAACAATTCAGGAAGAAAATTACCTTTGTTATAGTGTTTGTTTTCTTGTTTATTAGTATTGTTATAACGCTAAAAAATTATCAAACAGAATCTGAACCCATTAACGATATAAAAACAAGCTATGAGTTACCTATGGATGATTTCTCCGTTGATGATATTAGCGATGATTCAACAAACATAGAGATCGATAAAAGTGATACTGCTGAGAAAGAAAATGCAGTAGAAAAAGAAGAAGCGAATGATATTAAAGAAAGCGGAGAAAATCAGGATGACACTGTTGAAAAAAAGCCTGAAATAATACCGAAACAAGATAATGAAGATTTACATATCAACGATCAATTCAATCATATTGTTACGCAAAATGATACATTAAAAACTATTTTTGAACATCAAGGATTAGATCCTGAAATTGCACAAAAATTATTACAGGATTTTCCTGATTTAGCCCATTTAAAAGCTGGTCAACAGTTCTATTGGGTCACTAATAATGATGGTGATATTGAGTATATGGATTGGCTCGTCTCTTATAGAGAAGAGCAAGTTTTCCAATTAGTTGCACAAGATAAATTTAAACGTGAAGTGCTTGTTAAAAAAGGCATTTGGAAAGAGAAAGTTTTAAAAGGGAAAGTTTCAGGTAATCTCAGTTCAAGCTTGCAAAAATTAGGTTTATCTTCTCGTCAAGTTTATCAGTTAGTTCAAGGGCTAAAACCACAGCTCTCATTAAAGCATTTACGTAACGGTGATAAGATTGAGGTGCTAGCAAATTGCGAATTTATCGATGATAAATTAGTCACCTTAGGAAAAGTTGAAGCGTTACGTCTCATTCGTGGTAAAGAAGTTTATTATTCAATCTTGGCTGATAATGGCCATTATTATGGTGAGAATGGTGCTGTAATAAATAAATCACAATTCTCACGTTATCCATTACGTTTTAGACCTCGAATTAGTTCACATTTTAATTTGCATCGCCGCCATCCTATTACACGCAGAGTGAGACCACATAAAGGGGTGGATTTTGGGCTTAAAATTGGTACGTTAGTTATTGCACCCGCTGATGGTGTTGTTACACGAGTGGCATATCAACGTAATGGTGCGGGCAAATATATTAAAATTAAACACGGTTCAAAATATGAAACTGTGTATATGCATTTAAGTCGTTCATTAGTTAAAATTGGACAAAAAGTGAAGAAAGGGCAACATATTGCTTACTCTGGGAATACAGGGCGTTCTACAGGACCTCATTTACATTATGAATTCCATATCAATGGGCGAGCGGTTAACCCAATGACGGTGCATTTACCTGGTATTGCTTCACATTCAGTAATGTCAAACAAAGAACGTAAAGCCTATTTAACAAAAGTAAAAAAAGTAATAGCAAAATTTAAATAAGGATCTAAAGAATGAAAAAGAAGGTAGCAACATTGCTTGGATTGTTAATTGCAACAAGCGTATTCGCTGATGATGCAAAACTACAAGATCAGTTAGAAAAAATGGGGGCGACTAATATTAAAATTAGTGATTCGCCGTTACCAAATTTCAGATCTGTTGTATCGGATCAAGGGGTATTGCAAATTAGTGAAGATGGACGCTTTGTGATTGAAGGAAGCGTGTTAGAACTAAAAGATGGCACAGTAAGTGATATTACCAATCGTCCATTGATGGCAGAGCTTGAAAGTATGAAAAAGGAAATGATTATTTTTCCTGCCAAGAATCAGAAACATACTGTGACGGTATTTACAGATATTAGTTGTGGATATTGCAAGTTATTACATTCACAAATGAAAGAATATAATGATTTAGGCATTACGATTCGCTATCTTGCATTTCCTCGTGCGGGGTTAAGAAGTCAAACAGCACGTCAGATGGAAGCTATTTGGCAAGCAGAAGATCGTAACCATAGCTTACATCAAGCTGAAAGCGGACATTTGCCAGCGAAACAACTTACGCCTAAACTGATCAAAAAACAGTATGATTTGGGGATTAAATTTGGTATTCGTGGTACTCCGAATATCATCACATCAGAAGGTGAAGTCATTGGTGGATATGTAGAACCAAAACAATTACTACAAATGTTAGAAAAATAATTCTTGTTTAAGCGGTCAGATTTACTTCATTTTTGCAAAAAGAACAATAAATCTGACCGCTTCTTTTCTCTTTTTAGCTTTTTTAAGCTATAATTTCAAAAATATTTTACACAAAATAGTTAAGAAAATAATTTTATCATAGGGAGAGCGAGCAAGGTCGTACAATCGTACTTTGAGAGAGCTTGATGTTAGGTAAATAATTTTTCTCCGACTATAAATTAATTTTAAGGAAATAATATGGGTTTTTTAGCAGGTAAACGTATTTTAATCACAGGGTTAGCGAGTAATCGCTCTATTGCTTATGGTATTGCACAAGCTTTTGCACGTGAAGGGGCAGAGTTAGCATTCACTTATTTAAACGATAAATTGAAACCTCGTGTGGAAAAATTTGCGGAAGAATTTGGGGCAAAAATTGTATTGCCATTAGACGTAGCAAGTGATGAAAATATCAAAGAGTGTTTTACGGAATTAAATAAACATTGGGATAAATTTGACGGTTTTGTTCACGCTATCGGTTTTGCACCAGCGGATCAATTAGACGGCGATTATGTTAATGCGGCAACGCGTGATGGCTTTAGAATTGCTCACGATATCAGTGCGTATAGTTTTGTGGCGATGGCACAAGTGGCTCGTCCGATGTTAAATCCAAATTCAGCATTATTAACACTTTCTTATTTAGGGGCAGAGCGTTCAATTCCTAACTATAATGTAATGTGTTTAGCAAAAGCGTCATTAGAAGCAAGCACGCGTGTAATGGCAGCAGATTTAGGTGGCGAAGGTATTCGTGTGAATGCGATTTCAGCAGGACCTATCCGTACTCTTGCAGCGTCTGGCATTAAGGACTTCAAAAAAATGCTGACTACTTTTGAAAAATCAGCACCGTTAAAACGTACTGTAACCATTGAAGATGTGGGTAATTCAGCAGCGTTCTTATGTTCTGATTTAGCCTCTGGTGTAACAGGCGAAATTTTACACGTTGATGCTGGTTTTAGCACAACAGCAATGTCAAATTTAGGCGAATAATCATCATTTAATACGCGTAGAGACAGGGCATGCCCTGTCTTTTCGTTATATATCATTAATTTAAGGAAACTTATGTTCCAAGATAATCCTCTCTTAGCACAATTAAAACAACAAATTCATTCAAATAAAACCTTCGTGGAAGGCTTTGTTAAAGCAACAGATAAAAGCTATGGCTTTTTAGAATGTGACAAAAAAAGTTACTTTATTCCGCCACAAGAAATGAAAAAAGTCATGCACGGAGATAAAGTCAAAGCCTCAGTTGTGGTTGATGGTGATAAAGAACGTGTTGATGTTGAAGAATTGATTGAGCCTATGCTGACGCGTTTTGTTGCAAGGGTTAAATTTAATCGTGAGGGGCGTTTACAACTTGCGGTCGATCATCCAAATGTGAAAAATCTCATTTCTGCAAATGTAAACAATAAAAAAGTGACACAAAAATTGCAGGAAAATGATTGGGTTGTGGCAGAGTTAAAAACACACCCATTACGAGATGATCGCTTTTTATTTGCACAAGTAACCCAATTAATTTGTGAGGCGGACGATCATTACGCACCTTGGTGGGTAAGCCTAGCAAAACACGAACAACCTCGTGAAGCGGTAAAAGGATTGGATAGTTATGAGTTACAAGATGAAATTGAGCGTAAAGATTTAACTCACTTAGATTTTACGACTATCGACTCCGCAACCACCAAAGATATGGATGATGCGTTGTGTATTGAGCCAATTTTAGACAATGGCACGCAAACAGGCTGGCATTTAATGGTAGCGATTGCCGACCCAACAGCCTATATCCCACAAGATTCAAGCCTTGAAAAAGAAGCACGTCAGCGTTGTTTTACCAACTATTTACCGGGTTTTAACGTGCCAATGTTACCTCGTGAACTGTCTGATGATTTATGTTCATTAGTGGCAGATGAAAAACGTCCTGCGTTAGTGGGTGAGATTATTACGGATTTAGAAGGCAACGTTACAGCGGAAACTGTATTTACCCTTGCGTGGGTTAAATCAAAAGCTAAATTAGTGTATGACAACGTATCTGATTATTTAGAACAGCAAGAAAATGCGTGGCAACCTGAAAATGAAGTAATTAAACAACAAATTGACTGGTTACACCAATTTACCCAAGCCAGAATGCAGTGGCGTGAAAAAAATGCCTTAATTTTCAAAGAGCAAGGTGATTATGCCTTTGAATTAAATGAGCAGGGTGATGTGGTGGACATCCACCTTGAACCTCGTCGTATTGCGAATCAAATGATTGAAGAATCAATGATCATTGCTAATATTGAAGCGGGTAAATATTTAGAAAAAAATGCAAAAACAGGGATTTTTAACACCCATTTAGGTTTTGATCCTAAAAATTACAAACTTGCTAAAGAGTTTTTAATTGCCACCTTAGGTACGCCTGAAAATAATGAAGAATTAGAAGCACGTTATAGCGTTGAGCGTTTAGCAACCCTTGAAGGTTACTGTGAAATGCGTCGTGATATTGACCAACACGATGAGAGCTTTTTAGAATTACGTTTACGCCGTTATCTGACTTTTGCAGAATTTAAAAATCAAGTGGCACCACATTTTGGTTTAGGGATTACTCATTATGCTACTTGGACATCGCCAATCAGAAAATATGGCGATATGGTGAATCATCGTTTAATCAAACAAACCTTAGCACAACAGCCGACACAGCTTGTCGAAGAAGATATTTTGATGCGTTTACAAGAAGCACGTAAACAAAACCGAATGGTAGAGCGAGATATTTCAGATTGGTTATATGCCCGTTATCTTGAACCAATGGTTGAGAAAAATATGGAATTTGATGCAGAAATCGTTGATGTTTCTCGTGGTGGATTGCGTGTGAAAGTCATTGAAAACGGTGCGATGATTTTTGTGCCAAACTCAACTTTACACCCTAATAAAGATGAAATGAATTTCCGCACTGAAGAGCTAGCACTTTATATTAAAGATGAAAAAACTTACCAAGTAGGGCAAAGCGTTAAAGTGAAATTAACCCAAGTGCGTATGGAGACAAGAAGTATTATTGGGAATATTGTTCAGTAATTTTTTACCGATAATCTGAAAAGCATTTTTAAATTTATATTTGTGAATTACCACCACGTAGGTTAAGTGTTTATATTAGACCTGACTTAGATGGTGGTTTTTTATTCTTTAAAATAATTGAAAATATATATTGCCAACGCCTATGACTTAAAATAAACTTCCCAAACTAGAATTTATTTGCATCAATAGGATTTTTTATGCGATCTTTTTCTGTCACTCTTCTTTTACCATTATCTATTTCTTTTGCTTTTGCGAATACGTCAGATATTTCTATTCAGAAAATTGATACTCAGAATCAACAACGTCAGTTATTACAAGATAAAATTCGGGAGCAAAAACTCAATACACAGCAAGATGTGAAGTTTGATATTCAATCCAATAAATTAACTTTACCTCATCAAGAATATCCTTGTTATCCAATACATAAAATTACTTTAACCGACTATTCCTCTTCAAAAACATCTTCTCAATTTACCCCATTACTTCAAGCAACTTTTAAAGATTTAAAACTCTCATTTCCGCATTGTTTAGGGGGCGAGGGGCTAAATATTGTAATGAAACAATTGCAAAATAAAATTCTTGAAAAAGGGTTTATTACATCAAGAGTTGTGGCAACAGAGCAGGATTTACACTCTGGAATATTGGCGTTAACGGTTATTAAAGGAAAAGTCCGCCATTTTATTGTTGAAGATCACTCAAAAATAGCGAGATTTTCAACATTATCTGCTTGGTCGGCGATAGCGTTGAAATCAGGGGATGTATTAAATGTACGAGATATTGAGCAATCCCTTGAAAATTTAAAACGCGTGCCAACAGCTCAGGCGAATATTGAAATTTTACCAGCTCAAGGAACGAGTGATGTGGGCGAAAGTGATTTAAAAATTAGCTACACGCAACATTTTCCATTTCGTTTAACCTTAGGCTTAGACGATAGTGGTTCTACTTCAACGGGTAAATTTCAAGGCTCAGCGACTTTTTCTGTTGACAATCTTTTTACCGCAAATGATCTATTTTATACCAGCCTAACGCATAGTTTAAAAACAAAAGAGGATGATAATGGCAAACGAGGTACTCAGAATTTTAGCTTTCACTATTCATTTCCTGTTGGCTATTGGTTATTCAGTTTAGACCAATCAAAAAATAAATATCATCAAGAGGTCTTTGGGGCATTTCAAAACTATATTTATTCTGGCGAGAGCAACACGCAAAAAGCAACTGCATCTTATACGCTATATCGTGATAACCAACGTAAAACGAGCCTATGGGGTGGAATTTGGATAAGAGAATCTGACTCCTTTATTGATGATGAAAAAATAGAAGTACAACATCGTAATACAGCGGGTTGGCAAGTGGGACTTAAACACAAAGAATATTTTAAACATTCCACTTTAGATTTTGGTTTGAGCTATAAACGAGGCACGGGGGCATTTAATGCAGAAGCCGCACCAGAAGAATTATTTAATGAAGGTACATCTCGTTTCAAACTTATCTCAGCAAATGTCTCTTTAACTACCCCGTTTAATATTGCGGAAAGTAGCTGGCAACACAGTTTGAAATTTAATGGGCAATATAACCGCACGCCTTTAACATCACAGGATCGTTTTAGTATTGGCGGACGTTATACCGTTCGAGGATTTAATGGCGAAGTGACATTATCAGGCAATCGAGGTTGGACGGTACAAAATGATATTTCTTGGTTAATCAATCCAGCGAGACAAGCTTATTTTGGCGTGGATTATGGCAAAGTGTATCAACAACAATCTGATTCATTGGGCAATGAACTTTCTGGGGCAGTATTAGGAATGAAAGGTGCTCAATGGGGAATCAATTACGACTTATTTTTTGGTGTACCTTTGCATATGCCGAAAGGATTTAGAACCTCTGATGTGGTCGCAGGATTTAATTTAAGTTATCAATTTTAAAAATGAAGTGAATTATTTTTTCACTTCATTTGCGTTGAATTAAACAAAGGAACGAGTTATGAACAAGCATTGTTACAGAATTATTTTTAGTAAAACGTTAAACTGTTTGGTTGTGGTGTCTGAAATCACAAAGGCAGAGAGCAAATCGTCGGCAAATTCGCCACAGTGTAAGCGAAAAAATAAATTGGTAAATCTTGTTCAAAATATTACCGCTTGTATTAAGCCTCTTTGTTTTAGTTTATTCTGTGCGTTAGGTTTTGTATCTTCTTCTTTTGCCGACACGCTTATTATCAAAGCAGATAATACCGCACCTAAAAATACGCAACCAATTGTATTGCAGACGGCAAATGGGCTCCCACAAGTTAATATCCAAACCCCAAATGCAAAAGGGCTTTCTCACAATAAATATACTCAATTTGATGTGGATACTAAAGGGGCGATTTTAAATAATAGCCGTAAAACAACGCAGACTAAATTAGGTGGCTATGTGCAAGGCAACCCTTATTTGGCTCGTGGAGAGGCAAAAGTTATTTTAAATGAAGTCAATTCCAATAACCCAAGTTTGATGAAAGGGTATGTGGAAGTGGCTGGGCAGAAAGCGGATGTGATTATTGCGAATCCGTCCGGTATCAGCTGTCAAGGTTGTGGGATTCTTAATTCCAATCAGGTCACGTTAACGACCGGTAAGCCACAAATCAGAGATGGACAAATTGAGAGCGTTAATGTTGAGCAAGGCACAGTATTGATTTCAGGCAAAGGTTTAGATAATAGTCAGGTAGATTACACGGAGATTTTATCGCAAAAAGCAAAAATTAACGCAGGTATTTGGACGAAGAAAAAACTGGCTGTGGTAACGGGGAATAATACGATTAAGCGGTCAGATTTAGATGAAAATTTGCAAATTATTCACAAAAAATCACCGCTTACTTCATCAACCTCTTCTCAATATTCGGTTGATGTGAGCGAGTTAGGTGGAATGTATGCAGGGCAAATTCATTTAGTCGGTACAGAGCAAGGGTTAGGTGTTCGCAACGTAGGGCATATTGGTGCAGGTGTTGGTGAAGTTGCGATTGATGTGAATGGTAAAATTATCAATTCAGGCATAATCAATGCAAATCAAGGTATTACATCAAAAGCAAGTGATGATGTAGAAAACACAGGGAAAATTGAAGCGAAGCAGAATGACATTCTTATAAAAACCAAAGGTGCTTTAAAACAAGATGGCTCTATCATTGCTCAAAAAGGCAATATTAAAATCAAAGCGGATAAAAATATTACGCAACAAGGTGAAACTATCGCCCATAAAAATATTGACTATGCAGCTCAAAAAGTGAATGCAACCACTTCTTCAATTTTAGCCTCAGGTGTTGAGATTACACAAACTCAAAAAGGTGAAAATCGTCAATTAGAAACGCAAAGTGAAACAGGTCAAAACATCACGGTTCACACCAAAGAAACTGCTACATTGCAGGGAAAAAATATTGCATCTGGAAAATTAGAGGTTAATGCAACAGCGGTTAATTTAGATCATAGCCAAAGCAGTGGTTATGATGTCAAAGTAACAGCGACAAAAGATAATATTGATGCGAATTCAGCAAAAATTACCGCAAAAAATAATGTCGATTTAACGATACCTAAAACCCTTTCAACTCAACATAGCCATTTAAAAGCGAAGAAAATTACGGTATCTCAACAAAATCTTAATACACAAAATGCCGTTTGGGAGCAAACAGGTAACGCTGATTTTAATTTAACAGCTGATAGCATAAAAAATAATGCAGGGTATATCAGTACACAGGGTAATTTTGAGGTTAACACCAAACAGCTTGAAAACACAAAAGGAACATTGTTAAGCGATAAGCAGTTTAGTATTAAGGTTTCAGGAAAACTAGATTCGACGGAAGGGGTTATTGCTTCAAAAGAAGATTTAAGTATCGATTCAGATGGGTTAAATAACGATAAAGGGCTAATTCAAACCAATCAAAATTTAGCCTTAAATACTAATGGAAAGCTCCTTAGTAATAAAGAGACCTTAGAAAAAGGGATTGTGGCACAGGGGAAAATCAACTTAAAAACAGCAACAATCGCAAATCAACAAGGACGTATTGCAAGTAAGGGTAACCAAGACATTATAGCGACCGAGATTGAGAATACACAAGGAAAAATCCAAACTGAAGATAGCTTTAATGTTAATGCAAAAAATATAGTGAATCACCAAGGTGAGATTAGTGCGAATCACGATGCGATACTCACCCTTTCAAATAATTTATCGCAACAAAAGGGTGTAGTTAAGGCGGGTGAATTAACTATTCAAGCGAAGCGATTACAATCTGAAAATAGCAGTCAAATTTTGGGAAACAAGATTGATATCGCTACCCAGCAAGATTTATCAAATAAAGCTAGTGCGATTTTAGCGAATAAGGATATCACACTCTCTTCCCAACAATTAGATAATACTCAAGGCGTGATTAGCAGTAAAACACAAGCGGTTAATATCAACACACACCAACAAGCATTAAATAATACACAGGGGCAGATTGGAGCGAAAGGTGGTTTGACGGTAAATAGTGGTGAATTGGATAATTTGACAGGGATTATTAAAGCTAATGAGAATGTTACGCTAATCACAAAAGCTATTGATAACCAACAGGGATATATTGGTTCAGCAGATAAAAATGTAGATATTAAAGCTCAACAAAAATTTGATAATACTAAAGGTCGCATTGAGGCAAAAAATAATATCGATCTATTGGCAAAAGGGATAAACAATCAATCAGGTATTATTTATACACAGCAAGGTCATATTGATTTAAATGCACAATCTCAAGCCTTAAATAACCAACAAGGCGAAATTATTGCAGGAGAAAACCTTAGTTTAACGAGTGGAAATCTAATAAATACTCAAGGAAAATTATTTGCAAATAATGATAATAATATCACCGCTATTCATTCAATGATTGATAATTCTCAAGCTGGAAAAATACAAGCATTGGGTAATCTTTCAGTAAAAGCAAAACAGCTTAATAACCAGAGTGGATTTATTCAATCAGGGAAAGATAATACGTTAACTATTCAGGAAAATATTATCAATAATAGAGTGGTTGAACAAGGTTCATTGATTGAAGCAGGAAAAACGTTAGCTATTACCACTAATAACATAAATAATCAAAATACGGTTGCAACGGCAAGTCAATTAGCACAAGGCATAATTGCTGAAAGCCTCGAGTTAAATGCCTTAAAATTGAATAATAACAAGGGTGGTGTTTATATTCAAAAACAAGGCGAGTTAATTATATCGAAAATACTTGATAACCAATCAGGAGAAATATTAGGTTGGCAGGATTTAACCATTGAAGGGTTTGATACTAATCTAGAGATCAACAACCACAAAGGTAAAATGCAAGCTCAAAATAATCTGGATATCAGTGCTAAACATCTTTCTATGAATGGGCATTTGGAAGCTAAGAACCTTTCCATTAAATTAAAAGATGATGTTGTGAGCGAGCAAGATATCAATGCAAAAAACAACCTAAGTATTGTGACACAAGGTGATATAACCAATAGTAAAAAATTATCCGCAAATAACCGTTTGATTTTAAACGCGAGTAATATTGAAAATATTGCTGAGGGAAAAATTAGCAGTGAAGAAACCCGAATTACGGCTCAGAATAAAGTAACAAATAGAGGGTTGATCAATAGTTTTTCAGAAAATAATCAATCTAAAACAGTCATCAAAGCGAAGACAATTCACAACTTAGGTACAGGTCGAATTTATGGGGATTATATGGCTTTAGGTGCTGAAAATATCTTAAATCAAGATGAAAGTGTTAATGGTGAAGATAAATCAGCGACCATTGCAGCAAGAAAACGTTTAGATATAGCAGGAAAAGAGATTATCAATGATACCACGCTTTATAATCCTGATAAGAAAGGTGGCTCAACTATTTATAGTGAGGGCGATATTGTCTTTGGTCGTAGTTTAAATGTGAATGACCAAGCCGAAGGTAAGGCTGAAACTCTGAAAAATAAAAGTAGTATTATTGAGGCAGTTGGTTCAGTAGGATTGCATATTGATGATATTACAAACAGTAATGAGCATTATTTGGGTAAGTTATTAGAAACTAGCAGTAAAGATGTGAGCAAGTATTATATTTTACCGCAGGGCATAGCAACAGGTAGTGAGCCTTATAATAATGGGAAATTAAATTATATTAACACAGATAAACTCTATTGGGCTGGGTTTAGTAGAGCTGGTAAATGGGTTGAAAATGTGAATGCTAAAGAGCCTGCTCTTATTACTAATATCGATCAAATAAGATCAAATACACTATTAGCTGAGCCAAATACGGTCAAATGCCAAGATGATAATGATTCAAGTAGTTGTAAAGTAATTGAGGCGAGTATTTATACTAAAGATAATCCTATATGGACATATTTTAATATTACACCACCAGATACTGAGCGACCAGAAGAACCCAATATCGATATAAAAGAGTATTTGAAAAAAACAGGTATTGATGTCGACAATTTAAGTGATGAGCAACTAGATGAACTAGAGGAAAATTTAACACCTCCAATTATGCCGACTAAACCAATTAAGCCATTAAAAAAACTTACAGAAACAGATGAATCATTTCAGCTAAGATTAGCTCAGTATAATCTAGATAAGGCAGAATATAATAAGGCTGTAACACTTCAAAAGGAATTTGAGAAATTTAAACCAATATTGGATTGGACAAATAAGAATGGTAATAAACTTAAAGAATTAAGTAAGAAAATTTCACAACATAATAAATGGATTTATGGAGAAGAGTATTATCGTTATTGGAATATTTGGGTCAATAAAGAGGTCGTCAAAGAAACAATGACGCTTGCGAGTTTACCTGGACAAATACTAGCAGGAAAAGATATTTATTATAATTCAAAGCAATTTTTAAATGATAAAAGTATTGTAATTGCTGGTAATAAGTTAACACAATCAGGTCAGGGACGCATAGAAAATAGAGATGATGAAGAAGCCATTCGTCAAGATATTGAACTAGGTTCAAGAAATTGGTCTTATTCTAAATGGAGAGGTGGGGTCAAGCGTTATCACGAAAGAAGATCATCAAATTATGGACCTTTAAAACGTATCAATGAAACTCATAAAGATATGAATCTTTTCCTAACAAAAGATCATACAAACCCAACGACTTATAAAGACTATATTGATGTTAAAAAACAAAACAATATTACGCAAAAACAAAATGAAGTTGTATTAAATGATTTATCAAAATTTGATACCAAGAAGCAAGATTCAGAGGCTTCAAGGGATATCAATGTGGTTAATGTAAACACGTCACTTAAATTGGAAAATACACAAGTTTCACAGCCATCTGTGTTAGAAATTCGTAGTATAGAAGTGGATGCTCGTTTACCAAATCAAGGCTTGTATAGAATCAATCCAAAACCAAATAGTCATTTTGTTGTTGAAACTGATCCAGAGTTTACTAACCATAAAAAATGGTTAAGTAGTGATTATATGTTTAATGCATTACGTTATGATCCAAATAATGTACAAAAACGCTTAGGTGATGGATTTTATGAGCAAAAATTAGTAAGAGAGCAAATAAACCGCTTAACAGGGCGTCAGTTCTTAGGAAACCATTCTGATTTTGAAGCACAATATAAATCGTTAATGCATAACGGCATAACCTTTGCAAAACGTTTTAATCTAGGCTTAGGTATTGCATTAAGCGAGGCACAGGTGGCACAGCTTACTTCTGATATTGTATGGCTCGAAAGCAAATCTATTACGTTACCAAATGGCAAGGTTGAGCAAGTGTTAGTACCGAAAGTGTATGCGATGGCACATAAAGGTGATATTACAGGTAATGGTACGCTTATTTCAGCAAATCGTCTAAAAATGAATGCGAATGAAATCATTAACGAGGGTACAATAGCCGGTCGTAAATTTGCTCAGTTAAATGCCAATAAACTTAAAAATAGTGGCAAATTAAGTGCTGAGAAATTAGAAGCTCATATCAACGGTGATGTTGAAAATATTGGCGGTGTAATAGAGGCTGAGCGTGATTTATTGTTGGATGTTGCAGGAAACTTAACTCATAGATCAACCACTCAGACGACAAAGGTTGATTTAGATGGTTTCAAACGTACTCAAACCACTCTTGACCGCAAAGCCTTACTCCACGTAAAAGGCAAAGACGGAAAATTACACATCAATGCGAATAATATCAACATCACTGGAGCAGATATCATCAATGACGGACAAGGTCAAAGCTATATTTCTGCAAAAAACAATCTAAATCTGACCGCTTTGGAGGTTGGTTTTGATGAGAAAATGGGGTATGGCAATCATTATCGTAATGAGAATGTGCAAGATGTGGAAATCAGTCATATCAAAACCAAAGGCGATATGATTCTGAAAGGTAAAAACATTGTGTCAGAAGGGGCGGAGCTTGAGTCGCAATCAAAACTAACTGCAATTGCTGAGAATGATTTAGTGTTAAATGGTGCAACAAGGAAATCAGATTTTGAAGAGTATCATTATACGAAACATAGCAGTACATTTAGTAAATCTACTCATACAACCTTTGACCAAAAAAATAAGATTTTGAAAAAAGGTTCTGAACTCAGTGCAGAGAAAATCACATTAGTTGCTGGTCATGATATCAAGGCAAAAGGTGCGGTTATTGTTGCAGATAATGATGTAGATATTCTTGCTAAAAATAATATTAATATTGGCGAAGATGTACAGAGTTTGAAAGAGGAGCATTTTGAGAAGAAAACTAAATCGGGATTATTATCAAGTGGAGGGATTGGCTTTACGATAGGAAGTCGTAAGGAAACTAAAGAGTCAGACCACGCTAAACTCTATGCGAAAGGTAGTCAGGTTGGCAGTTTATCAGGGAAGGTAAACATTGTGGCGAATAACGACTATAAGCAAAGTGTGAGTACGGTTACCTCTGTCAAAGATGATGTCACTATCAAAGCCAAACAGGTAGATATTGTTGCTGGTGATGATAAATATGAAACCAATTCAAAATATACGTTTGAACAAAAAGGACTTACGGTTGCAGTAAATGTTCCCGCCTTACAAGCAATACAGGCAGGTATAAACACAGCAAAAAGTATTGAAAAGGTAGGTAAAAGTAAAAATGACCGAGTAAATGCAATGGCTGCGGCTAATGCAGCTTGGGATGCAGCACGTACCTATGAAACGATAGGAGATGCAGCTAAAGCTACAGAGGCTCTTGCAAATGGTGATATGGCAAATGCTAATGTTAGTGTGTCTATCACCTATGGTGAACAAAAAAATACACAACAAAGCTCAACCAAAGGCACAATTGCCAATTCAAGTAAAGTAAATGCAGGAGGCAAAGCCAATATTATTGCGATAGGGGATAAAACATCAAATATCAATATTGTTGGTTCAGATGTTAGTGGTATAAAAGGTACTCAACTGCTAGCAGAGAACGAAGTGAATGTTTTAGCTAAATCACAAACTCACCAAGAGCGTAGTAGTAATAAATCACAAGGCTGGAATGCAGGTGTTGCAGTAAGTTATGGCTCTGATGGTTTTGCGATGGGAGTTACAGCGGGAGGTAATTATGGCAAAGGCTATGGTAATGGAGATGAGCAAAGCTGGGTAGCTAGCCGAGTGGGAGATAAAAATAGCCAAACCACCATTGTGAGTAAAAATGATACCACTTTAAAAGGAGCTCAAGTTGTAGGTAAAGGTGTTAGTATTGAGGCGAAAGACTTAAATATTGAAAGCCTACAAGATACGATGACTTATAAAGGTAAGCAAAAAAATATGAGTGGTCAGGTGACAGTGGGCTACGGCGTTTCAGGAAGTGCGAGTTATAGTCAATCTAAGGTTAATGCTGATTATGCAAGTGTAAATACACAGGCAGGTGTATTTGCAGGGGATGACGGCTTTAAAGTTAATGTAAAAAAACATACTAATCTTAAAGGTGGCTTGATTACTTCCACAGAAAAAGCAGAACAAGAGGGCAAAAATAGTTTTGTAACTGGTACTGTTACAACATCAAATATTGACAATCACGCAAACCATTCAGCAAGTGGATTTGGTATTAGTGGTGGAGTGAGTGTAAGTGGTAAAGATTTAGGTCAAGGAAAGGCAACAGAAAACCCTCATTTAGAAGATGTTGCAGGTAAAGGTGGCGTAAGTAAATCTCTTGGTTATGGCAGTGATAAAGATAGCCAAAGCAATACCACAACAGCAGGGGTTGGTACTCAAAATATCACCATTACAGATAAAGCTAAGCAGCAAAACCTACAATCAGATGTGCTAACAAACCCAAGTGGTATTCAAACAAAATACCATACCAAACAAGCACTTAATCAAAAGGGGTTAGAGAATAACTTTGATGCGAAAGCAGTGCAAAGTGAGGTTGAGTTACAAGTTGAGGTTACACGAGAGTTTGATAAAACTCGTCAAGGAGTGAAAGCTAAGATCTATCAAGAAGCAGATAAAAGAAGAGAAGAGGCTGTACAAATTCGCAAAGAAAATAGTGTAGAAGGTAAAAATGGTTATAGCACAAAAGAATCTTTGGCTTTAGATGATAAAGCGGACACATTAGAGAAAGTTGCATTTTATACTGATCTTGCATTGGGTGGGTTGTACGGTTATGGAAATAGTGATGCTTTAACTTATATGGGCGTAGCAACTACTGTTGATCCTGCTATACGAGCTGCAACTACACCAGCACAAGTTTGGGAAGTAAAATGCAAACAAGATGGATTATATTGTTCTAATAAATCTTATGATGGTAAAACTGTGAGACCAATATATGGAGATAAAGCTGAAATAGGAGATAAAAGACAAATTTTTGCTCTTTCAGAATTAACACCGTCAAATACAACAGGAGTAATTACCGTCTCAAATAATGGTATTTTAAATCCAAGAGATGATGCTTTAAAAAATGCTATTAAACAAAACAAATGGGAAACAAATAAAGATGGTATAGCAGTTGTGTACAACAGACCAACGAGTAACGTTGTTTCTGAATTAATTTATGCTCTTTATGATAAAACGAATGACTTAGCTGGAGGGCGATTACCTCTTACTTCGGCAGAAAAAATGAATATCAAAATTTATGATTATGCGAAGCAAAATAACTATCAGCTTGATCTTAATAATCATAGTCGAGGAGGTTTAACTGCAAGTGTTGCCTTACAGAAAGCTAATAGAGATGGCTTAAAAGAAATTCCAATTCGTGAATCACGCTTCTTTGGTACTGCAACGAATGTACAAGATTATTCTAATCAATTAGCAAATGTAAATAAATATACGCATACAGTACAGAATACAGATGGTACAACTTCACAACAGGGTAGCCAAGTATTGTCGGCAGTTCATTATACAGATTTTGTTGGTCGTACACCACTTATTGGGTTCCGTAGTAAATATCTAGTGGGTGGAAATAAACCAACAGGAGGAGTTGAAGATAAATGGTTCTTATATTCACATAGTAGTTATGTTGGGGAAGTGCCAACAGAAAATCTAATAGATGATAATGGTAGATTTATAGATGAAAAAGGAAATAGAGTCTCTAAAAAAATAAATAACCCATATAGAAAAGAATTTAAAGAAGTATGGTCTTTAGATGAAAATAATAAAAATTTATCGTTACCAATAGTTATTAAACCTGAATAAAGGATATGAAAGGAAAATGAAATATAAATATTATTTTTTATTAGTTGTATTTTTTTTAACATCTTGTTGTATTGATAGTTCTTCTTGCATAGCAGTTAAGTTTTGGGATGGCTATTATTCTAGGGAAAATGCATCTAAAGAATTTGATAAAGAAGAGCAGATTTTTTATGATAATGAGTCACCAAATAAAAAATTGTTAAGAAAGAAAAATGAGGCATTTTGTGATGAATTAACACCTAAACTTTTTGAACAGAAAAAGAAATATGACAAAAATGATGTTGTCAATATGTCTGATATATTTGTTTATTGTATGAGAATCAATAATACTCCAATATATTTAGATCTAAATAAAAACTATAATTGGCTAATTGAAAGTGATGTAAAACGATAACTATAAATAAGAATAATCCTTCATTACCAGTTTTAGTAAATCCATATATTATAAAAAATCAATAGGAGTCAATTATGAAAATAATTAATATGATAGTTATGCTGATTTTAATTATGTCTTTATCAGGTTGTATGGATACTATTACAAGGGCTTGGAATGGTGGACCTTATATTTCTGATAAAGAAAAAGAACTTTATCATATTTGTTTCGAAGAAGTAAAAAAGAATTATCCTATATCTGAAAATTCAACCGAAAGAGAACGTCTTAATTGGATAAAGTTAATAGTTCAGTGTGAGGAGGAAAAAAGTAGATGATTTATTATTTTAACTAAACTAAATATAAAAATTAAGGAGTTATAATATGAAGTATTTTTTTATTTTAGTAATATCTTTTTCTTTCTTAACTAGTTGTATGACTAGTTAAGATCCAGTAGTTTGGTTTTGGAATAATGGCTTTAAAATGTCTGATAAAGAAAGAGATGCATATAGATTTTGTAGGAAGTATCAAAAAGAAAATAATTATGATGATTATTATAATTGTATAAAAAAAAGAGGCTATTAAGGATGTCCTTTATGCCTATAAATAAAAATAATCCTTTATTACCAGTTTTAGTAAATCCATATATTATAAAAAATCAATAGGAGTAAATTATGAAAATAATTAATATGATATTTGTGCTAATTTTAATTATACCTTTATCAGGTTGTATGGATACTGCTATAAAGTTTTGGAACAATACTGGCTTGCTGAATTGAGTAATCGAACATCACAATGTGGTATGAAAAAAGAGAGAGCTAAATATTGATAAAAATGGTTTTAAAATATCTAATAAAAAAAGACAATATGAGAAATTTTATTTTAATAATAAGGATCTCACTATACCGATCTTGCATTAGGTGGCCTGTACGGTTATAGAAATAGTGATGTTTTAATTTATTGAATGGTTCTTATATTCACATAGTAGTTATTTTAGAGAAGTACCTAAAAAATATCTTAAAGATGAAAATGGTCATAATATTAATCAAAATGGTGAAATAGTTAATGATAGGATTAAAAATCCTTATAAAAAGGATTTTAAGGGAGCATGGAAAGAGGGAGTAAATCATAATAAAGTAAATGATAATCCATCTCTTCCTATATTAGTTAAACCTAATTTATAATAATTATGAGAAATCTACAATGAATAAACAAAATATAAAATTACTATGCTTTTTATTTGTAATATTTAGTTTAATGGGGTGTATGAATACTGCCACGAGGTTATGGAATAGTGGCCCATATATGTCTGATGAAAAAAGAAAAATTTATGACATATGTGATGATGAAACAGATAAATTCTATAGTGAAGAAAATCAACGCGAGCTATGGTATAAATTTTGGAATGAATGTTTGAAAACTAAAGAAAATCAATAGTTGTAGTGGCATAAATATACTGATAAAAATGGAAAAGAATGGAAAGGGTTAAGTAAGGCAAAATCAGCAGTTCATCAAGCTGATTTTGTAGGTAATAAATGGAATTTGGGATTGATGGGATTTAATAAAACAACTGGTGGTGCTTGTTGGTTTTGTTATTCACACAGTAGTTATTATGGTGAAGTTCCAGCAGAAAATCTAATAGATGAAAATGGTCATAAAATTGATGAAAATGGAACTAGAGTAACTGATCCAGTTATAAACCCATATTCCGAAGAGTTTAGGGAAAAATGGATAAATGATAAAAATAGAGAAAACCCATCATTACCTCAATTAGTAACCCCAGAAATTCAAAGCGGTAAGGAGTAAAATTAGTATGAATATCGTTAGATTTATAATAGTTATTTTTATAAGTATCATTTGTTTATCTGGCTGTATGAATCAAGTTATTCGTTTTTGGAATAACGGTGGAGCAGTATCAGAGGAACAATCTAGACTTTTTGAGAAGTGTTTTAAGAAAGTTGAAAAGCGTTTTCCTGTACCTGATCATTCAACAGAACGTGAACGTATTGATAGGTTAATACTTATAGATAAATGTATGAAAGCAACAAAATAGATCTAATGAAACAATATGGTCAAAAGGATCTGTTTATTGGTTCACATAGTCGAGGCACAATGACGGTTGGTAATGCATTGAGAGAGTTAAATACAGAAGAAAACCGAGAAAAAGCGTTGTTATCAAAAACAGATATAAAAATGGTGGGGCCTGCTGAAAATGTTTCACAAGTAGATAAAATATTAAATCAACTTCAAGGTCTAGGAGATGAACGAACTAACAAAGAGCATTCTATTAGAATTGAAAGTCACGAAGGAGATATGGTTGGAGGATTCCCAATAGGTAATAATCCTAGTACTACAAATACTAACACTCATAAAAAGGGAAATATCTCAATGATTCTCGATATCTTTGGTGATAAATCTTCGTCTCATAACTGCTACGGGTTGGGTCAGACGCAATGTATAAAAGATGGGTATAGAAAAGATAAAAAAGATTTGTATATGCATCCAGAGAATACCATATTTGAATTAAATAATTCAAATCAACTTAAAAAGGAGTAAGTAATGAAGGTTTTATTAGTATTAATGGTATTGATGAATTTAGCATCCTGTTCAATGGGAGGTTTTAAGCCACCTAGAGAAACTGAACATTGGACATCTGATGAATATATTCAATATCGTGATTATTGGGATAGAAGAAATACAAATATGCGAGAGTGTGGTATAGATCCTTATGAAGGATATCATAAATCAACCAAAGAAGGCTTATGTATGGAAGCTAAGGGCTGGTATTACACAGCTGGACCTGTTTGTAATGAATTTGATTCTGTGGATGATCCGCTTTGTGTTCAGTGGCGAGCAAAAAAAGGATTGCCTTATCCATCAGCTAAAGAAATTATAAGATAATTTTATTCAAGTTAATAGCGGTTAGATATTAGTGTTTTTAAGTGAAAATTTGCATTTTTTGATCTAAATCTAACCGCTATGTTTTTATTTAAATGCAGTGAAACAAAATCCAGAAGCAGCAAAAAATGGTAATTTATATGTGGTGATTAATAATCCTACTTATGAGAGTATTCCTAGTTTAGCAGAGCTTATGTATGCGGGTTATGACAAAGTTAATGACCAATTAGGAGCTGCTCTCCCAATTACTAATGCGGAAAAAACGAATGTTGCAATTAATCATTATGCAAAAGGTAGAGGGCTGAAATTAGAAAAGAGTAATCACAGTCGTGGTGGTTTAACAGAGAGCGTGAGTTTACAGCGAACTAATAATGTGGGAATAACCAATGTACCGATTGTCGAAAGTCGTTTCTTTGGTACAGCAACCAATGTGGAAGATTATCTTAAACAAGTCGGAAAAAATGGTTATGAGACAACCGTTAAACAAGCTACGCATAAAGCTGATTTTGTGGGTCGTCCGCTAGGCTTTAATCCAGCTACAGGTGGAGATTGTTGGTGGTGTTATTCTCATAGTAGTTATTATGGGGAGGTGCCTGAGAAAAAAATAGAAAATGATAGAAAGGAAAAGATTAATAACCCTGAATATGAAAGGTATATAAAAATATGGGGAAAACCTACAATAGGTAAAAATGGTAATCCCGTCAATCTATCACTACCAAAAGAGGTTATTGGGGATAAAAATGACAGCATTAAATTTAAAGGGGATAAATAATGAAAAATATTACTTTTATTCTATTTTTTATGTTCTTTTTATTTGGCTGCAAAGACACTGCATACTACTATAATTATGGAGGGATGAAATCAGCTGAAGAACTTCAAAAGGAAGAAGATATTTGGCTTGCTAGAAAAACTCTGGAGGAGAGAGAAAAGTATCGAAGGAATGTAGATACTTGTTATGACAGAGCAAAAACAATACAGAAAAGAGGAGGTAAGAAGCATTTTAATGTCTATTACAATGATTGTATGAAAGAACTTGGTGGTCCGATTTTTGAATGGTAGCCTAATTTCAGTATGAGCATTGAGCAGTATGTAAAATTGGAGTAAATATCAAAAAAAATCGTAGTGGTAATTGGATTAATAAACTTTTACCGAAAGAGATTATTTTGGATATAACAATATACAATTTAAAGGAAAAAAATAATGAAAAGATATCTATTGCTAAATATATTATTAAACATATTGCTATTACAAGGATGTAGTGCTGTAAAATTTTGGAATGGTTATTATTCAGTGCAATCAGCACATAGAGAGGCTGAGAAAAAAAGGAAAATTTATTATGATAAAGAGGCTCCAGAGCAAAAAGAGTTAAGGAAAAAGAATCGTCTTATTTGTAGAGAACTGGCCAATAAGATAGAAAATAGAATCCCAGAGAAAGGATTTCCAAACGGTGTTTGGAATGAAAGATTATTTGTACATTGTATGAAAGAAAGGGGAACGCCTGAATTTTAATGAAAAAAGTAATCACAGTCGTGGTGGTTTAACAGAGAGCGTGAGTTTACAGCGAACTAATAATGTGGGAATAACCAATGTACCGATTGTCGAAAGTCGTTTCTTTGGTACAGCAACCAATGTGGAAGATTATCTTAAACAAGTTGGAAAGAATGGTTATGACACAATCGTTAAACAAGCTACGCATAAAGCTGATTTTGTGGGTCGTCCACCATTGATTTTAGGTGGTAATCCAGCTACAGGTGGAGATTGTTGGTGGTGTTATTCCCATAGTAGTTATTATGGAGAAGTGTCTGAGCCAATAATAACCAATGACGAAAGTTAAAAATTAAAAATTAAAATCGCGGTATCAACTGATAGCGGCATAAGAATTGGCAATGGCAGCGAAAGAAGTAGAAGGTGTGGCTGATACTGTTTCTAATATGGCAGGTAGTAAGGCATTAACTGAAAATGCAAAAGCCGCAGAAAACCCAAGTGTGAAAATCTCGGTCAGTGTGGGTTCAAGCAAATCACAAAATGAGAGTCATACTAGAACGGTTACTCATCAAGGCAGTGAATTTAGTGCGGGTAATATCAAGCTCAAAACCACGGAGGGTGATATTGATGTTGTGGGTTCAAAACTGAATGCAACGGATAAACTGGAATTAGATTCAGCGAAAGCGATTCATCTTGAATCGACACAAGATAGCACAGAAAATCACTCAACGAATAGTAACAGTGGCTGGAGTGCAGGCGTGTTTGTTGGCTTTAATGGCGATAGCTATGGTTTTGGGCTAGAGGCGAGTGGACAAAAAGGTAAGGGCAAAGAAAACAGCACAACCATTACTCAAAATAATACCCAAATTAACGGTAAAAGTGTGGTGATGAAATCACGAGAAAATACCGAGTTGAAAGGGGCGAATGTCAATGCAGAAAAACTGACGGCAGACATCAAAGGTGATTTAATCATCGAAAGCCGACAAGATGAAACCAAATATCACAGTAAACAAACCCAAGCGGGTGCAAGTGCCTCGTTCACTTACGGCTCTGGAGGCGGTGGTTCGGTTAATTTCAGCAAAAATAAAGCGAAGGTAAACCAAGCACAGGTTGAAGAGCAAAGTGGAATTAGTGTTGGAAAAGGTGGAATGGACATTACTGTTGCCAATAACACACATTTAAAAGGTGGTTTAATTAAGAGTGAAGCAACAAGAGATAAAAACCATTTTAAAACCAAAACACTCACAACTGAAAATATAGAAAACCACAGTGAAGTGAAAGTGGAAAACATCAGTGGTGGAATTTCAACAAATATGGCTCAGACAGGAATATCAGCCGTTAGTTCGCTTGCCAGTGCGTTAGGTAATAAGAATGAAAGTAATCACACTACAACAAAAAGTGCAGTGGGTGACAACATCAACTTAACGGTTGAAAAAGGTACACCAACGGCGCTATCACGAGATGTTGCAAATTCTAATAAAAAAGTGACCGCTTATGATTTGGGTGAAATCAAAGAGCAGCAAGAGATGGCAGATGTGATAGGTGAAATTGCTCAAAACAGTATCACAATGGCATTGAAACCAAAACTTGATGAGGCAGAAAAACAAAAAGCTCAAGCGGAAGAAGTATTAAAAGTTGACCCAAATAATGCTCAAGCTCAGCAAGTGTTAAATCAAGCAAATCAAACCATCAATCAATATGGCAAAGGTGGCGATGTTCAAATGGCAATCCGAGCTGTGACGGGAGTATTGCAAGGATTGGCAACAAAAAACACCAATGGAGCAATTGTTGATGCTTTATCGCCTTATGCAAACAAACTTATCAAAGAACAAACCCAAGATAACCCAACGGCTAACTTAATGGCTCACGACGTACTGGGGGCTGTTGAAGCTTAAGCAACAGCAAGATTTATCACAGTATAAATTCTTAAAAATAGACTGAACAAAAGCACTAAACATTGGGTGATTAAGCACCAGTATTTATTGGTAATACTGATGCTTTATTTTTAATTTATTGTTTTAGATGTTGTTTAGTGCATTTTGGATATCATTGATGAGATCGTCTGTGTCTTCAATACCCACCGATAATCTAACCAATCCCTCTGTGATTCCTTGTTTTAATCGTTCTTCTTCTGGTACGCTAGCATGAGACATTTTTATGGGGTAAGAGAGAATAGACTCTACACCACCAAGACTCACTGCGATGATAGGATATTTTAAAGCGTCAGCAAATTTTTTGACATTTTCGGCATTACCTAAATCAAATGAAAGTACTGCTCCTCCGCTAGTTGCTTGTTTTTTATGGATTTCATAGCCTTGATGACTTTCTAAACCTGGATAATAAACTTTATTGATTTTAGGGTGTTTTTCTAATAATTGAGCAATTTTTAATGCGGAGTTGGTGCTTTTTTCCATTCGGATAGCCATTGTTTTTAAACCACGCATAACTAGCCAGCATTCTTCGATACCTGGTAATCCACCTAGCATTACTTGCTGTTTATGGAGTCTTTCAAAGAGTGTTTCATCGTTTACAATAACTGCACCTAAAATAACATCACTGTGCCCGTTTAAGAATTTTGTTGCACTTTGAATCACAATATCTACGCCTAATGTTAGAGGTTTTTGATATTGTGGGGTCATAAATGTGTTATCGATAGCGGTCAGAATATTGTGTCTTTTTGCAATTTCTACCACGCCTTGAATATCTGTGATTTTTAAGGTCGGATTTGATGGTGTTTCTATATAAAACGCTTTGGTGTTTGGTTGAATGGCACTTTCCCATTCCTCTAAATTGGTTTCATCAACGAACGTAACTTCAATACCAAAACGAGGCAGTGTTTCGCTGACTAATTGGAATGTGCCACCGTACACATCTTTACACATTACAATGTGGTCGCCCTTTGAAAACATCAATAAAACAGCAGAAATGGCAGCCACTCCTGAGGCAAAAGCAACACCGTATTTTCCTTCTTCAAGGCTTGCAATTGCTTCTTCTAATGCCTCGCGTGTTGGGTTGCCGAATCGTGAATAAATATATTTTTGTAGATTATTGATATCTTTTTGATGAAAGGTTGAGGCTTGGCAGATTGAAATAGATGAAGCCCCTGTATCGGGTGCAAGCATATTGTAGCCGTGTAATGTTTTTGTTCCAAATTTCATAGAGTCCTCTTTGGGGTTATTGGTTATGAAGCGGTCAAATTATATCTTTAAAATGCAAAAAAAAAATTCTCTACTTTTACTTAATTTAACTAAAAATAGAAATAAATTTCTAATAATAGGGCTATAATAAGAAAAAATTTCTATAATTAGCTGGGTTTATAATTTAAGGGGCAAAATATGTATGAATTAAATAAAATAGATAAACAAATTTTGAGAGAATTGCAAAAAGATGCGTCAATTTCTATTACGGAATTAGCAGAAAAAGTAAATTTAACCACGACACCTTGCTGGCGACGTATTCATCGCCTTGAAGAGTTGGGGATTATCCGTAATCGGATTGTGTCGATTGATGCCGATAAAGTCGATCTTGGGTTCATTGGATTTGTTCAGATCAAAACGAGTAATCATTCTGCTCAATGGTATCATCAATTTTCTAAAACAATAATTGATTATCCTGAAGTGATGGCGTTTTATCGTATGGCAGGGGAATATGATTATTTAATGCAAGTACGAGTAAAAGATATGCACGCCTTTGATATTTTCTACAAAAAATTGGTGAGAGAAGTGGAGGGGCTAACCGATGTTACTTCAACTTTTGCAATGGAAGAATTGAAATACACTCACGAGCTACCTATTTAGGAATTTTCTAGATTTAGCGGTAACAAACAAAAAATATTCAAATTGTTACATTTTATTCTTATTTTGCTATAATAAATCGAAAAATAGACTGTGAGGTGTCAATGTTTAGAGATTATAAAATGAGAATTGAATTATTATTCACGATGTTTATGTTGGTTGGCTGCCAGTCTCAGCATTTAGCTACTTCATCAGTTCCGAATGTTCCCAATGAGTCTGAGAATATTCCGACTAACTTTAATACGCAAGTAGAAAAAAACACGTCATTTGATCGTGCAAAACCTGTTTCTTTTCAGCAGGCAATGGATTATGTTTTACATCATTCTGATAAGCTTTCTGCTGCTCAGGCAGGCTGGAAAGCAAGTCAACTACAAGCTGATGCCCTTGATTTACATCAACCTGTTGTTATGCTGGGCAGTATGGCTGGGCGTTATAATGTGGAAACGGATATCAGTACTGCACATTTACGTGAACGTTTACAAGGTTATGGTACTGCATTAGCAAGTCAAGTTGGTGGTGTTGCACAGCAATTTCCACAGCTTGCACCATTATTACAAAAAGGGCTTGGCAGTATTGCTCAACTTCCTTCCCAGATTCCATCTGATATTCACTTGCAAAAACGAGATAATTTTTCACGAGCAAATGTAACCGCATTATTACCCCTTTATACGGGTGGACGCATTGATGCCATTCAAGAATTTGCTCAAGGGCGAGCAGATGCAGATGCGACAAAAATTGCGACCACAGAAGAAGAATTACTCAAAACCTTGATTACGCGTTATTTTCAAGTGCAGTTAGCGGAACGAGCGGTTAACGTGCGAGAAATCGCATTAAGATCTGTCAAAGGGCATAATCATTTAGCGAAACGTATGTTTGAATTGGGTGTGATTTCTAAGATTCAACGTTTACAAGCAACAGCGGCATTATCTGACGCAGAGTTTCAGTTAGATAAAGCAAAGGATAATTTGCGTCTTGCCCAACGAGCCTTAAATTCATTATTACAAACAAAGGATGTCAAAGTTGCGACAAAATTATTTGTAAAAAATGAAAAATTATTACCGCTTAATGCGTTCCAAGCGAAAGCCCAAGCGTATTATCCTATCTTTACTCAAATTAAAGCGAAAAGAAAACAAGCCAAAGCGATGGAAAAATTAAGTGATGCCGCGTGGAAACCAAATGTGGCGGCTTTTGGCGGTTATCAGCTGGGTAAAGACCATAATTGGGTTGTGGGTGTCAATGCAAATTGGACATTGCATCGTTCGGTAGATAGATCCAAAATGCAACAAGCTGCTCAAATGACATTAACGCAAATTGATGCGATAGAGCGTCAAGTGAAGCAAGACATCAATTTGTTAGTCGAAAAAAACTGGTTAGTGGTTGATGATTTGAGATTGCGTTATCAAGCCCTTGAAAAAGAAGAAACCTTAGCTCAACAAGTGTTAAAACTACACGAAGCTGGATTTAAAGAGGGTATCAATACGGTTATTGAGCTTAATGATGCCCAAGCAAAATTGGTTAAGGTACAAACGGAGCAAGCGAGTGTAGCGTATGAATATGTGATGGCTCTCGCTGAATTATTGGCTTCTACTGGAAATCTTCAAAGCTTTGCGAATTATATTCCTACAGATTTAATGAATTAGAAAAATAAGAGAGAACAAGATGTCTGAGAAAATGAATGAAAATACCAAGAAAAAGCTTAAACCTATTTTAGGATTAGTGATTGTCGCTATTGTAATCCTTGTGATTATTTGTGGCTATTTGAAGGTGTCTGAGCCTGAACCTGTGATATTACAGGGGCAAATGGAAGCCAAAGAAGTGAATATTGCGAGTAAGATTTCAGGACGTATTGATGAAATTTATGTGCAAGAAGGCGATAAGATTACCAAAGGTACACCGATTTTACATTTTGATAGCCCTGAAATTACCGCCAAAGTTGCTCAAGCTGAAGCCGTAAAAGATGCAGCAAGTGCGATTGCGAAAAAAGCAGAAACGGGGGCGAGAGAACAAGAAAAACAAATGGCATTTGAACAGATGCAACGAGCCAAAGCGGGTTTTGATGTAGCGAAGAAAACGTGGCATCGTATTCGTACTTTAGCCAAAGAGGGCTTATTAAGTCAGCAAAAAGCCGATGAAGTGAAAGCTAAATATATCAGCGCTGAAAAATTATATGACATTGCAAAAGCACAGTATGAAATGGCTCAGGAAGGGGCGAGAAAAGAAGATATTGTGGCGGCAAAAGCCAAAGCTCGTCAAGGACAAGCGGTGTTTGATGAAGCAATGGTTGCTGAAGATGCAGTGCAATTAAAAAGCCCTGTGAGTGGTGAAATCGCTGAAGTGATCCCAAGTGTCGGCGAGATTGTTTCCAAAGGTGTACCTGTGGTGACGGTGGTGAATTTACAAGATCAACGCTTAGAATTAAATGTGCGTGAAGATTATTTAAAATATTTTGCGATCGACCAAACTTTTGAAGGGGTTATTCCTGCATTAGATAATTTAAAAGTGACATTCAAAGTTTATGCAAGTTCGGTATTACCTGATTTTGCGACGTGGAGACCAACGCGTACCGATGAAGGTTTTGATATGCGTACTTTCTTAGTTAAATCACACCCAGAAAACGTGATTGAAGGAATGCGACCAGGTATGAGCGTATTAGTTGAATTACCACAAAATGATTGAGAAAGAGGCGAATAACGAATGTTAGCTTTGTGGCGAATCTTTTTACGCAGTGCTGTTTGGGAATGGCGACTTATTCAGCGAGAACGTGTAGAACGCATATTGCTTTTAGTGTTGCCTGCGTTAACGATAGGTTTAATTTGGTATACCTTTTCTGCATCACAAGTGCATAATTTGCCCATTGGTGTGATCGATAAAGCAAATACGAGCTTATCAAGAAAATTGATTTCAATGGTTGATGCCTCCCCAAATGTGGCGGTGGTTAAGCATTTCCGTGATGCCCAAGAAATGAAGCACGCTATACAAGACACCGAGGTTTATGCAACCTTGATTATTCCAAAGGATTTTTCACATCGAATTCATCAACTTAAAGCAAGTCCCGTTACTCTTGTAGTTAATGCTCAGTATGGAACGCATTCAGGTGTAATTCAATCAGGGGTTGGTGGTGCGGTTCGTACTTTTTCTGCGGGAGTAGAATTACGCTTGCGTACTAAAATGGGAATGTCTAAGGAGCAAGCACTTGATGGCATCTCACCGATTAAACCACAAATTAAAATGGCATTTAATCAATCTTTAAATTATCAACAGTTTCTCGCAAGCACCACAATTCCCGCCCTACTACACATTTTAGCCGCAGTTGTTGGCGTTGGACTTATTGGGCGAGAGCTACGTCATAGTACACTGGGTTGGTGGTTTGCAGGGGTCTCTCAATATGACAGAGAACAAGTGCCTCGTTTTCTAGCTTTGTTATTTGCCTTGATGGGAAAAATGGTTTGGCATTTATTTGTTTTTTGTGGCTGGATCACGCTCTCAATTTTATTGGTAACTTGGCATAATCCACTACCATTAGCAAATTTATGTATAACAATTTTTAACGGCTGCCTATTGATGATCTTATCCCTTTGGCTTGGTATTATGTTAACTGCAATGGCAATGTCTAATCGTGTGGGTTTATCTAATACAGGTATTATTACGGGACCTGCTTTTGCATTTTCAGGGGTGACGTATCCCCTTGTTGCAATGCCAGATTCAGCACAAGTGATCGCACAAATGTTACCTCTTACTCATTATTTACAATCGCAAATTGCTCAAATAGAAATGCGACAAGATTGGTATTTTGGTTTATCCACCAGCTACGGCTTTATTATTGCCATCATCATAATGATGTTATTATCGACACTATTTACCGCAATCGCATTACAACGCAAACATAAATGGGGTATGAGATAATGAATGATTTTATTTCAGCCATAAAGGATACCTTTAGAAGTATTTTTACTGACGCTGGCGTTTTGCTACTGCTGATCATCGCCCCTGTGATTTATGGATTATATTACCCTTTGCCTTATAGCACTGAGATTGTGCGTAATGTACCTGTTGCGATAGTGGATAATGCCCACGACAGCTTATCTCGTAAAATGATTCAAATGGTTACTGCTGCTCCTGCCGTTAAAGTGGAAGTCGTTAGCAATGAACGAAAAGCTAAAAAAATGCTTCTTGACGATCAAATAATGGCAATGATGGTAATTCCTGAAAATTTACAGCGTAATGTTACTTTAGGAAAATCGACAACAGTGAATATGGTCGGAAACGGCGGCTATATTCTTGCGAGTAAATACGCACAGCAAGCAATGGCAAGTGCGGTGCTGACTCTCTCAGCAGGGATAGAAATCAAAAAATTATTGCCTCTTGTAAAAAGTAAAGAAAAAGTGACCGCTATTAGAGAGCCTGTTCCCTTAAAAATCCAACCTCTTTATAACCAAACCGAAGGTTATGGAAGTTATGTCGTTCCTGCTGTGGCGTGGTTAATTTTACAACAAACCCTTTTGATTGCCTGTGCAATGTTAGTCAGCACGTGGTATGAGAAACACAATGCCTATGCAACCGCCACTCAATGGCTCGGACGTTTAACCGCAATCAGCTTCATTCATTACATTATCTGCTTAGGTTATACGGGGAGTATGTTCAGTTTTTGGGGTTATACCGCAGGGGCAAATCCACTTGGCAATTTAGTTTTGATTGTCTTATTCTCGCCTTGTGTCGCGACCTTAGGTTGTTTATTGGGGCTACTCATCAAAGATCGTGAACGAACTATGCAAATTTTGGTTTTTTCAGCCTTACCAATGTATTTTATGAGTGGCTACTCGTGGCCCGCCGATTTACTCCCACTTCCTTTACAATATCTACGTTGGATCTTCCCAAGCACAGCCGTTATTCCAGCAGGTGTAAGCTTAAACCAATTAGGCGGTACGGTTTTTGAAAATTTACACTATTTCCTTGCCTTAGGCATACTAATGTGGACAGGGCTCGCGATGTTATTTTGGTTTGGCAGAAAGAAAGTGTAAATTTGCAAATTTTTGAAAAAATATGACCGCTTAAAAAGGTTATAAATTTTCATAAATAATCTGTTAAAATAGAGCAGGTTAAAGGCTCTATTCATTTTGTGAATAGATTCAATATTGCTTTCATTTGTTAAAGCTTAAAAATATAAAAAGGATAGCAAAGATTCTCTTATGAAAATATTAGTCACCGGTGGGGCTGGATTTATTGGTTCAGCAGTAGTTCGTTATATTATTGAGAATACGGATAATAGTGTCGTCAATGTAGATAAATTAACTTATGCAGGAAATTTAGAATCTCTTGATACTATCTCTGATAATGAAAGATATAGTTTTGAACAAGTGGATATTTGTGAAGCGGTCAAATTAGAGCAAGTTTTTGCAAAATATCAACCAGATTTAGTTATGCATTTAGCGGCTGAAAGCCACGTAGATCGCTCAATTGATGGTCCTTCTGCTTTTATTCAAACTAATATTGTTGGTACTTATACGCTTTTAGAGGTAACGCGTCAGTATTGGCAAAAATTAGATGAAACGAAAAAGCAAAATTTCCGTTTTCATCATATTTCAACCGATGAAGTGTATGGTGATTTAGAGGGGACAGACGATTTATTCACAGAAACAACCTCCTATGCACCAAGTAGCCCTTATTCAGCATCAAAAGCATCAAGTGATCACTTAGTGCGAGCTTGGTATCGTACTTATGGTTTACCTGTTATCGTCACAAATTGCTCAAATAATTATGGTCCTTATCATTTTCCTGAAAAATTGATCCCTTTAATGATTTTAAACGCTCTTGATGGCAAATCGTTACCTGTTTATGGGAATGGGCAGCAGATCAGAGATTGGTTATTCGTGGAAGATCACGCTAGGGCGTTGTATAAAGTTATTACAGAGGGAAAAGTTGGCGAAACGTATAATATTGGCGGTCATAATGAAAAAGCAAATATTGATGTGGTAAAAACAATCTGTGCTATTTTAGAAGAATTGGTGCCACAAAAACCACAAGGCGTGGAAAAATATGCTGATTTAATTACTTTTGTCAAAGACAGACCTGGACACGATGTGCGTTATGCCATTGATGCAACTAAAATCCAGCGAGAATTAGGCTGGAAACCACAAGAAACTTTTGAGACGGGTATTCGTAAAACAGTTAAATGGTATTTGGATAATAAGACTTGGTGGAAGCGTGTTCTTGATGGTTCTTATAGCCTTGAAAGATTAGGTTCAGGAGAGAAATAGAATGAAAGGCATTATTTTAGCGGGTGGTTCAGGAACAAGACTTTATCCTATAACTAAAGGTGTCTCGAAACAACTTTTGCCTATTTATGATAAACCGATGGTTTATTATCCGTTGTCAGTATTGATGTTAGCAGGAATTAGAGAAATTCTGATTATTACAACGCCAGAAGATAATGAATCCTTTAAGCGATTACTCGGAGATGGGGAGCAGTTTGGCATTCAATTATCTTATGCAATACAACCGAGTCCTGATGGTTTAGCTCAAGCGTTTATTCTTGGTGAAGAATTTATTGGAAAAGATAGTGTTTGTTTAATTTTAGGTGATAATATTTTTTATGGTCCTAATTTTAGTGGCAAATTAAAGCAAATAGTGCAAAAAGAGGCTGGGGCAACCGTATTTGGTTATCAAGTCAAAGATCCTGAGCGTTTTGGTGTGGTTGAATTTGATAAAAATAACAATGTGAAATCAATAGAAGAAAAACCTACAAACCCCAAATCCCATTTTGCAGTTACAGGGCTTTATTTTTATGATAACCGAGTGATTGATTTTGCTAAAAAAATAAAACCGTCTGAGCGAGGAGAATTAGAAATAACCTCGATCAATCAGATGTATCTTGAAGATAAGAGTTTATCTGTTGAGTTGCTAGGGCGAGGGTTTGCTTGGTTAGATACTGGCACTTATGAAAGCTTATTAGAAGCGGGGCAATTTGTACATACTATTGAAAAACGACAAGGTTATAAAATAGCCTGCCTTGAAGAAATTGCGTGGCGAAATGGTTGGATAAGTAATGAGTTACTTATTCAGGCTGGAACAAAAATGCAGAAAAATGATTATGGCGATTATTTACTTAGCTTACTAAAAAGTGAATGTATTTAATAAGTTGAAATAAAAGGTTTTAATATGATGGATTTGAATAAAAAGATATTGGTGACATCGCCATTACTTCCTTCCCTAGAGGAGTTTAATCTTTATTTAAAAGATATTTGGGATAGAAAATGGTTAACAAATAATGGTTATTATCACCAGCAATTAGAAGATGAGTTGGCTAAATATTTAAACGTACCCTATCTCAGTTTGTTTACAAATGGAACGCTTCCGTTGATGGTTGCACTGAAAGCTTTAGATATAAAAGGGGAAGTTATCACAACACCTTATAGTTTTGTTGCAACTGCACATTCACTTTGTTGGTCAAATATCACGCCTATCTTTGTTGATGTTGATCCAAAGACTGGAAATATTGATCCAGAGAAAATAGAGCAAGCGATAACATCTAATACCACAGCGATTATGCCCGTTCACGTTTATGGGAATCCTTGTGATGTTGATGTCATTCAAGAAATTGCGGATAAGCATAATTTAAAAGTGATTTATGATGCAGCACATGCTTTTGGTGTTGAAGAAAATGGTCAGTCTGTTTTGCAATATGGCGATATTTCAACATTAAGTTTTCATGCAACGAAAACTTATAATACTATTGAAGGCGGAGCATTGATTTGTCATACCAAAGAGATGAAACAGCGTATAGATCAACTAAAAAACTTTGGTTTTGTTGATGAGATAAGTGTTGATGAATTGGGCATAAATGGGAAACTTGATGAAGTTCGAGCCGCTTATGGTTTATTACAATTAAAACATATAGATAAAGCGATTGAAAAAAGAAAAGAATTAACTGAAATTTATATAGAAAACTTAAAAAATATTGACGGTATTGATTTATTAGATATAAAAGCGGATAAATTAAATTATTCTTATTTCCCTATCTTAGTTGATGAAAGTAAATATCATCTTAGCCGAGATGCGTTATATAATAAATTAAAAGAAAATAATATTTTTGCCCGTCGTTATTTTTATCCTTTAATTAGTGAATATCAATTTTATCAGCAGTTAAATTTACCTTCAGCAGATAAAAATAATTTACCTAATGCTTATAAATTATCACAACAGGTGATTTGTTTGCCTATGCATCACGAGTTAAGCGGTGAAGAAATTTTGAAAATTTGCAATGTTATTGAGGGAGAATAAGATATGAAAATTGCTATTATGCAACCTTATTTTTTCCCTTATATTGGATATTTTCAGCTAATCAGTGCCGTGGATAAATTTGTGATTTATGATGATGTAAATTATATCAAAGGCGGATATATAAATAGAAACTCTATTTATGAAAAAAATAAAGGCAGGCAATATATCAATTTAGTATTAGATAAAGCCTCGCCTAATAAACTTATAAAAGATATATCGTTAAATCAGCAGAATATTTGGAAAGATAAATTATTGAAGCAAATCTCACAAAATTATAGTAAGGCTCCTTATTTTAAAAGTGTTTTCCCTATAATAGAAAGCATTATTTATAGTCCAGAATTAAATTTATCTTTATTTTTGCATCATAGTATTAAATGTATTTGCGATTATTTAGGTATCGAAACGGAAATTATTTCAACTTCTGAACATTATAATAATAAGGGAATTGGGCGATTTGAAAGAATAGTTGATATTTGTGGTAAAGAAAATTGTTCTGAATATATCAATCCTATTGGGGGTGTTGAACTTTATCATAAAGATGAATTCAGAAAATATAATATAGATTTATTTTTCCTAAAAACGAATACTATTGAATATAAACAATTTGATAATGAGTTTGAACCTTTTTTATCAATCATTGATATAATGATGTTTAATTCAGTAGAAAAAATCCAAGATTTTTTAAAAATGTATAAGGTAGTTTAATATGAGCAAGAAAGTAATTATTTTTGGGGCGACAGGAACTCTAGGAGCACCTATAGCATTACATCTAAAAAAATGTGGGTATGAGGTTATAGCTGTTGGGCATCGACAATCTGATAATGATTTTTTTAAAGATCATAATATAGGATATATTTCTGTAGATATTAGTAAAGAGGATAATTTTCACCGTTTGCCACAAAGAGATGTGTATGCAGTAGTACATTTTGCTGGGGCTTTACCAGCATCAATGAAGGGATATGAGCCTAGTTTGTATATTGATTCTATTATTCAGGGAACTATGAATGTTTTAGAATATACGAGAAAAGTGCAAGCTGATAGAATAGTATTTCCTCAGTCATTATTTGACGTTAGTTACTTATTTGGTAGTAAAGTTCCAATTCCTGCTGATTCATTAAGAAAAGCCCCATTATCTGGTGATCATGCTATTTATGTAATTGCGAAGAATACAGCTGTTGATTTGATAGAACATTATTATGAAATGTATGGTATTAAGAGATTTATTCTTCGACTATCACGAGTTTACCTATACCACCCAAATCCTTATACATTTACGGATGGTGTAAAGACACTGATTTCAGATCGATATTTAATTTATAGAGCAATGAAAGGGGAGAATATTGAATTATGGGGTGATCCTCATAGATTATTAGAAACTTGTTCTATAAAAGATTTTTTACAGATTGTACAAAAAGCACTTTCAGCAGATGTTGATGGTGGCGTATATAATATTGGAAGTGGTGGGAGTACTTTAGAAGAAAGAGTAAAAGGTATTATAGAAGTGTTCAATCCTAAAGGTAAAAAGTCTGATATTATTTATTGCCCGGAGAAAAAATCTGCTATGCAATTTGTCTTAGATATTAGAAAAACAGTGGATGAGTTGGGTTATCAACCTCAGTTTACTTGGAAAGACTATTTGCTAGATTTTAAGAAAGATATGGAGACGCAACCTTTTTCTAAACTATGGGGATGGGAAGAGAATTACTATCAATATGAGAGGTAATAAAAAATGTTAACATTTTTAAAGTTATTTAAATATTATTGGAAACATTTATTAAATTATAAATATGTTTTTAGAAAGAGGAAAATATTATCAAGTAAAATATGGGGAGATCAAATATTTAGTGATGCAATTAATACTTCTTTTAATGATTATTTAAGTCATTCAGAAAAAAGTAATTCTAGATTAAAAAGCCTACTCATTTATGACATAATAGACTGTTATAGTATGTATGGAATTACACCAAAAGAATATTTTGTATTAAATTTTAGAAATAAGGGTAAAGAGGAAAGAGCTAGTTTTTTAAGTATAAAAAATAAAGATGAGATGTGCCTTGTTAAACCCAATGCTTGGAATGTTTTTCAGCAATTAGAAAATAAATCTTTTTTTTATAGCATCACAAAGAAGTATTTTAGTAGAGAATTAATATCAATAAATAGTATTGATGATCAATGTATTTTTTCTGAATTTTATAAGAAGCATAATTCATTTATTATAAAATCAAATTTTTCTCATTCAGGTAAAGGTATTAAGTTAATTAGAGATGCTTCAAATGAAAATGTTACTTGTAGTGGATTATTCAATAAATTATTTTCTGACAATAATAAAAATGGATTTATAGTTGAAGAACTAATAGAACAAGCAAAATGGATGAAAGAATGGAACTCTTCATCAGTAAATACAATTCGAATACCATCTATAAGAAATAGTAAAGGTTATCATATATTAAATCCATTTCTTAGATTTGGACAACCTAATTGCGACATTGATAATGCAGGAGCTGGTGGTGCTGTCATCTTAATTGATAAAGATTCGGGTACACTTATATCAAATGCCCATAGGCAAGCTGGGGATGTAATTAAAGTAAAACCAGAAACGGGGGAGCTCATAAAAGGATTAATAGTTCCAAAATGGAAAGAACTTCTAATTCTTACTCAAGAAATACATAAAAATTTACCAGAAGATTATTATTATGTAGGATTTGATTTCGCATTGACAGAAGATAAATGGGTTTTAATTGAAGGTAATTGGGGCGCCTTTTTATCATGGCAACAAATTATGGATAAAGGCTGTAAAGAAGAATTTCAAACACTTATGGAAATATAAATAATATGAATAATTTTTTTGAAAAAATTAGCATTTATATGACGCTATTATCAAAATATAAATATATTTGGGGTAAAAAAAAATATTTATCTCAAACTATATGGACTGGTGAGATTTTTAATGAAGCAATTGACAATGCGTTTAGTCGTTATTTAACAAGTAGTGAGCTTAAAGATGTTAGCCTGAAAAATAAATTAATTAATGATGTAATATATTGCTATTATAAATACGATGCTATTCCAAATGAATATTTTTTCTTAAATTTTAGAAATAGCTCAGAGATAATAAGGAAAAATATAGCAACTAATAAGTTTAGAGATCACGTCATGATTAACCAAGTTGGCTTAGGAAACGAAGGATTTGAGTTCTTCAAAAATAAATATAACTGCTATTCTTATCTTAAAAAGTATTTTAAACGAGATATTTGTTTTATTAAGAATGATGTAGATAAAAATTACTTTATTGATTTTTATACTAAACATTATAGTTTTATTGTAAAACCCCTTATGGGATTACGTAGTATTGGTATTCATATTATAAATAGAGATGATTATTGTGGTTCTGCTGAGGAATGCTATCAATTCTTAAAGAATCAAGGAGATTGGATTGTAGAAGAATTAATAGAACAACATAATGAATTATCTTTGTTAAATCAATCTTCAGTTAATACTATACGTATAATTAGTTTTTTGACATCAAAGGGATTTAATGTATTTAAAGCATATATGAAAATTGGAAGAGAAGGCGATCTTACTGATGATGTGAATGGAGAAGGATTAAATGTAATTATTGATATTAAGACAGGAAAAATCATAAGTGATATTTTAGAGCATAAATCAAATAAGCATTATGGTAAACATCCCGATAACGGTATAACGTTACGAGATTTTCAGATACCAATGTGGAATGAGCTTTTAATATTTGTTGAAGAAGTTCATAGAGCAATTCCTTTTTATTATCCCCAAGTTTCTTGGGATTTTGCTTTAACTAATAGTGGCTGGGTTTTGGTTGAAGGGAATTGGGGATCTCTAACTTTTAGAGATGATGATATTATTAAAAAAGATGAATTTATGTCATTTTTTGATTAAAAATAAAAATATATGAAATTAGCAATAATAGGAGCATCTATTGGGCAATTGTCTCTTTGCTTAAAAGCAAAGGAAAAAGGTATTTATACAATATGCTTTGCTTGGGAAGAGGGTGCTGTTTGTAAGGAATATGTTGATAAATTCTATCCTATATCAGTAACTGATAAGGAGAAAATTGTGGCTATTTGTAGAGAAGAAAAAATAGATGGCATTATTACTAATGCGTCTGAATTCTTAGTCGATATTGTAAGTGATCTTTCTGAACAGTTGGGACTTATAGGGAATCCTTTAAATGTCATAAAAGATATCAAAAATAAGTATAAAATGAGGAATGTGTCGAACTATATTGATGGTCTAAAACGTATTAAATATACTTATTATAATGGCAAAAAAATTGATTTTTATCCTTGTGTTGTAAAGCCAGTAACTAGTTCAGCAAAAAAAGGTGTCTATTTTGTTAATACTCCTGATGATGTTAAAACAGCTATAGATTACGCCAAAAGTATTTCAGATGACATCCTTATAGAAGAATATATTGAAGGTGCTGAAGTGTCAGTAGAAAGTATTTCATATAAAGGGCAACACTATGTTTTACAAATAACGGATAAAGTAAATAGTGGTTATCCAAATTTTGTTGAATTAGCTCACCATCAGCCTTCTTCTTTAAATGAAGACCTCAAATACAAGATTAAGCAAGTGATTCCTTTACTGTTGGATAAAGTTGGCTTTGAAAATGGGGCAACGCATACTGAAATTAAAATTGATAGTAAGGGGAATTTATATTTAATTGAGTTAAATCCAAGAGGCGGAGGCGATGAAATATCTTCTCAATTAGTTTATTTAAGTACCGGATATGATTATATTTGGGGAATGATCTGCGTTGCTTTAAATATTTTTGAAAAACCGATAATGAAAGAGAGATCGTATTCAGGTATTTATTTTTTATGTAAACAATCTGAACAATATTTGCCATTATTTAAAGCTACAGAGTATGAATATTCTTGGTTGGTTGAGAGAAATGTAAAAAGTTATGAGCTTATAGATTCTAAAGGTAATCATAGTAGAAATGGATACATTATATATAAATCAGATCGTAGGATAGATGAAAATGACTTGTAGTGAGAAAATAAAAGTAAGTGTGATAACCTTGGCATATAACCATGAGAAATATATTCATCAGTGTTTAGAGGGGGTTATTAGCCAAAATACTAATTTTAAATTTGAGTTATTAATTCATGATGATGCTTCAACAGATAAAACAGCAGATATTATACGAGAATATGAAGCTAAATATCCTGATATAATTAAGCCAATCTACCAAATAGAAAATCAATATTCGAAAGGTGGAGATATAGGTAGAAGATTTATTTATCCAAAAGCCAAAGGAAAATACATTGCAATTTGTGAAGGTGATGATTATTGGATTGATCCTTTAAAATTACAAAAACAAGTCGATTTTTTGGAAAATAATCCTGACTATGGTTTGGTTTATACGAATCATTTAAATTATTTTCAGAAGAATGATTCTTTTGAAGAACATCATTGCGATGAAGTTCATGATATTGCTTATTTACTAAAAGGTAATAAGATTCCAACTCTAACAACTTGTTTCAAACGTGAGTTATTGCAAGATTATTTAGATAATTTTTATCCTAAAATGCCTAAATTTCCTTTTGGGGATTATTCGTTGTGGCTATATCTTTTTTCCAAAGCTAAATTTTATTTGTTACCAGAGGTTACTTCTGTTTATCGCGTGTTAGAAAATTCAGCCTCTCATTTTACTGATTATAAAAAAGAATTTTCTTTTGAACAGAAAGTATATGAGTGCCGATTGTTTTTTATAGAAAACCTTTATCCAAAAGAAACTTATTTAATTGAAAAAGTGAAATATAATTATTTTTATAAAATGTTAAAAATATGTATATTATATAATAATGAAAGTTTATTCATTGATAAAAAATTGCAGGATTATTATTTAGAAATGAAGAATAAGAATAATAAATTTGGGATAAAGTATCGCTTATTAAAATGTAATTTCTCTTTTTTCTCCCGTTTGTTTAGAAGTGATATTTATGTAAAAAATATAAAAATAAAAGTGAAATCTTTTTTTAACTTAAAGTAAATATAATAGTTTTTAATGAGTTAACGAAAATTATTAACTTAATTGCTTATAAATTTCTTGCAAATACAAAAAAATTCCTTAAAATGCGCCTCGCTTTCCATATAAGAAAAGTAGCAGGGAATTTGTAAATCTTTCCAATAATCTAACCGCTTATTATTTTAGGAGAAAAGTAATGAAAAAATGGGCGATTGCTTTAGTTTCTGGGGTTGCATTATTAGGTGCAACAAATATGAGTTATGCAGAAGAAAATGTGGTACGTCTTTATACATGGACGGAATATGTACCAGATGGTTTACTTGACGATTTTACTAAAGAAACTGGTATTAGAGTTGAGCGTTCAAGTCTTGAATCTAATGAGACAATGTATGCTAAGGTAAAATTACAATTACAAGGTGGCGATGGTGGCTACGATGTTATTGCTCCAAGTAACTATTTTGTTTCAAAAATGGCAAAAGAAGGAATGTTGCAAGAGTTAGATCATAGCAAATTACCTGTAATTCAAGACCTTAACCCTGATTGGTTAGACAAGCCTTATGATAAGGGAAATAAGTATTCATTACCTCAATTATTAGGGGCTCCAGGTATTGCATTCAATACTGATGTGTATAAAGGTAGTCAATTTAAATCGTGGGCAGATTTATGGCAACCAGAATTTACAAATATTCAGTTACTTGATGATGTTCGTGAAGTATTTAATATTGCGTTATTAAAAATTGGAGCAGATCCAAACACCAAAGATCCAGCTGTAATTAAACAAGCTTATGAGGAATTATTAAAAATTCGTCCACATTTAGTGTTCAATTCAGATAATCCAGCTAGCTCATTTATTTCAGGTGAGTTTGATCTTGGGCAACTATGGAATGGCTCTGTAAGAATTGCCAAAAAAGAACAAGCACCAATTGATATGGTATTCCCAAAAGAAGGTCCAGTTCTGTGGGTTGATACCTTAGCAATTCCTAAAAATGCAAAAAATGCTGATGCAGCACATAAATTGATTAACTATCTATTAAGTGCAGAAGTGGCGAAGAAATTAACTTTAGCAATTGGTTATCCAACTTCAAATATCAAAGCATTAGAAATGTTACCAAAAGAGATTACAGAAGATCCTGCTATTTATCCAACAGCAGAAGTGCTTCAAAAAAGTCATTGGCAAGATGATGTCGGTGATGCAATTGAGATTTATGAAAAGTATTTCCAAGAGTTAAAAGCTGCTCAATAGTAACTAGGCTTCTAATAAGTAAACTTAGTATCATATTCCAGTAATTCTTGATATAGTTACAAGAATTACTGGATTTCAGCACTAACTTTTAGTATCTTTGTCTAGATTAAGTTTTATAGAATCATACTAAAAGGAACATAAATGACAACCGATCAACATAAAATAGACGTTTTTGTTATTAACCTAGAAAAATCAATAGAAAGACGTCATATTATTCAGCAACAATTTGAAAAACTTCCTCAAAAAATAACTTTCCAATATTTTAATGCCATCAATGGAAAAGAAAATCCCAATTTTTATTTATTTAATAAACATAATGCTGAAAAACGTTTTCGATACAAAGGTAACAAAAGCACATTAGGACAGCTAGGCTGTTTTGCTAGCCACTATTTACTTTGGGAAGAATGTATGAAATTAGATCGTCCTATAATTATTTTAGAGGATGATGCTATTCTTCATCAAACATTCTGTGATGTATATTCTTTTTTAAATTCAAAACAGAATCAGTTTGAATTTTTGTGGTTGAGTCCACCATCTCCATCGAAACGTTCACAAAAAAGTGATTTTGTTACTAAAATTGATAAAACTTCAAATGAGATAAGACAGTTTTATAAAGGCTGGAGTAATACAACAGGTTATTATATTACTCCTAATACAGCAAAAAAATTGTTAGATTATACTCAAGAATGGATTTTTGATGTTGATATTACAATGGATAGATATTGGGAAAATAATATTAAACATTTAGCAATTACACCCTATTGTTTAGAGCCTGATTTATCTTTGGATAGTAACATTCCGGTAGATAAAGGTAGGAAAGAACGTACTCTTTTAGTTCGTTTAAGAAGAGAGTTATATGCTCTTAAAGACAGAATAAATAAATTTATTTTTGATATAAAAACTAGAGACTAAATATTTTTAATTATAATAAAAGGGGCTAAAAGCCCCTTGAAATCATTGATGTTAAAACTATTCTTCTTCAAATAATTTTAACTCACGGCTACGAACTTGTGTTTTTAGCATTTGTATAAATTCTTCAACTTTGATTGAGCCTAAATCCTTACCTTTACGGGTACGCACTGCCACTTTGCCTTCGGCAATTTCTTTATCGCCACAAACTAGCATATAAGGCACGCGACGTAAGGTATGTTCGCGGATTTTAAACCCGATTTTTTCATTACGTAAATCAGATTTCACACGTAAGCCTGCGTCAGATAACTGTTTCACCACAGAGTGAACGTAATCCGCTTGGCTGTCTGTGATATTTAACACGACCGCTTGTGTTGGTGCTAACCACGCTGGGAAGAAACCAGCATATTCTTCGGTAATGATACCGATGAAGCGTTCTAATGAGCCTAAAATCGCACGGTGGATCATAACCGGTGTTTTACGTTCGCTGTCTTCTGCAACATAAGACGCATTTAAGCGACCTGGTAACGCGAAGTCTAACTGGATCGTACCACATTGCCATTCACGACCTAAACAATCGTGTAAGGTAAACTCAATTTTAGGACCGTAGAATGCCCCTTCACCTTCTTGAATTTCATAGCTTAAACCATTGGTTTTTAATGCTGCTGCTAAGCCTGTTTCTGCGTGATCCCACATTTCGTCAGAACCGATACGGCTTTCAGGACGAGTAGAAAGTTTCACTTCAATTTCATTAAAGCCAAAGGTGCTGTAAATGTCGTAAACCATTTTGATACAGCTTGTTACTTCGCTTTCAACTTGGTCTTCCATACAGAAAATATGGGCATCATCTTGAGTAAAGCCACGCACACGCATTAAGCCGTGTAATGAACCTGATGGCTCGTTACGGTGACAAGAACCAAATTCTGCCATACGCAATGGTAAATCACGATACGATTTTAAGCCTTGATTGAAGATTTGCACGTGACCCGGGCAGTTCATCGGTTTTACGCAATATTCACGGTTTTCTGATGACGTGGTAAACATTAAATCGCCGTAATTTTGCCAGTGACCTGTACGCTCCCAAAGAACGCGATCCATCATAAACGGACCTTTTACTTCTTGATAATCATATTCTTTTAATTTGGTACGCACGAAGGTTTCTAGCTCACGGAAGATTGTCCAACCGTCATTGTGCCAGAACACCATACCTGGTGCTTCTTCTTGCATATGGTATAAATCTAACGCTTTACCGATTTTACGGTGGTCACGTTTTGCCGCCTCTTCTAAGCGTTTTAAGTAAGCTGATAATTGTTTTTTATCTGCCCACGCTGTACCGTAAATACGTTGTAACATTTTGTTATCACTGTTACCACGCCAATATGCACCTGCCACTTTTTGTAATTTAAAGTGTTGGCAGAATTTCATATTTGGCACATGTGGACCACGACACATATCGATATATTCTTGGTGATGATATAACGCAGGCGTATCACATTTATCAATATTTTCCGTTAAAATTTCTAATTTATAAGATTCGCCACGCGCTTCAAACGCATCGTAAGCATCTTGCCAACTACCCACTTTTTTGATCACTTCGTAGTTTGTTTTAGCAAGTTCTAACATTCTTTTTTCAATTTTTTCAAGATCTTCTAAGGTTAAAGAATGTTCTAAATCAACATCATAGTAAAAACCGTTGTCGATTGTTGGACCAATCGCCATTTTTACATTTGGGTAAAGTTGTTTAATTGCGTGACCTAAAAGGTGAGCACAAGAGTGACGAATAATCTCTAATCCGTCTTCATCTTTGGCAGTAATAATTTCTAATTTACTGTCTTGTTCGATAAGATCGCACGCATCACGACGTACGCCATTTACACGACCCGCAATCGTTGCTTTTGCAAGACCTGAACCGATACTTTGTGCAACTTCTAAAACTGAAACTGCATTTTCAAACTCACGAGTTGAGCCGTCTGGTAAAGTAATAACTGGCATAATTTTTTTCCTTACAGTGGTCGCCCATACAAAAGGCAACTTGTTATTGGTCTTTGAAAAAATGATTTTTCTTTGACTATATTAATAAAATAAAAAAGGCAGATATTTTCTGCCCCACAAATCCTTTGCTTATTTTTACCCTTACAATAGGCGAAAAAAGCGGTGCAATTTTAACATAAATTTGCAAATTCTCAAATTTTAGCAAAACGAAATAATACTTGCAGAATAAAATGGAAAGATTTACAGTATCCCCAAATAAAGGGAAGAAAATAACAGGTTTAACAATACGTTATTATGGCTGTTCGGGTAATATTTGTTGCAAGTCTTAATAAATACAGAAAGATAACCGATACAGAAATAAATAAAATAATCATCTTTAGATTATTTTTGTAAATTTTAAAATAAAAAAGACCGCTTCATCGTGGCTTTTGTTGTGTTAAAACTATTTATACTAAGGAGATACTATGTTTATCGAAATTTATGGGCGTTTGAGTTGCCCTTATTGTGTTAGAGCTATTACTCTTGCTGAAAAAATGACAGAGCAATTAGAAGATTGTAAATTTGAATTTACAGATATGATTGCTAAAAATATTTCAAAAGAAGACCTTGAGCCAAGAGTAGGCAAAAAAGTTGCGACAGTGCCTCAAATTTTCATTGATAATAAGCACATTGGTGGTTGTACTGAATTCCAATCTCTAGTTAGACAGGAATTCAGTATTACACTTTAAATAATTCAAAATAGAATTACGATTCAAAGAGGGGGGTGCTTAAATAACGCTCTGAAGCCGATGGCAAAATAGCAACAATTACTTTGTTTGCAAATTCAGGTTGTTTGGCTAAACGATCCGCTACAGCTACAGCAGCACCAGATGAAATACCAACTAATAGTCCTTCTTTGGCCATAAGTTGGCGAGCAGTGTTGAACGCCGTTTCACTATCTACTTGTTCAACTTTGTCAATTAAGCTTAAATCTAAATTTTTAGGGATGAAACCTGCACCAATGCCTTGAATTTTATGTGGTGCTGGTTTTATCTCTTCGCCTTTCAGTGTTTGTGTAATTACTGGTGATTCTGCTGGCTCGACAGCAACACTGATAATTGATTTTTGTTTTTCGTGTTTAAAATAGCGAGAAATACCAGTAATAGTGCCTCCCGTTCCAACACCTGCAACAATAGCATCAACCTTACCTTCTGTTGCCCTCCAAATTTCGGGTGCAGTAGTTTTTTGATGAATATAAGGATTAGCTGGGTTTTCAAATTGCTTTAACATAACATAATGGGTTGGATCGCTTTCAAAAATTTCATTTGCTCTATTGATCGCCCCTTTCATTCCAAGTGAGCCTTCTGTTAACACTAAATTCACTCCGAGACCGCGTAATAATTTTTTACGTTCAAGACTCATTGTTTCAGGCATTGTTAACGTGATTTTATAACCTCGAGCAGCCGCGACATAAGCAAGAGCGATTCCCGTATTTCCACTTGTTGCATCAAGAATTTCTTTTTCTGGCGTTAATATTCCATCCTTCTCGGCCTGCCACACCATATTTGCACCAATACGGCACTTCACACTAAAACTCGGATTACGAGATTCCACTTTGACTAATATGTTGCCGTTATTTCCAAAATGTTTTAAGCGAACAAGGGGAGTATGTCCAATGGTTAAAGAATTATCATCATAGATTTTCATTATAAGCTCCGTTATATCAAGAAATGGATTAGGATCATCATACTGTTTTTTTGATGAGATAGTAAGTGGAGATAATGATGAGATATAAAAAAACCTAAAAATAAATAATTATTTTTAGGTTTGATAATATTATTTTATCAGAATTATTTTACTAAATCTTTTAATGCTTTACCTGCAGTAAATGCTGGAACATTAGATGCTGCAATTTGAATTTCTTCTTTAGTTTTTGGGTTACGTCCTGTGCGAGCTTTACGGTGATTTACTTTAAAAGTACCAAAACCGATAAGTTGCACTGGTTCGCCTTTTTGTAAACTTCCAGAAATCGCATCTAGGGTTGCTTCTAATGCTGCTTTTGCTTGTTTTTTATTTAACTCAGAAGCACTAGCGATTGCATCAATTAGTTCACTTTTGTTCATAAGAATATCCTCTACAATTTAGTTTAAAAGAAAATTTTAGCTCATTTTTTATTTAGAGCAAGTATGTCGTACAGTTGCACTGCTTAGCATAATAGAAACTTAGAAATAATCAAAGTAAATAATGCAAAAAGTATGATAAATGTCACACTTATTGGTTGAATTTTAAACCAATATTGCTAATTCCACTTTCTCTAAGCTGGCTTTTAAGCTCTAGCAGTAATTCAATGTCACGTTTATCGCACTCTTTTAACTCTCGGTAAACCCACCATTGTAGGTCTAATTCTTGTTCAATTTCGGGCAATGCTTTTAACTCTTGTTCGTTAAATTCACGGTCTTCTAATGTCTCTAAATAAGAAATAATCGTTGAAATTGAAATTTGGCTCACCAAAATAGACTGTTCTAAATGCTCGCCCGCAATAATACTATGCAATAATTCTGCAACGGCTTTACAGGCATCTTCGGCTGGGAAGACGCCATAGAAATCAAATTCATTAGTATCAGGAATGATTTCTTCTAATTTTTGAAGTTGATTTTCAAAATTGATTTTTGCCCCTTTAATGGTTAAATATTCCCACACAAGGTTTAAAATATTTTGCAAAACTTTTGCATTTTCTGACCGCTTATCCTCTTTTGAATAAGCAACATCACAGAAAAGTTGAAAGTTTGGTAGCATTCTTTCACAAATACAAAGGCTAAAAGCCAAATGTTGCCAAGTGCTAAAACGTTCAATTCGTTTATGAATAGGATTTCTCATCTTTTATATTCCTATTATTTGGTTTCTTGTGCATCTAAAAATCTTTCCGCGTCTAATGCTGCCATACAGCCTGTTCCCGCTGATGTAATCGCCTGACGATATTGATGATCCATCACATCACCCGCAGCAAACACACCTTCCACACTTGTTGCAGTCGCATTGCCGTTTAAGCCTGAGTTCACGACGATATAGCCGTTATTAAGTGCTAATTGATTTTCAAAAATAGCTGTATTCGGTGAGTGACCGATCGCAATAAAGATACCGTCCACTTTCACTTCTTCCAAGCTATCATCTTTGGTTGATTTGATTTTCGCCCCAATTACGCCCATAGTATCGCCCAACACTTCTTCAAGAGTGCGATCGGTATGTAAAATCACTTTGCCTTCTTCAACACGTTTCATCAAACGATCCACAAGGATCTTTTCACAACGGAATGAATCACGGCGATGAATTAAATGTACTTCTGATGCAATATTAGATAAATATAATGCTTCCTCAACCGCTGCATTTCCACCACCGACAACCGCAACAGGTTTGTTACGATAGAAAAATCCGTCACAAGTCGCACAAGCAGACACACCACGTCCTTTGAAGGCTTCTTCTGATTCCAAACCTAAATACTTCGCTGAAGCGCCTGTCGCAATAATTAACGCATCACAAGTAAAGGTATTTGAATCCCCTTTTAAAGTGAAAGGTCGTTTTGATAAATCAACAGAGTGAATATAATCAAACACCATTTCAGTCTCAAATTTTTCAGCGTGAGCCAGCATTTTATTCATCAATTCCGTGCCAGTAATTTGCTCAAATTCCCCAGGCCAGTTTTCAATCTCATCGGTTGTGGTTAATTGCCCACCTTGCTGCAAACCGGTTACTAACACAGGGTTTAAGTTTGCACGTGCCGCATAAATTGCCGCCGTATAGCCCGCAGGGCCAGATCCTAAAATCAATAATTTACAATGTTTTGTTGTCATTTTTATTCCTTAAATTATAAGCGGTTATATTTTCATCAAAATTTACAAAAATAAATATCCGTCAATTCTACCATTATTATCATAACGAACCTACTAGATATTTTCTTTGGTCGGATGATCTTGCCTATTATAAAAATTGCTTCTTTATTCTAAAAAATGATCCACATCACATTTTTTGAATAAATTTTATAAAAAATTAAAATCACGCTCGACAGTTGTTTTTTTTTTGTACAATTATTGTCATCAATTATATTGTTATGGAGGTTGTATGAAAAAATCGTTTTTATTGATTATTTTATCTTTAAGTTTTGTGACTTCATCATTTGCTCAAAATTATTGGAGAACAAGTGAAATAGTTAAAGATTATGAAAGAACCAAAACCTGTGTTAATGAGGTAGAGGCATTTTATAAATTTTGGCAAAAACGCGAAGAGGTTATTGCTCAATGTGCTCGTGATTCTGAAAGTGTTTACATTTTTAAAAAAATGGAAAAATGTATTGAAAGACGGAATGCTGTAACAAAGCTCCTTGAGTCTGAAAGTACAACGTATCAGGAATGTGCAAAACGTATTTAAGAGTCAAGTCAGTGAAATCAACTAACGAAGAGTTAGAATTTTTACAGCAAAAATTAAAAAATATGCTTTCTGAGATGGGGCTGACTCAACAGAAAGCATTTGATATTATTTATGAAAAAGAAGAGCTTATAAATGATTTTGAGAACTTTAAAACAGTGTTTAAAAAAAGTTTTCTAAAATCATTTAAAAAAGAGAAAGTTGGTAAGCTACGCAACTATATCAACATCTTGAAATCAAGTGATGAATATCAAAATCTTTCCCGTACTCCTACAAATTTATCATCACAATTCTACTTGAAATATTCTCCGTTATCAGAAGATACAGAAGGAGATTCATTACAGGAAAAGCCACAGAATATGAAATTGTTTGCAGATGAAATCCTTCAAATAAAAAATATTGCTGATTTAAGTTATAAAGAAATAGCGGATGTTTTATCAGAAGAACTTGAAAAGGATATTTCAGAAGAAGCATTGAAAAAGGCAATTGCTCGGGGTAAAAGTAAACGCTTAGAACAGTACTATTATATTTTGAAAGAACACTGTGAAAAATATAAAACTTGCATTAAATATCGCTGTATTTTTGAAGCAGATGATCGTATTTTAAGTGAGGCGGAAATTAAAGAAGCCCAAAGAAAGGGAAGAGAAATTGCACGAAAATTAAAACAGGAAATGTTAGAAAAACAAGATGAAGAAGTATAAGTTGTAATGCTGTGATTTACTATATTCTCTTGTTTTTATAGGGTATTTCCGTTTATGACTTTATCTTTTAGGATTTTATAAAACAATGATTATTGTTCATCATATCTTCCCATCTTTTTGCAAAAAGTGATAAAAATATAACCGCTTGTTTTAGATTTGTTTAATAATAAAAATGAGGGAAATAGGCTTAATCGAAAAAATTTGAAATTTTTATTATTACTAGTTTTATAGGTATTAGAAAGGCTATGAGTAAAAAGAGTTTTTATTGTGACAGTAAATGAGATTGATATAAACATAATAGAAATTTGATAAAACCGAGGGATACTGTTGTATCTATGTATGCCATTTGCTTTTGATATTATGATTTTTAAAGATACTAATATCTTTGATTTTTTTGAAAGTAATCATGCTATTACAAATAGAATATTTATTGAATCTTATGCTAAGTACAGAATTCGTAGATATTAGTCATAAAGAAAAGTTGTTATTTGAAAAGTGGGCTAAAACACTATAGCATAGGTTTTTCCCACTTTTTTAATACTATTTAAATTGTAAAATAGTGTTTTTATTAGAACCCAACCACAATACAATCTGCGATAGGTTTGACTTTTTGCATGATCTTTTTTGCTTCTGATTTTGTGTTAATTGGTGCAATAATCACTCTATTCCACTTATTACCTTTGATTACTTGAGCGTTAAATCCAGCCATAGATAAGCGAGCATACATATTTTCTGCTTGATCACTGTTTCTAAATGCACCACACTGTACACCAAAACGAGCGGTGGGTTTAGGACTGTTTTGTTTAGCTTGTTCTCTTTGTGCTTGGCGTTGTTGTTCAAGTTTCTTTTGTTCAATTGCTAAACGTTCATCTTCGGCACGCTGTTGCTCTAAACGTTGCTGTTTTTCTTGCTCTTTATCTACCTTGCTTTCTTTTTGAATACGGATAATCGGTGTTTCAATAGGTTTAATTTGTGGGGTAGCAGAGGCTGTATTGTTTGCCTGCTCAATTTCAGCAAGGCGTCTTTGTTCTGCTAATTCTCTCTCTTTTAGTAATGCTTTTTGTTTCTCATTCAGCTGAGCAAGTTTATTGAAAGCCTGCTCATCATCAACAGCGATTTCTCTGGTTTCTAGATCACGGATGTAGCTATAACGCTCTTCTGGGCGGCTTGGTAGAATACTTTGTTCTTTTGGTTCTGGCTTAGTTATTACTGTTTTTTGAACAGGCACAGGCGCTTTTTCTTTTAAAAACCATAAAAATGATACTGCTGATAATAGAAGAATGATAATAATAGCAAAAATAAAGACTCTATTATTATTACTTTTTTTAGATTGGCGAACATAATCTCGTTTTTGCACAGGATAACCTTATAAAAATAAATCATAATTATGGGGATTTTACTTTAAAACAGATATTTTTACTAGGAATAGTCAAAAACAAGCGGTGTGATTTTGCAAATTTTTTACAAAATCACACCGCTTAGTAGGTTATTGAACCGATACTGAATTTTCGGTTTTTACTTGAATTTGGGAGTGAGGCACAATTTCAATCCCTTGTGGCGCTTTTTCTAAGGCTAGACTTAGTACCTCGTCAATGGTTTCTACAGCATAAATTGACAATGCTTGTTTTGCATTCTCAGGGATTTCTTCCAGATCTTTTTCATTCTCTTTTGGAATAATCACGGTTTTAATGCCTCCACGATGCGCTGCCAATAATTTCTCTTTTAAGCCTCCGATTGGCAAGACTTTACCACGTAAACTAATTTCACCTGTCATTGCTACATCAGCTCGAACGGGATTGCCTGTTAAGGTTGAGATTAACGCGGTACACATTGCAATCCCTGCACTTGGGCCATCTTTTGGTGTTGCACCATCAGGTACGTGAACGTGAATATCACGTTTTTCGTGAAAATCACTCGCAATTCCTAATTTTTCAGCTCTCGCACGTACCACAACCATTGCTGTTTGGATTGATTCTTTCATTACATCGCCCAGTGAACCTGTAAATGAGAATTTACCTTTACCAACAACGGAGGCTGTTTCTATCGTGAGCAAATCGCCACCGACTTCTGTCCACGCAAGCCCTGTTACTTCACCAATACGGTTTTGGGTATCCATTTTGCCATAATCAAAGCGTTTTACACCTAAGTAATCATTAAGATTATCCGAATTAACTGTAATTGATTTTAATTTTTTATCTAATACAAGGCTTTTTACTGCTTTGCGACAGATTTTGGCAATTTCACGCTCTAAACTACGCACGCCGGCTTCACGGGTGTAATAGCGAATAATGTCTAAAATTGCACTATCCTCAATGGTTAACTCTTTTTCTTTTAACCCATTGTTTTTCTTCTGTTTTGCAACTAAATGTTTCAACGCAATGTTCATTTTTTCGTCTTCGGTATAACCAGAAAGACGAATGACTTCCATTCTGTCGAGTAGAGCAGAGGGAATATTCATTGAATTTGAGGTTGCCACGAACATTACATCAGAAAGATCGTAATCTACTTCTAAATAGTGATCGTTAAAGGCTTTGTTTTGTTCAGGATCTAACACTTCAAGTAATGCAGAAGCAGGATCGCCACGCATATCCTGTGCCATCTTGTCAATCTCATCAAGCAAGAATAATGGGTTTTTAACCCCTACTTTTGCCATTTTTTGAATTAACTGACCTGGCATTGAACCGATGTAAGTGCGGCGATGTCCACGAATTTCTGCTTCATCACGCACGCCACCTAATGCCATTCGAACATATTTACGCCCTGTTGCATTCGCAATAGATTGTCCCAATGAGGTTTTCCCCACACCTGGAGGACCGACTAAACATAAAATTGGACCTTTTAATTTATTTAAGCGAGTTTGCACCGCTAAATATTCTAAAATTCGCTCTTTTACTCGCTCTAAACCGTGATGATCTTGATCTAAGACCTCTTGGGCTTTTTGCAAATTCTTCTTCACAACTGACCGCTTGCTCCACGGCACTTGTAACAGCCAATCAATATAACCACGTACCACCGTTGCCTCCGCAGAGCCTTGTGGCATTAGTTTTAGCTTTTTAAATTCAGCATCCGCTTTTTCTTTTGCTTCTGCTGGCATTTTAGCCTCATCAATTTTTTGTTTAAGTTGTTCTAATTCACTTGCTTCTTGTTCTTCGCCATTGCCTAACTCTTTTTGAATGGCTTTAATTTGCTCATTCAAATAGTAATCACGCTGATTTTTTTCCATCTGCTGTTTTACACGGTTACGAATACGGCTTTCTGTTTCAAGGGTATCAATCTCCGTTGCCATTGCAATCAGCAAAGCTTCAAAACGCGGAATAAGATCGATGGTTTCTAGCAGTTTTTGTTTTTGTTTTGCTGGGGCAACTAAATTTGCTGCCATCGTATCCGCTAAACGCTCTTCAAAGGTAATTTTTTGTAATTTTGGTAGAATTTCAGCGGGTACTTTTTTATTGTTTTTTACATAATTTTCAAACTCAGATAAGGTAGCCTTTGAAATTGCTTTCAACTCTTTTTCATCATAGATTTCGTCTGAAATGAGTGGTTCAACTGTTGCAAAAATTCCTTCTGGTGTTTCATTGGTATGTTTGATTTTGGCACGGTGTTGCCCTTCAACTAAGACTTTTACAGTACCATCTGGTAGGTTTAGCATTTGAATAATGTTAGCAATCACCCCCACATCATAAATATCATCTATTTTTGGATCTTCATTACTTGGATCTTTTTGAGTGGTTAAAAATAATTGCTTATTATTATCCATTGCTACTTGTAAACTTTTGATTGATTTTTCTCGCCCTACAAATAAAGGCATTACCATAAATGGAAAAACCACTACATCTCTTAATGGAAGTAGTGGCAAATCAAAACTCTCTTTTTTCATCGCCATAATAAACTCTATATTAAATTTTAATTATATTGCTCTATTATGGGGCTTGTTTTGAATATTTCAAGTTAAAATAAGAGAGATTTAAGGGAAGATAAGTGAATCTTCCCTTATTTTTGAGATTAGTTTTTTGTTGGATAAACTTGTTCTATTTTATCATCAGAAATTTTCAAGTAACCTTCATCGCCACTTAGCATTCCTGAATTTATTACACCAGTTTTACAATCGCTGATCGGCATATCATAACCTAATGTGTTGATAATAAAGGTTGCGAGTTGATGATGAATAAGTTTTTTACATTGTTCAAATTGTTTATCAATTGTCTGTTTTAAGGCTTTATTTGGGGTGTAAATAAAGACTGGAACAGTGTAGTTTGCTCCAATATTTGTTCCTTGATTATAAACTTTATTTGATACATTTTGACCGTGATCTGATGTGTAGATGAGTACCCAGTCATCATTTGGCTGTTTTTGTAAAAATTCAAATACTTTTTTGATAAATAAATCTGTATTATAAACGGTGCTATCGTAGTTATCCAAAGGGGTATTACCCTTAAAGATTTTTTCCTCTTCGGTTAAATATTTTCCATAAGGCATATGAGAACCACGCTGATGAAGCACCAAAAAGTGTGAATCATTAGATAAATTCATTTTTTCTAAGTATGGTAGTAATTTGTGATCGTTCATTCCTTCGTAGAGTGAAAT